>NZ_JBKAGV010000004.1:0-414591 GCF_046290545.1 Pikeienuella sp. | reverse complement strand
CTTCGTGATCGCCGCCGTCAGAGACGTCTTCCCGTGATCAACGTGACCGATCGTCCCGATGTTGCAATGCGGCTTCGTCCGCTCGAACTTCGCTTTCGCCATGACGTTCTCCTTCTCGCGCGCGCCCGCGCCTTACCGTGTGGGACCGTAGAGAGCGGCGCGCGCCCTCCGCATGAATTCCTTAGACATCTTCTGCGCCTTCACGTCCGCGCGGTCGCGGACGTTGACGCCGATCATTTCGCCGACCAGATGCGGCCCGACATCGACATCGAGCGGCTCCGGCCCGACGATGAGCTCGCCCGACGAAAGGTCGACAAGCGCAACAGTGCCTGAAATCGAACTCAGCCGCCCGAAGAAGGCCGCTGCGTCCGGGTTCGTGACCTCAAGGTCGATGATCGAGATCACCGCCGCCGCAGGCCGCCCGGCCGGCTCGGAAAGCGCCAGGAAGTCGGTGTAGAGGCCGAGATAGGCGGCGACGTCCTCGGCCGGAGCGTCGGCATCCGCCGCCATGCCGCTTACGTCGATCCGGACGTCGGCAGGGTTCACCGCCAGCGCCTCGACCGGCACGGTCGCGCCCCGGTCCGCCACGGGCGCAGGCGCGCGGGAGCAGGCCGAGGCCAGCGCCAGCGCGGCAGCCGCCGCAGGGATGATCCGGAGCGCGGTCATCACGTCACGCGTACTTCGCCTGGATCTCCTGGGAGATCGCCTGCGGCACGGGCTCGTAATGGTCGAATTGCATCGTGAACTGGGCGCGCCCTTGAGACATCGAGCGGAGCGTGTCCACATACTTGAACATGTTGGCCAGCGGCACGAACGCGTTCACCACGTTCGCGTTGCCGCGCGCCTCCTGCCCCTGCACCTGACCGCGCCGCGAGGTGAGATCGCCGATCACGGAGCCGGTGAATTCCTCGGGCGTGACGACCTCGACCTTCATGATCGGCTCGAGCAGCTTCGCGCCGGCCTTCTTCAGGCCCTCGCGCATTGCCGCGCGCCCGGCGATCTCGAAGGCGAGAACCGACGAGTCGACGTCATGGTAGGCGCCGTCGAGGAGCTGGACCTTGAAGTCGATCACCGGGAAGCCGGCGAGCGGGCCCGAGTCCATGACAGACTTGATGCCCTTCTCGACGCCCGGGATGTATTCCTTCGGGATCGAGCCGCCGACGATCTTGGACTCGAACGAATAGCCCTCGCCCGGCTCCATCGGCTTGATCACCATCTTCACGCGCGCGAACTGGCCGGAACCGCCGGACTGCTTCTTGTGCGTGTAGTCGATCTCTGCGTCGTGGCTCACCGTCTCGCGATAGGCGACCTGCGGCGCGCCGATATTGGCCTCGACCTTGAACTCGCGCTTCAGCCGGTCGACGAGAATGTCGAGATGAAGCTCGCCCATGCCCTTCATGATCGTCTGGCCCGACTCGATGTCGGTCGAGACGCGGAAGGACGGATCCTCGGCGGCGAGCCGCTGGAGACCCTGGGACATCTTCTCCTGATCGGCCTTCGTCTTCGGCTCGATGGCGATCTCGATCACCGGCTCGGGGAAGGTCATCGTCTCGAGCACCACCGGCTGCGACGGATCGCAGAGCGTGTCGCCCGTCGTCGTGTCCTTGAGGCCGGCCAGCGCGATGATGTCGCCCGCGAAGGCCTCGTCGATCTCCTCGCGGTTGTTCGAGTGCATCATCATCATGCGGCCGACGCGCTCGCGCTTGCCCTTCGTCGCGTTCAGCATCTGGGCGCCCTTGCCGAGCTGCCCCGAATAGATGCGCGTGAAGGTGAGCGAGCCCACGAACGGGTCGTTCATGATCTTGAAGGCGAGGCCGGCGAAGGGCTGCGCGTCGTCGGCAGAGCGGGGAATGTTCCGCGTCTCGGTCTCGTCGCCCGGCTTGAAGCCCATATAGGGCCTCACGTCGAGCGGACCCGGCAGATAGTCGATCACCGCGTTGAGCAGCGGCTGGATGCCCTTGTTCTTGAAGGCGGAGCCCGCGAGAACCGGCACGAAGACCATGTCGAGCGTGCCCTTGCGGATCAGCCGCCGCAGCGTGGCGACGTCGGGCTCGTTGCCTTCGAGAAAGGCCTCCATCGCCTCGTCGTCGAGTTCGACCGCGCGGTCGATCAGCTCGGCGCGCATCTCCTCGGCCTGCTCCTTCAGGGACTCGCGGACCGGCTGGCGCGTCCAGGTCGCGCCGAGGTCCTCGCCCTTCCAGGTCCACTCTTCCATGGTGACGAGGTCGATGATCCCCTCAAGCTCGGTCTCGGCCCCGATGGGCAGCTGGATCGGCAGCGGCTGCGCGCCCGTCCGGTCCTTGATCATCTTGACGCAGTTGAAGAAATCCGCGCCGATCTTGTCCATCTTGTTGACGAAGACGATCCGAGGAACCTCGTAGCGGTCGGCCTGGCGCCAGACGGTCTCCGTCTGCGGCTCCACGCCGGCGTTGGCGTCCAGAAGGCAGATCGCGCCGTCGAGCACGGCGAGGCTGCGCTCCACCTCGATGGTGAAGTCCACGTGGCCGGGCGTGTCGATGATGTTGAAGCGGTGCTTCGGCGTCTCCGGCGCGTCGCCCGTCGAGGTCCGCTCCCAGAAGGTCGTGGTCGCGGCGGACGTGATGGTGATGCCGCGCTCCTGCTCCTGCTCCATCCAGTCCATCGTCGCGGCGCCGTCATGCACCTCGCCGATCTTGTGGGACTTGCCGGTGTAGTAGAGAATCCGCTCCGTGCACGTCGTCTTGCCGGCGTCGATATGCGCCATGATGCCGAAGTTGCGGTAGCGCTCGAGGGGATAATCGCGGGCCATTGGTCCAGTCCTTCGGGGTTACCAGCGGTAGTGGCTGAACGCCTTGTTGGCGTCCGCCATCTTGTGAGTGTCTTCGCGCTTCTTCACGGCGGTGCCGCGGCCGTTGACCGCGTCCATCAGTTCGCCGGCGAGGCGCTCCTCCATCGTGTGCTCGTTCCGCGCGCGGGAGGACTTGATGAGCCAGCGGATCGCCAGCGCCTCGCGGCGCTCGGGGCGAACCTCGACGGGCACCTGGTAGGTCGCGCCGCCGACCCGGCGGGAGCGGACCTCGACGGAGGGCTTTATGTTGTCCAGCGCCTCGTGGAACACCTCGATCGGCGCCTTCTTCATCTTCGCCTCGACGCGCTCCAGCGCGCCGTAGACGATACCCTCCGCGACGGACTTCTTGCCGTCATACATCAGGTTGTTCATGAACTTCGTCAGAACCCGGTCGCCGTACTTGGCGTCGGGCAGGATCTCGCGCTTTTCGGCGGAATGGCGGCGGGACATGTCGCGCTCTCCTTACTTCGGACGCTTCGCGCCGTATTTCGAACGGCGCTGGCGGCGGGAATTGACGCCCTGCGTGTCGAGCACGCCGCGGAGGATGTGGTAGCGGACGCCCGGAAGGTCCTTCACGCGGCCGCCGCGGATCAGGACGACCGAGTGCTCCTGCAGGTTGTGGCCCTCGCCCGGGATGTAGGAGATGACCTCATACCCGTTGGTCAGCCGCACCTTCGCGACCTTCCGGAGCGCCGAGTTCGGCTTCTTCGGGGTCGTCGTGTAGACGCGGGTGCAGACGCCGCGCTTCTGGGGGCAAGCCTCCAGATGCATGGACTTGTTCCGCACCGGTTTCGGCTGCCGGGGCTTCCGGATCAGCTGCTGAATCGTCGGCATCGGGCTCGCACCCCATCGTTGTCTTCATCTCAGCGCCCCGGTCATCCGGAACGCGCGAAACGCCAAGCCCGGCCTTTCGGCCGTCCTTGGCGGGAATTCAGAGGATCGGGGCCGGAGCCCGGATCATGCGCGCCAATATTGGGCGATGTATGCTCGCGCCGGGATTCCCCTTCGCGATGGGCGGCTTCTATGGGGCGGGGGGAATCATGTCAAGGGTAGGGTAAGGGAAAGCGGCGATGGCCGATCCTCACGTCTTGGCGTCGTCACTCTGGAAGTCCTGCGGCGCGTAGGCCAGCGTTGAAGCGCGTCATCGCTGAGACGTCCGCGATGCGGATAAAACCGCGCGACAGCGTCGCCTTATGATCGTGGGCAAGGATTTCGGCGACCGCCTCGGCCGCCTTGTCGCGATCTCCCAACTGCCCATACACCGCTGCGCGCCACCATTTGTTGCCAAGAAAGCGCGGGTTCCGGGCGCGCGCCCGCTCGAAAGCTTCCGCCGACTCGGCGTATCGCTCCTGAATGAACTGCGCCTGGCCAAGCAACTGATCCGGGAGCCAGTCATGAAACGGATTGAGCCTGATCGCGACGCGAAGTCTGGCTTCCGCCTCGGCTCCTCGACCGAGGAAGATCAGCGGCAAAGAGGATCTGGTGAGGAGATGGGCATCGGCCGGCTCCATCTCTACCGCGCGGGCATAGGCCGTGGCGGCTCCTTCGTAGTCTCGAAGATTCATTAGCGTGTGCGCATAGACTGATTGTGGAAACCAGTCCTCCGGCTCTTCGGCCGCCGCGGATCGCGCTTCTTCATGGGCGCGGGCCAGCAGCTCGGCCCGGTCCTCCACCAGCCCGAAATAGGCGCGTTGCGTGTCGATGAAGGCGAGCACTGACTTTGCGCGGACGAAGCCCGGGTCACGCTCCAACGCCTTTAGGGCGAGCGCGCGCGCTTTGCCATATGCGTCGGGCGTGTTGAGCCAGCTCTCCCGATCCGCCTCGAACCACGCGAACCAGGCTTCCGGGTCATCCGTAAACCGAACCTGCTCTGCGGCCCGGTTGAGGTCCGATGCGAGGCGCACCGCCAGCGCCTCAACGATCTCGTCCTGCAGGACGAAGATATCCGACGAGGCGCGGTCAAACCGGTCTGACCAGACGATCCGGCCGGAAACAGCGTCAACGAGCTCGGCGTCGATACGAACCCGATCACCGCCGCGGCGGAGCGTGGCGCGAACTACGTGACGTACGCCAAGCTCCTCCGAGACCCGCGCCGGTTCCGCATTGTCGCCGACATAGCTGAGCGTCGAACTCCGCGCGATTACGAAAAGGCCGGAGACCCGAGCGAGGCCCCTCGTCAAGTCTTCGGCGATCGCGTCCGCCAACCTCCGGTCATCGACCGAGGAGGCAGCCACCTCGAAGGGAAGGACAGCGACAGACGGCTTGTCCGGAAGCGGGAGCGCCATGGACGCGATTGCAGCCGGTTCGACCCGCGCGACCCAGGGCTGGAGCCAGGCGAGCAGGCCCGCCAAGGCGATGAACGCCGCCACGGCGACAATCCGTCCTGTTCTGACCCGGCGCTTCGCGACGAAGCTTGGCCGCCGGGCGGAGTTCCGAGGGGATGTGACGCCGAAGGCGCGGATTGGACGGGCGATATTCTTGACCGCGACTTCGCCCATATCTTGAAGCTCGTAAGAGAGCTTGTCGCGAATCTGGTCGCGCGCAGCGCGCGAGATACAAACGCCGCCGGGCGGCGCCAGCCCTTCGAGCCGGGCCGCCACGTTGACGCCGTCGCCATGGACATCGTCTCCTTCGATAATGACGTCGCCGAGATTGACGCCGATGCGCAGGAGGAGCGCCGGCGCCCCGGATCGGTTGAACGTCTCCATGCCGTCCTGAATACGAACGGCGCAGTCCACGGCGTCGACCACGCTTCCGAATTCGGCCAGCAGTCCGTCTCCCATGGTCTTGAAGAGGCGACCGCGATGTTCCGTGATCGCCGGCGCGATCACAGTCTCCATTGCTGCGTTGAATCTTGCGCGGACGCCGCCTTCGTCCTCGCCCATCATGCGACTATATCCGACGACGTCAGCCGCAAGGACCGCCGCCAGTCGTCGTTGCAGTCGAACCTCGGACATCAGCGCCCCAACCGTCAATGCGCCGATCCTGGCTGGGGGCATTCTAGGACAGTCAGACACATTGGTCCATTCGCGCGCCCGGCGTTCTACCCCTTGCCTCCCCTCCCGCGCTGCGCCAGCCTCCCGCCCGAACACAAGGGAGCAGCCATGACCCAAACCCTGCGCGCCGAAGACCTCGCCTTTCTCCTCCATGACGTCATCGGCGTCTCCCGCTTCGCCAACCATCCGCTCTACGCCGGGCAGAACCGCGAGGACTGGGACGCGATTCTCGATCTCGCCGCCGGGATTGCGGAGCGGGAATGGGAGCCGCTGGCGGCGCGGCTGGACATTGACGAACCGTCTTTCGACGGAAAGCGCGTCCACATCATTCCGGAGGCGAAGGCGGCGCTCGATGAATACTGGAAGGCCGGGTTCCAGGCCGCCGGCTTCGCCTCGGATCAGGGCGGCATGGGCCTCCCCTTCACGATCACGCAAGGCGTCGCAGCCTTCTTCAACGCCGCCAACGTCTCGCTGACGGGCTATGCGATGCTCTCTGTCGGCGTCGGCAACATGCTCGTCGCCACCGGCTCCGAGGACCAGATCGCGGAGTATCTGCCCCCCCTCCTCGAAGGGCGCTGGACGGGGACAATGTGCCTCTCCGAGCCGCAGGCCGGCTCCGGCCTAGCCGACATCCGCACGCGGGCGGAGCCGCAGGCTGACGGGACGTATCGGGTCATCGGCTCGAAGATGTGGATTTCGGGCGGCGAGCACGAGCTTTCGGAAAACATCGTCCACATGGTGCTGGCGAAGATCCCCGGCGGCCCTCCGGGCGTGAAGGGCATCTCGATGTTCATCGTCCCGAAGTTCCTGAAGGACGGAGCGAAGAACGACGTGCGCCTCATCGGCCTCAACCACAAGATGGGCTTCCGCGGCACCACCAATTGCGCGCTGAACTTCGGCGACGAAGGCGGCGCGGTCGGCTATCTCGTCGGCGAGCCGCACCAGGGCCTCGCCTACATGTTCCACATGATGAACGAGGCGCGGATCGGCGTCGGCCTTGGCGCGGCGAGCATCGGCTATGCCGGCTATCTCCACGCCCTCGCCTATGCGAAGGAGCGGAAGCAGGGGCGGGCGCCTGACAACAAGGACCCGGCGAGCCCCACAGTCCCCATCATCGAGCATGCCGATGTGAAACGGATGCTCCTCCAGATGAAATCATACGTCGAGGGCGGCCTCGCGCTCGTCCTCTACGGCGCCTCGCTGGTGGACGAGGCGCGGCTGGGGGACGGGGAGGCGGAACTGCTCCTCGATCTGCTGACGCCGATCATGAAGTCCTGGCCCTCCGAATACGGGCTCCGCGCCAACGAGATCGCGATCCAGGTCTTCGGCGGCTACGGCTACACGCGGGATTATCCGGTCGAGCGGCTCTATCGGGACAACCGGCTGAACCACATCCACGAGGGCACACGCGGGATTCAGGGCATGGACCTCCTCGGCCGGAAGGTCGGGCAGAAGGGCGGCGCCGGGATGCGCCGGCTCGCCGCCGAGATCGAGGCGACGGCGGCCGAGGCGGCGTCGCGGCCGGAAACAGCAGAGCTCGCCGCGAGCCTCCGCAAGGCCGCAGCCCGCGCCTTCGGCGTGACGGCGGCGATGCAGGCACGCGCCGCGGAGGCCGGGCCCGCCGCCTATCTCGCCAACGCGACGATCTATCTCGACATGCTGGGCCATGTCGTCGTCGCATGGCTCTGGGTCCGGCAGGCGCTGGCGGCGGAGGCGGCGCTGGGCGCGGGCGAGGGCGAGGGCGCGCGTCGGGATTTCCTAGCAGGCAAGCTCACCGCCGCCCGCTATTTCCACCGCTACGAACTCCCCGCGGCGATGACCGCCGCGGACCTTCTGGAGCGGATGGACCGGACCTGCCTCGAGGCGGAAGCCGCCGGCTTCTGAGCCTCAGAAGAGGAAGTTGTCCACGTCGAGATCGGCCGAGTCGATCCCGACGAGGACGAGCCGGCCGCCAAGGCCGTCCTCGATCAGCGTGTCCGCGCCCCTCTCGGTGATCGTCAGGTCGCCGAGGCCGGCGACGCTGTCGTGGCCGCTGAAATCCAGCGTCTCGAAAAGCTGGAAGTCGAGCAGCCGGTCATTGCCGAAGCCGCGCTGGAACACGAACGTGTCCACGCCGAAACTGCCGATCAGCGTATCGGCGCCGCGCCCGCCGTTCAGCCGGTCCGCGCCGCCGCCGCCGTTGAGCAGGTCGTTGTTGCGTCCGCCGAAAAGCGTGTCGTTTCCGGCGCCGCCGATCACCGTGTCGTCATCCCGGTTGCCGCGAAGCAGATCATCCCCGCGGCCGCCATTCAGCACATCCTCGCCGCGGCCGCCGCTCAGCTGGTCGAACCCGCCCTGGCCCAACATCGTGTCGTCACCGGCGCCGCCGAAGATCGTATCCCGGCCCTTGCCGCCGCGGAGATCGTCATCCCCGCCCTCGCCGAAGATCAGGTCGCGCCCTTCCTCGGCAATCACCCGGTCGTTTCCGTCGCCGGCGCGGATCACGTCGTCATCCTCGGTGCCGTCGATGCGCTCGGAGCCGGCGGAGCCGAAGAAGCGGGCGTCCGCCGGTTCGGGAACCTCGACGGAACGCGCCTCGTCGAGCCCGAAGGCCGACTCGTCCGCCACCATCGGCTTGGAGGCGGCGGAGAGGAACTGCCCGAAACCGAAGTCCGGCTCCGCGCCCGTAACTGTGATCGTCAGCGTGTTGACCGTTTCCGCCTGTCCGTCGGACACCGTGAATTCGAACACCAGCACCTCCTCTTCGTCCGCTTCCAGGAAGCCGAACGCGTCGGGGTTAAAGCTTACCGGATCGTCAAAGACAAGGGCGCCGGCAGGCCGGTTGCCAGTGGCCGTGACGACGCCAAGCGTCTCCGCGATCTGGATGAACTGGTCATTGCCGGAGTCGATCTCCCGCAGCCGGATCGCGCCGCCGCCAAAGACGACATGCACCGCGCCGGATGCGAAGCGCGCCCCGTCGAAGAAGCGGGATTCGCCGATCAGAAGATCGAGGAACCCGTCGCCGTTGATGTCGGCGGAAGCGATGCGGTCCGCAAACGTGGCTCCGGTTCCGCTTGTCGTCGTCGAGGGCGTCGCGCGGATCGTGTAGAGTTCGCCGACATCGATGGACTGGTCGCGCGCGCCGTCCACATTGTCCGCCTGGAAGAGCGTCGAGCTGAGGGCGATATGAACCTCGCCGGCATATCCGCCGCCGCCCAACCGGTTGCTGCCGTTGGCGATGGCGAAATCGGTCAGCCCGTCGCCGTCTATATCGCCGAGCGGGACGATCTCCGCCTGAAGCCCGCCTTCGCCGCCCGTGAGGCCCCTGAAGGTAAGCCCGAAACCTTCCTCCGCAGCCCGGAACGGGTCGAGCCGGCCGTCCCTCACGCCGTCCGCATCGTCCAGACCGGCGAGATTGTCGCGCCCGCCGAACAGAACGAAGACATTGAGGCCGTCCCCGTAGCCTTCGCGGTCCGCGACCGCGAAATCCGCGAAGCCGTCCCCGTTGACGTCCCCGATCACCGCAGGCTGGAAGGCCGCGCCGATCAGCGTGAAGCCGCCTGCGGCTCCGATCGTGTTCAGGGATATCTCGCTGTCCCTGCTTCCGTCAGCCTGATCGGCGGCGTCGAGCGCGTCTCTTCCGCCGAAGACGATGAAGCTCGCGCCCGGCCCGTTGAGATCGTAGTTGTAGATCGACGCAGAGATCAGGAAATCGTCGATCCCGTCGCCGTCAATATCGCCGGTCGCGAGGCCGAGATCGCGGAAATTGGCGCCTTCGCCGCCGGTCTCCGGCCCGCCGACGAAGCGATAGGCGCTCCCGTCCGCCGCGCGGAGGAGGTCGTCGACGTCCACATTCCCCGCCGCGTCCGCCGCCCCGGCGAGCGCGCCGCCCGAGACGAAATGGACGAAGGCGTCGTTGCGGTTCAGGCGCTCGGAGCCGATCAGGAGGTCGGCGAGCCCGTCCCCGTTCACATCGCCGACCGGCGCAGCAGGCAGTACGCCTCCGAAGTAGTCGCCGATGGCCCCGAGGGACAGCCGGAACCCCGCTCCGGCGGGGAAAGCCGAGAGATCAAGCGTTCCGCCGAGCGCCTCGATCGCTTCCCTGCCGCCGAAGGTTACGAAGACCGCCCCGCCGTTGTTCGGCCCGGCATAGGTATCCGCGATCAAGAGTTCAGCGAATCCGTCCCCGTTGATGTCGCCCATCGGCCCGGCGCCGAGATAGCGCCCGCCATAGTTCGACGCCGACAAGAGCAGGAGCCCCGTCCCGGCGTCGATCAGCCCGGCGTTCGCCACGGCGTCACGAGCGCCGTCCGCAGTGTCGAGCGTCGCCTGCGCCGGGCTTTCACCGAAGATGATGAAACCGGGTTGCTGCTCCCCTTCGGAAGTAGCTGGCCGGAAGACGACGAAATCGTCGATCCCGTCGCCGTTGATATCCCCGAGCCCTGCCGGGTCGCCGGCATAGCCATAGTCGATATCCCCCTCGAACCGCATCCCTGCGAGCCCTTCGCCCGCGATGGCCGTGAGGCCCGAGACCTGACGGAAATCGGAGATCGTGAGCGTGTCGTTCTCCGCATCCCGCGCGAATTCGAAAAGATCGACCTCGAACTCGCCGTCAAGCTCGCTCGCCTCGATGTTGATCGCCGTCACTTCCGGCGCGTCGTTGACGCCGAAGATAGAGAGCGAGACGAAGCCCTGGATCTCCCCGCCGTTTCCGTCCGAAACCGTATAGAAGAAGAATTCGCCCGTCGCGTCGGAGCCGGTCAGGAAGTCCAGCGCCCCCCTCGGGTCGATGGAGATGTCCCCGTTCTCGGAAACGGTGATCGCGGCGCCGGAGGAGCCGGTGAAGCTGATCCCCCCCGGCGTGACGGCGCGCCCGTCCACAACGGTCACGCGCAGCACGTCGTTCTCATCCGCATCGAGGATCGGGTTGGTCCCGGCGATCATGTTCGCGGTGAAGAGCGTGTCCTCGTCGATGGGCTCGACGAACAGGCCCGGCGTGCCGCCCGACTCGGAGACGGGCGCGTCGTTCACGCCGGTGATGGTGATCCTCACCTCGGCCGTATCGGTCAGCCCCGTCTCGCCGTCGCGAATCTCGTAGAAGATGCTCTCCGTCGCCGTCTCTCCAACGGCGAGGAAATCGAACTCCCCGCTCGGGTCGAAGAGCAGCCTCCCGGCGTCGAACCCGGCCTGCCCGCCGAACTCCTGGCCCGGAACGAGCCGGAGGCCGAACTCGCCGGGAGTGTCATTCGCCAGCACGTCGATGGAGATCGCCGTATCCTCGTCCGTCGTCGCCGCATCGTCATTGGCGACCGGGCCGTCATCCTCGCCGGTGATGGTGATGGTGATCGTCCGCGTGACCCGCTCCGCGCCGGAGACGATGTCGAAGGTCACGTCGAAGATGCCGGACTCGCCGCCGGCGAGGAAATCGAAGTTCGCCGTGTCGACGACGACGGAGCCGCCGCCCACGGCGAAGCTCGATGCGTCCGCCGTGTCGCTCGCCGCGTTGGCGACAATCGAGACGGAGGCCGGGTCCACGGCGGGCGTGTCGTCCTCGTCCGCGTCCGTCGCGGTGACGAAGCTGATGAGGTCGAACTGGACATTGGAGAGGACGCCGACATCGCCTTCCGGAACCGGGTCGGGATCCGTCGCCGCGGAGACGATCAGCGGGTCGTTGACGCCGAGGATCCGGAAGGTCGCCGACGCGGTGAAGCTAGCTCCTGCCGCATCGGAAATCGTGAAGGAGAACACCTCGTCGAGCGTGTCGCCCTCGTCGAGCTCGTCGTAGAAGCCGGCGGCGCCGAGCTGCGCCTCGCCATTGGCCTGCACCGTCAGCGTGGCGCCGGAGCCGAGCGTGAACGAAATCTCGCCCGCGACGAGCGGCTGGCCGTTCACCGCCGTGACGGAAAGCGTGTCCCCAGCATCCGGATCGGTCGCATTTGAGCTTTCGATCAGGAAGCCGAAGCCGATCGCATCCTCCTCCAGCGGACCGAAGAAGACATCCGCGCCCGTCGGCGCGTCGTTCACCCCGGTCACCGTCACGGTGAGAACCGCGCTGTCCTCCGCCCCCGCATCGTCGCGGATCGTGTAGGAGAAGCTCGTCGTCCGCGACTCGCCCGCCGCCAGATCGTCGAACTCCCCGTTCGGGTCGAAGACGGACCCGTCGAAGACGCCCCCCGCGCCGCCCGCCGCGTCGAAGCCGACGAGGCTGAACCCGTCGTCCACATCCTCGTCATTCGCCAGAACGTCGACGGAGACCGCCGTATCCTCGTCCGTCGTCGCCGCATCGTCATTGGCCACCGGCGCGTCGTTCACGCCCGTCACCGTCACGGTGAGAACCGCGCTGTCCTCCGCCCCCGCATCGTCGCGGATCGTGTAGGAGAAGGTCGTCGTCCGCGTCTCGCCCGCCGCCAGATCGTCGAACTCCCCGTTCGGGTCGAAGACCGACCCGTCGAAGCTGCCCCCGGCGCTGCCCGCCGTGTCGAAGCCGGCAAGGCTGAACCCGTCGTCCACGTCGTCGTCATTCGCCAGAACGTCGACGGAGACCGACGTGTCCTCGTCCGTCGTCGCCGCATCGCCATTCGCCACCGGCGCGTCGTTCACGCCCGTCACCGTAACTGTGATCGTCGCCGTGTCCCGCGCTCCTTCAGCATCCTCGATGGTGTAGGAGAAGGTCGTCGTCCGCGACTCGCCCGCCGCCAGATCGTCGAACTCGCCGTTCGGGTCGAAGACGAAGCCCTCGCCGGTCGAAATGCGGCCCCCGGCGCTCCCGGCAGTGTCGATCTCGGCGATGAAGAAGTCGTCTTCCGCATCGAGATCGTTCGCCTCCGGCGCGATCTCGATCCCCGTGTCCTCGTCGGTCGCAAACGCGTCGTCATTGGCGACCGGCGCGTCGTTCACGCCGGTGACGGCGATCGAAAGCGTCACCGTCGCCGTCGTCAGCCCGGCGCCGCTCTGGTCGTCCAGCGTCACGCTGAACGCGTCAGGCGCGCTCGTCTCGCCCGCGAAGAGCGCGTCGAAGGCGCCGACGGGGCTGTATTCGTAGGTGCCGTCCTCGGAGATCGTGAGCGTGGCGCCGGATGCCGTGGTGAAGCTCTGAGTCCCCGTCACGCCGGTGCGCACGCCGCCGATGATGACGTCGAGCACGCGCAGCACGTCGTTCGCGTCGCGGTCCGACGCGCCGGAATCCGCGATGACGTTGCCGGTCAGCGCCGTGTCCTCGTCCGTCTGGTCGGTGATGGAGCCGCCCGTCGGCCGGTCGTTCACGCCGGTGATGGTGATGGTGAAGAGCCCCTCGTCGCTCAGCCCGTTGGAGGAATCGGTCGCGAGATAGCGGATCGTCTCCGTCGCGCTCTCCCCGACGCCGAGGAAGTCATAGGCCCCGGCCGGGTTGAACTGGATGGACTGGTTCGCGAGCACCGTGACCGCGCCGATGAAGGTCTGCCCCGCGGCGAGCGAGGTCGTGAGCGGCCCGCCGCCCGGCGCCGTGTCGTTGTTCAGCACGGCGACGGTGATCTGGCTCTCCTCGTTCACCGTCGCGGAGTCGTTGCCGGCGACCGGCGCCAGAGATCCGTCCGTCACGCCGTCGATGCGGATCGTTGCGGAGGCCGTGAAGCTCGCGCCCGCCTCGTCGGCCACGGTGAAGCTGAACGCCTCCGAAGCGCTCTCGCCGTCGTTCAGCGCCTCGTAGTTGCCGGCGACGGAGAGGCTGAACGTCCCGTCCTCGTTCGCCGTCAGCACGGCGCCCGAGCCGAAGGTCACGCTCACCTGCCCCGCCGTCAGCGCCTGGCCGTTGATCGCCGTCAGGCGCAGCGCATCGCCGTCGTCGAGGTCGGTCGCGGCGGAGGCCGCGAGGAAATCGCCGGAAAGGTCGGTGTCCTCGTCGGTGGAAAAGCTCGCGTCCTCGCCGGTTGGCGCGTCGTTCACGCCCGTCACCGTCACCTCGACGACCGCGACGGAGGCGGCGCCGAAGGCGTCCGTCACCGAATAGGTGAAGAGGTCGATGAAGGTCTCGCCCTCGCGCAGAAAGTCGAGCGCGCCGGAAGGGTCGTAGTTCACCACGCCGCCGCCGAGATCGGTCAGGTTCCCGCGCGTCCCCTCCACGTCGACGCCCACCGCCTGCACGAAATCGACGTCGAAGCCGGGCGAGGAGCCGCCGTTGTCGAGCCCGGTGATCCGCACCGCGACGAGCTGCTCCGTGAAGCCGATGGAGGCGAGGTCGAAGGCCGTCGTCGTGTTGTTGTCCGCCACGCCGATAAAGGTGAAGTTCACCCCGTCCGAACTCACCTCGATGTTCGCGCGCTCGCCGCCCGGCCCGATCTCCCCGATGAAGAGGTCGGCGCCGGCCCCGTCGAAGATCACCTCGTCGATGAAGGCGACGGTGAGAGAGGTTCCCGTCGGGACCGAGACGAAGACGCCGTCGCCGGAGCCGAGCGCCCGGGTCGGGTCACCCGCGCCGTTGTAGTCGAGCACGATGTCGGCGAATCCGAATTCGCCCGTCGTGTCGGGGAAGCCGAAGATCAGCGTCCCGTCGTCGATATCGCTGTCATTCGCCCCGAGGTCGATCTCGATGGCGGTGTCCTCGTCAGTCTCCACCGCGTCGGAGACCGCGACGGGCGCGTCGTTCACGCCGGTGACGGAGATCGTCGCCGAAGCCGTGAAGCTCGCCCCCGCTGCATCCGCGACCGTGAAGCTGAAGGCCTCGGCGGCGCTTTCGCCCTCCGCGAGGCTCTCGTAGTTGCCGGCGGCGGCGAAGGAGAACGTTCCGTCCTCGTTCGCCGTCAGCACCGCGCCGGAGCCGAAGGTCACGCTCACCTGCCCGGCGGTCAGCGCCTGGCCATTGATTGCGGTCAGGCGCAGCGCATCGCCGTTGTCTACATCCGCCGCGCCCGCGGCGGCGAGGAAGTCGCCCGCCAGGTCGGTGTCCTCGTCCGTCGTGAAGGAGGCGTCCCCGCCAGTCGGCGCGTCGTTGAGCCCGCTTACGGTGACGGTCAGCGTCGCCGTCGCCTCCTCTCCCGCCTCGTCGACGATCGTGTAGGAGAACGCCGTCTCCCGCGTCTCGCCAGCGGCGAGGTCGTCGAACTCTCCGTTCGGGTCGAAGACATGGCCGCCGAGATCGCGCTCCGTCAGCACGCCGCCGGCCGAACCCGCCGCATCGATGGCGACCACCGTGAAGTCGTCATCCGCGTCGTCATCGTTCTCGTCGACGAAGACGTCTATCGCCGTGTCCTCGTCCGTCGTCGCTGCGTCATCATTGGCGACGGGCGCATCATTCACGCCGGTGATCGTGAAGTTGTAATTGTCCGTGAACGTCTCGCCGGCGAGATCGGACACGGTGAACGTGAAGCTGTACTGGAAGGCTTCGCCCGCGCGCAGGAAGTCGAAATCGGCGTCGATGACGACGGTTCCGTCCGCGGAGACTTCGAGCGTTGCGCCCTCGTCAAACTCGAAGAGCTCCGTCCCGCCATCGAGCGGGAGGCCCTCGAACTCCAGAACGAACAGCATGTCGTTCGCATCGAAGTCGAAGGCGCCGCTGGCCTCCAGGATGTTCAGCGCTTCGAGCGTGTCCTCGTCCGTCTCGAAGCTGACGTCGAAGCCGAAGGGCGCGTCGTTCTCGCCGGTGATCGTGATGGTGACGGTGTTCACCGTCTCGTCCGTTCCGTCGAAAACGCCGTATTCGATGGCGACCGTCTCCTGCTCCCCTGCGCCGAGATAGGCGAAGAGGGACGGGTCGAATTCCGCGTCGTCGTCGAACGGCGTGAAGGCCCCGGCAGGCGGCTCGCTTGAATCGATGAAGAGGCCGGAGAGAATATCGGCGTCGATCCGCCCGTCGATCTGCCCGTCGAGCGCGTCGAGCGTCGCGAGCTTCGCCCCGGCGTCGGAGATGAGATAGGTCGTTCCGACAGGCTGATTGGACTCGTTCCGGAACCGGGTGTCCGAGATCAGGAGATCGGCCGCCCCGTCCCCGTCGAAATCGCCGGAGGAGACTGCGACGCCGAAGCTGGTGTCGCCCCGCGCCTCGAAGACGTAGCCCGTCGTCCCGTCCACCTCGTCGACGGAGATCGCGCCGTCCTGCACGCTGGCGGCGTCGAGCGCATCGAGCCCGCCGCCGAACAGGAGGAAGACCCGACCGATCGCCTCGCCCGTCTGTTCGTCATAGGAGGGATAGCCGCCGATCAGAAGGTCGGCCAGGCCGTCCCCGTCCACATCGCCCGGCGCGGTAACGGACCGGCCCGAATAGCCGGGGCCTGCGAGGCCGGAGAGCACGAAGCCGTATTCGCCCTGCACCCGGTCGAGATTGATCCGCCCGTCAGCCGCGCCGTCCTCCGCGTCGAGCGCCGAGAGCGAGGCGCGCCCGCCGAACACGATGTAGTTCTCGGGTCCGCCCTCCGTGTAGTGGGCGCCGACGAAGAAATCGGCGAAGCCGTCTCCGTTCACGTCGCCGATCACGGCGAGGACGGAGCCCGCATTCAGGAGAGCGAAGCCGCCGGCGGCGGCGACGGTCGCCTGCGTCAGCGTCGCAACGCCGGCGGTCCCGCCGAACGCGGTCTCCAGCGCGGCGGGGTCGTCGCCGAAGATCAGGTAGGTGACGCCGGTCCCGCTCGCCGCGATCTCGCCCGGCGCGCCGATCAGGATGTCGGCGATCCCGTCGCCGTCGATATCCCCGGCCGCGAGCGCGCCGCCGACGCGGCCGCCGTCAAGATAGAAGCCCTCGTCGTATCCGCTGTAATAGGCCTGCGTCCCGTCCAGCCTCAATCCGCCGGCAGCGACCGCGGCTCCGATGCCGATGCTCGCCGCGCCGCCCGCCGCCGAGACGAGCCCGCCCCCCGAGACGATGAAGGCCGACCCTGCGCCACCCTGCCCGTTCGGGGAAGCCTCCTGCGCCGAAAGGAGAAAATCGGCGATCCCGTCCCCGTCGATATCGCCGAGGCTCCGCGTCGAGACCGTGCGCCCGAGGCCGCCGCCCGCGTCCTCCCCGAGGATGGTGAAGCCGTTCGCCCCGTCGAGCTGCGAGGGCGAGAAGGAGGGGGAGAAGGCGCCGCCGCCGCCAGGCCCGCCGAAGATGACGTGAACGACGCCCTGACCTTCCGAAAGGCGGTTGTCGGAGACGAGGAAATCGTCGAACCCGTCCCCGTTCAGGTCGCCGATCACGGCAGCCTGGGCGCCCAGCGAATAGGTCCCGGTCTCCGGCTCGACGGCGAGAACGCCGGGCAGGCCGGCCTGCGCCAGGTTGATCACGCCGTCATAGGCGCCATCCGCAAGGTCCGCATTGGTCCGGTTCGCCGCGCCGCCAAGGATCACGCGACCGCCCTGGATCGTGGCGCCTTCGTTCAGGAGATAACCGCCCGAGCCCAGGAAGAAATCCCCGAACCCGTCCCCGTTCACGTCGCCGATCGGCGTCGGCTCCAGCCCCGCGAAGCTCGTGAATCCGTCGTAGCGCACCGCCGCCGGGCCAAAGCTCCCGAAGACGTTCGGCCCCTCGATCTGGCCGAAGAAGGAGATGGAGAGCGGGTCGTCTTCCGCGTCGAACGCATTGTCGAGCAGGCCGAGCAACCCCGAAAAGTCGTTCTGTGAGAAAGTGAAGTCGAGCGGCGACAATTCCGGCGAGTCGTTGAGGCCGATGATGTCGATCGTCGCGGTGATCAGCGCCTCTTCACCGGAAAGGTCCGCGATCGTGACGGTGAACTCGTCGCCGATCCGCTCGCCCTCCCGCAGGAAGTCGAACGCGCCCGCGGCGTCGAGCGTGAAGAACCCGTCCTCGTCCACCGTCAGGAAGAGCCCGCTGTCGAGGAAGAAGGGGCCCTGGCCGACCGGCGCGCCGTCCACCGCGATCACGCGGATGCTGTCCCCCTGGTCGGGGTCGAAGGCGCCGGAGAGCGAGAAGAGGTCGTCCTCCACGAAATCGTCCTCGCCGATCTCGAGCGTGAAGGCGCCGCCCTCCGGCGGGTTGTTGTCGAGCGCGACGCCCGTCACCGTCACCGTGATCGTCGCCGTCGCCTCGGCGCCCGCATCGTCCGCAATGGTGTAGGCGAAGGTCGTCGTCCGCGTCGCGCCCGGAGCGAGGTCGAGGAAATCCTCGCCCGGATCGAAGCGGAGCGAGCCCTCGACGTTGCCGAGCGTTCCCCCGGCGCTTCCGTTGGCGTCGAAATCGACGAGGTCGAAGGGGCCGTCCACGTCGAAATCGTTGGCGAGCGGGTCGAAGGTCGACGCCCGGTCGGAGAAGGCGGCCACGGAATCCGCCACGGCCACGGGCGCGTCGTTCACCCCCAGAATCGTGAGCGAAGCGAAGAGTTCTGTCTCCCCCCCGTTTCCGTCCGAGACGGTCACCGTGAAGAACTCGCCCGAAACGCCCTGCGCTGTGAGCGAATCGAACGCCGCGCGCGGGTCGTAGGTGAAGCCGCCATTCGCAGAGACGGCCAGCGTCGCCCCGGTCGAGAGCGTGAAGACACCGGCCCCGCCGACCAGTGGCGCGCCGTCGACGGCGATGATCGTCAGCACGTCCGTGGCGTCCACGTCGGTCACGCCGCCGTCGAGGATGAGATTCCCCGTCAGCGTCTCGTCCTCGGTGAGGTTCTCGGAGAGGAACCCGCCCTGCGGCGCGTCGTTCAGGCCGGTCACCGTTACGGTCAGCGTCCCCGTCGCCTCGGCGCCGAACCCGTCCACGATCGTGTAGGAGAAGGTCGTCGTGCGCGTGTCGCCCGCGCCAAGATCCTCGAATGCGCCGTCGGCGTCGAAGACAAGGTCGCCAGTCTCCTCATCCTCGAACAACACGCCGCCTGCCGAGCCCTCGTCGTCAAAACCGACCAGCGAGATCGAATCGTTCGCATCCGGGTCGAAATCGTTGGCGAGGAGTTCGACGACGACGGCGCCGCCCTCTGTCGCGCCCGCTGAGTCGTCGACCGCGACCGGCGCGTCGTTGAGCCCGGCAATGGTGACGGTCAGGTTCCGCGTCACGAGCCCCCCATTCCCGTCCGAGACGACGAAAGCGAACGTCTCCTGCGCGGTCTCGCCTTCGGAAAGGAAGTCATAGGCCCCGCGCGGGTCGAAGGTGACGACGCCGCCCGCCGCGCCTTCCGCCTCCGCGCCGCTCGGCAGCGGAACGAGCCTCGTCTGGATGTCGAGCGCGAAGCCGGCGAGCGCTCCGAGCACGGGCGTGTCGGACTCATCCGGGTCCGCCGCGCCGGAGAGATCGAGGAGGTTGATCGTGACCGGCGTGTCCTCGTCCGTCGCCGCCTGCGCGTCGTTCGCCGTGGGCGCGTCGTTCGCGCCGGTCACCGTGATGGTCGCGGTCGCGACATTGGAGCCGCCGGGCGTCGTCAGCCGATAGGTGAAGCTGACGGTCGCCGTCTCCCCGACGGCGAGGGACTGGAACTGCGCGCCCGGCGTGAAGACGAAGCTCCCGTCGGTCCGGAGGTCCAGCGCGCCGGCCTCCGGGTCGAAGTCGACGAGGGAGAAGACATCCCCGTCCAGCGCGCCGTCATTCAGGCTCACATCGCCCGTCAGGCTCGTCGCATCCTCGGAGACGGAGAAGGAGTCGGGCCGCGCCGCGCCGCGCGGGGGCGCGTTCGGGTCCGCCGGGGCTCCGTCGATGAAGAGAAGCAGGTTCTCGATCGAGGTCGCACGGAGCCCGAACGTCTCGAAGGCGAACTCGTCGCCCCGCCCCGGGTCCTGCCCGGCGGAGAGCAGCGCGAGATAGGCGGCGATCTCCGCCTGGCGGCTTTCCGAGAAATAGGCGCTTGAGAACCGGAGCACGAGCGTGTCCCGCCCCGCACCGCCGAAGAGCCGGTCCGCGCCGCCGTCGTCGAAATCATAGACAAGGAAATCGTCGCCGAGGCCGCCATAGAGAACGTCGTCGCCCTGCCCGCCGTCCAGCTGGTCCGCTCCGGAGCCGCCCATGATCGTCTCGTTGGCGGCGCCGCCGGTGATCGTGTCATCGCCCAGATCGCCATGAATGACGGGAGAACCGGAACCGCCCGGCGCGCCCGCGCCGCCCGCGACGCTGTCTTCGCCCGGCGTCAGTACGACGACCTGGATATCCGAAAGAGACGCCACCTGATTCCCCCCGGTCAAACGCAGGCCGCCCCACCGCTCAGCCCACCGGTAAATGATTTCTAACGTATTCGCCTAAAAAAACATGCCGAAATGCACCCTGGACGCGAAGGCGGCGCAGTTTTCGCGGTTAATGCGCGCAAGGACGGTCGCGACCGTGCGGTACGTCACAGCGAATGGGCGAGCGAAGGAATTTCGGGAAGCGCGTGAGTTGCGAATCACGTTAACGAATCAGAATTCTGTTCACCATGCTTCCGGCAGCGTGCTACCTGCTGCGGTCGAAGCGTCGAAAACGGGGGCGAAATGGGCGGGCGAATGCCGAAACGGGCGCTGACGATCGCCGCAGTCCTCGCTGTGGCCGGGTTCGCCGGCGCGGCCGCGGCTCAGGAAGGCGATCTCCGTTCGCGGCAGGAGGCGCTTTATGACGCGATCCTCGCGGAGCCGGACAATCTCGAACTGATGTTCGAACACGCGCTGACCTCGGTGGCGCTCCGCGACTACGAGGCGGCGGTGACGACGCTGGAGCGGATGCTGATCTTCAATCCGGAGCTTTCCCGCGCCAAGGTCGAACTCGGCGCCGCCTATTTCCGCCTCGGCGCCTATGAAAACGCCCGCTTTTACTTCGAGGACGTTCTGGCCAACGACTCGCCGCCGCCCGAGGTGGAGCGACGCATCGGCGCCTTCCTCGACGAGATCGAGAAGCGGACGCAGACTTCCGGCTTCTCCGGGATCGTGAGCGCGGGGATCGCCTTCTCGACCAACGCCAATCTCGGGCCGCCGGACGCGAACGTCCTCGTCCTCGGCGCGCCCGCCGTGCTGAACCAGGAATTCGTGGAGGCGGACGATGTCGGCTTCCGCGGCGTCGCGCAGGGCCGGCATTTCTACGATCTCGGGCGACCGAACAACGACGTCTGGCTCACGGACGTCTCGCTCTTCACGCTCAATTATCTCGACGAGTCGCGCGGCGACATCGACAGCGTGGCGCTGCTGACCGGCCCGCGCCTCTCCCTTGGCCCGCAGGCCTTCGGCCCGAAGATCAGGCCGTTCCTTTCCGCGGAGCTGATCACTTCCGGGAACGAGCTTCTGTATTACGGCGTCGGTCTCGGCGCCGACTACACCGATACGGTGAGCGAGGAGATCAACGTCTTCGCAGGCTTCGAGTCGAAATGGCGCGAATACGACGAGCGCGACGAGCTCGACGGGCACAGCCACCGCATCGCCTTCGGCGCCGCCTGGTCGCCGGACGCGAACAGCTCGTTCTCCGCCCTTGTCTTCGCGGAGACGGACCAGGCGCGGCGCGACTTCAACACGAATTACGAGCTCGGCCTCCGCCTCGGCGCGACCCGCCGCTACGACAGCGGGGTGGATTTCACGGACCGGCTCTGGTCCGTCACCGGCTTCGCGACCGTGACCGGCCGCTGGTTCGAGGAGCCGAACACGGCGATCTCCAACAGCACGCGCAGCGATCTCGATCTCCGGGCCGGGATCAGCCATATCTTCCACCTCACCGGCGGCCTCTTCATCCAGGCGGAGGCGGATTATCTCTACCGCGACAGCGACATACCCAATTTCGACATCGAGAATCTCGGCGCCGCCCTTTCGGTCGGCCTGACCTTCTGACCCGGGAGGGACCGACGATGACGACGACGACATCCCGCCTCTTGGCTTCGGTCGCCTCCGCCGCGCTTCTCCTCGGCTCCGCCGGCGGGGCGGCGGCGGAGCGGATCGGCGCCGTCGCCGCCGTCAACAGCGAGGTGATCGGCGAGCCGCCGGCGGCCGACCCGCGCGACCTGATCCTCGGCGACGATCTCGTGCTCGAGGAGCGGATCGAGAGCTCGCCCATCGGCACCGGGCAGTTCCTCTTCCTAGACCAGACCGCGCTGACCGTCGCGCCAAACAGCAACATCGTGCTCGACCGCTACATCTACGACCCTGCGACGCAGACGGGGGAGATGGCCATGTCGATGACGCGCGGCGTCCTGCGCTTCGTCGGCGGCCGCATCTCCAAGACGACGGACGCCGTCATCACCACCCCGACCGCGACGATCGGCATCCGCGGCGGCATCTCCATCATCATCGTGGAGGAGGACGGGACGACGCGGGTGATGCACATCGCCGGCGAATACACCCGCCTCACCTCGCTGACCGGGGAGGAGATCGTCATCTCCCGCTCCAACGGCGTCGCGGAAGTCTCGATCAACGGCCTCGTGAGCTATGTCGGCGTCGCGGACCAGATCCTGATCCGGGAGACGACCATCGCGCTCGTCGGACGCGGCGAGGCGGGGCAGCGCGTGCGCCCGGAGAACCCGGACGTGATCGAGAGCGGGGTTCCCGGCGTCATTTCCGAGGCGAAGGGGGCTGCGACGGACGATTCCGTCTCCACGTCCGGCGAGACGGAGTCGGACTTCGGCGACGACGGACGGAACACAGGACGAACCGATGAAGAAGTGACGACGGCGACGGCTCCGACGCCAGGGCGACCCAATCCGCCGCCGCCCGCCCTCACGCTTATCGAAGGGGCGACCGGCTCCGCGAGCTTCTCGGGCGGCTCCGTTCCCGGTCTCACGAGCGGGGGCGCTGGGGCGGAGTCCTTCGTCCTCACCCAGATTTTCGAAGGCTCCCGCGTAGGCGTGACTGCGGATGGCGAGACCTTCATCATCCCGACGCCGACCACGACCGGTTTCTTCGACTTCGACGCGGCGGACGGCTCCGCGAGCCCGCGCGGAGCCCTGACCGGGCGCGGCTTCTTCAACCGCGCCAACGAGTTCACCTACACCGCGTTCGAGACGGCGGGCGGCCAGGCCGGCGCCTTCGTCTCCGGCATCGTCAGCCCCGCCCTGCCCTCGGCCGCGGCGGGAACGACGGTCGCGCGCCTCTACGCCCTCTCCGACGATCTCCTCTCCGGCGCCGCAGCCGCCTTCACCGACCGGGGCGCGCCCTTCGGCTCCGACGGCCGCGGCGACCTCATCCTCATCGGCAATCCCGGCGGCGCCGCGACGGGCGGCGACGCGAAGGCGCTATACGCCTATCTCGACATCAACGGCGCGGGCGCCGGCCAGACCTCCGGCTTCGGCGTTCTGACCGGCGATGTCGTCGCCGCCGGCAAGGGAACGCCCGATTTCGAGGCGCTCTTCGAAGGCTCGTTCTCTTCCGGCGCCGGCGCGCCGACCCGCCTCTCCACCGCCGTCGCGCCCGTCTCGGACGGCGCGGGCGGAACCGCCTTCGGCGAGGGCGCCCGCTTCCTCGCGCTCACGAGCTTCGCCAACGGCTCCGGCGAGCCCGGACGCGCCTTCGACGCGGATCAGACCCCGACGCTCTTCGGAACGAACAATGTGGCGAACCGCACGGCGGTCGAAACGATCGCGGCGGCGGACCGGGCGACCGCCTCTCAGGCCCGGCCAGGCGGTTTCGCCGCCATCAGCGGCTTCGACCTCGCGAGCGGCGAGACCTATTCCGCGCGCTCCGCCAACAGCAGCGGGGTCATCATGACATTGCTGCCGGAAGAAAATGGCGGCTTCGCAACCTTCCGGCTGGACGACGTCTTCGGCGGCGATTCGCAGAACGACCCGGAGCTCTCCAACCTGCGCGTCCAGTTCGGCTTCGACGACGGCAAGGCGGCGACGCTGGACAATCGCCGCTTCGCCATGCGCGACGCCACGCCCAACGACGCGCTGGAGATCTTCCAGTCCGCCAATTTCGCCGATGTCGAGTTCTCCGGCGCGATGGCCTCGGCGGACCTGACGGGCGACGGCGGCGTCTTCGACGCGGGAACCGACGCAACGCCCGAGCACCTCACATGGGGCTGGTGGGCGGGCGAGCTCCGCGCCGTGGCGAACCAGACCTGCCAGGAATGCGCCCCGCTGGAGACCGACCAGCGCCTCCATCTCGGCGCCTGGATCGCCGGCGACGTGACGGCGAACGCCGCCCTGCCGACCAGCGGCGTCGCGACCTTCGACGGCCACGCCGTGATCTCAGCCGTCGACAACGGCCGCTCCGTGGTGGACGGCGCGCGCTTCGACATGGTGTTCGACTTCGCGGAGGAGGTGGGGACGACGACCTTCACCGGCCTCCTCGGCGCGGACACGACCGTCGCCGTGTCCCGCGGCGAGGGGGGCGGCTTCTCCGGCCTCGGCGACATCACCGTCGGCGGGCGCGACGGCGTGATCGGCGTGGACGGGGCCTTCTTCAACGACCGCGCCGGAAACCCGGCCGCCGCAGCCGGCGGCTCGCTCGGCCTCCGCTCCAACGACGGGACGCTGACCGGCGCCGGAATCTTCGGCGGAGACCGGCGAACCTTCACCCCCGGCGGCTGAGCGGGGCGCTTTTCAGCGACGCTGCGGCGGCGTAAGCTGCCGCAGCAGCATCGAAAGCGCCCCCATGTCCGTCTCCAAGCCGATCCTAGGCCTCGACCATTCGCCGCAACTCGACAAGCCAGACTCCGCCTCGATCGGCGAATGGATCCGCGCCAACCGTATCGACGAGATCGAATGCGTCACGCCCGACCTCGCGGGCATCGCCCGCGGCAAGGTCATGCCCGCCGGCAAGTTCGTCCGCGGGGGGGATGTGCGGCTCCCCGTCTCGATCCTGATCTCGACGATCAACGGCGAATACGCCGACGTGACGCGCAAGGATTTCGACACGGACAGCGACCTCACCCTCGTCCCCGATTTCTCCACAGCCCGCGCCGTCCCCTGGGCGGCGGACCCCTCGCTCGTCATCATCCACGACCTCGTGGACGGCGAGGGCAAACCCTCCGGCGCCGCTCCGCGCGCGGTGCTGAAACGGGTGGTGGACCTCTACGTCTCGAAGGGCCTGAAGCCCGTCGTCGCGCCGGAGATCGAATTCTACCTCACCAAGCAGAATACCGACCCCGACTATCCGCTGGAGCCGCCCGTCGGCCGCTCCGGGCGGCAATCGACCGGCAGCCAGGCCTTCTCCCTCTCGGCCGTCGACGAATACGAGCGGGTGATCGAGCACATTTACGACTATGCGGAGGCGCAGGGGCTGGAGATCGACACGATCATCCAGGAAGCCGGCGCCGCCCAGCTCGAGATCAACCTCGTCCACGGCGACCCGATCGAGCTCGCGGACCAGGTGTTCCTGTTCAAGCGGCTGATCCGCGAGGCCGCCTACAAATGCGGCTGCTACGCCACCTTCATGGCGAAGCCGATGGAGAACCAGCCCGGCAGCGCCATGCATGTCCACATGTCGGTGGTGGAGACGGCGACGGGCCGCAACATCTTTTCCGACGAGGCGGGCGGGCCGACGCCGGCCTTCTTCCACTTCATCGGCGGGCAGCAGCGGCACTTCCCCGCCGCGATGGCGTTAGCCGCGCCCTATGTGAACTCCTACCGGCGCCTCGTCTCCTACCAGTCCGCCCCGGTGAACCTCGAATGGGGGACGGACAACCGCTCCGTCGGCATCCGCACGCCGAAATCCTCGCCCGCCGCGCGCCGGGTGGAGAACCGGGTGATCGGGTCGGACGCGAACCCCTACCTCGCCATCGCCGGCGCCCTCGCCTGCGGCTGGCTCGGCATGGAGGAGAAGGCGGAGCCGCGGCAGGAGGCGACGGGAGACGCCTACCTGATGAACCGCGACCTGCCCGAAAGCCAGCTCGACAGCGTGATCGAACTCGAAAGCTCGAAGCCGCTCGCCTCCGTCCTCGGCGAGGAATTCGTCCGCATCTACTGCGCCGTGAAGCGCGCCGAGCATGCCGAGTTCATGCGCGTGATCAGCCCGTGGGAGCGGGAATTCCTTCTGCTCAACGTCTGATCGCGCGGCTGAAACCTTTTCAGCCCCGCCTGCGTAAGGGAAGCACCATCCCAACGAAGGAGGAGTTCCCATGCCCAGACTGATCGCCGCCGCCGCCGTCCTCGCCCTTTCCGCCGCCGCCGCCCACGCGGACAATCACGCCGGCGTCGTCGCCGCGGACCAGAGCGTCTCGAACGGGATCGTCTCCGCCTCGAAGGTCATGGCGCCGAAGAACGGCTGGCTCGTCGTCCACCGCACCGGGGCGGACATGAAGCCCGGCCCCGTTGTCGGCTACGCCCCGCTTCGCGGCGGGAGCAACGAGGATGTCGCCGCGATCCTGACCGAGCCGGTCGCGCCGGGGGACATGCTGATGCTGATGGTCCATTCCGAGGACGGCGGGATGAAGACGGGCATCTTCGAATACACGCTCGGCGCGAAGGAAGACGGCCCGATCCGCATCGACGACAAGCTGGTGATGACCGTCATCACCGCGAAATGACCTGAACGCGCCTGATGCGGGGCCGCTCCGGGCGGGGCGGCTCCCATCCGGCGTCAGCCGATCTCCCGCAGGATCGCCAGCGCCGCTCCCGCCGGGTCCGGCGCCTCCGTCACCGGGCGGCCGACGACGATATGGTCGGCCCCCGCGGCGAGCGCGGCGGCCGGCGTCGCGATGCGCTTCTGGTCGCCCATCGCCGCGCCCGCGGGCCGCACGCCGGGGCAAACGATCAACCTACCGGCCGCCTCGGGCAGCGCCCGGATCGCCGCCGCTTCGAGCGGGGAGGCGATCACCCCGTCCGCCCCGGCCTCGAACGCGCGGCGAGCCCGCTCCAGCACGATCCCGGGCACGTCGCCCGCGCGGATCATCGCCTCGTCGAGGTCGCCCCGGTCCGACGAGGTGAGGACGGTGACGGCGAGAATCTTCATCCCCGAAGCCCCCCTCCCCCGCGCCGCGGCGCGCACAACGGAAGGATCGCCATGGACGGTGAGGAAATCGAGGTCGAACGCGGCGAGGCCGGAAACCGCCGCCTCCACCGTCGCGCCAATGTCGAAGAGCTTCATGTCGAGGAAAACGCGCTTGCCCCGGCCTTTCAGCTCCATGGCGAGGGCGAGCCCCCCGCCCGTCAGCATGCCGAGCCCGATCTTGTAGAAGGAAACGGCGTCGCCCAG
Source organism: Pikeienuella sp. (assembly GCF_046290545.1). Taxonomy (NCBI): domain Bacteria; kingdom Pseudomonadati; phylum Pseudomonadota; class Alphaproteobacteria; order Rhodobacterales; family Paracoccaceae; genus Pikeienuella; species Pikeienuella sp. The sequence goes on along the minus strand of NZ_JBKAGV010000004.1, from coordinate 387,825 downwards.
CCGGTCCGCCATCGCCTCGCCTGCGAGGGCGTGCGGCACGTTCGGCGGGTCGAGCGCAACGATGAGGCGGGGGTCGGACATAGGCCGTCATTGGACCGCACCGCCCGTCGCGTCAACAGCGCGCGCGGCGTGCGAATCCGCGCTCGCCCGTTGCGGGCGTCGCCTGTAGTTTCACACGCGAAGCGAAAGGAACAGACGGGCGAAGCCCATGCTGCTGCAAATCCTTCTCTCGATCGGCCTCGGCCTGCCGCTGATCCTTGCCTGGGCGCTCGGCTGGCGCGATCTCGCCCTCGCGCTCTACGTGATCGGTTTCACGGCGAAGGCGGCAGGCGCGCTCACGACGCTGGTGAAGCTCAGTCGCGGCGTCACCTTCGATCCGGATTATCTTGAGGCGTCTTTCGCCATCGCGACCAGCGCGCGGGCGCGCCGGCTGATGATGGCGGATGCCTTGGCCGCGCTTGGCGCGGCGGCCGCCTGGCCCATCCACTCCCTCATCGGCGGGCTGGCCGGAATGACGCTCGCGAACGCAACCGGAGACGCGCCGCTCAGCCGGCTGCAGATCGGCCGCTACATCATGTTCCGCTATCCGCCGGCTCTGCTGTGCCTCGCGGCCTATGTCCTGCAATCGCTCTTCATGCTGTTCCTCATGCCGCCGGGGCAGGAGCCCGGTCTTGCCTACAAGGCCGTGGTCGCGATCCAGATTCTCGGCTTCATCGCCTTCTCGGCGCATTTCTTCGGCCGACGGACCTTTACGAAGAACTTCTCCGCATCGGCGATCGGCCCCCTACTCTTCGCCGCCCTCGCGACCGCGCTCGCCGTGCTGGCCGCAATCACCATCCGGATGCAGTATCGCGCGACATTCGCAGGAGCGGAGCCGGCCTTCGGGGTGGAACCCGCCTTCCAGATGCTGCGGGGAATCCTCGCAAATACGGGGCTTCTCGACATCGGCGAGACCATCAGGGACGCGACGAGCTTCGCGGATTTCCGGAACGAGGTCTCCGGCTATGTCTTGGGCATGGATGCGCTCCGCGCGCTCGACCTCTTTCTCGGGTTCGGCGTCGTCTTCACCTTCACGCGCGGCCTCTGGTCCGCGATCCGGCTCGAAAGGGACGCCGACGACCGCCGCGCCCGGGTCTGGAGCTTCCTCACGGCGGGGCGCGCAAGGGACGCCGCCGCCGAAGCCGAGCGCCAGGGGCGGGACGATGCGGCCTTCACCCTCGCCCTCTGCGCGCTCTTCGAGGCGGACTACGCAACCTTCGCCAGGCGCCTCTCCCTCTCCGGGCCGGATGCAGAGTTCAAGGCCGCCGGAGACGCGCCATGGGTCTGCGAATACACGGTCCTATCACACGCCTATTCCACGAAGCCGCTGCCGCGCGAAGCCGTCAACGCGACGCTCGAAGGCTATTGGCGAAGGCATGCGCGCATCGCGCCGACGCTCGCGCTCGCGGCGAACCTCGCCTCGACCCGGCGGGTGCGGATGCGCGAGGTCGCGTCCGAGCCGGAAAGATACGATTTCATGCGCCTCGTAGCGCAGGCGGCCGACGTGATGGACGCGCGGCTGGAGGATGGCGGCGATCTCGCGAATTCGGTGTTCGAGACCTATGGCCGGGATGCGGTCTCCGTCCTCCTCCTGATGTCCGTCTGGGCGGTGACCGCCGCACAGCTTCCGCGCTTCGCAGAGAAGCGGGAGGCGATCAGGAACATGGCCGACGCCGCGCATGACGCCATCGAGCGCCGCCTCGCGGAGAGCGGAACGGTGGAGCCGATCTCCTTCGCCTTCCTGCCCTTCCTCTACGCGGCGACCGGCGCCTACCGCGCCGCCTTCCACGACGCCCCGGATCGTTTGGAGCGCCTGATACGCCTCTACGAAACCGCGATGGAGGCTGCGGGCACGCCGGTTCCCGCGCTCTATCGCTCGCTCGGCCGGGCCCGCTATCGCTTCGCCTGAAGGCCCTTGCGCCCCCGTTGCAAAAACACCACATGTGCGGAGGCACGCCGTTCCGGGCGCCATACTTTCGCAAGAGCCGGCAAGGAGACGCGCCTTCGGGGCGTCCCGCATCCGGGCCAGGAGGGCACATGAACTTCGAGAAGTTCACCGACCGCGCGCGCGGTTTCGTTCAGGCGGCGCAGACCATCGCGATGCGCGAAGGGCACCAGCGCTTCCTCCCCGAACACCTCCTGAAGGCGATGCTGGACGACAGGGAGGGCGCCGCCTCCGCCCTCATCGCCCGCGCCGGAGGGGACGCCTCAGCCGCCCGCGCCGCGGTGGACGCCGCAGTGGCGAAGCTCCCGAAGGTAAGCGGCGGCGACGGCCAGACCTATCTCGACCAGTCGACCGCCAAACTCCTCCTCGAAGCGGAGAAACTCGCCGAAAAGGCGGGGGACAGCTACGTGCCGGCCGAGCGCATCCTCACCGCCCTCGCCCTCGCGAAGGGCACGGAGGCCGCGAAGGCGCTCGAGGCCGGCGGCGTCACCCCGCAATCCCTCAACGCAGCGATCAACGACATCCGCAAGGGCAGGACGGCGGACAGCGCCGGCGCCGAGGCGAATTTCGACGCCCTGAAGAAATACGCCCGCGACCTCACGGAGGACGCCCGCGAGGGCAAGCTCGACCCCGTGATCGGCCGGGACGAGGAGATCCGCCGCACCATCCAGGTCCTCTCCCGCCGCACGAAGAACAACCCCGTCCTCATCGGCGAGCCCGGCGTGGGCAAGACCGCCATCGCCGAGGGCCTCGCCCTCCGCATCGTCAACGGCGACGTGCCGGAGAGCCTCAGGGACAAGCGCCTCATGGCGCTCGACATGGGCGCCCTCATCGCCGGCGCGAAATACCGCGGCGAGTTCGAGGAGCGGCTGAAGGGCATCCTCACCGAGGTCACCGCCGCCGCCGGCGAGGTCGTCCTCTTCATCGACGAGATGCACACCCTCGTCGGCGCCGGCAAGGCGGAGGGGGCGATGGACGCCTCCAACCTCCTCAAGCCCGCCCTCGCGCGCGGGGAGCTTCACTGCGTCGGCGCCACCACGCTCGACGAATACAGGAAGCACGTGGAGAAGGACGCCGCCCTCGCCCGCCGCTTCCAGCCCGTCTTCGTCAACGAGCCGAGCGTGGAGGACGCGATCTCCATCCTCCGCGGCCTCAAGGAGAAATACGAGCTCCACCACGGCGTCCGCATCACGGACTCGGCCCTCGTCGCCGCCGCGACCCTCTCCCAGCGCTACATTGCGGACCGGTTCCTGCCCGACAAGGCGATCGACCTGATGGACGAGGCCGCCTCCCGCCTCCGCATGGAGGTGGACTCCAAGCCCGAGGAGCTCGACGCGCTCGACCGCGAGATCATGCAGCGGGAGATCGAGGCCGAGGCCCTGAAGAAGGAAACCGACGAAGCCTCGAAGGATCGCCTCGCCGCCCTCGTGAAGGAACTCGCCTCCCTCAAGGAGGAGAGCGCCGCGATGACCGCCCGCTGGCAGACGGAGCGGGACAAGCTGGCCGGCTCCCGCGACCTGCAGGAGCGGCTGGATCGCGCCCGCATCGAGCTCGAAACCGCCAAGCGCCAGGGCGACCTCGCGAAGGCGGGCGAACTCGCCTACGGCGTCATCCCCGAGCTAGAGGCGAAACTCGGCGCGGCGGAGGACACGAGCGACGTGATGGTGGAGGAGGCGGTGACGCCCGAACATGTCGCCGCCGTCGTCAGCCGCTGGACGGGCGTGCCCGTGGACAAGATGCTGGAGGGCGAGCGGGACAAGCTCCTGCGCATGGAGGAGGCGGTCGGCCGCCGCGTCGTCGGCCAGCAGGCCGCCGTCATCGCCGTCTCCAACGCCGTGCGCCGCGCGCGGGCCGGGCTTTCGGACCCGAACCGCCCCATCGGCTCCTTCCTCTTCCTCGGCCCCACCGGCGTCGGCAAGACGGAGCTGACGAAGGCGCTCGCCGCCTTCCTCTTCGATGACGAGCACGCCATGGTCCGCATCGACATGTCGGAATTCATGGAGAAGCACGCCGTCTCCCGCCTCATCGGCGCCCCTCCGGGCTATGTCGGCTATGACGAGGGCGGCGTGCTGACGGAGGCCGTCCGCCGCCGGCCCTATCAGGTCATCCTCTTCGACGAGGTGGAGAAGGCGCACCCGGATGTCTTCAACGTCCTCCTCCAGGCGCTGGATGACGGGCGGCTGACGGACGGCCAGGGGAGGACGGTGGATTTCAGGAACACCCTGATGATCCTCACCTCCAATCTCGGGTCGGACGCGCTCTCGAACCTCCCCGAAGGCGCCTCGGCGCGGCAGGCCGAAGGCCCGGTCATGGCCGCTGTCCGCGCCCATTTCCGCCCGGAATTCCTGAACCGGCTGGACGAGATCGTGCTCTTCGACCGGCTGAGCCGCGCCGACATGACCGGGATCGTGGAGATCCAGCTCGGCCTCCTCGAACGCCGCCTCGCCGCGCGGAAGATCGGCCTTGCGCTCGACGACGCAGCCCGCCGCTGGCTCGGGGACAAGGGTTATGACCCGGTCTATGGCGCGCGCCCCCTCAAGCGCGTGATCCAGAAGGCCCTGCAGGACCCGCTGGCCGAGATGATCCTCTCCGGCGGCGTGAAGGACGGGGAGCGCGTGGAGGTCACCGCCGGCGAGGAGGGCCTCGTCATCGGCGGGGCCATCCGGCCCCTGCCGGGGGCGGAGCCGGAGGAGCGGGCGACGGTGCATTGAGGGGCGACATACCACGAGGAGACAATCGCCGCTTCAAGAGCAATTGTTAACTAGACAAGACCAGAGCATTTTCAGTCTGGTCGGACTACTGGCCTATAATCAAAACGCAGCATCTCGAAAAAGCAGGCCCTATTGGTTGCCATCTTGACTAATATCGTCGAAACGGCAACCGCTCTGGCTTTCCGACAACGAAGCCGGCATAGAGTACATCAACAAGATAAGCTCCTGTCGGATCGTGTCAGAAGCTTATTGCTTGTTTGACACATTTCCAGCGATAGACCTCAAGACACGTATCACATCAGTCACCGCCGAAGAGCGAGTACCATGTAAAGCGCAGCCATCGGAGCGTACAACTCGATCTTATCAGTGAGCAAGCCGCCTGCGGCGTGACAGATCGCAAGCCCAGAATAGATCGCCCGGTGGCACATCAAAATGCCAATTATTTGTAGCGTCCGGATCTTCAGTTTCGCTACGAACTCAAACATATTTGTTCCCTTCTTGATGTTGAGCCGGGCCCGGCGAAGCGAACAGTCCGTCGACTGGGTACTTGGCTTGCACCAAGACCATCCTTAGCGTTCATGATCTCAGTCTGAATGGGAAGGGAAGCGGCGAGTCGACTTCGGTATTGGTGGCAGCAAATACCCTTTTGGATTTGCCTCACCGGAACCATTCGCTATGCTCAGTCTCTGAGAAGGTACGTTCGGAAGCGGCTATGATAGTTCGGAACAATGCGACTCGCTACGGAACCAGCTTAATTGACTCGTGATCATGGGGAAAAACTAGTGGGTCCATGACAATCGAACCTCAGTTTATATCCCATATCCAAGCAAAAAGGCACCCAAATGAATAGACCTAAATGCAGGATCCCCGACGTTTTCAGAAAGTATGATCTTTCACAAATAATAGACCTATGTAAGCGTGTAGGATACGGTAATGATTTCGTAAGGTGGACAGAAATAGAGCTCGATGAATCTGGGGTGGGTGCAAAAAATACTCGAAACATAATAGGATACAAACATGGAAGCGTTGATTCAATTGAAAACATCAGACGTGTATTTGGAGCAAACTTCGATGATTATGATCAGTGGTCCTCTATATTGAATATAGCGCATAAAAAATATCGAGATCGATACGAGTATCTTTCCAGCATGGCAGGATCGATTACCCCTGAGATAGCCCCCTTTGAAATACAGTCGCCAGACCATGTCGCGCATCTACACAGCGAGGGACATTGGATTTACACGCTGGCAAGGCATAGCGGTCAGCCATTTGACGATAATAAAGAGCATCGCCTTTTGGTAGGGTATTTCACGGTCTCTGACTTGAAGATTAAACACGCGAAGAACTTCTGGTATTGTGAGCGAGAAGGCATTCTAAAATTCAATGCTTCATGGTACTCAATAGACTTTGCAGAAGGATTCGATTGTATTTTTATAATGTATTCATCAAATAATTATATCAGCAGTAGAAGCAAGAGTAGAGTTGGAATTATTCGAGCTCGCGACGAGCGCCAACGACCAATCATTGGGACAGCATCGATGCACGGTGAATTTTGGGACTTGAATACGAGCTCCAATGAAGACTCTGGAGAATTCTATTGCGAGCGCGTTTCTGGACTAAAGAATGTTAATTTTTCGGAGGCTTGTATATATTTCGGGAATGAGGCCATAAAACTTATGGACGCCTTTAGAAATTGAGAAAATCAAATTACGGCTAAACTATGTCACCGAGTAATCTGCATACATTGTCATACTGGCTTATTACATACTGTGAACGACCTCCGATTAGAAGCTCAGTCCCTGGCCCACCCAAAAGGGATTTTGACGAGACCTGCTGGATATGATCGCGATTTACCCAAATAGGCCTATTATCAAAGGTAAGTAGAGAAATAAGCGAAACCTTTTCTTCAAGCTTCTTTATCAATTCCTCAGGGGTAATTTTCACATAGATGGTTCCAGTAACGAGGTGTATCTCAGTCCCAGGCTTCGGAAAGTGCGCGTCCGATTGACGAAGAAAGAAGAGGATTTGCCCAACGGCTACTAGGATTTCAGTGTCGCGCATTCCGTACAATCTGATCATCTTTCGTCCATTTTCCTGTACTGTGACTGACTCACTCTATAGCAGAAATTGAAGCTGCGTCCAACGGATCAGTATAGCTTCGTGTGAAAGATTTCGAAATTGCGGATACTTTGTGGCTCACAAGAATTCGTATTAATGCTAAACTCTTTCATACGCGTTGGCGTCGCAGGATAGCATTGACCTCATCACTTTTTTGACTCTGTTTCATTTTACGTATATAAACCAATCATTTAACCCCCCCTGCTCACTGTGAGCACACGCCCCTCCCCCCGCCCCGCCGCCCCTGCTACCCTCGCGCCATGCCCGCCTTCTGCCGAGATTGCCTGGCCCGATTCGAGGGCGCCGCGCCATCCTCCGGGCGCTGCCCCGCCTGCCGCTCGCCGAGGCTGGCCGCCCATCCGGAGCTCTTCTCCCTTGGCGTCGCCCATGTCGATTGCGACGCCTTCTATGCGGCGGTGGAGAAGCGGGATGATCCCTCGCTGGCCGATCTCCCCCTCATCGTCGGCGGGGGGCGGCGCGGGGTCGTCTCCACCTGCTGCTACATCGCCCGCATCCGCGGCGTCCGCTCCGCCATGCCGATGTTCAAGGCCCTCGCCCTCTGCCCCGAGGCGGTGGTGGTGAAGCCCCGGATGGCCGCCTATGTCGAGACTTCCCGCGCCGTCCGGTCCCTTATGGAGGCGTTGACCCCGCTGGTGGAGCCCCTCTCGCTCGACGAGGCCTTTCTGGACCTGCGCGGGACGGAGCGGCTCCACGGCGCGCCGCCCGCCCTCTCCCTCGCCCGCCTGCTGGAGCGGATCGAGCGGGAGGTCGGCGTCACCGCCTCCGCCGGCCTCTCCCACAACAAGTTCCTGGCGAAAACCGCCTCCGACCTCGACAAGCCCCGCGGCTTCTCCGTCATCGGGCGGGAGGAGACGCCGGCCTTCCTCGCCCCCCGCCCCGTCTCCTCCCTCTGGGGCGTCGGCGCCAGCCTCCGCGCGAAGCTGGAAGCGGAGGGGCTGCGCACCGTCGCCGATCTCCGCCGCCGCCCGGAGGCCGAGCTCGCCGCCCGCTTCGGCGCCATGGGCCTCCGCCTCGCCCGCCTGGCGCGGGGGGAGGATGCGCGCGCCGTCACCCCCGATTCCCCGATGAAGTCCATCTCCGCCGAAACCACCTTCGACGCCGACATCGCGGAGCGGGAGGCGCTGGAGGCCCATCTCTGGCGTCTCGCCCTCCGCGTCTCCGACCGCGCGAAGGCCAAGGCGCTGACCGGCCGCCGCGTGACGCTGAAGGCGAAAACCCCCGCCTTCCGCACCATCACGAGGCAGAAAGCCCTCTCCGCCCCCACCGACCTCGCCGACGCGCTCTTCCGCGCCGCGCGGGACCTCCTCCCCCTCGCCCTCCCCTCCGCCCCGTTCCGCCTCATCGGCCTCGGCCTCTCCGACCTCGCCGCCGAACGCCCCGCCGATTCGCCCGACCTCCTCGACCCCGCCGCCGCCCAGCGCGCAAAGGCCGAACGAGCGGCGGACGGGATTCGCGCGCGCTATGGCGCGGAAGCGATCATCAAGGGCCGTGGCTGGCGCTGAATTGTGCGGCGCAGCGCGCACGCCTTCGCGCTTCATTCGCACGTGCGAAAATTTTTTGTCCGTGAAGAAAAGATTAATCGTATATTTTTCAATGCCTTATAATTTCTTCACACCTGAAAACTGTGATGGCCTTCGCGCGGCGCGAAACGAAGGCTTGCCAATGCTGCGGCGCACACCTAATTTCAGATCACGGTTTAGGCCGTAGCCCTTAGTCGGGCGTTTCCTCCCTTTACTGCGGGCCGCTTCGGCGGCCCGTTTTTTTTCGCCCCGCGTCGGACGGCTGCGATGAAGGGGGTTATTCGGCGGCGAGCGCCCGCGGCGCCCGGCCCATGCCGGCGAGGAGCGGGATGACGCGCGCGAGCGTCGCGTGGAAGGCGTCGAAGCCCGGGCCGGGCTCCACACGTTCCTGATCGAGATAGAGCCCGCGGTCGATCTCGATCTGGATCGCGTGCCACCCCTGCGCCGGACGACCATAGCGCTGCGTGATGTGCCCGCCGGCGAAGGGCGCGTTCATGGCGACGGCGAAGCCCGCGCCCTCGAAGGCCGCCGCCGCCTCCAGCATGAAGGGGCGCGCGGCGGAGGCGCCGAACCGGTCCCCCAGCACGATCTCGGCCCGCCCGCCCCGCACCCGCGGCGCGGCGCGGAGCGCGTCAGTCGGCATCGAATGGCAATCGAGCAGGAGCGCGTGGCCGAACCGCCCCGCCGCCTCCGTCATCAGCGCCTCGAGCTTCTGGTGATAGGGCGTGTGCCAGGCGGCGATGCGCGCCCGCGCCTCCTCCAGCGCGATCTTGCCGCGATAGATCGGCCGCCCCTCCGCCACGATCCGGGGGATGACGCCGAGCCCGGCGGCGACGCGCGGGTTGAGCCCGGTCGCCTGCACGTCCCGCACCACGGCGGGGTCGAGTTCCTCCGGCCCGCGGTTGAGGTCGACATAGGCGCGCGGCATCGTCGCCGCGATCAGCGGCGCGCCCCAGTCAGGCGCGGAGGCGAAGAGCCGGTCCACGAAGGCGTCTTCGGAGGCGCGGAGCGCGCGCCGGTCCAGCCGCGCCCGGGCGATCAGATCCTCCGGATAGATGCGCCCGCTATGAGGCGAAGAGAAGACGACGGCGGAGGTCGCCTCCCGCGGTTCCGTCAGCGTATAGGGGGCCGGGCCGGACATGGCGGCGAAGATGGAGCGCCCGCCCCCGCTTGGCAATGCGCGCCGCTCAGGAAGCCCTGAATTTCGCGTGCGCGCGGCCTTGACGGGCGCACGCCCCCCATGCTTTATCCCGCGACCGGGCGCGGAGGCTCATGGGCGTATAGCTCAGCGGGAGAGCACTTCGTTGACATCGAAGGGGTCACTGGTTCAATCCCAGTTACGCCCACCATCAGGTCCGCCGCGCCGGGGACGACAACGCTAGAGGGCGCCCCGCGCCGGGAGACGACCATGAAGATCAAGAACTCGCTGCGCTCGCTGAAGAGCCGCCACGGCGCCTGCCGCGTCGTCCGCCGCAAGGGGCGGGTCTATGTGATCAACAAGGTCCAGCGCCGCTTCAAGGCCCGCCAGGGCTGAGGCCGCTCACCCGCTCCCCGGAGCGGGGCGACGAAAAGAAACCCCGCGACGCTACGGCGCCGCGGGGTTTCTCTTTGAGCATCGAGTGCGGGCCGGTTCATCATCTTCCATCGAAAAGGGGGAGCGCATCCGATGAACCGTCTCGAAAACCGCAGCGTCGTCCTCGCAGCGCGGCCGAAGGGCGTACCGCAGCCCGAGCATTTCGCCATCGTGGAAGACGATGCGCCGGCGCCCGGCGTGGGCCAGATCCTGATCCGCGCCCTGTTCTGGTCGGTCGATCCCGCGATGCGGGGCTGGGCGAACGACGCGCCGAACTACCTGCCGCCCGTCGCCATAGGGGCGCCGATGCGCGCCTTCTCGGTCGGCGAGGTCGTCGCCAGCCTCCATCCCGACTATCGGGAGGGGGAGATCGTGACAGGCATGTTCGGCTGGCGGCGCTATGCGATCAGCGACGGGTCGGATGTGGAGCGGAAGGTGACGGAGATGGACCTTTCGCCTTCCCTCGCGCTCGGCGTTCTCGGCCTGAACGGACTGACGGCCTATTTCGGGCTTCTCGACGTCTGCGCACCGAAGGCGGGGGAGACGGTCGTCGTCTCGACCGCCGCCGGCTCCGTCGGCTCCGCCGTCGGCCAGATCGCGAAAATCCGGGGCTCCCGCACGGTCGGGATCGCGGGCGGCCCGGAAAAGGCCGCGCTCTGCCGGGAGCGGTTCGGCTTCGACATCGCGCTCGACTACCGCGCCGCGGATTTCGCGGAGGCCTTCGCGGCGGAGACGCCGGAGGGCATCGACTGCTATTTCGACAATACCTGCGGTCCGATCAGCGACCTCGTGATGACCCGGCTGGCGAAAGGCGCCCGCATCGCGATCTGCGGCACCGCGGCGCTGACGGACTGGAGCCCGATCCCCCTCGGCCCCCGCATTCACCGCCAGCTTCTCGTCGCCCGGGCGCGGATGCAGGGCTTCGTGATTTTCGACTATCGGGAGCGCTATCCGGAGGCGCTCTCCGCCCTCGCCGGCTGGGTGCGGGAGGGGCGGCTCGCCCATGAGGAGCACATCCTCGAAGGCGCGGCGGCGGCGGCGGGCTCCATCGCGATGCTCTATTCAGGGGCGAATCGGGGAAAGCTCCTGATCCGGGTGGACTGAAGGCCCGCCAAACCGGGCGAGGAGCGCGGGGCCGGCGGGCGGCGGCTGCGCGCCCGGCGCCGCCTCGCAGCCGTCGAGCCACACCTCGGAGGCGGGCAGAAGCGCGTGATAGAGCCGGGCGACAAGCGCCCGCGCCGCGGCGCCGGGCCAGCCTGCCGGCCGGAGCGCCCGCGGCAGGGGCGCATCCCGCAACAGCGTCCGCCGCCAGTCGTGAATGAGAAGCGTCCGCGCCGCCATCGCCGCCTCCGGCTCTTCGGGCGGAGCGAAGCCCTCCCAGGCGGCTTCGAGCGCGGCGTAGCGCTCGGCGAGCGGCGGGGGGGAGAGCGCGGCGCGCGCCCAGTCCGGCGGCGCGCCCCTCCCGCCGCGGATCGCAAAGACGCCGGGCGCATCGCAAGGCGCGTCCCCCGGCGCGATCCAGGCGCCGGGCGCGATCCGGCGGAAGCCCGCGGGCGCCTCGCCATCGACCGCAAAGACGACCGTCCAGCGCCCGTCCCATTCCGGCGGCTCGGCGGCGTAGATGCGCGGCGCGGCGGCCAGGCTCTCCTCCAGCCCGCGCTGGGCGAGACGGTAATAGCTCCGCCGCCCCGCCCGCCGCCGCTCCACCCATCCGTCCCGCGCGAGGCGGGACATCGCGGTGCGCACCGCGCCGGGCTCCGCGCCGAGCCGGGCAAGGAGCCGCGTCAGGTCCGCCATCGAGAGCGCGCCGCCCCGCGGCGCCGCCGCATCCCCGAAGATCGTGACGGCGAGCGACCAGACGCGAAGCCGCCCCTCCGCTTGGAGCCGGGCGAGCGGCGCGGCGAGCGGGTCGCTCACTTCGGCCGCTTGTCCACCACTCGCGCCGCCTTGCCCTGGCTCCGGGGCGCGGCGCCGGGGGAGACGACCGTGACCTTCACCGAGACGCCCACCGCCTCCTTGACCCTGTGCGCGAGGTCGGAGGCGGACCTGATGCGCCATTCCTCCGCTTCATGGCCCGGCGCGGCCTCGACGACGACCGTCATCTCGTCGAGCCGCCCCTCCCGCGTCAGCTCGATCTGGAAATGCGGGGCGAGGCTCCGCACCTTCAGCAGCTGCTCCTCGATCTGCGTGGGGAAGACGTTGACGCCGCGCAGGATCATCATGTCGTCTGTCCGCCCGGTGATCTTCTCCATCCGCCGCATGGAGCGGGCCGTGCCGGGGAGGAGGCGCGTGAGATCCCGCGTCCGGTAGCGGATGATCGGCATCCCCTCCTTCGTCAGCGTGGTGAAGACCAGCTCGCCCATCTCGCCATCGGGCAGGGGCGCGCCCGTCACGGGGTCGATGATCTCGGGATAGAAATGATCTTCCCAGAGCGTCAGCCCGTCCTTCGTCTCGACGCATTCGTTGGCGACGCCGGGGCCCATCACCTCGGAAAGGCCGTAGATATCGACCGCATGCATGTCGAAGGCCTCTTCGATCTCCGACCGCATCGCGTTCGTCCAGGGCTCCGCTCCGAAGATGCCGACCTGAAGCGGGCTCTCCCGCGGGTCGAGCCCGGCGGCGCGGTATTCGTCGAGAATAGAGAGCATGTAGGACGGCGTGACCATGATCGCGGAGGCGCCGAAATCCTCGATCAGCCGCACCTGCCGCTCGGTCATCCCGCCCGAGACCGGCACGACGGTGCAGCCCAGCTTCTCCGCCCCGTAATGCGCGCCGAGCCCGCCGGTGAAGAGCCCGTAGCCATAGGCGACATGGACGACATCGCCGGGCCTGACGCCCGAAGCGCGCATGGAGCGGGCGACGAGCCCGGCCCAGGTCTCGATGTCCTTCGCGGTGTAGCCGACGACGGTCGGCCGCCCCGTCGTCCCCGACGAGGCGTGGATGCGCGCGATCTTCTCGCGCGGCACGGCGAAGAGCCCGAACGGGTAATGGTCGCGCAGGTCCGATTTCTGCGTGAACGGGAATTTCGCGAGGTCCGCGAGGCTTTTCAGATCGTCCGGATGAACCCCCGCCGCCACGAACCGCGCCCGATGGAACGGCACGTTCTCGTAAGCGTGGCGGAGCGTCCATTTCAGCCGGTCAAGCTGCAGCGAGGCGATCTCGTCCCGGCTCGCGATCTCGATGGGGTCGAGGGATGAACGGGGGGGCGTGAGGTCCCGCATCACCCGGTCACGCCGCTTCCAGCATCAACGCGATGCCCTGCCCGACGCCGATGCACATGGTGCAGAGCGCCCGCTTCGCCCCCCGCTCCTTCAGCTCCATCGCCGCCGTCAGCGCCAGCCGCGCGCCCGACATTCCGAGCGGATGGCCGAGCGCGATGGCGCCGCCGTTCGGGTTCACATGGTCCGCATCGTCCGCGAGCCCGAGCTCGCGCATCACCGCAAGTCCCTGCGCCGCGAAGGCCTCGTTCAGCTCGATAACGTCGATATCGCCGATGGAGAGGCCGAGCCGCTCCATCAGCTTGCGCGAGGCCGGCGCCGGTCCGATGCCCATGATCCGCGGCGGGACGCCCGCCACCGCCATCCCCGTGATCCGCGCGATGGGCGTCAGCCCGTATCTCGCCGCCGCGGCGCCGCTCGCCACAATCAGCGCCGCCGCGCCGTCATTGACGCCGGAGGCGTTGCCCGCCGTCACGGTGCCGCCCTTCCGGAACGGCGTCGGAAGCCGCCCGAGCGCCTCCATCGTCGTCGCCCGCGGATGCTCGTCATGCTCGACGAGGATCGGCTCGCCCTTCCGCTGCGGGATCGAGACGGGCGCGATCTCCAGCGCGAAGCGCCCCCGCTCCCGCGCAGCAATGGCCCGCTCCTGCGAGCGGAGCGCGAAACCGTCCTGCGCCTCGCGGCTGATCTGCCATTCCTCGGCGACGTTCTCCGCCGTCTCCGGCATCGAATCGACGCCGTAGCGCGCCTTCATCGCCGGGTTGACGAAGCGCCAGCCGATGGTCGTGTCATGGAGCTCCACGCCCCGGTCGAAGGCAGAAACGGGCTTCGACTGCACATAGGGCGCCCTGCTCATGCTCTCGACGCCCCCGGCGAGGATCACTTCCGCCTCCCCCGAACGGATCGCCTGCGCGGCGAGGCCGACCGCGTTGAGCCCCGAGCCGCAGAGCCGGTTGACCGTCGCGCCCGGAACCGTGTCGGGGAGCCCCGCGAGGAGCGAGGACATCCGCGCGACGTTGCGGTTATCCTCCCCCGCCTGGTTGGCGCCGCCGAAGATCACATCGTCCACCGCCTCGGGCGGCAGGCCCGGCGCCCGCGCCATCACCTCGCGGATCGCATGGGCGCCGAGGTCGTCGGGCCTGACGGCGGAGAGCCCGCCGCCGTAGCGGCCGATCGGCGTGCGGACCCCCGCGCAGATAAAAGCCTCGGTCATGTCCGTTCCTCCGGTTTGTCGGGGTCGAAATGCCGCCCCTTGATTGTTCGCGAGGCGCCGCGCATTTCCGCCACCGCCTCGCCCTTCTGGTTCGTCACCCGCACGTCGTAGAGGCCGGAGCGGCCGCGGCGGAAGACCTCGCGCGCCTCCGCGGTCAGCACGTCCCCCTCCCAGGCGGAGGCGAGGAAGCTGATCGTGTTGTGCTGGGCGACCGTGATCTCGTTGTACGAATTGCAGGCGAAGGCGAAAGCGCTGTCCGCCAGCGTGAAGATATAGCCGCCATGGCACATGTCGTGCCCCTGCGTGTGATGCTTGGCGACCGTCAACGACATGCGCGCATAGCCCGGCGCGACCTCGTCAAGCGTCAGCCCGAGCCATTTTGAGGCGTCGTCCCGCGCCCACATCGCGCGGGCGCTATATGTTGCAATCTGGCCGGCGTCCATGCAGATTTCGTAACATGTGAAGGGAGCCGACTCAACGGCTTCGCGCGCCGAGCATAGCGGCGGGAGGACGGGATGGAAGCGGCGGCGCTGGCGGCCACGTTCGACATTCAGAACCCGCCGCCGGGCTTCGCGGAGGACCCTTTCCCCGTCTATGCCGCCCTGCGCGAGCATGCGCCGCTGAAGCGCTTTGCGGATGGTTCCGTGATGCTCAGCCGCTGGGCCGATCTGGACCGGGTCTATCGCGACGCGGGGCTCTTCTCCTCGGACAAGAAGCGGGAATTCGGCGAGAAATACGGGGAGGCTACGCCGCTCTTCCGCCATCACACCACCTCGCTCGTCTTCAACGACCCGCCGCTCCACACCCGCGTCCGCCGCATCATGGTCGGCGCGATGACGCCCCGCGCCGTCGCCGCGATGGAGCCGGCGCTCGTCGTGCTGGTGGACCGGCTGCTGGACGGTCTGGCGGCAAAAGGCGAGGCGGACCTGATCGAGGATTTCGCCGCCGCGATCCCCATCGAGGTGATAGGCAATCTCTTCGCCATGCCCCACGAGGAACGCGGCCCGCTTCGCGACTGGTCCCTCGCCATCCTCGGCGCGCTGGAGCCCGTGCTGACCCCCGAGCAGGAGGCGCGGGGCCACGAAGCCGTAACCGCCTTCACCGCCTACCTACGCGATCTCGCCGCAAGTCGCCGCGCACGGCCGGGGGACCCTGAGACGGACGTGCTGACCCGGCTCATGGCGGGTGAGCGGGGCGAGGCGCTGAGCGAGGAGGAGCTGCTCCAGAATTGCGTCTTCATCCTCAACGCCGGGCATGAGACGACGACGAACCTGATAGGCAACGCGCTGCAACTCCTGCATGAGCATCCCGACGAAGCGCGCCGCCTTCGTGAGACCCCGGCGCTCCTCGCCCCGATGGTCGAGGAGGTGCTGCGCCTCCAGTCCTCCAACCAGCTCGGCAACCGGATCACGACAGGAGAGGCCGAATTTCACGGAGAGCGGCTCGCCTCCGGCACGCGCATCCATCTCTGCATCGCCGCCGCGAACCGCGACCCGCGGCAGTTTCCCGATCCGGAGCGGTTCGATGTGGGCCGGAGCCCGAACCGCCATCTCGGCTTCGGCGGCGGGCCGCATACCTGTGTCGGCTTCACGCTGGCGCGGATGGAGGGGCGCATCGCCATCGGCCGCTTCCTCGAACGCTTTCCGGATTATCGCCTGCTTCCGGGCGCGAAGCGGGGCGGGCGCATCCGCTTCCGCGGCTTCGCCAGCCTCCCCGCCCGCCTCGCCTGAAAGGACCCGTCATGCTCCTCACCAGCTACGCCGCCGGCGAATGGGTGAAGCCGGAAGCCGCGCGCCCTCTCCACGATGCGGCGACGGGCGCGCTCGTCGCCGAATGCGGGACGACGCCGCCCGATGTGGAGGCGATGGCCGATCATGCGCGCCGCGTAGGCGGCCCCGCGCTTCGCGCCGTCGGATTCCATGACCGGGCGCGGATGCTGAAAGCGCTGGCGACGGCGCTGAACGAGCGGAAGGAGGAGCTTTACGCC
The DNA here is from genome assembly GCF_046290545.1 of Pikeienuella sp. Classification (NCBI taxonomy): domain Bacteria; kingdom Pseudomonadati; phylum Pseudomonadota; class Alphaproteobacteria; order Rhodobacterales; family Paracoccaceae; genus Pikeienuella; species Pikeienuella sp. Next base: position 371,480 of record NZ_JBKAGV010000004.1, on the reverse strand, counting down.
CTCTCATTCGCCACCGGGGCGACGCGGGGCGACGGCGCGGTGGATATCGAGGGCGGGATCGGCACGCTCTTCTCCTACGCCAGCCAGGGGAGGAAGGGCCTGCCGGACGGGAAGATCTTCATCGACGGCCCGGTCGATAGCCTCTCCCGCTCCGGCGCCTTCAAGGGGATGCATGTCGCCGTCCCGCTCCGGGGCGTCGCGGTGGCGATCAACGCCTTCAACTTCCCGGTCTGGGGGATGCTGGAGAAGCTGGCGCAGACTATGCTGGCGGGCGTGCCGGTCATCGTGAAGCCGGCGACGGAGACGAGCTACCTGACCCATGCCTGCTTCCGCATGATCGTGGAGTCGGGCGCCCTGCCGGAGGGCGCGGCGCAGCTGATCTGCGGACCCGTGGGCGACCTGCTGGACCGGCTCGGCCCGCAGGACGCGGTGAGCTTCACCGGCTCGGCGGCGACGGCGGCGCGGCTGAAGGCGAACCCCAGCCTCCTGAAGAACGCCGTCCGCTTCCATGCGGAGCAGGACAGCCTGAACGCCGCGATCCTCGGGCCGGACGCTGCGCCGGGCGCCCCGGAATGGGAGATGGCGCTGCGCGAGGCGGCGCGGGAGATCACGGTGAAGGCGGGGCAGAAATGCACCGCGATCCGCCGCATCCTCCTCCCCCGCCCGCATCTGGACGCCTTCGGCGCGGCGCTCTCCGAACGGCTCGCGGCGGCGAAGATGGGCGACCCGCGGGACGAGGCGACGCGGCTCGGCGCGCTCGCCGGGCTCGGGCAGAAGGCGGACGTGGCGGCGGCGGCGGCGTCCATCGGGGCGGAATGCGAGACCGTGTGGCGGGGCGAGACGCCCGCCGCGCTGGAGGCGGGCGCCTTCCTCGCCCCGATCCTATTCCGCTGCGACGACCCGCTTCGCGCGAAAGCCCCGCACGAGGTGGAGGCCTTCGGCCCGGTCGCCACGCTCATGCCATACGAAGGCGCCGAGGAGGCGGCGGAGATCGCGAACCGGGGCGGCGGGGCGCTCGTCGCCTCCGTCTTCACCCATGACGCGGGCTTCGCCGCTTCGATGGTCGCGGAGGCCGCCGCCTGGCACGGGCGGCTCTATTTCGCGGACAGGGACGCGGGGAAGGAGGCGACGGGGCATGGCGCGCCGGTTCCGCTGATGATTCATGGCGGCCCGGGGCGCGCGGGGGGCGGGGAGGAGCTGGGCGGCGTGCGCGGCGTCCTGCATTACATGCAGCGGACGGCGGTTCAGGGCTCGCCGCGGCTTCTCTCCGCCATCACGGGGACTCATGTGGCGGGCGCGCCGGGCAAAGCGGCGCCGGCCCATCCCTTCACCCGCCGCTTCGGGGAGCTGGAGATCGGGGAGACGATCCTCACCCCCTCCCGCACCGTCACGCTGGAGGATATCGAGCATTTCGCCCATTTCACCGGCGATACGTTCTACGCCCATATGGACGAGGCGGCGGCGAAGGCGAACCCGTTCTTTCCGGGCCGGGTGGCGCATGGCTACCTCCTCCTCTCCTTCGCCGCCGGGCTCTTCGTCCACCCCGATCCGGGGCCGGTTCTGGCGAATACCGGGCTCAACGGGCTGAGCTTCCAGAAGCCGGTGAGCCCGGGGGAGGAGATCGCCGCCCACCTGACCGTGAAGCGGAAGACGCGGCGGAACGAGACCTATGGAGAGGTCGCCTGGGAGGTGCGGATCGTCAACGCGGCGGGCGAGCAGGTGGCGGAATACGAGCTCCTGACCATGGTCGCCCACTAGGCTCGGGAGGCCCTTCCGGGGCCGATTTTCGGAGATTTCCATGGAAATCACCCTCGGGGCATTGATTCACAATGAAAAAACCCGTGATCGACTCTGAAACATGATCGCGGCGCCTTGCGGCGGCGCGGCGCGCGAAGCAAATCGGCGCGGGCGATCTTTCCGGGGCTTCGATGGCGATCCTTCTGGGCGTGGACACGGGCGGCACCTATACCGACGCCGTGATCTGGGACGAGGCGGCGGGCCGCGTGCTCGGCAAGGCGAAGGCTCTGACGACGCATCGGGACCTCGCCGCCGGCATCGGCGCCGCGATGGACGCGGCGCTCCGTGCGGCGCAAGTCCCGCCCTCGGCGGTCTCGCTCGTCTCGCTCTCCACCACGCTCGCGACGAACGCGCTGGTGGAGGGGCACGGGGACCCGGCGGCGCTCGTCCTCATCGGCTTTTCCTCGGGCGACCTCGCCCGCGCCGGGCTCGGCGAGGCGCTGGGGCGGGAGCCTTCCCTCCTCGTCGCGGGCGGGCACCGGAGCGACGGGGGGGAGGCCGCGCCGCTCGACGAGGCGGCGCTCCGCGCGGGGCTCCGCGAAGCGGCGCCGCATGTCTCCGCCGTCGCAATCGCCTCCGTCTTCGCGGTGCGGAATCCGGCGCATGAAAACAGGGCGCGGGAGATCGCGCGGGAGGAGACGGGCCTGCCCGTCACCGCCTCGCATGAACTTTCCGCCAAGCTCGGCGGGCCGCGCCGGGCGCTGACGACGCTGCTGAACGCCCGGCTCGTCGGGATGATCGACCGGCTGATCCGCGCCGCCGAAGGTCTGCTCGCCGCGCGGGGCATCGCCGCGCCGCTGATGGTCGTGAAGGGGGACGGCGCGCTCATGGGCGCCGCCATCGCCCGCGCCCGCCCGATCGAGACGATCCTCTCCGGCCCGGCGGCGAGCCTCGTCGGCGCGGCGAAGCTCACCGGGCTTTCCCGCGCGCTCGTCTCCGACATCGGCGGCACGACGACGGACATCGCCGCCATCGTCGGCGGCCGGCCCCGGATCGACCCGGAGGGCGCAAAGGTCGGCCCCTGGCGCACGATGGTCGAGGCGGCGGCGATGCGCACCCACGGGCTCGGCGGGGACAGCGAGGTCTCGCTCGACGATGCGGGCTTCGCCGCGCGGCTCCGCCTCGGCCCGCGCCGCGCCGTGCCCGTTTCGCTTTTCGCGAAGACCCGGCCGGAGGCGCGGGAGGCGCTGGCGCGCCAGCTCGCACGGCCGCGGCACGAGGCCGGGGACGGCGTGTTCCTCGCCCCCGGCGCCCGCGCGGCGGGGCGGGACGCGCTCCCGGCGGAGGAGGCGGCGCTGCTCGCTGCGGTCGGCGAAGGCGCGGCGATTGACGCGCTGAAGGGCGGGCCGAAGGCGCGGGCCGCCCTCGAACGGCTCGTCGCCGAGGGCTTCCTCCGCCGCGTCGCCTTCACCCCCTCGGACGCGGCGCATGTTCTCGGCCTCCATGCGGGGTGGGACGGGGCGGCGGCGGAGATGGCCGCCGCGCTCTTCTCCCGGCGGAAGGGCAATGACGGCAGGCCTGTCGCCGCGAACGGCGCCGCGCTTTCCCGCATGGTCGTCGATGCGCTGACGCGCCGCTCGGCGGAGCTCGCGCTTGAGGCGGCGCTGGCGGAGGACGGGATGGAGGCGGAGGGGCTCGCCGCCTCCCCGCTCGGCGCCGCCGCGCTGAACGGGCGGGAGGGTTTCGCGCGGCCGCGGCTGACCCTCACCATCCCGCTCATCGGCCTCGGCGCCTCCGCCCCGGTCTATTACCCGGAGGTCGCGCGCCTCGCCGGGGCGGAGGCGGCGATCCCCGATCATGCGGATGTGGCGAACGCTGTCGGCGCCGTCGCCGGGCGGGTCGAGGCGCGGGCGGAGGCGCTGATCCTCTCGCCCGACGGCGACATGTTCGACCTGATGACGCCGGAAGGCCCCCGCCGCTTCGCGACGCTCGACGCCGCGCGGGCGGCGGCGGAGGCGATGGCGCGGGCGGCGGCGCTGGAAGCCGCGCTCGCAGCCGGGGCGGAGGCGCCGGAAGTGGCGCTCCGCTGGGAGGAGAAGCGCGCGACGGTCGAGGCGCGGGAGATGCTGGCCGAGGCGCGGGCGGTGGCGCTGGCGAGCGGCAGGCCGCGGTTCTAGGGCGGGGCCGGTCCGGGCGGCGCGACGAAGAGGCCGGCCTGCGCCCGAGCGATGCGGGGAGGGGCGCGTCCTCCCTCGGGAGGGCGCTTCGGGCGGACTGATCCTTGCGGTTTATGTCGTCACGGCCTCGGACGATTGCACGTCTTGAGCCGTCGCGATGCGGCCTCCCTGGCGGGAGGGAGGCCGCGGCCCGGGCTGGACGCCCGGGCCAGGGGACGCGGGGGAAACGCAGCGCCTCCGTCCGGCCGGACCCGTGAGGGCGCCTTTCGCCGCGAACCGATCCTAGTCTCTATTCAGGCGGTCGGCGCGAAGAACCGCGCCAGATTCGTGTTGCAGGCTGGCGTCCGGAAGCGTTCTCCGGTCGAGCCCGCCGGGCTCCGCCCCGGAGCGCGGCGGGACAGGCGGCGGGAGCGCGCCGACGACGCGGCGCGCTCCCCAGTCAGGTCAGGACCACCAGCCCCGACGCTTCGGCTTCGCCGGCTCGTCGGGGACCGGGGCGGGAGCCTCGGCTTCCGGCGAGGGCTCCGCCGCCGCCGCAGCGGGGCCGGGTTCAGGCTGCGCTTCGGGCTCGGCCGCCTTCGCAGGTTCGGGCTCCGCCGCCGCCGCCGCAGGCTCCGCCGCGGCTTCGGGCGCCGGGCTCTCCGCCGCGGCTTCGGCCTTCGGCTTCTTCGCGCGGGAGCGGGGCTTCGGCTTCGGCTTCGGCGCGGGCTCTTCCGCGACCGCCTCCGCCGGCGCTTCCGCCGCCTCGACGACGGGTTCGGGCTCCGCCGCCTCGGCGGGCGCGGCTTCCGCGGGCGCCTTCTTCGGGGCGCGGGGCTTCGGCGTGGGGCGGGCGCGCTTCGGCTTCTGCGCGCTCTCGTCCGGCGTCGGCACGACGAGATCGGCCTCGGCCTCGCCATCCGTCACGTCGATCGGCTCCGCGAGCGCGCCGGCCGCGGGCGCTTCGGCTTCGGCCGCCTCGCCGCCCGCCTCGTCGCCCGTCTCTCCGCCGGTCTCGCGCCGGTCGTCGCCGTCGCCCTTCCGCCGCTTGCGGCCGCCGCGCTTGCCGCGCCGGCGGCGCTTGCTCTCGCTGCTCTCGCCGCCCTCGCGGCGCTCCTCGGCCTTCGGGGAGCCGGCGCGCTCAGGCGCCGCGGCGGCCTCCTCCTCGTCCTCGATCTCCTCGTCCTCGTCCGGCGCCTCCCAGGCGCTTTCGGCGGAGACGCGGGGCGCGGCCTCGGGCCGCGGCTTCACCGCGCCCTTGATCTTCTCGATCTTGTAGTCCGGGCTGACGAGCGAGGGATCGGCCTCGATCAAGAGGTCGAGCCCGTAGCGCGCCTCGATCGCGGCGACATGGGCGCGCTTCTGGTTCACGAGGAAGTTGGCGATGGCCACCGGCGCCGCTACCCGCACCTCGCGGGAGCGGGCGCGCACGCCCTCTTCCTCCACCTCGCGGAGGATGGCGAGGGCCACATTGTCCGCCGAGCGGACGATGCCGGTGCCGTGGCAATGCGGGCAGGGAGCCGTCGTCGCCTCGATCATGCCGGGGCGGAGCCGCTGGCGCGACATCTCCATCAGGCCGAAGGCGCTGATCCGGCCGATCTGGATCCGTGCGCGGTCGTCCTTCAGACGGTCCTTGATCCGCTTCTCGACGGCGCGGTTGTTCCGCCCCTCGTCCATGTCGATGAAGTCGATGACGATGAGGCCCGCAAGGTCGCGGAGCCGGAGCTGCCGCGCGATCTCGTCCGCCGCCTCGAGATTGGTCTTGAGCGCGGTTTCCTCGATCGAGTGCTCGCGGGTCGAGCGGCCGGAGTTCACGTCGATGGCGACGAGCGCCTCCGTCACCCCGATGACGATGTAGCCGCCGGATTTCAGCTGCACCGTCGGGTTGAACATGGCGGAGAGATGGCTCTCCACCTGGTGCTTGACGAAGAGCGGCGTCGTCTCCCGATGCAGCTGCACGTTCTTCGCGTGGCTCGGCATCAGCATCTTCATGTAGTCCTTGGCCTCGCGATAGGCCTCCTCGCCGTCGACGACGATGGTGTCGATCTCGCGCCCGTAGAGGTCGCGGATCGAGCGCTTGATGAGGCTCCCCTCCTCATAGATCAGCGCGGGCGCGATGGATTTCAGCGTCAGCTCGCGGACCTGGTCCCATTGCCGGAGGAGGAATTCGTAATCCCGCCGGATCTCCGTCTTGGTGCGCTTCGCGCCCGCGGTGCGGACGATGAGGCCCATGCCCTTCGGCACTTCGAGCTCGCCCGCGATTTCCTTCAGTTTCTGCCGGTCCGCGGCCTGGGTGATCTTGCGGCTGATCCCGCCGCCCCGCGCCGTGTTCGGCATCAGCACGCAATAGCGGCCGGCGAGGGAGAGATAGGTGGTGAGCGCGGCGCCCTTGTTGCCCCGCTCCTCCTTCACGACCTGGACCAGCATGATCTGCCGGACCTTCACCACTTCCTGGATCTTGTAGCGGCGGGTCGGCATCCGGCGCGGGCGCACCTCGTCCTCGACAGACTCGGCGCCGACCGATTCCACCTCGTCGCGGGAATCGCCCTCGTCGGCGCGGCGAAGCTCGGTCACGCTCTCGCCGGAATCGGAGCCGGCGTCCTCCGCGATCTCGTCGTCCGGGCCGGCCTCGGGCGCGGCCTCGGGTTCGGGGCCGCGCGGGTCCTCGGCGTCGTCCCGCGGGTCGGCGGTCTCGTCAGCGGCGCCCGCTTCGCTCGCGCCGGCCTCGGCGCCCTCGCCCGGCTTGCGGCGGGAGCGGCTGCGGGGCGAGCGGCGGGAGCGGGACTTGCCGCGCGAGCCGTCCGCCCGCTCCTCGGCCTCCGCATCGTCATCCGCCTGGGCCGCGGCCTCGGCGGCGACCAGCGCCTCCCGGTCGGCGACCGGGATCTGGTAATAGTCGGGGTGGATTTCCGAGAAGGCGAGGAAGCCGTGCCGGTTGCCGCCATATTCCACGAAGGCCGCCTGGAGCGAGGGCTCCACGCGCGTCACCTTCGCGAGATAGATGTTGCCGGCTAGCTGCCGCTTGTTGATCGATTCGAAGTCGAAATCGTCAACCCTCGTTCCGTCCATGACCACGACCCGGGTTTCCTCCGGATGCGTGGCGTCGATAAGCATCTTCTTCGCCATTGAACCTTGCGCGGCGGCGCGCGGCGCGCGGATGCGCCCGGCGGCGCCGTCTTTCCTTTTAAGCCGAGCCGAACGGGCGGAACCTCGCCGGGGGACGCCGTTTCGGGTCCTGCGGTCGTTCTCGTTCCGGTTGTCGGTCTCGTCATGTCTACAACCATGTCGCGGTTTGAACCGCGGCGTTTTCGGGCGGCGCAGGATGCGCCGAAGGGGGCTGCGCGCCCGGGCGTCGATCGCCTGGCTCCGCCGGCCCCCGGCTGAAATTCAGCGGGGCGAGGGCCGGCCGGGGGCGCGAGCCGCGCACCGAAAGGCCCTCCCGGCGACAATAGAGTCGCGTCCCGCGAAAGTCCAAAGGGATTTTCGCCGGGCGCGGCGACCGTGCTATCCTCGCCCGAACGCCCGGAAACGGGGCGAAGGAGGCGGGCGGTTGCGGCGGTTCTTGCTGGGATTCGGGATTTTCGCGGCGCTTTCCGGAGCGGCCGCCGCCGCGGAGCCGCTCGCCTTCCGGGGCGCGGAGCTGCGGTCCGACGGGGCGGCGGAGCGGGTCGAGATCGGCCTTTCGGCGCGCCCGCCCTTCCGCCTCTTCACGCTGGACGATCCGCCGCGCATCGTGCTCGACCTGCCGGAGACGGACTGGTCGGGCGCCGCGCCGCCTTCGGCGACGGGCCTCCGCCTTGTCGGCGGCCTCCGGTTCGGCGCGCGCGCGGGGGGCGCGCGGGTCGTCGTCGACCTTCGCCGCCCGGCCCGCATCCTCCGCGCCCATACCGAACCGGACGGGGCGGGCGGGCGCGTCTCGCTCGAACTCGGGCCGAGCGACGCCGCCGCCTTCGCCGCCCTCGCCGGCTGGCCAGAGGCGGCGCGCCCGGCGACGGCCCCGGCGCCGGCCCCCGCCCCGCCCCCGGCGGCGGAGGGTGACGGGCCGCTCCTCGTCATGATCGACCCGGGGCATGGCGGCGCCGATCCGGGCGCGCTCGCCCGCGGCCTGGCGGAGAAGGACCTGACGCTCGACTATGCCCGCGCCCTCGCCGCGGAACTCGCCCGCCGCCCCGGCTTCCGCGCCGCGCTGACCCGGACGGGGGACGATTATGTCGGCCTCCGGGAGCGGGTGGAACGGACCCGCGCAGCCGGCGCCCATGCGCTCCTTTCCCTCCATGCGGACGCGCTGGCGACGGGGGAGGCCGCCGGCGCCTCCGTCTTCACCCTCTCGGAGATCGCCTCCTCGGAGGAGGCGGCGGCGCTCGCCGAGGGGCACGAGCGGGGCGAGACGCTGGCCGGCGCCGCGGTCGCCGCCGTCGAATCCGACGTGGCGAAGGCGCTGCTCGACCTCTCCCGCCGGCGGACGGACGCGCGCTCCCGCCGCATGGCTTCCGAACTTGTCTCCGCGCTTGAAGCGGCGGCGCCGGTGCTCGAGGGGCGGGCGCTGCAATCGGCCGGGTTCCGCGTCCTCCGCGCGCCGGACGTGCCCTCCGCGCTCGTCGAGCTCGGCTTCATGTCGAGCGCGGAGGACCGGGCGCGCCTCCTCTCCGAAGAGGGCCGCATGGCCGCCGTCACGGCGCTGGCGGAGGGGCTCGCCGCCTGGGCGCGGACGGAGGAGGGCGCGGAATTCGACGCCTGGCGCGCGGCGCAGCCGCCCGATTGAGCCAAAAAAACCGCATCCGGCCCTCAAATCGCCGCGTCCGCCGGTGTATAGTCCCGCGAGACTCGCCGTATTGCGGCGCGAACCGCCAAAACGGGGCCGAATGATCCGCTTTCTCGCTTTCCTCTTCAGCGCCGGCTCCATCGCCGCCATCGCCGGCGTCGCCACCGTGGGCGCTGTCCTCTGGATCTATGACCGCGACCTGCCGGATTACGCCGAACTGGCGGATTACCGGCCGGCGACGCTCACCCGCGTCTATTCCGGGGCGGGCGAGGTCATCGCCGAATTCGCCGAGGAGCGGCGCATCTTCACGCCGATCGACGAGATCCCTCCGCTGGTGAAGAACGCCTTCATCTCCGCGGAGGACAAGAACTTCTACACCCATGCCGGGGTGGACGGGCTCGGCGTCGTCAAGGCGGCGGTGGACAATATCAGCCGCATCCAGTCCGGCGACCGGCTGCGCGGCGCCTCGACCATCACGCAGCAGGTGATCAAGAACTTCCTCCTCGCCTCGGAGGGCGATGTCGAGCGCAAGATCAAGGAATTCATCCTCTCCTCCCGGATCGAGAGCGCGCTGACGAAGGACCAGATCCTCGAACTCTACCTCAACGAGATCTTCCTCGGGCAGAACGCCTATGGCGTCACCGCCGCCGCCCGGCGCTATTTCGGCAAGACGCCGGAGGAGCTTTCGCTGGCCGAGGCCGCCTATCTCGCGGCGCTGCCGAAGGCGCCCTCCTCGCTCCACCCGGTCCGCCAGCGCGAGGCGGCGGTCGGCCGGCGGAACTATGTGCTGGAGGAGATGGCGCAGAACGGCCATGTCACCCGGGCCGAGGCGGAGGCGGCGAAGGCCGCGCCGCTGGAGACCGTGGTGGCCGGGGAGATCGAGAGCCGGCTGCCGCCGATCCCCAACTACACCTATTTCACGGACGAGATCCGCCGCCAGCTCTCGGACCAGCTGGGCCGGGACGAGCTTTTCGGCGGGGGCCTCACCGTCCGCGCAACGATCGACGAGCGGCTGCAGGCGGCCGCCGCGCGCGCGCTTCGCGGCAAGCTCGAAAGCTGGGACCGGGAGAAGGGCGTCTGGCGCGGCCCGCTCGCCCGGCTCGAAGGCGTCTCGGCGGAGGACGAGGCGGGATGGCGCGACGCGCTCGCCGCCGCGCCGGCGCCGGGCGATATCGAGGGCTGGCGCAAGGCGGTCGTCCTCGCTGTCGGCCAGCGGAGCGCCCGCGTCGGCATCGACGGGGTGGAGGAGGATTCGGACGGCCACTTCATCCCCTTCGAGGACATGCGCTGGGCCCGCCCGCAGCGCGAGGACGGCTCGACCGGCGCCGCGCCGAAAGGGCCGGGGGACCTGCTCGCCGAAGGGGACGTCATCCTCGTGACGGACCTCCGGAAGGAGGACGGGAGCCTTGAGCGCTGGTCGCTCCGGCAGGTTCCGGAAATCCAGGGCGCCTTCATGGCGATGGATCCGCATACCGGCCGCGTCCTCGCGCTCCAGGGCGGGTTCTCCTACGAACATTCCGTCTTCAACCGGGCGACGCAGGCGATGCGGCAGCCCGGCTCCAGCTTCAAGCCCTTCGTCTTCGCCGCCGCGCTCGACAACGGCTATTCGCCGGCGACCATCGTGCTCGACGCGCCGGTGGTGGTGGAGTTCGCCGGGGGCGACTGGAAGCCGAAGAATTACTCGAACAAGTTCTACGGCCCCTCGCCGCTCCGCCTCGGGCTGGAGATGTCCCGCAACCTGATGACGGTGCGGCTGGCTCAGGATGTCGGGATGGAGACGGTGGCGGATTATGCCGAGCGCTTCGGCGTCTATGACGACATGCCCGCCCATCTCTCCTTCGCGCTCGGCGCGGGGGAGACGACGCTCTGGCGCATGGTCGCGGCCTACGGGATGTTCGCCAATGGCGGGCGGCGCGTCGAGCCGACGCTGGTGGACCGGGTGCAGGACCGCTACGGCAGCACCGTCTATCGCCACGACCAGCGCGAATGCGACGCCTGCGCCGCCGCCGCGCCGACGGCGGAGGAGCCCTGGCCCGAGCCCGTCGCCCGCCGGATCATGGACCGGATCACCGCCTATCAGCTCGTCTCGATGATGGAGGGCGTCGCCTCCCGCGGCACGGCGGGCCGGCTCTCCGCGCTCGGCGTCCCCGTCGCGGGCAAGACGGGGACGACGAACGAGGCGAAGGACGCCTGGTTCGTCGGCTTCACGCCAAACCTCGTCGCCGGCTGCTTCATCGGCTACGACAATCCGAAGCCGATGGGCCGTGGCGGCACCGGCGGCGGCATGTGCGCGCCGGTCTTCCAGGCCTTCATGGAGGAGGCGCTGAAGATCATCCCGGCGGGCGAATTCGACGTGCCCGAAGGCGTCGAGTTCGCGATGGTGGACCGCTATACGGGCGAGCGCCTGCCGGAGGGCGCGGGCGGGAACCTGATCCGCGAGGCGTTCCGCGAGGGGCAGGCGCCCGAACTCTACCAGACGGCCGCGATCGTCGGCGACGTCACCTCCGCCTTCTTCGGGAGCGGCGACCTGCCGGTGAGCCTCGGCGGCGACATCGGCTCCGCGCTGATCGGCGACGGGGAGACGGACGCGGCCGGCGCGGCCGAGATCGGGGCGGAGGCCGGGGCCGAGACGGGCGCATCGCTGGAGCCCGCCCGCCCCCGCCCGCCGCGGAGCCTTGACCGGGATCTGGAGAGCGGCGGGCTTTATTGAGTCCGGGATGCTTGTCCCTGTTCTCGCCGCCACTCCTCCGCCGTCACCTTTCGCGCGGCGATCACAAGCGCCCGGCTGATCTGACCCGCGTCAGATCAGCCCGCGCCCGCCGGCCTTCGCCTCCGGGCGACGGCCTCTGCGGGTCTCCCCCGGAGACCCGCTGATCGAGGCCGGGAACAGGAATGGCGAGCGCGCGCCATCGATGACCGTCCCCCGCCCCGCCTTTGACCGCAGCGCCCGCCTCGCCTATGTGGGGGGCGAAGCGGAAGAGACCCGAGCCATGCGCGCCGAAACGATCACGACCATCGAGGCCATCGAGAAATCCCTCGCCCTCCTGCGCCAGCGGATCGGCTGGGAGACGGCGGAGCGGCGGCTCGACGAGCTGAACGCGCGGGCGGAGGACCCTTCGCTCTGGAACGACCCCGCCCATGCGCAGGCCGTGATGCGGGACCGGCAGATCCTCGCCGACAAGATCGACGGCTACAACGCCCTTGCGCAGGAGCTGGCCGACAACCGGGAGCTGGTCGAGCTCGGCGAGGCGGAGGATGACGAGGAGATCGTCGTCGAGGCCGAGGCCGCGCTCGCGGCGCTGAAGGCGCGCGCGGCGGAGCGGGAGCTCGAAGCCCTGCTCGACGGCGAAGCGGACGCGAACGACACCTATCTCGAGGTCAACGCCGGCGCCGGCGGCACGGAAAGCTGCGACTGGGCGCAGATGCTCGCCCGCATGTATGTCCGCTGGGCGGAGCGGCGCGGCTACAAGGTGGAGATGACGGCGCAGACGCCGGGGGAGGAGGCGGGCATCCGCTCCGTCACCTATCTCGTGAAGGGCCACAACGCCTTCGGCTGGCTGAAGGCGGAAAGCGGGGTGCACCGGCTTGTCCGCATCTCCCCCTTCGACAGCGCGGCGCGGCGGCACACCTCCTTCTCCTCGGTCTGGGTCTATCCGGTCGTGGACGATTCGATCGAGATCGACATCCAGCCGAACGACATCCGGATCGACACGTTCCGCTCCTCCGGCGCCGGCGGCCAGCACGTGAACACGACAGACTCGGCCGTGCGCATCACCCATTTCCCGACCGGGATCGTCGTGACCTCCTCCGAGAAGTCGCAGCACCAGAACCGGGACATCGCGATGAAGGCGCTGAAATCCCGCCTCTACGACCTTGAGCTGAAGAAGCGGAACCAGATCATCCAGGACCTGCACGACGCGAAGGCGGATGCGGGATGGGGCAACCAGATCCGCTCCTATGTCCTCCAGCCCTACCAGATGGTGAAGGACCTCCGGACGGGGGTGGAGACCTCGGACACGCAGGGCGTGCTCGACGGCGGGCTCGACGCCTTCATGGCCGAGGCGCTGGCGCAGGACGTGACAGGCAAGAGCCGGGCCGAGGCGACAGCGGAATAGGGGGCGGGGGCGCCTCGCTCACCCCTTGGCCCGTGCGTCCAGCACGGGCCGCGGCCTCCCTCCCCCAAGGGAGGCCGCATCGCAACGGCTCAAGACGTGCAATCGTTCGAGGCTGTGACGCTATAAACCGCAAGGACCAATCGGCCCGAGGCGACCTCCCGAGGGAGGCCGCGACCCTTCCCGCCTATGCCAAACGGCGCTTCGCTCCGGCCCGACGATTCTCAAGAATCCAAAAATATCAGCCGCTTGACCCCTCTGCACCCCGTGTGCAGGTCACCCGAGGCCGGGCGGGCGCCGGGCGTGGTGGTCCGTGATCGTCTGGAACGCATGCCCCGCCGCGAAGAGCGCCGACTCCGAGAGATGCGGGCCGACGAGCTGCATCGCGACCGGCGCCCCCGCCCCGTCGAACCCCGCCGGGAGCGTCAGCGCCGGGCTCCCCGAGAAGTCGAAGGGCGCGGTGTAGCGGAGGATGTCGAGCAGCCGCTGCGGCTCCGCCCCGTAATCCGCCATCGCCGCGAGCGTGGGGATGCGGACGGGCATGGCCGGGCAAAGGAGCATGTCGCAATCGCGGAGCATCGCCCGGAGCCCGCCGCAGAAATCGAGCCGCAGGGTCACGATCTCCGCGATCCGGGCGCCCGTCGTCGCCAGCCCTTCCTCGATCAGTTGCGCCAGAGCCGGGCCGTATTCGGCCTTCCGCGCCGGGTAGGTCGCCCGGTGGGCGTGCGCCGTCTCGACCGAGCACATCGCGATCCAGCCGGCGACGAGCCGCTCCCACGGCGGCAGGCTCACCTCCCGCACCCGCGCGCCGAGATCGAGGAGCGCCCGCTCCATCTCCCGCAGCGCGGCGGCGACATCGGGCTCCACCGCCTCGACATAGGCGCGGTCGACGCCGACCACCCTGCCCCGGAGCCCGGCCCCGATCTCGGCGAGGTAATCCGGCACGGGATCGACCAAAGCCGTCGGGTCCGCCGGGTCCGCCCCCGCCATGACCTGCAGCATCGCCGCCGCATCCGCCGGTGTGCGGCACATCGGCCCGAGATGGTCGAGCGAATCGGCGAGCGGGAAGACCCCGGCGCGGCTCACGCGGCCCCAGGTCGGCTTCATGCCCGTCAGGTTGCAGGTGGCGGAAGGAAAGCGGATCGAGCCGCCGGTGTCCGACCCGATGGCGCCGAAGCACATCCCGGCGGAGACCGCCGCGCCCGAGCCGGTGGAGGAGGAGCCAACCCAGAGATCCGCGCCCCAGGGGTTGAGCGGCGCCGGGTCTTCCGGATGGTGGCTGGTATAGGCGCCTTCCGTCATCTTCAGCTTGCCGAGGGAGATCGCGCCCGCGCGCTCCAGCCGGTCCACGATGGTTGCGTTCCGCGCCGGGATGCGCCCGGCCATGATCTTCGTCCCCGCCGTCGAGGGGGCGAAGACCGTGTCGCAGAGGTCCTTGAGCCCGAGCGGGACGCCGTGCAGCGGCCCGCGGAGGATGCCCCGCGCCCGCTCCGCGTCCAGCGCCGCCGCCTGCTCCATGGCGCGGAGGCCGCAGAGATGGGACCAGGCGCCGACCTTCGGCTCCAGCGCCGCGACCCGCTCCAGCAGCGCCGCCGTCACCGCCTCCGCCGTGATCTCCCCGTGCGCGATGCGCGCGGACGTCTCCGTCAGCGTCGCGTATCCGATCTCTTCCGCCATCGCCCTCTCCCTCGCCTCTTCGCAGCCTAGCGCGGCGCGGCGGCGCTGCAAGCGCGCCGGCCGGCCTTGACCGATCCCGCGGCGGGGCGCGAAAAGGCGGAGAAGGCGGGGCTGAATCCCGCCGCAGGGGAGGACGCTATGAAACAGGCGAAGCTCTATGCGCATGGCGCGCCGCATGAGGTCGTGCGGGTGGACGAGGTTCCGGAGCCCGACGCGCCGGGGCCGGGCCGCGCGCTCGTCCGCGTCATGGCCTGCGGGATCAACCCCGCCGACCTTCTCGGCTTCGAGGGCCGCTATCCCGGCCCCTCGCCGCTTCCCGCGCCTTGCGGGATCGAGGGCGCCGGCATCGTCGAGGCGGCGGGCGAGGGCAGCGGGCTGGAGACGGGCGACCATGTCATCATCCTCACCCGCGCCAACTGGGCCGAATATGTCGAGGAAAGCGCGAACGCGCTGATCCGCATTCCGAAGACGCTGAACTGGCGGGACGCCGCGCAGCTCAAGGTCAACCCGCCCACGGCCTTCCGGATGCTGGTGGACTACAAGGCGCTGAAGCCCGGGGACTGGGTGATCCAGAACGCCGCGAATTCCGCCGTCGGCCTCCACCTCATCCGCTTCGCGAAGGACATGGGCGTGAAGACCGCCAACATCGTCCGCCGCGCCGACCTCATCGAGCCGCTGAAGGCGCACGGGGCGGACATCGTGCTCGTCGGCGGGCCGGACCAGGCGGAGCGGCTGCGGGCGGAGATCGGGGATGCGAACGTCCCCCTCGGGATTGACGCGATCGGCGGCGCGGCGACGCGCTGGATGGCCGATTGCCTCTCGGACGGGGCGGAGCTGGTGAATTACGGCTACCTCTCCGGCGACCCGTGCCAGATCGAGCCCTCCCACCTCATCGTCCGCGGCATGACGCTGACCGGCTTCTGGCTCGGCAGCTGGCTCGGGCCGGCGCCGCGCGAGGAGAAGCACAAGCTCTTCGACGAGATGGCGGCGGCCTTCACGAGCGGGAAGATCGTCTCCCCCGTCGAGGCCGAATACGGGCTCGACCGGATCGCGGAGGCCCTGCGCCACGCCGCCTCCGGGGGGCGCGGCGGCAAGATCCTCCTCACGCCGAACGGGCCGCTCGCATGATCCTCGCGGAGAGCATCGGCCGGCTGGAGACGGAGAGCGCCTTCGAGGTGCTGGCCCGCGCCGCGGCGCTGGAGCGGCAGGGCCGCGAGATCATCAATCTCGGGATCGGCCAGCCCGATTTCCGCACGCCCGAACATGTGGTGGAGGCGGCGGTGAAGGCGCTTCGCGACCGCGCGCACGGCTATACGCCGGCGCAGGGCCTGCTGCCGCTCCGCGAGGCGGTGGCGGCGGATGTGGCGAGGCGGCGGGGGGCGGAGATTTCCCCCGAGAACATCGTCATCATGCCGGGCGGCAAGCCGACCATGTTCTTCGCCATGATGCTCTTCGGCGAGCCGGGGGCGGAGATCATGTATCCCGACCCGGGCTTCCCCATCTACCGCTCGATGATCCGCTATACCGGGGCGGAGGCCGTTCCCATCGTGCTGCGGGAGGAGAACGGCTTCGCCTTTTCGGCGGAGGAGATTCTCGCGGGCATCACGCCGCGCACCCGGCTCGTCATCGTCAACTCGCCGGGCAACCCGACGGGCGGCGCCGCGCCGCGCGAGGAGGTGGAGAAGCTCGTCGCCGGGCTCATGGACCACCCGCATGTCGCGCTGATGGCGGACGAGATCTATGGCCGGATGCTCTATGAGGGGCGGGAGCATGTGAGCTTCCTCTCCTTCCCGGAGATACGGGACCGTCTGATCCTGCTCGACGGATGGTCGAAGACCTACGCGATGACGGGCTGGCGGCTCGGCTGGTCCTTCTGGCCGGACGCGCTGGTCGAGAAGGCCGTGCGGCTCTGCGTCAACTCGCATTCCTGCGTGAACGCGGCGACGCAATGGGCCGGGATCGCCGCGCTGGAAGGCCCGCAGGACGCGGTGGAGGCGATGATGGCGGCCTTCGACGAGCGGCGGCGGGTGATCGTGCGGCGGCTGAACCAACTGCCCGGAATCACCTGCCTCGACCCGGCGGGGGCGTTCTACACCTTTCCGAACATATCGGGGACGGGCGCGGATGCGCGGACGCTGCAGACGCGGTTCCTGGAGGAGGCGGGCGTGGCGACCGTGGCGGGGCCGAGCTTCGGCCTCCATGCGAAGGACTATATCCGCTTCAGCTACGCCAATTCGGTGGAGAACATCGAGCGGGCGATGGACCGGATCGCAGGCGTGCTCTGAGAGGGCGGCCGATCTTGCGCCGCGCTACACCGCGAGCCGGCTGGCCCCGACGCGCGAACGGGCCAGCGCCGCCGACGTCTCCGCCATGATCTGACGATCCAGCGCTCCCGCGCTGAAGATGACGTTGTGGTAGCCGCGATAGACATAGTCCGACCCGTCCGCGAACTTCAGGGCGCGGTCGACCTCAAGAAGCTTCAGCGCGTCGTCGTCGATCTTGTAGGCATGGGTGTAGCCGAGCGGCGCGAGCGCGTCGAAATAGCTCTGGAACTCGGCCCGCGAAAGAACCTCGGAGAGGATCACGGGCCGGCAGGTCGACAGCATCCCCTGCCCGCCGGCGAAAACCGCGAGCTCATGGCGTTCGACGTCGATCTTCATCAGGTCGAAGCGCGGCCTTCCAGCGTCGCGCCAGTAATCGTCAAGCGTGGTCACGGTCACTTCAAGTTGGGCCGCGCCTTTGGCTTTCGCCCGATCCGCGAACGTCTCGATTGACGAGCCGGTGGCGAATTTCACATTGGCGTTATAGTTGACGATCATACGCCCGGGCGCGCGCGATACGCCGACAGCGTTCAGTCGCATCTGGCCTTCGAGACCGGAAGCCAGAAAATTCAGGTGCGCCCGCTCGGCGATATGCGGCAATATCTCGAAGTAATGAACCGTTACAGAACGGCTTGCCGAGGCCGCAATGCATGAGAATATTCCTGTGTGCCCGCCCAGATCAATCACATGATTCGAGCGCTGTGAGAAAACGCCAAATATCGTTGTGGAAAGCGTCTCGTAGGAGCCCTCCCCGAAATAGAAGCAAACGCCGGCGACAATATCATCGTTGTCGTACATCATCTGGAACGGCGCGCAGCCCGGCACGGATACCGTCACCGGGCCGCTATACGGAAACTCGCGCCGCGCCTGCTGAAAGGCGGGGTTCTGCACCTTTACATGGCCGAATGCGAACCCGGGGCGCAGACAGTTCCTGCCGCCGAGGGACCGGGCGGCGGTTTCGATGTTCTGCGTCATTCACGCCCCCATGCGATGTCCAGATCCGGCTTCGCGCAGCCGCGCGCCCGACGGCTTCGCCGGGCGGCGCTCCGGTCGCTACTCACGAAAGGTCCAGTAGTTCAGCACGCTCTCGCCCCGGTTGGCGCCGAAGCGATCCTCGTGGCGCGTCGCGCGGAAGGGTTCGAGATCAGCTTCGGTCGGGCGGAAGAGCAGGTTTTCGAGATTCGCGGTCGCGTACCGCTCCCGCACGTCGAAGAGGTGGAGGTCGGCGCCGAAGGTTCCGAACATGTCGTCCACGAAAGCGCGCGCCCCGGCGATGACCGACTGATTCACACGGTCCTCCGCCCCGACCGGGCCGAAGACGGGTTCCGGGCCAGACGGCGTCTCGATGAAGCCGCGGCATTCCTCCAGCCCGCAGGGCGTGATGAGATATTCAAGCACCGCGCCGTTCCGGAAGAAGGCCGGCTTGTCGGTATAGGCTTGGGTCAGCTGGCCGTGAGACGCGCCGAACTCGACATTATGCTCCATCCGGGTGAAGTAATAGCCGGCCAGGGGGCGGTCGAGCACGGTCGCGATGGCGCGCTGGGACGATCCGGAATACCCCACATCGACGACGGCCGGGCGGCGCGCGTCGCCGATGGCCTTGCGGTAGAAGCGGGCGGCGACCTCCGCGCGCGCGCGGTTTTCCCGCAGGATCGCCGGGGCGAGGTCCTCGATGACGAGGTTGAGGCTCGCGAGGCGTTCACGGCCGATGGGCTCGTCGAGATCGTCGAACCCGGCCGCCGCCAGCGGCGCCTCCAGCAGGTCGAGACAAGCCGGTCCGAAGCGAAGATCGACCACGTTGCGCACCGTGTTCGACGGGTTGAGCCCGTGCGCGAAGGTCGAGAAGGCGATGGTCTGGATGGACGTCATGAAGAGCGGCATCACCGCCTTGCGCGAAGCGGGCAGATAGGCCATGCGCGGCGCCGGGGCCGAGGCGCCGACGAGGCGACGGGCGATCTCCAGCGGGATGCAGCCGTCTCTCGACAGGAAGAACAGCGCGTCGATCCCGTCTCTTTGCGCCTGTTCGAGAATCCACCGGGTCCAGTAGAACAGCGCCGGGCCGACGGCGGCGTAGCCGACGAGAAAGGGATCGGCGTCGAAGCGAGCCTCCGCCTTCCCGGCGCGCCACGGATTGTCGCGCATGACGTTGGCGATCATGCCGAGGGTCATCCGCATCGGCGCCTCGAGCCGCGCGCCCGCCCAGTCCGCCGCCAGCGGGCCCTTCCCGGCTCCGATCACCTCCGCCGGGGCGGTCAGGAGACGGGCGCGGAGGCCGGCCGCCTCGGCCTGGCGGATGTCGGAATGCGGATTGTCGCCGATATGGAGAATGCGCCCGGGCGCGACGCCGGACTCCTCGATCAGCCTGCGGAAGAGCGCCCCGGTCCGCTTCGTCGCCCCCGCCTCGGACGAGGCCAGCAGATAGTCCGGCGGGCCGTAGACCTTGCCCTGCAGCAAACGGCCGATCTCCTCCGGATCGAAGAACGTGTCGGAGACGATGGCGATCTTCTTGCCCGAGAGTCTCGCGATCCGATAGAGCGCGAGCGCGCTGTGACGCGCCCGCGTCAGCCGCGCCTCCAGCGCGATCTCGGCCTCCCGCATCGCCTCGGTCAGGGCCTCGGGCAGGTCGTAGCGCTGCGACATGAAGGCGTAGATGTCGCGGAGCGCATATTCCTCCTTCTCCTGGCCGAGCGCCTGATCCCGCCGGCGCAGACGGTGGATCGCCTGGCCCCGCAGGTTGGAGAACCGGATGAAGGGGCCAAGATCGCCCGCGAATTCCGCATCGAGCAGGAAGTGGATGTCGTTGGGGTGGAGCGCGGGGCGCAGCAGCAGCGTCTCGAAACAGTCGAAGCTGACGAGCCCGGTCTCCGGCGAAAGCACGTCCCGGACGAGATCGATGAAATCCGCCTCGAACGGGCTGCGGGTCAGGAGATCGAGCGCATCGCGCCACCCTTCGGCGTCCACCCCGTCGACATGGCTCCAGAACGCGGCGCGCGCATCGCCGCCCGCGGGCGGAAGCGCGGCGAGCGTCGGGATCGTGGCGCGGATCATCAATTCGTTCGAGACCAGACCGCGCCGTTCGACGGGGATGCCCTTGGCCAGCGTGAGGTTGACCTCGGCCTCGATCCGGAATGCGGGAATGTCGAACAAATGGGGCGCGGAGAGCAGCGCGGTGGACGAGACCCCGACGATTGCGGCGGGCTTCAGCTCGACCAGGGCTTCGTCGATGATGTCCACTTGCTGCGAGAGGAGGGTGAACCGGCCCTTTTCCTCTGCGCCGAGGCCCGCGGAAATGTCATCGTAGAGCGGCGTCCTCTCCCGCGGGTGCCGCTTGTAGTCGACAACATAACCTTTCCCGATCAGATCCTTTACGGCTGAAAGGTAGAGAGCCAATTGTTGCTCGTAGGGATATGCATTTCCCTTCTTGAAGAAATACTGCTCGATGAAGAGCACGGTCGGCGCCGCGTAGGCCGGAAGCGGCGCGCGCGCCCGCCGCAGAGTCTCCAGCGTCTCGACATAGCGCGCCGGATTGATCGACTTCAGCCGGTCGCCAAGCCGCTCCCGATCCGGCGGCGCGATGACGCCGAGATAATTGTGCAGGTGGATCGCCTCGATCCGGCCCGCATGCGCGAAGGCGTCGAGAAGGCCGGGGTAATAGGAGGCCGTTCCCTCCTCGTAATGAAAGACGCGGGCCTCCGGGAAAAGGCCCGTAACCGAATTATGAAGCCAGAAATTATGCGTATGAAAAAGGAAAATCTCATCAAATTGCGCCGCTTCGCCATATGTCTCGGTCTTTGACAAATCCCGGATGTAATCCTTTGGATTATTCAGGAAAATCGTTTCCTGATCGTCACCGAAGAGACGTTCGATGAACCTGGATACGGAGGCCGCATCTTCGTCATTGTAGACGAACAGGCACAGGAACGTGTTGGCCGCCTCGCCGTTCGCGGCGCCGATGGCGTGAAGATTGATGACGCTTAGGCTGCCGTTGATGACAAAGAGTCGCCGGGTGGCCGCCCTTGGATGCAAATCAGGATACGCGCTCATGCGGAGGAAATCGACAAATTGGAAATGACGCCAACAAACCCCGGGATCTTGTTCAACGTGTTCATTTGCCCCGGATGCTTTCCGACAACCAGCGGCGCCGCGGCTCTGATCCGCATATTCGGCGCGAACGGGGCCTCGTCGGTTTCGTCATTCACGCTGATCGCGATTTTCCTCATGTCGCCATCGAACCAGGCCTCGACGAGCATCGCGCCGCCGACCTGCGCCGGCGCGCTCGCGAACGCGTGCGCCTTCCCCCTGCCCGCCGATATCGTAAACCTGAGGCGCCTGTCGATGACCTTGATCGACCAGCCGGCGGCCCGGCTGTCGAAATTGCCCTTGCCGATGACGTGCCCCCATCTGAGGTCCCCGAGGCGAAGCGAAAAGGCGACGCGGAAGGCCTTGCGCCCCGGGTCGTGCCCGGCCGCCGCTCGAAACGCCTGTCCGAGCTCCCTTGAATGCGGCGCGGCCGCGAAGGTCCCCACGTCCCTCCCGTACCGCAGGCGCGCGAGCAGCGCGTCGACGCGGCGGCCGCCGCGCCGGAGCGCGAAGAGCAGACGGCGCTGCGCGGCCGCGTCCCCGGGGCGCCGGTAGACGAGATAGGCGGCCAGTTCCGCCGCGAGCGCAAGATCACGCCGCTCGGCGATCAGCGCCTCGACGCTGTCCGCGACCGCCTCCAGGCCGCCGTCCTCATGCCCGGAGAGACAGGCCCTCGCCGAAAGAGACAGTCCGTAGGCCGCCGCCCGCTCCGCCTCGGCGCTCGTCTCGCGACCCTGCGAGTCCGCGCGCAGGCTCTTCTTGAGCTTGACGAACAACGCGCCTTTCTGATCGTCCTTCAGGCAATCGAACCACAGGCGATCGAGCTCATCCCATCGCGCCGCGTCATGGCTCTCCCATGGCTTCTCGCCCACAAAGTGCAGCA
Source organism: Pikeienuella sp. (assembly GCF_046290545.1). Lineage (NCBI taxonomy): Bacteria > Pseudomonadati > Pseudomonadota > Alphaproteobacteria > Rhodobacterales > Paracoccaceae > Pikeienuella > Pikeienuella sp. The sequence goes on along the minus strand of NZ_JBKAGV010000004.1, from coordinate 349,752 downwards.
CCCGCACCCGGTTGATGTCATAGAGGCCGGGGAAGTGCGTCGCGACCCGCTTCAGCGTGTTGTACTCGCGCGGGAGCCACCGCACCTCGTCCTTGAAGAAACTGTTCAGGAAGCCCTGGTCGCCGCCATCTTCGGATGCGTCGATCCCGATCCGCGCCAGCATCCTCTCGAAGAGGTCCTGCGAAGGCCGGCAAACGAAGAGGCCCGAATTGAACGTTTCGAGATTGGCCTCGATGCCGATGTCCGGCGCCGCGGCGAACGCGTCGTGATCGAAGAGATCGTCGATCGGCTTCAGCACCACCATGTCGGCGTCGACGAAGACGGCCTTGTCGAGAAAGCCGAGGCCGAACACCGCCAGTTTCGTGAGGGTGTTCGCGAAACGGGTCTGATGATCCTTGACCTTGTAGGGGCTCGGGATCGGCGCGACGGGCACGACCTTCACCCGGTCGCCCAGCAGGGAGGCGGGCGGATGCGACTCGCCGATCGGCGACATCACGATCAGGGGGATTTCGCTCACCTTCGAGAGGCTGTTCGCCAGCGCCCGCACGCCGTCGAGATACCCTTCGCCGCTGCAGAAGGTGACGAAGGCGCACCGCTCGGACGCTCCGGTCAGGGCGTTCACGCGCAGCGCGCCGAACTCGCGTCGCGGACCGCCCTGCAAGGCGGGCGGCGACGCCGAGGGGATTTCGGGAGGCCGCGGCAGGCGCGCCTTCAGGACCGGATCGCCGCCACGATACGAAAGCCGCGCGCCCGCCGAAGCCGCAGCGGCCGCGAGCGCCTCCACCTCGTCGACATCCCTCAGGCGGAGATCCGGCCGCTCGCGAATGACGCCGCCAGAGCGCCTCAGCGCCGGCAGCGAGCGGGAGACCGGCTCGACCAGGTGGACCGTCCGGTATCCCGCTCCGAGGGCGAACCGGGCGGCGCGCAGGGAAGGCGACGCCGGCTCCCCCTCCCTCTCGCGAAGCGGGCCGGAAGACCCGGTCGCGCGAACGAAGGGAGGCAGCCATCCTTCGCGCGCCAGACGGGCGAACCCCGACGGATCGGCCCGTTCGTCCAACGCCAGGGTCATCCCGTCCAGCCGACCGGACAAGGCCGCGCGACGCAACGCGCCGGTCACGCGCATCGAGTATTCGTCGATGAACAAAATCGATTTCGTGGCGACATCGATCATTCCGTCATGGAACAGCACGGACTGGTCGAAGATTATGGCGCCGCCAGCCAAGTCTCCAAGCAATTCGATGTCAACAATGCTGGCTTCGTTGGCGGCGATAATGGCCGAGTCCGTAGACTTTCTGAAAGACAAATTCTGGTGAATGTCGTTCATCAGCGGCCCTTGAAGAAGCGACACGATTTCCCCTCAGGCGGCTTCTAGTCCAGCCCACGATCCTGGTCAATACGACGGCTCCGGGCGAAAAGGCCTTGCGCGTGAGTGCGTTGGCCTGAACCGCCACGGCGCGGGCCGGCTAGCGCGGGGCGGGACCGGCGCGCGAAACGGCCGGGGCGCCGGCCGCCGGCGCCTGGCTGCGGCGTGTCAGGTCCTTTCCCGGGCCCGGCGCCGGCGCTGCGTTTCGCTCCGGCGCCGGGCCCGCTGCGAGGCCTCCGACGCCGCCCGTTGCGGGAAGGCCGGGCCGGCCCGGTTCGGGCGCGGCGAGCGGCCGGTGGTCTCGCTGGAGCGTCCGCTGCTGCGCGAGGCCGCCGAGCTGCAGGTTCTGCCATGGCACGAACCGCTCTTCCGGCAGCTTCGCCCGCTCCCGGAAGGCGGCGATCGGCTGATAGGTGCCGGAATAGTTGCTCCACCACGCGACGCGGCCCCGCTCGAACCGGACCGTCCCCGCATAGACGACAGGCGCGCCCGCCGCGAGATCGGCATGGGCGAGGCCCGCGGAGATCAAGAGGCGGGAGCGGTTCGGGGCCGCGCCCTGCACGCGCACGAAGTTGTAGGCGCCGTCCGGCGCGGCGCCGCGCCGGTCGCCTCCCCCGGCGAGGCCGAACATGCCGCCGCGCCGCGCCTCGACCTCGAAACCGGCAGGCGCGGCCCTGCCCGGCCGCCAGTTTTGCGCGAGACTGTTCATCATGGCCTTCGTATACTAGCCTAGAAGTTGAGCATACGCGCGATGAGGACGCCAGCCAATCGCCTTGGCGGGGCGGCCCGGGGGAGGGACGATGCCCTTGCTGATGGTGACCGGCGGCGCGATGGCGTGCAGTTTCGGGGCCGCGCCCAGCACGTTCTCCGCGACGGGCGCCGCCGCGACGCAGGGCGACGGGCCGGCGGCGGGAACGATCATGGACAATGCGCCCATGGCCAACATCCCGCCCTTCGGCATGTGCTCCAGCCTCGGCAACCCGACGGTGGCGGCGGCGACGGCGGCGGCGCTGGGCGCGCTGACGCCGCAGCCCTGCATCCCCGCGACGGCGGCGCCGTGGACTCCCGGCTCCGCCACGATCACGATCGGCGGCGTTCCGGCCCTGCATGACGGATGCACGCTGACCTGCTCCTATGGCGGGGTCATCACCGTCAGCTTCGCGGGCCAGCCGACCGTTTCGATCTCGTAGCCGGGCGGAAACTGGAGTTTTAAATTAAGATAACGCTACTATCAGTTGATTTATATAATTTAATGTGGACTACTCCGGTTTCGCGCCAGCGTCGTTTCGCAGGCCTGCGCACAACCATGAGGTCGATTCGGGCTGAAACGGAGAAGGTGGGTGGAGATGTCGGTCCCTGAAGGCGCCGCGACGCGATGGGTGGTGGTCGGCCTCGCCGGAACGGTCGTCACCTCCATCCTGTTCGGCGCCGTCCTGACGCTCCTCGTCGTCGGATCGCCCACGGGGCGGGCCGCGCCGGAAGTCGCCGCCGCAGCGACGGCGGAGCCGGATGCGGGACCGCCCCCCGCCGCGGAGATAGCCGCGGCGGAGCCGGCGGCGACCCCCGCGGCGGGGCCTGTTGCAAACCCTGCGGCGCCGTCGCGGCCGGCGCCTGCGGCCGAGGCCGCGCCCGCCGCGGAGGCGCCTGCGCCCGCCGCCCCGCGCATCGCCGAACCGGAACCGGCGCCGGTGGCCTCCCTCCCTCCGCCGCCCGCGGTCGAGCCGCCGTCGCCTTCAGCTCCCGACCGCGCCGCGGCCGCGCCGGCGGAAGCGGAGCCCGCGAGCGGCGCGGCTCCGGCAGATTCGGCCCCCGCAGAATCCGCCCCCGGGGGCGCCGCCGGCCCGGCGGCCGCCGCGCCGGCGCCCGCGCCGCGGCCCGCTCCGCCCGCCACCCGCGTCGCCGCGCTCGCGGCGGCGACTGAGCCGGGCGGATACGCCTTGCAGGTCGGCGCGTTCCGCGAAGCCGGCAACGCCTCGGACTTCGCGGCGGAACTGGCCTCCGCCGGCTTCGCGCCCGAACTCGCCGCCCGCGGCCCCTGGTCGATCGTGACGGTCGGCCCCTATCGCAGCGCCGCGGAGGCGGCGGAGGCGTCCGGCGCGATCCGGCGCGCCTTCGGCGTCTCTCCCATTCTCCGCTCGCTGGAGGCGCGATGATGCGGGCCATCCTCGCGCTTGCGCTCGGCTTCGCCTGCTCCGGCTGCGCGGCGATCTGCGGCCTCGACGCGCGCGGCTCGGTCGAGATCGTCGCCGACCCCTTCGCCAACGACCGCTCCGCCATCGCCGTCGACGTCGTGGCGGTCAGGGGCGAGGCGATGGCGGCGAAGCTCGCGGAGCTTTCCGCCGGCCAGTATTTCGTCGCCCGCGAGCAGATCCGGCGCGACTCCTCGGGCCGCATCGCGATTTCGGGCTGGGAGATCGCGCCGGGGCAGAGTGTCGGCCCGGAATCGGTCTCCTTCGAATGCGGGGTGGACGCCGTCTTCGTCTTTGCAAGCTACCGCACGCCCGGAGTTCATCGCATGAGGCTTCCCGATCTCGACGACGTGCGCATCCTTCTCGGGCCGGTCGGTTTCGAGGTGACGCAATGAGCGCGGATCACGGTCGGAGGCGCGCCGACGACGCCGGTGTCGCCGCCGCCGACGTGCCCGACGCCGTCCAGTGGTCGGAGGGGATGCTGCTCGCCCCGCAGCACTTCCAGCAGGACGCGAAGCGCGGCGAGATGGCGGCGAACTATCGCCTCCGGGCGACGCGGCCCTTCGCCTGGGGCGTGAGGGAGATCGCCTTCGACCTCGACGCGCCGGCGAATGGCTTCGTCAATGTCCGGCGGCTCGACGCCCTGATGCCGGACGGCCTGATCGTCGCCTTCCGGCATGATGCGGAGGGCGAGGAGGCGCTGGAGATCGGGCTGAACGAGGGGGAGGCCGCGGCGCTGAAGGGCGACGTCTGGATCCATGTCGGCGTCGCGGCGCATTCGGGAGAGGCGGCGGGTTCGGCCGCGATCCGGCGGTTCATTTCCCTCGAAGGCGCGCCGGAGAAGGACGAGAACGACGAGGCGCTGGAGGAGACGGTCGCCCGGCTGAGGCCGCGGCTGCGCCTCTTCGCCTCGGCCGCGCCCCGGCTCAACCTGCCGAACATCCACTCGATCCCGATCGCCCATGTCAGGCGGGAGGGAACGGCGGTGCGGATGCTGGACTACGCGCCGCCCTGCCTGAAGGTCCGCGCCGGAACCCTTCTGCATGAGGCCGCCTCCGGCGTCGTGAGCGTCGTGCGGCAGGCGATCGACACGATCACCGGGTCCCAGCGCTCCCCCGAGGCGGCGGGCCTCTATCTGAGCGCGGACCCGCTCGACGGCGCGCGGGTGCTGATGCCGCCCCTGCCCCGGCTCGCGGCGCTGATCGACAGCGACGAGGCGCCGCCCTTCGAGCTCTATCTCGCGCTCTGCGACATGCTCGGGGCGGCCGCCACGCTCGACCACGACCTCGCCCCGCCCACGGCGCGGCCCTATGACCACCGCGGCGCGCTGGCCTGTTTCCGCGAGATCGCCGGGCGGATCGAAGAGGCCGTCGGCCGGCTCGGGCCGCGCCACGATCTTCTCAAGCTGGAGCGCGAGGGCGCGGGCCTCTTCCGCCTGCCGCGCGGGGAGGAGACGCCCGGCGCGCCGTTCTTCCTCGTGCTCTTCCCCGCGTCGGGGCAGAGCGTGGAGGCGACGGCGGCCTGGTTCCTCGCCGCCGGGGTGGCGGACGAAGCGCGGATGGAGGATGTGCTCCTCAGCCGGGTTCTCGGCGCCGGGCGCCGCGCGATCGACTGGGGCGAGCGGGCGCTCATCGCCGTGCCGCGCGGCGCGGTCGCCTTCCAGATCGGCGCGGGGGCGGACCGGAGCGGGCGCGAGGCCCTCGCGCCGCCGGGGCGCGCGGACGCGGAAGGCGCGCTCCGCCCGCGGCTGGAGATCCGGCATCCGGACGGCGCCGGCGTTCCGGGCGAGCCCGGCCTCGTCTGCCTCGCGCGGGAGCGCATGCGCGGATGATCCCGGGCGCGGACATCACCCGCGACGGGCGCGACGGGCTCCGGGCCTTCCAGGCCGTCGCCGCGGCGCTCGACGCGGTGGAGCGGACCGCGCGGGCCGGCGGCGCGCCCGCCGCGCCGAGGGAGGCGGCCGAGACCGCCTTCGCCGCGATCCGCCGCGTTCTGATCGATCATGGCGCCCCCGCCGCCTTCGACGGCAGGTCCGGCGACGGCGACCCCGCCTATGTCCTCGCCTGCTACGCCGACGAGGCGCTCCTGCATCATATCGACTGGAACGGGCGGGACGTGTGGCCCGAAACCCTGTTCGAGCGGACGCTCTTCGGCTCGCGCCTCGCCGGCGACCGGATCTTCGCGATGGCGGAGAGCGCGGCGACGGGGGCGAAGGCGGTGCGCGACGACCTTCTCGCCGTCCTCTTCCTCGCGCTCTCCTGCGGGTTCCGGGGCAAATACCGGGGCGCCGACGACAGGGGCGCCATCCGGGCGCTCGCGCAGAAGCTCTACGAGCGGATGATGGAGCGCCCGCCGCCGCAGGCCCTGTCGTTCCGGGAGCATCTCGGCGCCGGCTATGGCGAGCCCTTCGAGGCGCAGCGCCGCGCCGGCTCGCCGCACTGGCGCCGCTGGACCTGGGCGCCGGTCGCGGCCGCGCTGGTCTGGCTCGCGCTCTCGCATGGCCTCTGGTGGGGGCGGAACCACCAGGTCGACACGCGCTCCGCCTCGATCCTCGAAATCGCTGAGGAGACGGCCGCGCAGCGGGCCGGCTACGGCGCGGGGGACGGACGATGAGCGGGCTGGAGGGCAATCTCGGCTGGATCGCGCTGGCCCTGCTCGTCCTCCTCGTCTTCTGGGTCCTCCTGACCTGGTTCTTCGCCCGGCGCGCGCTGGCGGCGCCGGCCGCCGCCGCCGAGGGCGAAGCCGCTCCGGCGCGGAGCCCGGCGGAGGTCCGGCGCGGCTTTTCCGGCCTCGCGCGGGAAGTGCGCGCGCGCATCGCCGCCTTTGTCGGCGTCCGGGGCGCGAAGCAGGAGGAGACGATGCTCGCGCTCCTCGTCGGCACCGAGGGCGCCGGGGCGGACGCGCTGGCCGAAGCCGCCGCCTGGCGCACGCCGACCCGGCTCTCCGCCCCGGCGCGGCCGCCGACCGATATGGGCGAGTTCGCGCTGCATCTGACGCCGGACGGGGCCATCGCCAATTTCCACGACGGCCTCTTCGCGCTGAAGGACTGGCGGAAGACCTGGCGCGCGGCGCTGGAGGGCCTCCGCGCCGAGCGGCCGGACGCGCCGCTCGACGCGCTCGTCATCGCGGTGCGCGCCGGCGTGCTGACCTCGCTGGAGGCGGACGCGCCCGAGCGGCTCGAGGCGCTCGGCCGCGTCTTCGAGGAGCTGTTCGAGGACGTGCTTTCGGTGACCGGGCTGACAGTGCCGGTCTATTTCGTCGCGACCCATGCCGACGCGGATCGCGGCCTCGCGGCGCTGGCGGAGATCGTCGGCCGGGACGAAGAGGCGCGCGGCGCGCTGCTCGGCTGGTCCGCCCCGAACGGGGCCGGGCCGGGCTGCGACCCGAAGGCGGTCGAGGAGGCCGCCAAGAAGACGGTCGAGGCGCTGGACGCGGCGGTTCTCGCGCATTTCGGGGCGAGTGCGGGCCGGGGCGGGGACCCTCTCTCCGCCCTCAGGCTCGTCGGCGCCTCCGCGGCGGCGCGCGCGCTCGCAGCGCCGCTCCGGCGGCTCCTCGCCTCCGCCTTCCGCAGTTCGACCTTCGCGGAGCCGATGATCCTGCGGGGCATCTACCTGACCGGCCAGGCGACGGACGAACGCGGCGCGCTCTTCGCCCATGACGTCTTCGCGCGGAAGGCGCTGCGCGAGAAGGGCCTCGCCAGGCCGGGCCAGGGCGGGCGCACGAGCGCCGCCACATGGGCCCGGAACTGCCGGCGCGCGACGGCCGGCGTCGCGCTCGTCGGCGTCGCGGCGCTCGTCTGGCTCGGGCAGTCGCTTTTCGAGCAGAGGCCGCTCGGCGAGTTGCTGGACCAGATCGAGAGCGCGGCCCGGGAGCACAGACGGTTGGCGCTCTCGGGTCAGGCGCCGTCGCAGGCCGATCTCCTTGCGGAGACGAGGGGGCTTTACGCCAGGATGTCGGAATTCCGGTTCGACACGATCAACACGGGGTTTGCGCCGACCTCCTATCTCTCCGGTCTTGAAGAGCGCTCGGAGCGCGCCATCGCCTTCGGCTTCGGCGACATCATCCTCCGCGCGATCCGCAGGGGCCTCGAGGAGCGGTTCGACACGGCGCAGCGCGCGGGGGAGGCGGCGCTCCAAAAGGAGGAGCGCGCGGGAGGGGGGACGCTCGACAGGGCCTCTCCGGAAGCGTTTCAGGCCTATGCTTCGCGCCTCGACGACGTGATGAACCAGGTGCGGACGCTCGAAGCGCTTCCGGGGTCGCGATCGCCGGAGAAGCTGGTCGATCTCTCCCGATACGCGATCGAAGTGGAGCCGCCGACCGGCTTCAGCAAGGATTATCAGGTTTATATCCGCGCGCTCTCCTATCCGGAGGCGCAGCCGCGCCCCTTCGACAGGGCCGGGCGGCGCGAGGCGGTCAGGCTGACGGCCGAGGCCTATGCGGCGCGGGCCTATGCCGCGTCGCCGCTCTACAGCGCCGTGAGAGAGATCGAGCGGACTTCGAGATCGCTGGCCGCGGGCGAGGTTTCCGCCGAGGCGCTGGACCGGCTGCTCGATCACATCATCCTCGCCGACAGGCTTCTCGCGACGGACGAGGCGACCGGGCCGAGCGAGACGAACTGGATCGGCCGCAGGCTGGACCGCGCCGGCGCCGAGCCGTCGCATGCGCCCGTCGTCAAGGCCTTGCGGGGGATCGAAAACCTCGGGATCCTGGCGTCGGAGGAGGTCGACGCGCTCTGGCGGACCGCCATTGCGGCGCATCAGGCGGCCGAACGGGACCTCCTGGAGATGACAGGCTTCGACAGGAGCCCCATTCTCGTCCAGGGCACGTCGGGCCGGGCCGCGCTCGCGCCCGAATACCTCGCGCTGATCGCGCCTCTCCGCAGGTTCCTGACGGCGGCGCGCCTCGCCGACAGCGCGCCGGTGGACGACAGGAGCCTTGCGGAGGGGCGCTTCTCATGGTCGCCCGGGCCGCTCGAGGAGGCCGCCGGCCATATCAACTGGCTTCGTTCGGAATTCCCGGCGGCGGCGGCCGCGCTGCCGGGGGAGCTGCGCGCCGCGCTCCTCGTCGCGCTGGAGCGCCGGATTTCGGCGAAGGTCCTCGGGCTTCTCGCGCGGGCGCGGTCGCCGCTCGGCCCGCCCGGCTTCGGCGTGGACCCGGCGCGGACCGAGGCGCGGGGCTTCGCCGAGGCCGCGCCGCTTCTCGTCGCGATACGCGACGGGGCCGCGCTCTCCCGGCTCGACGCCGTGACGGACCGGCTGGAGACCGTCGTCGGGCCGCAGGCGCGGCGCATCCTCGACGATGCGGACCGCGCGCTGGCGCAGGCCGACATCTACGGGCTCTACTACCCGCAGGTCGCCGCATGGAACGGCGCGCCGAATTCGGCCGCGCGGCTCTTCGGCGTCTCCGGCGCCGCGGCGCTGATCGGCGTGACGCGGGACTGGCGCGCCTTTGTCGAGCTTCTGTCCGCCGAGCGCGCCTCCGCGGCGATCGACTATCTGGCGCGGGTCGGCTCGGGCGACCCGGCGGAATCCGGCCCCGTCGCCCGCTGGAGCGAGATCCGCTCGACGCTGGCGGATTACGCCCTGCGCTCCCCGGTCAACGCGCTCTCGACGCTGGAGCGTTTCGTGCTGGCCGATCTCGACGGGCTGACCGGCGAGACCTGCGAGGAGACGCTGCTCTCCGCGCAGCCCGGCGGCGGCTATTTCGGCGAGCGGATGGAGGAGATGATCTACACGCTCCGCAACCGCTGCGCCGATCTCGGCTTCGAAAGCGCGACGGAGGCGGCCGATCTCGTGGCGGAGGCGTTCACGCAGGCGCTGGCCGGGCGCTTCCCCTTCATCGGCGTCGGCGGCGCGGCCCCGCTGGACGATCCGCGGCGGGCGCAGAACTTCGTCGAGCCGGAGGCGGTGCGCCGGTTCTTCGCCGGGTTCGGCCCGCAGATCGAAGCGATCGCCGCCTCGCCCGCCGTGCGCCCGGACATCGCCGAGCTCGATCAGGCGCGCCAGTTCTTCGCCGCCTCGGGCGCTGACGTCTCGACGGGCGGGATCGCCTATGCGGTGGAGATCGATTTCAACGCCAACCGCTCCGTCTCCCGCGGGGCGGAGCAGATCATCGAATGGACGCTGCAGATCGCCGATCGCAGCCTCAGCTCCTTCGAGCCGCCGCGGCCGCTGATCTGGCGGCAGGGCGATCCCGTCCGGCTCTCCATGCGCTGGGCGCGCAACGCGCCGCAGAAGCCCGCCTCCCCCGCGCGGCCCGATGCGCAGATCGAGGAGCGGACGATCACGCTTTCCTATGACGGCCCCTGGAGCCTCGTGGCGCTCATCGCCGCCAATGCGATGTCGGGGCCGGAGCAGCGCGGCCTGCCGGACCGGCTCCCCAATCCGCTGCGGCTCATCGTTCCGCTGGAGCCCAATCCGGAGGCGGTGGCGACGGCGGAGCCCGCCGCCCTGACCGCCACGCCGCGGGAGACGAGCGCGGTGCTGCATCTGCGGATCGGGCTCCGGGCGCTCGACGCGGCGGGCTCGGCGCCGGTCGGCCCCAACCTCACCCTGCCGGTCTTCCCCGCGCAGGCCCTCTACCCGTGAGCGGGCCGGGCGTCTTCGACGGGCTGCTCGCGCCGGTCTCCGCGGCGGCGCCGGCGGGCGAGTCGCTCCGCTTCACGCCGGTCGTCGACGCGATCAGGGAGGCGCGCCGGGCCGAGGACGCCACCCTGCCCCGCGGCGTCTGGGTCCGCGACCTGAAGACGGCCGACTACCGGCTCGCCGTCCGGCTCTGCCGGGAGGCGCTGACCGACCGGTCGAAGGACCTGCTGGTGGCCGCCTGGCTGGTCGAGACCGCGGCGCGCACGGATGGCCTCGCCCGCGCGGCGGAGGGGCTCGGCTTTCTCGCCGACCTCTGCGCGGCGTTCTGGGAGACGATGCATCCCGAGCATGACGGCACGGAGGACTCCCCGCGCTTTCGCCCGATCATCTGGCTCGACGGGGCGCTGGAGATCCTCCTGCGCGTCACGCCGCTGACGCTGCGCCGCACCGCGGAGGGCGAGACGCCGCTCAGCTGGTCGGACTACGCCGCGGCGCGGCAGCGGGACATCGCGCTGCGAGGAGGGAAGGACAAGAAGGCGAAGACGGCCGACCGGCTGACGGCCGAGATCTTCCTCGATTGCCTCGCGCGGACGCCGGACGCCGACCTGACGCGCATGATCGCGGAGATGCGGGCGCTCCGCGCGGCGGCGGACGGGCTGGAGGCGCGCCTCGCCGCCCTCGCCGGCCCCGCCGCGCCGCTCCTCGGCAAGCTCGCCTCCGCGATGCGGGATGTGGACCAGCTTCTCGAGCCGCTGGCGGCGGCGCGGGCGGAGGCGGCGCTGGAGGCCGCGCAGGCCGCCGAGCCGGACGTCTTCGCCTTCGAACCCGCGCCGGAGCGCCCCGCCGTCGTGACCCTGACCGACCGGAGATCGGCCTACGCCGCGCTGGAAGAGGTCGTCCGCGTGCTCCGCGCCGTCGAGCCGCACAGCCCGGCGATCCATCTTCTCGCCCGCGCGCTCCGCTGGCGCGACCTCGGCCTCGCCGAAATCCTCTCGGAGATCACGCGAGACGGCTACGACCCCGAGAGCCTTGAATGGCTGTTGCAGTCATCGGAGCCGGACCGGGCAAGAATGCACAACAAGGACTAGATGTATCAATTTTGGATTCGCCTCATAGGCGATTCGGCTGTAGCGTTGCGTCAATTCCGCCGTCTATCTCAAGTACCCGCGTCGGAAAATCGAAACGAAAGGTTAACTCGCGATGGCCGAAAGCATCCAGCACAAGATCTCACGTGTGAGACCGCCGCGCGTTCAGATCACCTACGATGTCGAAATTGGCGACGCGATCCAGAAGAAGGAGCTTCCCTTCGTGATCGGCGTGATCGCCGACCTCTCGAAGCAGCGCGGCGTGACGGAGCCTGACGAGGCGGCGATCGCGGCGGAGGCCGAGGCGCAGCTCGAGGAGCTGATGAAGGACCCGAAGCCCTTCGCCAATCTTCCCTATTCCAGCGCGAAGCTCAGAGCGAAGATGCAGGACCTTCGCGCGGACAAGATGGAGCCGGAGGAGCTGGAAAAGGCGAAGGCGACCGCGAAGGATCTGATCGTCGAGGCGCTGCGGCGCCGCGCCGGAAAGCTGGATCCGCTCGCGAAGCGCGACTTCGTGGAGATCGACCGGGACAATTTCAACAAGGTGCTCGCCGAGGCGGCGCCGCGAGTGAAGTTCGACGTTGACAACGTAATGGAGCCGCCCGGGTCGGATGGCAAGGCGGTGAACAAGATCGCTGTCGATCTCACCTTCTCGGACTTCGAGGAATTCAGCCCGATCAAGCTGATCGACAAGATCCCGGAGCTGAAGAAGATTCTGGAGGCGCGCAACAGGCTTCGCGATTTCCTCCTGAAACTGGACGGCAATTCGACGCTGGACGAGACGCTCAAGAAGACGGTCGGGGACGAGGCCAAGCTGAAGATGGTTATCGCCGAAATTGAGGCGAAAACACCCGCAGCGGCTCCCGCCGACGCGACGGCCAAAGGCAAGAAGTAAGCTCGGACGCTTGGCGCCTTGCGCCGCAACACGGAGAAGGATGGATCGACATGGCGGAGACCGAACCGACCAAGAACGACGAAGACGACGCCAACCCGACCCTGCTTGACCAGATCATCAGGGAAGGGCGTATCGCCCGCGCGGATGCTGGCGAGGAGCTTCAGACGTATGCGCGCAACCTCGTGCAGGAATTTGTCAGCAAGGTCATGGAGAAGACGCCGCCTCCGAACAGGAGTCTTGTCGAGTACATCACCACCATCATAGCCGATATGGACGAGCAGATCGAAAAGCAGCTCAACGCGGTCCTGCATCACAAGGCGTTTCAGGAGGCCGAAGCGACCTGGCGCGGACTGCACTATCTAGTGTTCAAAGCCGAGACAGGAACTAGGCTCAAGATCCGCGTGCTCAACGTTTCACAGATGGAGCTGACGGACGATCTCGACAAGGCGATCGAGTTCGACCAGAGCGCGCTCTTCAAGAAGGTCTACGAAGAGGAATACGGGACCTTCGGCGGCGCGCCCTATTCGATGCTGGTGGGCGACATCTCCTTCGGCCGCTCGACGGAGGACTTCGTCCTTCTGGAGAAGATGGCGGAAGTCGCCGCGGCCGCCCATGCGCCCTTCGTCGCCGCCGCCGCGCCCGAGCTCTTCGACATGGAGAGCCACCGCGAACTGCCCCTCCCGCGCGACCTCTCGAAGATCTTCGAGAGCGCGGAGCTCATCAAGTGGCGCTCCTTCCGCAAGAGCGAGGACAGCCGCTATGTCGCGCTGGCGCTGCCGCGGGTGCTGATGCGGCTCCCCTATGGCCCGGACAACGGGATGCAGAAGGTGGAGGGGATCGCCTTCCGCGAGGATGTCTCGAACCCGAACACGCTGGAGACGCATTCGAAATTCCTCTGGGGCAACCCCGCCTTCGTTCTGGCCGAACGGATCGCGATGGCCTTCTCGCTCCACGGCTGGACCGCGGCGATCCGCGGCGTCGAGGGCGGGGGCAAGGTGGAAGGGCTGCCGACCCACACGTTCAAGACGATGAACGGCGACGCGGCCCTCAAATGCCCGACCGAGACGCCGATCACGGACCGGCGGGAGAAGGAGCTGGACGAGCTCGGCTTCATCACGCTCATGCACTGCAAGAACACGGACTACGCGGCGTTCTTCGGCGGGCGGACGACGAACGAGCCGATCACCTACAACACCAACCAGGCGAACGCGAACGCCCGGCTCTCCGCGATGCTGCCCTACATGCTCAATGCGTCCCGCTTCGCGCATTACGTGAAGGTCATCATGCGGGACAAGATCGGCTCCTTCATGACGGAGGACAATGTCCGGGACTACCTGACGACCTGGATCTCCGACTATGTCCTCGGCAAGGACGACGCCGGACAGTCGATCAAGGCGAAATATCCGCTGCGCGAGGCGCGGGTGGACGTTCGCCCGATCCCCGGCAGGCCGGGCGCCTATTCGGCGGTCCTGTTCCTCCGGCCGCATTTCCAGCTCGAGGAGCTTTCCACCTCGATCCGACTGGTCGCCGAGCTTCCGGCTCCGGCGGCCTGACGCGCGCAAAAACAAGATAGGGGGTGAGCCATGGCCGCCAACATGTTCCTGAAGATCACAGGGCCGGACATCAAGGGCGAGTCGACCGACGAGAACCACAAGGAGGAGATCCAGGTCCTCTCCTGGAGCCACGCCTTCAACCAGCCGACCTCCGCGACGCGGAGCTCGGCTGGCTCCGGCACCGTGGAGCAGGCGAACCACAGCGACTTCTCCTTCACGAAGTACACCGACAGTTCGACGGACGACCTGCTGAAGACCTGCTGGCAGGGCAACCAGATCGAGAAGTGCACGCTGACCTGCTACCGGGCGGACGGCGACAACCAGCCGGTGCTCTATCTCCAGGTCGACATGGAGGGCGTGATCGTCTCCAATGTCAGCATCGGCGGCGGCACGGGCGACATCCCGACGGAGACGATCTCCTTCAACTACGGCAAGGTGACCTACACCTACAAGCCGCAGAAGGAAGAGGACGGCACCGCCGGCGGCGCGGAACCGACGAGCCACGACCTCGTGGCGCAGAAAGTTGCCTGAGAGGGAAAGGCCGCTCCGGCGCATCGACGGCGCCCACGGGCTTCTGTTCGAGCGGCTGCTCGACGACCGCACGGGCCCCGGGCGGCTCATCCACGACATGGACGGGCTGGGCGAGGCCATCGCGGCCTCGCTCAGGGCGCTTTTTTCGGTGCGCGCTCCCGCCTCCGCCCTCGGCAGGGCGGCGGAGGCGCGCACGGTCGTCGACTACGGCGTCGCCGCGCTTGAGGACGTGCGCATCTCCTCGGCCGATGAACGGCTGCGCCATGCGGAGGAGCTGAAACGGGCCGTGCGCGCCTTCGAGCCGCGGCTCGAGGATGTCGAGATCGCCATCGTGCCCACGGGAGGCCGCGCCGGCGGCGCGAAGGTCTCCCTCTCCGGCGCCTACAGGCTCGGCGCGGTGGTGGAGCCCTTCCATTTCGTCGTCGAGGACGAAAAGAAGCAAGGCGATGCCCGCTGACGACCGCGAAGAGGCGCTGGCCTGGTATCTCTCCGAACTCGAGGGGCTGCGGGAGGATGCCGGCGCCTTCGCGCATCGCCATCCGCAGGTCGCCGCCGGGCTCGCCTTCGGGCGGGAGCCTTCGGAGGACCCGCATGTCGAGCGGCTGATCGAGGCCTTCGCCTTTCTCACCGGCCGGTTGCGGAGCGTGGTGGCGAAACAGTTGCCGCGGCTCGGCGCGGGGATGCTGGACACGCTCTATCCCCATCTGACGGCGCCGACGCCTTCGATGGGTATCGTGCGATTCCGGGTCGATCCCGACCAGTCCCGCCGCGCGCACGGCTTCGTCGTGAAGCGGGGCGAGGAGGTGACGGCGACCACGAGCGTCGGCGCGACATGCCGGTTCCGGACGGGATGGGACGTCACGCTCTGGCCGCTCCGCGTCGCGGCGGCGGACGCGCCGCAGCCGGAACTCTACCCGTTCCTGGCGCGGGAGGCCGGCGCGCGGCGCCTCCTCCGCATCCGGCTGGAGGCGGTCGGCAAGACCAGCGAGACGATCGCGGACGCGCCGCCGCCCGCGCTCCGCTTCCGCATCGGCGGCTCGCGGAAGGTCGCGGCGGCGATCTACGAGGCCCTGTTCAGGCAGGCGGGCGCGGCGAAGCCGCGCGCCGTCTGGGCCGTCGCCCCGCAGCAGGTCGGCGAGGCGGCCCCGGGCCTCGGCGACGTCATCGAGGGCCCCGCCTTCCGTCTGCCGGCGGATGCGCTGCGGCCCGTCGGCTTCGCGGAGACTGAGGCGCTCCTGCCGCAGCCCGAGTCCGCGCATCACGGGCACCGCCTCGTCCGCGAATACTTCACCTTCCCCGAGAAGTTCCTCTTCTTCGACATCTGCGGCCTCTCCGGGGCCGCGGGCGCCGCGGGGCGGCTGCTCGACCTCGTGATCCTGCTGGAGGACGAGCCGCCGCCGCTGGATCATTCGGCGCCGTTCGAGCTCGGCGCCGCGCCGGTCGTCAACCTCTTCAGGCGGGTCAGCGAGCCGATCCGGGTCGACAGGAAGCGCGTGGAATATCCGGTCACCCCCGATCATCGCCGTGAGCAGAGCACCGAGATCTACAGCATCGAAAAGGTCACGACCGCCGCGACCGGCGACATCGACGGCGAGACCATGACGCCCTTCTTCTCCTTCGACCATGCGGACGCCGGGGCGCCCGACCGGACATGGTGGACGGCGCGAAGGCAGCCGGGCGCCGGCCTCGGGCGCGCCGGGTCGGACATGTTCATCTCGTTCCGGGATTCCGGATACGATACGGGAAAGCCGAAGGCGGAGGTCGCATTCGCGCATCTCCTCTGCACCAATCGCGGCCTTGCCGAGACGATCCCGTCGTCAACGACGATGGACTGGGACCCGGCGGGCGACGGAAAGCGGCTCGGGCTCGAGTTCGACGCGCCGGTGGACGGCGTGTTCTGGTCCGTCCGCCCGACGCCGCAGATACCGGCGCCGCCGGTCAACGCCGGGCTCTGGCGCCTCGTCTCCCACATCTCGGTGAACCAGCTCTCCTTCGTCGAGGGCGCGGACGCGGCGGCGGCGCTGCGCGAACATCTGCGGCTCTACTGCCCGGACGAGGCGCGCGCCGCGCGTCGCCAGATCGAGGGCGTCGCCGGCCTTTCCGGGGCCCGCGTCACGGAGCGGTTCGGAAAGGACGGCTGGCGCGGCTTCTGCCGCGGGGTGGAGGCGACCTTGCGGCTCGATAAGGACTGCTTCGCCGACGAGGGCTCCGCCTTTCTCTTCGGCGCCGTTCTCGCCCGGTTCTTCGGGCTCTATGCGGCGGTGAACTCTTTCTGCACATTGCGCGTCATCCGCTCGGAGCGCGAAGGAGAATGGGCGAAATGGCCGCCGACGGCAGGCGAACAGATTCTGATCTGACCGCGCGCCTGCAGCGGGAGCCGCAGGGCTTCGAGCTGCTGGCGGCCGTGCGCGCGATAGAGGCGACGCCGGGGCTGAAGCTGCGCGTCCGGGCGCCGCTGAAGTCGGGCTTCGCGGAGGGCGACGTCGAGGCGTTCGAGAGAGAGGGCGATACGGCGACCCTCGTTTCCGGCGCCTTCTCGCTCTTCGGGCCGGGCGGGCCGCTGCCGGAGCCTCTGGCGCGGAACGCGGCGGAGAAGCGCCATGCCGCCGACTTCTTCGACGTGTTCGGAAACCGTCTCTTCGCGCTCTTCCTCGAGATCGCCCGCCTCGAAGCGCCCACCGCGGCCGGGGACCCGGCGGAGACGGCGCAGGGGCGCGCGATCCGGGCCCTCGCGGGCCGGGCGGGCGCGGAGCCGCCGACCGCCTCCGTCCGCGCCCTCATGAGCCTCGCCGGGCTCCTGAACCAGCGCCCGATCAGCATGCATGCGGTGGAGCGGGCCTTCGCGACGATCTTCCGCACGGGGGCGAAGGGCCGGTCCTTCATCGGCGGCTGGGCGCCCTTCGGCGAGCGGGACAGGACGCCGATCCGCGCGCGCGGAGCCGGCGCGCGGCTCGGCCGGTCCTCCCTCGGCCGTCGCGCCTGGCTGCAGGATGCGGGGGTCGAGCTCACGCTCGGCCCGATGGACGAACAGGCGTTCCGCAGCCTCCTGCCCGGCGGCGCGAGGCATCACGTCGCCGCCGAACTCGCCGCGGCCACGCTGCCGACGACCTGCGAGGCGAGCCTGAAGCTTGTCGTCGAGGCGAAGGAGACGCCGCCCGCGCGCCTCTCCCGCGCGCGGCCGCCGCAACTCGGCTGGACGAGCTTTCTCGACCCGCGGGCGCGCCGGCGCGAGGGCGCGGCCCGGCTCCGCCTTCGCACGATGCAGGCGGGCGGCTGATGTCCGAGATCGGCATTCTCTTCGACCGGCTCGACTGCGCCGCGCGCGAGGCGCTGAATCGCGCGGCGGAGCATTGCCAGGCGCGGAGGCTCCAGTTCATCGAACCCGAGCACCTCCTTGTCGAGCTTCTCGAGGATGACGAGGGCCCGGCGGCCCGGCATCTCGAACGCTGCGGCGTCGATGCGGCCCGCGCCCGCGCCGATCTTCGCGCCGCGGTCGCGGCGGGGCCGGACGGCGTATCGCGCGACGCCACGATCTCGTCCGGCATCGTCCGCGCGCTCAAGGAAGCCTGGATCGTCGCCTCGGCGCATGTCGGCGCGGAGCGGATCGGGCCGGCCGAGCTCGTGAAGGCCATGCTCGCGGACGAGGCGCTGCGCGGCCGCATTCTCCCCCTCTCCCCCCTCCTCGGCCTCGCCCGCGCGGAGGCGGAGGCCGGGCCCGACGATGCGGAGGAGGAGGCGCCGGCGCGGCGGGACGATCCGCTGACGCTTTACGCCCGCGACCTGACCGCCGATGCGCGGGCGGGGGCGATCGACCCCGTCGTCGGGCGGGATGCGGAGGTGCGGCGGCTGATCGACGTGCTCCTCCGCCGCAGGCAGAACAACCCGATCCTGACCGGGGAGGCCGGGGTGGGCAAGACGGCGGTGGTCGAGGGGCTGGCGCAGCACATCGTCGCCGGGAGGGCGCCGGAGGCGCTGCGCCGCGTCAGGCTCCTCGCGCTCGATCTCGGCGCGCTCCAGGCCGGCGCGGGCGTGCGGGGCGAGTTCGCGCAGCGGCTCAAGAACGTCGTCGATGCGGTGACGGCCTCGCCGCGGCCCATCGTCCTCTTCATCGACGAGGCGCACATGCTCCTCGGCGCCGGCGGGCAGAAGGGCGAGGGCGACGCCGCAAACCTCCTCAAGCCGGCCCTTGCGCGCGGCGCGCTCCGCTGCGTCGCGGCGACGACATGGCGCGAATACAAGCGCCATATCGAGAAGGACCCGGCCCTCGCCCGGCGCTTCGAGGTCGTCCGCGTCTCCGAACCCTCGACCGACACGGCGCTGGAGATGCTGCGCGGCGCGGTGAACCGGCTGGAGGCGCATCACGGCGTCCGCGTCCTCGAAGAGGGGCTGCGCGAGGCGGTGCGGCTCTCGGACCGCTATATCAGCGACCGGCAATTGCCCGACAAGGCGATCAGCGTGCTCGACACGGCCTGCGCCCGCGTCGCGATGAGCCAGTCCGAGGCGCCGGCCGCGCTGGAGGGCGCGCGCGCGCAGCTCGAAGCCATCGCCATCGAACATGCCCGGCTCGAACGCGAGGGCCGCATCCTCGACGACGAGGATTCGCGGGAGCGGCGCCGCGCCCTCGCCGCCGAGCGCAGCCGGCTTGAGGAGAGCGCGAGCGTTCTGGAGGCGCGCTGGCGCGAGGAGAGGCGCCTGACGCGCAAGCTGATCGAGCTCGACGCGGGGGAGGGGCCGGACGACCCGGCGCTGGTCGAGGCGGCGAACAACCTCCGGCTCCAGCTCGACACGCTGCGCGAGGAGGGCGGGCCGCTCGTCCACGCCTTCGTCGATGCGGAGGCGGTGGGGGATGTCGTCTCCTCCCTCACGGGCATTCCGGCGGGGGAGATGCTGCGCGCCGGCGCGAGCGGTGCGACCGATCTGCTCTCCCGCCTCAGGGAGCGGATCGTCAGCCAGGACGGCGCCCTCGGCGTGATCGCGCGAAGGGCGCAGACCTATTTCGCGCAGCTCGGCGAGCCCGAGAAGCCCACCGGCGTCTTCCTCCTCGCCGGGCCGAGCGGCGTCGGCAAGACGGAGACGGCGACGAGCCTTGCGGAGATGCTCTTCGGAGGCCGGCGCGCGCTCATCACCGTCAACATGTCCGAATATCAGGAGGCGCATTCGATCTCCGGCCTCAAGGGCGCGCCGCCCGGCTATGTCGGCTATGGCGGCGGCGGCGTGATGACGGAGGCGGTGCGCCGGCGGCCCTATTCCGTGCTTCTTCTCGACGAGATCGAGAAGGCGCACCGCGACGTGATCGAGCTTTTCTACCAGATCTTCGACAAGGGCGTGATCGAGGACAGCGAGGGCCAGCTCGTCGATTTCCGCAATACGCTCATCATCCTGACGTCGAATGTCGGCGATATGGAGATCGTGGAGGCCGCCGCCTCGGGAATCGTCGACCCGGAGGCGCTCGCGGCGCGGATCCGCCCGGCGCTCCTTCGTCGCTTCCCCGCCGCCTTTCTCGGGCGGCTGACGGTCGCGCCGTTCCTGCCGCTCGGCCCCGCCGAGCTCGCGCGCGTCGCCTCGATGAAGCTCGGCCGGCTTGGGGACAGGCTGGCCGCCGTGCACCGCGCCGAGCTTACCTATGACCGGGCGGTGATCGACGCCATCGTCGCCCGCGCGACCGATACGGAAAGCGGCGCGCGAAACATCGATGCGATCATCTCCAACAACCTCGCGCCGACGATCGCGGAGGCGATGCTCGAAGGCGTGGTGAATGAGGCGCCCCTGCGCGAAATCCATATCGGGCTCGATCCGGGCGGCGACTTCGCGCTCACGAAGCGCTAGGCTCCCGCCATGTCCGACCCGACGCAGGCCGCCGCCTCCCTCGCGCTCTCGACCGAACTCGGGGAGGACGCGCTGATCCTCCTGCGACTCTCCGGCGAGGAGCGGCTTTCGGCTCCGTTCCGGTTCGAGCTGGAGGCGGAGGCGGAGGGCGCGCCGGATGTCGCCGGCCTTCTCGGCGAGCCCGCCGCGATCCGCCTGACTGGGGGCGAGGGGATCGAGCGGCGGCTGCACGGCCGCGTCTGGTCCGTCCGCCGCTCCGGCTCCGCCGTCTCGCTCCTCGTCAGGCCCTGGCTCTCGCTCCTGACGCTCCGGAGCGACAACCGGATCTTCCAGGAGAAGACGACCGAGGAGATCGTGACGCAGGTCTTCGACGACGCGGGCTTCCCCGACTACCGCTTCGCGCTGACCGGAACGCTGGAGCCGAGGCCCTATTGCGTGCAGTTCGGCGAGACCGATTTCGCCTTCGTCTCCCGCCTGCTGGAGGAGGAGGGGCTCGGCTATTTCTTCGCGCACGATACGGCGAAGCATGACCTCGTGATCTTCGACGATGTCAGCGCCTGCGCCGCGGTGCCGGGCGGGGCCGTGCCCTTCCTCCCCCTGCCCCGGACCGCGGATTTCGCCGAGGACCGGCGCATCCAGTCCCTCGCCGAACGGTCGGAAATGGCCGCGGCGCTGGTTTCGGCGCGGGACTACAATTTCGAGACGCCGGCCGAGACGCTGGAGGTCTCGGTGGGGGACGGCGGCGGGCATTACGTCTATCCCGGCCGCTATCCGACGACCGCCAACGGCGAAAGCGCGGTGACGCGCCGCCTCGCCGCGCTGGAGGCGGAAGCCTTCGCCATCGAGGGCGCCTCGCCGCTCCGGCTCATGGCGTCGGGCGCGACCTTCGCGCTCTCGGATCATCCGTCATCGGCGCTCAACCAGGACTATCTGATCCGCGCCGTGACGCATGAGGCGGAGCGGCGGCTCTATTCGAACCGGTTCGAGGCGCAGCCGAAGGAGATGGCCTGGCGCCCGCCTCTCGCGACGCCCCGCCCCCGGATGCCCGGGCCGCAGACCGCGAAGGTCGTCGGCAAGGACGGAGAAGAGATCTGGACGGACAAGCACGGCCGCATCAAGGTCCAGTTCCACTGGGACAGGCTGGGCGAGTCGGACGAGAACAGCTCATGCTGGCTCCGCGTCGCGCAGGGCTGGGCCGGGGCCGGCTGGGGCGCGCTCTTCGTGCCGCGGATCGGCTCCGAGGTCGTCGTCAGCTTCCTCGACGGGGACCCGGACCGCCCGCTCGTCACCGGCGTCGTCTACAACGCGGACAACGTGCCGCCCTACGAGCTGCCCGGCGAACAGACGAAGACGACCGTCAAGTCGAACAGCTCCAAGGATGCGGAGGGCTTCAACGAGCTCCGCTTCGAGGACAAGGCGGGCGAGGAGGAAGTCTATCTCCACGCCCAGAAGGACATGAATGTCGAGATCGTCGAGAACCGGACGGTCACGCTGGAGAAGGGCGACGACAAGCTCACCGTCTCCACCGGCTCCCTCACCATCGAGGTGAAGGGCGACATCACCATCAAGTCCGACGGCTCGATCTCGATCAGCGCGGGCGGCTCGCTCGAGCTCAAGGCGGGCTCCGGCGCCACACTCGAGGCGGGAAGCTCGCTCGACATGAAGGGCGGCTCCACGTTCAGCCTCAAGGGCTCCGCGAGCGGCGCGGTGGACGGCGGCGGCGCGCTGACGGTGAAGGGCGGGACGGTTCAGATCAATTGAGGGCCGCCCGCGCGATCAGAAGCCGCTCAAGAATGTCTTGTCGTAGTAACCCGTGAAAGATCCGGGATTATGCGGCGACTCATGCTTCGGGGTTCGCGGCGGGTCGAAATCGTCCTCGTCGCTGTCATAGTCTGAGAGCTCTTCGTCTTCTTCGTATTCATGGCTCTCGTTGCAGACCTTGCAGATGGCGCGCAGTCGCGTCTCGTCCTGATAGTCTTCCCGCATTTCCTCGGCCGAAGCCTTGGCTTTCGTCAGTTTCTTCAGCCGTGGCGCCCACGGCGGATAGTGATCGAGCGCCAGCGAGCGCTGCTTGTGCTTATTCTTATTCTCTTTGCTGATATATGTGTAGTTCGTGAGGTAAAATTTTCCGGCGAGGTCGCAATAGGCAAGCACACGGTGGCATTTCCTGCACGTAAACACCTCAGTGAATCTACTGAGGTCCGGATGCGCCATTTTGTGAGCCGTGGCTCGTATGACATTCTCCGGCGTCTGTGCGCGGAAACTGAACCTGAGTTGCTTTTTCTTCTTTCGAAGATGCGGCGGCACGTATTCCTCATCATCCATCCGCTGGAGAACATTGGAGCGAAACGGCGCACGAAACGGCTGTATCGGCTTCCTCGAAGCGTCCTTCGCTACGGCGAGGCGAGCGAGCGCCCTCTTGAGAAGAAGCCCCGAGCCGCCGGCCCCGGCCGCCCCGGGCCGCGGCGTCGACGCGCCGCCCGCGGCGAGAGCCCGCTCCGCCACCTTCGCGACGAACCCGTGGCAATCGTCCCGCCCCAGCCGGAACGTTCCCGCCCCCTGCGTCCGGATCGCCGCCTCCGCCGCGCGCGCCTGATCCGCGGTGATCGCGATCTCCCGCACGCCCGCGCCGCGCGGCGCCGCGCCTCCGGTCTCCCGCCGCACCACGCCGGGCACGCCGGCGCGGAGGCGCTGCACGTTCGCCGCATTGTTCGGCGCAAGATGCTCCCGCGGCCCGAAGGAGAACGTCTCCCGCGCCCCGCTCGGGCGGACGAGCGTCACTGCGCTGTGCGAGGCAGCCTCCGGCGCGAGCCGGTTGGCGTTCAGCCCGCGATGACGGGATTCGCTCACGATCAGCCTGTGGGTCTTCGGCGGCTCCGGCCGGGCCGGCTTCATCTGGAGCGGCGCGGCGGCGGCGCGGTCCCCCATCCGGTCCGCCTCCGCCTCCAGCGCCGCGTCCTGCACGATGGCGACGCCCCCCGCCGGGTTGCGCACCCGGCCCTGCCGCTGCTGCACGACATGGGCGAGTTCATGGCCGAGGAGCCTGCGCCCCGCCGGCGTCTCCGGCTGATATCGGCCCGGCGCGAAGTAGATGTCCGCGCCGGAGGTGAAGGCGATGGCGCCGATCCGCTCCGCCTGCGGCCCGACATGGACGCGCACGGACGAAAAGTCGGCCCCGAACGTCGTCTCCATATGGCGGCGAACGTCCGGCGGCAGCGCGGCTCCGGGGCCCTGAGTGCGCAGGATCGCCGCGTCGACGGCCATGGCGCCGGCGCCTTGCCGCTGTATCGCGCCCTGCCCCGCCGCCCCCGGCGCACGAACGCCATGCGCCGGTCTGGCCGCCGGCCCTTGAAACCGCCCCTGGATCACGTTCGAAGGCATCGAGCGCCACTCCTCAGACCTTGTGTGAGATTACCATTTCAACACGTATTGCGCGAACCCATTTTTCAGACCGGAGACGACGCTTCCCCGCCACGCGGGCGCACGCTACTACTCGGCTTACGGGCGAGGAGACGACGGGGCGAGCACTCATGGTCGCGCAGGACGGAAGCGCTCGCGCGCTGAAGCGCGACAAGGACGGGGCGATCCTCGAGGAGGCGCATTTCCGGAACGGCGTGCTGCACGGCCCGTTCCGCGTCTTCGACCCGTCCGGGCGCCTTGTGCGCGACGCCCGGTTCGAGGCGGGCGAACTCGATGGGCCGGACCGGACCCTCGACGAGGCCGGAGCCCTCGCGCTCGAGATCATGTGGCGCGCCGGGCGGCGGCACGGCGCGATGCGCCGCTACGAGAACGGCGTCCTGCAACTCGAAGCGCCCTATCGGGAGGACCGGCTGGAGGGGGAGATGCGGGTCTATGGCCCGGACGGGACACTCTCGGCCCTGATCCCGCATCGCGGCGGAGCCCGGCATGGCGTCATGGAGCTTTTCGGCCCCGACGGGAAGCGGCTCAAGGCCATCCCCTATGTCGACGGGCTGGTGGACGGCGAGGCCGCGGATTTCGGCCCCGATGGCGAGGTCGCCGCGCGGCAGACCTTCCGGCGCGGCGTGAAGATCGAGGCCGCGCCGGAAGCGGCGGCCGGCCCCGGCGCCCCCGGCCCCGCGCAAGGAGACGAAGAGGCGGCGCGGGTGGCGGCCTTCCGCAGCGCCTTCTTCGACAAGCTCTGACGGCCTTCCGGCGCTTCGGCCGCGCCGCCCGCTTCAGCGCGTCGTCGGGTCCAGCCGGTCCCTCAGCCAGTCGCCGAGGGAGGAGACGGCGAGCGTCGTCAGCACGATCACGACGGCGGGGGAAAGAAGGATCCACGGCGCGCGGGTGATGTATTCGCGGCCATAGCCGACCATGTTGCCGAGGCTCGTCATCGGCGGCTGCACGCCGAGACCGAGAAAGGAGAGGCCGGATTCGAGCAGGATCACCTCGGGGAAGACCAGCGTCATCGAGACGATGAGGGTGGAGGCGATGTTCGGCAGGATGTGCCGCAGATAGACCCGCCGCGGCGTCCCGCCGAGCTGGCGCACCGCGTTGGCGTAGCCCTGCGCCCCGGCGGAAATGGCGAGGCCGCGGGCGATGCGCGCATAGCGCTCCCAGCCATAGAGGCCCATCAGCAGGACCAGCAGCGTCAGGTCGTTGCCGAAGAAGGCGAGCACGGCGAGGGCGAGGATCAGGAACGGCATCGCCGCCTGGAAATCCGCGAGCATCAGCACCGCCTGCTCCACCCAGCCGCGGAAATGCGCCGCGAGGAAGCCGAGCGTCGTACCGAGCGCCGCCGAGATCAGCGTCGCGCCGAAGGCGATGATGAGCGAGATGCGGATCGAGGCGATGAGGCGGGAGAGCACGTCCCGCCCCAGCTCGTCCGTCCCGAGCCAGTGGCCCGGCGTCAGCGGCGGGGAGAGGCGCGCCATCAGGTCCATCGCGGTGAATTCCTGCGGCGCCACAAAGTCGCCGAAGACCGCGAGGAAGAGCATCAGCGCGATCCAGAGGAGCGCGAGGAGGATGCCGAGCGGCGGCCGGGCGAGGCCGGGGCGCGGGGCGGAGGCTTCGGCGAGCGCCATCTCAGTGCGCCCCCTGCCCCGCGCCGCGCCGCATCCGCGGGTCGAGCGCGCCGTAGAGGAGATCGACGATCAGGTTGGCCGTCACCATCGTCGCCGCGACGAGGAGGAGGATGGTCTGCACCACCGCAAGATCCCGGTTCGAGACGGCGACGACGAGGAGCCGCCCGACCCCGGGCCAGGAGAAGACGCTCTCCACCACCACCGCCCCCGCGATCAGGCTGCCGACCATGAAGCCGACGATGGTCACGGTCGGGATCGCCGCGTTCGGCAGGGCGTGGCCCCGGATCACCGCGCCCCAGGGCACGCCCTTGGCCGAGGCGGTGCGGATATAGGGCTGGCCCAGCACCTCGATCATCGCCGAGCGCGTGAACCGGGCGAGGATCGCCGCGCCGCCGACGCCCATCGTGACGATGGGCAGCACCGCATGGAGCCAGGTGTCCCGCCCGCCGGAAGGAAGCCAGCCGAGCTGCACGGAAAAGAGCATCACGAGCAGAAGCCCGAGGACGAAGGAGGGCACGGTGAAGCCCGCGACGGCGACCATCATCACTGTCCGGTCGATCGGGCCGCCGCGATGCATCGCGGCGTAAACCCCGGCGGGAATGCCGATGCCGATCTTGAGGAGGAGCGCGGGCACGGTCAGCGCCAGCGTCGCCGGGATGCGGTCCGCCACCAGCTCGATGGCCGGCCGCCCGTCCCGCATCGAATTGCCGAGGTCGCCGGAGGCGATCGCCCCGAAATAGCTGAGATATTGGCGCCAGAGCGGCTCGTCGAGCCCCCAGCTCTCCCGGAACGCGCGGATCGCCTCGGGCGGCACTTCCGGGCCGAGGATCAGCGTCGCAGGATCGCCGGAGAGGCGCAGCACGACGAAGGCGAAGGTGACGACGAGCGCGACGGTGAGGAGCGCGCGGCCGAAGCGGACGGCGAGAAAGCGGAGCATCAGGCGGCCTCCTGCCCGGAAAGCGGCGCGGCGAGATGGCAGGCCGCGCGCCGCCCGGCGCCGAGATCGGCGAGCGACGGAACCTCCGCCCGGCAGCGCGGAACGGCGACGGCGCAGCGCGGATGGAAGGCGCAGCCGTCGGGCCGCGCCGCCGGGTTCGGGGGCTCGCCTTCGAGGAGGATGCGCCGGCCGGTCTTGCCCGGCGCCGGGGCCGCGGAGACGAGGGCCTTCGTGTAGGGGTGGACCGGCCGGGCGAAGATGTCGTCCGCCGCCCCCTCCTCCACGATCCGGCCGAGATACATGACCGCGACCCGCGCGCTGATCTGGCGGACGACGCGGAGATCGTGGCTGATGAAGATCATGGCGAGGCCAAGCTCCGACTGGAGGTCGGAGAGAAGATTCACCACCTGCGCCTGGATCGAGACGTCGAGCGCCGAAACCGGCTCGTCGCAGACGAGAAGATCGGGCCGCGTGGCGAGCGCCCGCGCGATCACCGCGCGCTGGCGCTGCCCGCCGGAAAGCTCGTGCGGCCGCCGCGCGCCGATCCGCGCGGAGAGGCCGGTGGCGGAGAGCAGCTCCGCCGCCCGCGCGGCGCGGTCTTCCGGCGCGCCGATCCCGTGGATGTCGAGCGGTTCGCGCACCTGTGCGGCGACGGTCAGCCGCCGGTCGAGCGCGCCGAGCGGGTCCTGATAGATCATCTGCATCCGCGCGCGGAGACGCCGCCATGCGGGCGAGCCGGGCGGGGGCATGGCCGCGCCGTCGAAGCGGACTTCGCCCTCGTCCGGCGTCTCGAAGCCGAGGACGAGGCGCCCGGCGGTGGACTTGCCGGAGCCCGACTCGCCGACGACGCCCAGCGTCTCCCCCCGCCCGAGGCGGAGCGAGACATCGTCCACCGCCCGGACGGCGACCGGGCGGCCGAAGACGCCCCGGCGCGAGGCGTAGACGCGCGCGAGCCCCTCCGCCTCCAGCAGCGCCGTCACGCGGTCACCATCCGTTCGGCGCGGAAGGGGGCGGAGCGGAGCGGGAAGAAGCAGGCCGCGCGGCGGGCCGGGCCGACCTCGGTCAGCGCAGGGACCGCCCCGGCGCAGGCGGGTGCGGCCTTCGGGCAGCGGGGCGCGAAGGCGCAGCCCGGCGGCGCCTCCCGCGGGTCGGGCACCGTGCCCGGAATCGCGGTCAGCCGCCGGCGCGGGCCGTCGAGCAGCGGCAGCGCGCCGATCAGCCCCTCGGCATAGGGGTGGCGCGGCGCCTCGAAGAGCGCGAGCGCCGGCGCCTCCTCCACGATCCGCCCGGCATACATCACCGCGACACGGTCGCAGGTCTCCGCCACGACGCCGAGATCGTGGCTGATGAGGACAAGCGCCATGCCCGTCTCCTTCCGAAGCGAAGCGAGAAGTTCGAGGATCTGCGCCTGGATCGTCACGTCGAGCGCGGTCGTCGGCTCGTCCGCGATCAGGAGGTCGGGCCGGCCGGCGAGCGCCATGGCGATCATCGCGCGCTGGTTCTGCCCGCCCGAAAGCTCGTGCGGATAGGCGGAGAGGCGGCGCGCGGAATCCGGCATGCCGACGAGGTCGAGCAGCCGCTTCGCCTCCGCCGTCCGCGCCTGCCCGTCGAGCCCGCGATGGAGCCCGAGCGCCTCCCCGATCTGCTTGCCGATGGTCAGCACCGGGTTGAGGGAGGATGCCGGGTCCTGGAAGATCATCGCGACGCGGCCGCCGCGCAGGCGGTCCATCGTCGCCGCCGGGGCACCCAGTATCTCCGCCCCTTCGAGCCGGACGGAGCCCGCAACCTCCGCATGGGGCGGCAGGAGCCCGAGCGCGGCGAGCCAGGTCACGGATTTCCCCGAACCCGATTCGCCGACGAGCCCCAGCGCCTCGCCCGGCGCGATGGAGAGATCGACGCCGTGCAGGGCGGCCGCCCCGTCGAAGGAGACGGAGAGGCCGCAGATGGCGACGAGAGGGGTCAAGACCGTCCCATCTCGAAATTGCCGGGCCGGAAGTCCATCGCGAAGGCCGGCGACGCCTGCCACCTGATCGACTTCGGCTTCGCCGTGAACGTCGCGTTCTGGTGGAGCACGGTGAAGGCCGGGTCCTCCCGCTCGCAGATTTCCAGCATCCTCCGGAACGCCTGCTTGCGCGCCGCCCGGTCCGTCGAGGTCAGCATGACCTCGGACATCTGGTTGGCCTCCGCGTTCGTCCACTCGCCCCATTGCTGCTGCCCGCCGTTGGGGCCGTGCTGGTTGACGATGGAGGAGACCGGGTCATTGAACGGCGCGGAGTTGGACCAGTCGCGGATCGCGCGGGTCTCGCCCCGTTCGAGGATCTGGCCCCAGTTCTCGACCATCTGGATCTCGACGTTGAGGCCCACATTCTTCCACATCTCGACGAGGATCTGCGCGGTCGAGACCTGGTTGGTGTAGTAGTTGTTCAGGAGCCGATAGGGGATCGGGTCCCCCTTGTAGCCGGACTGCTTCACGAGATCGGCGGCGAGCGCCGGGTCGAAGGCGGGAACCGCCCAGTCCTCGATGAACATGTCGTCGTAATAGGGCCACTGGAGCCCCTTGGGGACGACGGTGCGGCCGGCCCAGAGCGCGTCGACGATCAGCTGCCGGTCGATCGCGTGGGTCATCGCGCGGCGCACCCGCGGGTCCTGCAAATGCGCGTGGTTCTTGTCGAAGACGGTGAGGCGGTGGTTGAGGATCGTTCCGCCCTGCACCTCGAAGGCGGCGTTCGCCTCGATGCCGGGGATCTGGTCCGGCGGCATGTCGCAGGCGAACTGGTATTCGCCGGAGAGGAGGCCGTTCACGCGGCTCGCCACCTCGGGGACCTCGACGAAGCGGATCGAGGCGAGCGGCGGGCGGCCGCCCCAGTATTCGTCATGCGCGACGAGGAGGAGATGGCTGTCCGGCGAGAACTCGGCGACCATGTAGGGGCCGGTCGTGACGGGCTTCCTCGCCCAGTCGAGATAGGAGGAGGCCTCGTCCCAGCCGCGCTGCGAGCAGATGTCGGAGCCGTAGCGGGAGAGGCGGCCCTCCAGCGTCACGTCCGGGGAGGCGTTGTGGAAGCGCACCGTGTAGCGGTCCACCGGCTCGACCTTCACGAGATCGGGCCAGGCGCTGCGGGCATAGGCCGTCACTTCGGTCGGCAGTTCCTTGCCGGCGCGGGGCGGCGTGCCCTGTTCGAGCGTCGTGATGGTGGAGCGGTTCTTCGCCTCGGTGTCGCCGAACATGCGCTCACGCGAGAAGGTGAAGGCCACATCCTCCGCCGTCATCTCGTCACCGTTATGGAACTTCACGCCCTGGCGGAGCTTCAGCTCGACCGTCTGCGGGTCGATCCGGCGCCATTCGGTGGCGAGGAGCGGCACGCTCTTGAGGCCGCCGAGCCAGTCGCGGCCGATCAGGCCCTCCCAGATCGAGGAGAAGAAGATCCGCTCCCCGACATTGGACTGCTCGCGCATCACGTCGAGCGTGTTGGAGTTGGAGACCTTCTGCACCGCGATGGTGATCGAGGGGCGCTGGTCGGACTGGCCGATGGCGAAGCGCGGCAGGATCAGCGCGCCGGTCGCGGCGGCGCCGCCGCCGAGGACGAGACGGCGAGTGAGGCTGGTCATCGGGACCTCCTTCTGAAGTGGGGCTCAGGGGTTTTCAGGGTCGGCGCGAGGCGAGTCCTCGCGATGATGCTCGGTTGAAGATTTGGTGAAGGCTCTGGGTCAGCGTACGAGGCCGAGCCCGACGAGATGCGCGGCGCCGGCCGGGATGCGCGAATTGTCGCGCAACTCCAGAACCAGCCGCGGCTTCGTCTCCAGCCGCGCGAGGGCGGTGAAGACGGCGCGCCAGGGGATCGTCCCTTCGCCCGGGGCCCAGTGCCGGTCCGCATGGCCGTCCGCGTCCTGCACATGGACATGGTCGAGCATCTCGCCCGCGACGGCGACGTGATAGTCCACCGCCGCGCCGCCGGTGGAGACCTGCGCGTAGAAGGCGTGCCCGGTGTCGAGCGAGACTTTGACTGCGGGCGAATCGAAGGAGCGGGCGAGGGCGAGACGGTCCCTCGGGTCCTTGTCCTCGATGTTCTCGATGACGAGCGTGACGCCGGTCTCCTCCGCCCGCTTCACGACGGCGCCGAGCGTCTGATGCGCCCGCTCCACCACTGCGTCGCGTGCGCCGGGCGTATAGTCGAGATTGTTGAAGTCCCAGGTCGTGTAGGGGCTGTGGATCACCATCTGCGTCGCGCCGAGGCCCTCGCAGACTTCGAGGCCCTTCAGCATCCGGCGGGTGACGAGCGCCCGCACGTCCGCGTCATGGCTGGCGATGGTGAAGCCCCAGAAGGGGCCGTGGATGCCGAGCCGACCCCGCCAGCCGTCGAGCTGGCGCTTCGCCTCGGCGGCGAGGCCCGACCAGTCCTCCAGCGCGTCGATCCGGAAGAAGTCCTGGATTTCGAGGTCGCGGTCGGCCTCGATCAGCCAGTCGCGATAGACCGGCAGGAGCGCGATGGGCATCGCGGCGCCGATGGCGGGAAGGGCGGGTTCGGTCATGGGCGGGGTCATCCTCGGGTTGCGGCGCCGAGGCTTGGACCACCGTTCCGCGACACGGATTTCTCGAAGCCGTAACCCTTCGCTGACAAAGCCCGAACGGCGTTCGCCGCGGTAAAGCCGCCCGCGAAGTCACCAAAGCGTCGCAGGAGCGGCCTAAGCGGGGTTCCATGAGCGCGCGCGAATGCGAAACCTCCGTCCGGCTGATCCAGTCCTGCGAGCGGGTGATCCGCCGCTCGCGCCGCTTCTCCGACGTGACCGTGCGCGCCATCGCGGCGGAGGCGGGCGTCGCCGCCTCCTCCGTCTCGCATCATTTCGGCTCGCTGGAGGACCTCGTGGCCGCGACCGCGATGGACGCCTATCGCCGCCTCAACGCGGAGCGGCTGACGGCGCTCCAGGCGGAGATCGACCGGCGGCGGCCCGAGGCGCCGGGCCTCGCCGGCGTGCTCGCCGCGCTTGTCGGCCCCTCGATCCGCTGGAGCCTCGACCCCGAAAGCCGCTACCGCGTCTTCACCTACATGCACGGCCTCGCTACGCTGAGCGACCGGCCGGGCCGCTTCGCGCGGATGACGGAAAGCCTCGACCATCACCGCGCCTTCATCCGGCAGCTCCGGCGGATCGCGCCCTGGTTCGACGAGGGGGAGATCGGCTGGCGGGTCAACGCCGTGCTCGGCGTCCGCAGCCAGATCACCCGCCACCGCGCCCGCTCCCGCCTCCTCGCCGGGGGCGGCGTGGGGCGGGATGACCCGGAGGCCCTGATCGAGCGGATCGTGGAGGTCTCCGCGCCGATGTTCGCGCGGCCCGAGCCGCCCGGCTCCCGAACGCCGTTCGGCGCCCGTCACGCAGCTGTCGGGGAATCGCTCTAGGCCCGTCTCCGGAGGGAACGCATGGCCGGAATCCGCATCGAGGGCTTGAGCAAGGATTTCGGCGGCCCCGCCGTCGTCAGCGACGTCGATCTCTCCATCGCGTCCGGGGATTTCGTCGTCATCCTCGGCCCTTCGGGCTGCGGCAAGTCCACCCTTCTGCGCATGATCGCCGGGCTGGAAGAGCAGGGCGCCGGGACGATCTCCATAGACGGGGAGCCGATGGAGGGCGTCCCGCCCGGGCGGCGCGGCTGCGCGATGGTGTTCCAGAACTACGCGCTCTATCCGCACATGAGTGTCGCTGGAAATATCGGCTACGCGCTGAAGGTCGCCGGCGTCCCGCGCGCGGAGCGGGAGGCGCGGGTGCGGGAAGTCGCCGCGATGCTGGAACTGGAGCCGCTGCTGGAGCGGCGGCCGCACCAGCTTTCCGGCGGGCAGCGGCAGCGCGTGGCGATGGGGCGGGCCATGGTCCGCCGGCCGCGCGTCTTCCTCTTCGACGAGCCGCTCTCGAATCTCGACGCGCGGCTCCGGCTCCAGATGCGGCTGGAGATCAAGCGGCTCCACCGGGCGCTCGGCGCGACCTCGATCTTCGTCACCCATGACCAGCTCGAGGCGATGACGATGGCGGACCGGCTGGTGGTGATGGAGGGCGGGCGAATCCGGCAGGCCGGCGCACCCGGCGAGGTCTGGCGCCGCCCCGCCTCCCGCTTCGTCGCCGGCTTCGTCGGCACGCCGCCGATGATCTTCTTCCCCGCCCGGATCGACCGGGAGGGGCGGGCCCGCGCCGCCGGGGGCTGGGAGCCCTGCCCCGGCGCGCGCTGGCGTCTTCCCGAAGGCGCGGCGCTCGAACTCGGGGTGAGGCCGCAGGACATCGCGGCGGACCCGTCGGGCCCCGGCCCGCGTTTCACGCCCGACCTCGCAGAGGACATGGGCGCCGAGCTTCACATCCACGCCCGCGCGCCGGGCGGCGAGGCGGTGACGCTGATCCGCCGGGCAGGCGAGGCGGCGCCTTCCGCGCCCTTCGCCGTCCGCATCCCCGCCGCCCATGTCCACGCCTTCCGGGCGGAGGACGGCGCGCGGGCCGAACCCGAACCCGTCGCAACCGAGAGTGAGACCCAATGACGAGAGACCCGGTCTTCGTCCACCTGACCGACATCCATATCGGCCGGCCGGACGACCCGCACCTGCACAGCGACACGCTGACGACGCTCCGCGCCGCGCTGGCGGAAATCGCGCGGATCGCGCCGGCGCCGGATTTCATCGTGGCCTCGGGCGACCTCACGAACGCCGGGGACGCGGAGAGCTTCCGCGTCCTCGCGGCGGAGATGGCGCGGACAGGGCTGCCCGTGATCTGGGCGCTCGGCAACCACGACACGCGGGAAGGGTTCCACGAGGCGATGACGGGAAGCGCCTCCTCCGCCCCGCTCGACCATGACGCCGTCCATGCCGGCGTGCACGTCATCGCGCTCGACACCTCGGTTCCGGGCGCCATCGGCGGCGCGCTGGACGAGGCGCAATTCGGCTGGCTGGAAGAACGGCTCGCCGCCCATCCCGGTCTGCCGAAGCTGATCGTCGCGCATCATCCGCCGAACCTCGCCGGCGTGGCGGACGATACGCCCTGGCGCGCCCTGCCGCCGGAGCAGTCGGCGCGGCTCGGCGACCTGATCGAGGGGCGGGGCGTCGTCGGAATCCTCTCCGGCCATATCCACCATGACCGCTTCTCGCTCTGGCGCGGCGTGCCCGTGATCGTCGGCACCGGTCTCCATGCGGCGACGGACATCCTCGCCGCGGACCGGCTCCGCATGGTCCGCGGCGCCGGCTTCGGGATCGGGACGATCCGCCCCTCGGGCCTCACCCTCGCCGTCGTCCCGCTGCCGCAGGACAGGGCGGAACTCGCCAACTACCCCCTCGCCGAACTCCGGGAGCGGGCGCTCGCCCGCGACGGCGCCGCCTTCGCGCGGGCCGGCTGACCTCTCAAGGAAAGGACCAACCATGCTGAAGCGACATCTCCTCGCCGCCGGCCTCCTCGCCGCGCTGGCCGCGCCGCAAATCGCCGCCGCCGAGATGGCGGAGGCGATCACGGAGCCGGTGACGATCACCTTCTACAACTACAACCTCGCTTCCGCCGGGCTCGGGCGGGAGGCGACGCTCGGGCTGATCGAGGAGTTCATGCGGCGCAACCCGCTCGTGACGGTCGAGCCCATCGCCGCGCCCTCCAACGAAGTCCTCTCCCGCGTGCAGGCCGACATGGTGGCGGGGATGCAGCCCGACCTCGCGCAGCTCGTGTTCCGGGACCTGATCTACGCCGCGAAAGAGCTCGGCGCGGAGCCGCTGGAGGACCTCGCGGGCGCGGAGCTCGCCGCCCATTCCGTCGGCATGGTCCCGAACGGGCTCGCGCTCGGCGCGGTGGAGGGCAAGACCTATGGCCTCGCCTATGTCTTCTCGACCCCGGTGATGTTCTACAACGCCGATCTCTTCCGCGCCGCCGGGCTCGACCCGGACCAGCCGCCGCGGACCTGGGAAGAGGTGAAGGACGCCGGGCTCGCCATCGCCAAGGCGACCGGCAAGCACGGCTTCTTCCCCGGCGCCTACGGGCCGATCGACGGCACCTTCGTCTATCAGGCCATCGTCATGTCCAACGGCGGCAAGGTGCGGGACGGCAACACGCTCACCTTCGCGGACCCGGCGGCGGCCGGGGCGGTCGCCATGCTGCGGGACCTGATGGACAGCGGCGCCCATGCGCGGATCGACGTCGGCGCCCATCTCGACACGTTCCAGTCCGGCAATCTCGGCATGTTCCTCTGGACGAGCGCGGTGCAGAACCGGCTCATCAAGGCGGCGGAGGGCAATTTCGAGCTGCGCGTCGCCCCGATGCCCGCCTTCGGAGAGAAGCCGACCGCGCCGACCAATTCCGGCTCCGCGCTCTTCCTCTTTTCGAAGGCGCCGGAGAAGCAGCGCGCGGCATGGGAGCTGATGAAGTTCCTCACCTCCGAATACGCCTACAACGAGATCACGACGAAGATCGGCTACCTCCCCCTCCGCCCCGGCATGGTGGAGGACCCGAAATGGCTGAAGGACTGGGTGGAGGCGAACCCGATGATCAAGCCGAACCTCGCGCAGCTTGACCGGCTCACCCCCAACATCGCCTTCCCCGGCCCGAACTACCGGCAGGTGGAGAACATGATGAAGGAGGCGATGACGGAGGCGGTGTTCGGCTCCGGCGACCCGGTGGAGACGCTGAAGGCGGCGCAGGAGCGCGGCCAGCCGCTGATGCCCTCAAACTGAGCCTGAACCGGGGGCGGCCTGCGCCGCCCCCGTTGCCGGAGCGCCCATGACCGAAGCCGCGATCCCCGCCGCCCGGCGCAGCCTCGTCCGGCTGCCGCTCTTCGGCATGAAGCTCTGGGAGCCCTGGCTCTATCTCGCGCCGGCGCTGCTGATCGTGGTGGTCTGGACCTGGGCGCCCCTCATCGGCGCCTTCGGCCTCTCCCTCCAGCAATGGAACATGTTGCCCCATTCGGAGCCGCGCTGGGTCGGGCTCGACAATTACGCCAACCTCGTGACGCTGCCCGACATGGGGCGCGCCGTCTCCAACACGCTCCTCTACATTCTCGGCCTCTTCCCGCTCTCGGTGCTGGCCCCGCTCGCCATCGCGATCCTGACGCAGGACCTTTCCGGGCCGCTCAGGAACCTCTACCGCACGCTCGTCTTCCTCCCCATGATCGTCGCGCCCATCGTCGCCGCCGTGCTCTGGCGCTGGCTGCTGAACGAGGATCACGGCCTCGTAAACGCCGGGCTCTCGGCGCTCGGCTTCGCCCGGATCGGGTTCCTGAGCGACCCCGACGTCGCGCTCTGGACGCTCGTCTGGATCACGGGCTGGAAGCTCATCGGCTTCTCCACGCTCCTCCTCTCGGCTGCAAACGCCGCGATTCCGGCTAGCTACATCGAGGCGGCGCGGATGGACGGGGCGAGCCGCTGGCGGATCGTGCGGGACATCCGCCTGCCGCTCCTCTCGCCGACGATCCTCCTTCTCTCGATGATGACGGTGCTCTTCGGCGCGCAATGGTCCTTCGTCTACATCAACGCGCTGACGGGCGGGGGGCCGCTCCGCTCCACGACCAACGTCTTCTTCCTGATGTGGGAATACGGGTTCAAGACGATGTCGGCCGGCTGGAGCGCGGCGGCGGGGGTGCTGACCTTCGCCGTCTTCGGCCTCGCCGCGCTCGGATGCCTGCGGCTCATGCGGAAATACGCCGTCCATGACCGGTGAGCGCGGCTCCCCCGCCTTCCGCCTCGCCGTGCACGGGGCGATGATCCTGCTCTCGCTCCTCGCGATCTTTCCGCTTTGGTGGATGATCGCGACCTCGCTGCGGCCGGAGGGGGAGGTGTTCTCCACCGCCCTCTTCCCCGCCGCCCCGACGCTGGAGAATTACCGCGCCGCGCTCGAGGCCTTGCCGATGCCGCGCATCCTCTGGAACACCTTCGCGATGGCGGCGCTGACGGCCGCGGCGCAGGCGGCGAGCGGGCTCCTCGCCGCCTACGCCCTCGTCTTCTGGCGCTTCCGGGGGGCGCGGACGGCGCAGCTGCTGATCGCCCTTTCCTGGCTCGTGCCGTTCCAGGTGGTGATGATCCCGAACTATGTGCTGGCGACGCGGCTCGGGATGCTGGACAGCCTCGCCGGCCTCGTGATCCCGAACGCCGCCGCGGCCTTCGCCGTGCTCCTCATGGTCAACGCGCTCCGCTCCTTCCCGAAGGAGATCGTGGAGGCGGCGCGGATGGACGGGGCGGGGAGCCTCCGCATCCTCGTGGAGGTGATCGTCCCCAATCTCCGCGCGCCGCTCGCCTCGCTCGGCGTGCTGGCCTTCATCTCCGCCTGGAACGAATATTTCTGGCCGCTGCTCCTCATCCGGCGGATGGAGGCCTCCGTCGTCCAGATCGGGCTCCAGTTCTTCATGACGCAGGAGGGGAACGACTGGGGGCCGCTCATGGCCGCGGCGACGATGGCGAGCCTGCCGATCCTCGCACTCTATCTCGTGCTCCACCGGCAGGTGATCGACAGCTTCATGCGCTCCGGCATCCGCTGAGGCCGGCGCTTCGCCGTCCTTGTGAGAAAGATCACCGCGAGTGACCTATCTCAAACCCCGGAATCCCGGACCCTTTCGACCCGAACCGGGGCGGCCCATGTGTCTCTCGTCGAGCGGCGCATAGTCCGCCGGTGTGAAGCCAGAAAGGAAACAACATGATTATCCGTCTCGATGACGTCCTCATCAGCAGCTATCAGACGGGCGGTTCGGCCGAGAGCGCCGACCGGTTCGACTTCAAGATCGACGAAGGCGGCGGGACGCAGATCGGCCTTCTTCTGCCCGCCGTCCAGAAGGTCCGCGAGGCCGCGGCGGTCGAGGAGCCCATCGACGATTTCGCCATCCCCGAGGATGACGGCGCCGTCCAGATCGGCCTTCTCCTCCCCGCCGTCCAGAAGGTGCGGGAGGCCGCCGCGGTCGAGGAGCCTGACATGGACTTCACGGCTGGCCGCGACGACG
Organism: Pikeienuella sp.; assembly: GCF_046290545.1. Classification (NCBI taxonomy): domain Bacteria; kingdom Pseudomonadati; phylum Pseudomonadota; class Alphaproteobacteria; order Rhodobacterales; family Paracoccaceae; genus Pikeienuella; species Pikeienuella sp. The sequence goes on along the minus strand of NZ_JBKAGV010000004.1, from coordinate 312,820 downwards.
GCGAGACCGAAGGCTCGATCCCGATCTTTCCCGAGTACGACGACTACGCACACAAGAAATATCCCCCGTCCAGCTCTTCCACCGCCGCCGACGACGTGATCGTGGACGGGAACATCATCACCGCCGAGAATTATGACTCGATGTTCTGAAGCCGGGCGCGGCGGCGCCGCCCTCCACGGCCGCCGCGCTCAGCCCCGCCTCGCCGCCAGATGCGCGGCGAGCGCCTCGAACCGGTCGAAGGCGAAATCCGCCGCGAAGGCCTCCGCCGGCTTCTTCCGATAGCCGCCGGTGAAGAAGAGGAAGGGGAGCCCGGCGGCCTTCGCCGTCGCCTCGTCCGTCTCGCTGTCGCCGACGAAGAGCGCCGCGCCGCCGCCGAGGCGGGTGATCGCCTCGCGGAGCGGCGCAGGGTCCGGCTTCGTCACCGGCAGCGTATCGCCGCCGACGACCGCGCCGAACCGGCCCGCGAGGCCGAGCGCGTCGAGGATCGTGCGGGCCGGCGCCTCCGGCTTGTTGGTGCAGATGCCGAGGGCGAAGCCCGCCCCGGCGAGCGCCTCCAGCATCTCCGGCGCGCCGGGATAGGGCCGCGTCAGCGTCGCCGGATCGGAATCATAGGCCCGGCGGAAGATCGCGAGCGCGGCGCGGAACCCCGCCTCGTCCCGCCCGCCCGTCGCGTCGAGGCAGCGCTCCACCAGCTTCGGCACGCCGTTCCCGACGAAGGAGACGATGCGCGGAAGCGGCAGCGCCTCCCGCCCGATCTCCCGCAACATAACGTTGGCCGCCGCCGCGATGTCCGGCGCGCTGTCGATCAGCGTGCCGTCGAGGTCGAAGACGACGATGCGGGGCGCGCTCACGAACGCGCCGCTTCCGCCGCTTCGCGGATCGCGCGGATATTGGCCCCGTAAGCCGCCGGCTTCGCCGCCGATCCGCCCTTGAAGACGGCGGAGCCCGCAACGAGCACATCCGCCCCCGCCGCGGCGACCACGGGCGCCGTCTCCGCCGTAACCCCGCCGTCGATCTCGATATGGATCGGCCGGTCGCCGATCATCTCCCTGAGCCGCCTGATCTTCGGGACCATCGGATGGATGAAGCCCTGCCCGCCGAAGCCCGGGTTGACCGTCATCACGCAGACGAGGTCCACCCGGTCCAGCACCCAGGCGATCGCCTCGGGCGGCGTCGCCGGGTTGAGCGCGACGCCGGCCTTCGCGCCAAGGTCGCGGATCGCCTGAAGGGTGCGGTCGAGATGCGGGCCCGCCTCGACATGGGCGGTGATGACATCCGCCCCCGCCTCCGCGAAGGCCGCCAGATACGCGTCCACCGGGGCGATCATCAGGTGCACGTCCATCACCGTCCGGACATGCGGGCGGAGCGCCTTAACCATCTGCGGGCCGAAGGTGATGTTGGGCACGAAATGCCCGTCCATCACGTCGACATGCACCCAGTCCGCCCCTTCCGCCTCCACCGCGCGGCATTCCGCGCCGAAATCCGCGAAATCGGCGGCGAGGATGGAGGGGGCGATCCTGATCCGGCGGTCGAAGCTCATGCGGCGGCCTTCCTCTGGCTGGCGGCGCGCCCCCGTTACCCCCCGGCGGCCCCCGCGTCCAGCGCCGCTCAACCCGGCCGGACGATCCGGTTGGAGAGGACGCCGATCCGCTCGATCTCCAGCTCGATCCGGTCCCCCGGCGCGAGCCGCCGCCCCGTCTCCAGCCCGCAGCCGGTGCCGACCGTGCCGGAGCCGATCACCTCCCCGGCATGGATCGTCTCCGACATGGAGATATGCGCGAGGATCGCCGCGAAATCATGGTGCATGGCCGCGCTCGTCCCGCCGCCCCAGCGCGCCCCGTTCACCCGCGCCTCCATGCGGAGCGCGGCGGGGTGGGGGATCTCGTCCGCCGTCACGATCCAGGGGCCGAGGATGTTCCCGGTGTCGAAATCCTTGCCCTTGGCCGGGCCGAGCTGACCCGCCATCTCCGCCATCTGCGCGTCGCGGGCGGAGACGTCGTTGAGGATCGTGTAGCCGAAGATATGGTCCGGCGCGGCCTCCTTCGAGATGTCCTTCCCCGTCCTGCCGACGACGATGGCGAGTTCGAGCTCGATATCCAGATGTTCGGCGTAGTTCGGCCAGATGATCTCCTCCCCGTCGCCGATGAAGGAGAGGCGGTTGCCCTTGTAATAGATCGGCTGGCGATACCAGACCGGCGGCACCTCCATCTTCCGCCCCGTCGCCGCCTCGAAGACGACGCCGCAATTCACCAGATGCTCCTCGAAGACGAGGCAGTCCCGATACTGCACCGGCCGGATCGGGCAGCGCACCCGGCAGTCCGAAAGAGCGAGTCCCGGCCCGGAGGCGAGCCGCGTCCGCGCCGCTTCGAGCCCTTCCGGCCCCGCCTCCACCAGCGCGACCATGTCCGCGAAATCGGGCGAAAGGTCCACGACCGTCGCCGCATCCCGCACCGCGACCGGGATCGCGCGGCCCCCGTGTTCCACCGTTCCGAGCTTCATCTCAGTCCTCCAGAATGGCGACGGCGCGGGTGAAGCCCGCGGAGGCGCCCTTGATCTTCACCGGGAAGCAGCTGACCGTGAAGCCGCTCGGCGGCAGGCTTTCGAGGCTCGAAAGCTTCTCCATGTGGCAATAGCCGATCTCCATGGAGGCGCGGTGCCCCTCCCATATGATCGCCGGGTCGTGCGTCTCCATCCAGCGCCTCGCGGTGTGGATGAAGGGTGCGTCCCAGGACCATGCGTCCGTCCCCGTCACGCGCACGCCGCGTTCGAGCAGGTAGAGCGTCGCCTCCCGCCCCATGCCGCAGCCCGTCATCACATAATCCGGCTGGCCGTAGCGCGCGCCCGCCGCCGTGTTCACGAGCACGATGTCGAGCGGGCGGAGCTCATGCCCGATCCGCCTCAGCTCCGCCTCAACCTCGGCGGCTGAGACGACGTAACCGTCAGGCCGGTCCCGGAAGTCGAGCTTCACGCCGGGGTTGAGGCACCAGTCGAGCGGCACCTCGTCGATGGTCAGCGCCCGCTCCCCGCCGCTCATCGTCGAGTGATGGTGATAGGGCGCGTCGAGATGCGTGCCGTTATGGGTGGAGATGCGCAGCGTCTCCACCGCCCATCCCTCCCCGCCCGGCAGGTCCTCCTTCTTCAGGCCGGGGAAGAAGCTCGCGACCTGCGCCGCGGTGTCCGCATGCCGGTGATACGTGATCTCCGGCAGCATGATCGGCGGGTCGGAGGCGATGTCGGCTTCGAGCGCGACGGAAATGTCGATCAGGCGGCGGGGCATGGCGGCTCCTGTCTTCAGCGTCCGGGGAGGAGGCCGGTCGCGATGGGGGGAAAGGCGATGATGAGGAGGAGCGCGGCGAGCATGATGAGCGCGAAGGGCGCCGCGCCCTTGAAGATCTCGCCGAGCGGCACGGTCGGGTCGTTCAGCGTCGACTTCACGACGAAGACGGAAATGCCGAAGGGCGGCGTCAGCAGCCCGATCTCCACCGCGATGACGGTGACGATGCCGAACCAGATGAGGTCGATCCCCATCGGTTGCACGACCGGGATCATCAGCGGCACGAGGATCAGCATGATGGAGGCGGAATCGAGGATCATGCCCAGAAGGATCACCACGCCGACATAGGCCAGCATGAGCCCCCAGAAGCCGAGATCGGCCTCCGCCGCGAAGGCGCCGAGCCCGGCGGGAAGGCCGGAGAAGGCGAGCATCCGCGAATAGGTCTGCGCCGCGATGATGAGGAAGCAGACCGCCGCCGTCACCAATCCGGTCTCCACCAGCACGCGCCAGAGGCCGCGGAGCGTCAGCCGCCCCATCGCCGCGCCGAGGAGGAGCGCGCCGAGCGCGCCCATCGCCCCCGCCTCGACCGGCGTGAAGAACCCGCCATAGATGCCGCCGAGGACGAGGAGGATGAGCCCCGCGAGCGGCGCCGCCCGCGCCAGCATCTCCCCCGGCGGCAGCCCCGGCCCGCCCTGCTCCGTCCGCCCGGCGAAGCCCGGCGCGAAGGTCGCGAGGAGGATGACGCCAATCCCGAACATCACGGCGAGGAGCAATCCCGGCCCGATCCCGGCGATGAAGAGGTCGCCGATGCTCTGCTCCGTCAGGATGCCGTAGAGGATGAGGAGGAGCGAGGGCGGGATCAGCATGCCGAGCACCGAGGCGCCCGCGACGATGCCGACGGAGAAGCGCGCCGTGTAGCCATGCCGCCGCATCTCCGGCACGGCGATCTTGGTGAAGACGGCGGCGGAGGCGATGGAGATGCCCGTGATCGCCGCGAAGATCGCGCTCGCCCCGACGGCGCCGACGCCGAGCCCGCCCTTCACCCGCCGGAAGGCGGAATTGGCGACGAGGAAGGCGTCCCGCCCGAAGCCCGCTTCCGAGACGAGAAAGCCCATCAGCACGAAAAGCGGCACGACCCCGAAGAAATAGGAGGAGATCGCATCATTCGCCGCCAGCGCCATCAGCTTCGCCGCAAGGTCGGGCGAGCCCTTGATCGCCCAGACCCCGCCGAAGGAGCAGAGCATGAGCGCGATCGGCACATGCATCCCCAGCATCACGAGAAGCCCCATCGCGCCGAGCGCGAGGAGCCCGATCTCGAACGGCGTCACCGCGCGCCCCAGCGGCGGAGGATGCGCGCGAGGAACTGGAGGATCAGGAGCGCGGAGCCGATCAGGATCGTCGCCTTCACCGGCCATGTCGGCGCGGTGAAATCCCCCACCGCGCCGATGAAGTCCCCCCGCGTCCATGAGCGGAGGAAGAGCGGCCATGTAGCCGTCAGGATGACCGAGAGGATGGCGATTCCCGCAAGGTCAAAGACCGTCTCCAGCGCCTTCGCCGCTCCCGGCGCGCGCCGGGAGAGCGCCTCGATCAATCCGTCCGACCGCGTGAACCGCCCCGCCCGCAGCGCCGCCGGCGCCTGCAGGAAGACGATGGCGACGATGGAGAGCGTCACCATCTCCGGCACGCCGGCGAGCGGCGCGCCGGCGAGGTTCCGCCCCAGAACGTCGACCCCGACGAGGAGCGTAAGGGCGAGGATGAGGAGCGAGCCGAGGACGTTCAGCGCCTCGGTCGCCCGGTCGAGGAGCCGGAGCATCCGTCCCGGCCCCGCTTACTCCTTGTCCCAGTCGCGCAGCGGCTCGGCGCCGGCGGCGCGCATCGCGTCCATATAGGCGGAGAGGATCAGCGAGCCGGGCTTGCCCTGCCCGTCGAGCCCGGCGGCCCAGGTCTTCGCCGCATTGTCCATGCCCGCCGCCCAGGCGGCGCGCATCTCGGGCGAGGCTTCGGCGATCTTCGCGCCGCCCGCCTCCATGCCGGCGAAGGCGGCCGTCACCGCCGCGTCGAGCGCGTCCATGTACCAGGCCTGCGTCGCGTCCGCGGCCGTCATGAGCGCGGCCTGCGCCTCCGGCGGCAGGCTCTCCCACCACGCCTCGTTGGCGCAGACGGCGCCGGCATATTGCGCGCCGAGGCCGAGCTTCGTGACGTAAGGCGCCACCTCGAAGAGCTTGCCGGGCAGCGCGGCGGAGGCGAAGACGAGCACGCCGTCATAAACCCCGGCCTTGATCTCGTTGTAATAGGTGGTGAGGTTCCCCGCGACGCCCACCGCGCCCGTCCCCGAGAGCCAGTTGATCGCAGCGCCCGGCGCGGCGATCTTCCGGCCCTGAAGGTCGGCCATCGACCCGACCGGGAAGTTCGTCATCAGGAGATAGTCGTCGATGGCGATGGGCGCGCCGACATAGACGACGCCGTTCTCGGCATAGGCCTCCCGCATCCGCGGCTCATTGCGATGGAGGCCGTGGACGGCGGAGAGGACGGCGCGCGCGTCAGCGCTCACGAAGGGCGTGTAATAGGTGACGTTCTGCGGCCCGAGCTTCGCCGGGTCGAACAGCGCCTGGCAAGTGCCGAGCTCCGCGAGCCCCGCCTCGATGGCCTCCAGCTCCTCGCCCACCCCGGCGATGGCGCCGCCATATTGCTCGGTGAAGGCGATCTCGTGCCCGGCCTTCTTCATCTCCTCCGTCGCGACGGGGATGAAGACCTCGGAGAGCATCTTCACCCAGCGGAAGACGGGCGGATGGCCGGCGGCGATGGTGGCGCTGAAGCTCTCCGCCGAGGCGGCGCCTGCGGTCAGGAGGGTTGCGGCGGCGAGGGCCGCGAGGCTCGGTCTTTTCATCGTTTCACTCCCTTGGGTCGTCTGTTCTTTTTTCAGTCCGTTCAGTCGCGGCCGGCGCCTCCGATCAGGCCGAGGAGCCCGCCTTCCGCGAAGGCGGCGAGCCGCTCCACGGTGTCCGCCACCGGTTCGGTCGTCGCGGCGCCTGCGGAAAGCCGTTCGAGCCGCCCGTCCCGCCCGATAACGGTGATGAGCGCGCCGAGCGCGAGGATATAGGCCCAGGCCGCCTCCGCCTCCCCCGCGCGAGGCTCGGCCCGGCGGATCGCGGCGATGAAGCGGCGCGCCGTCTCGTCATAGCAGCGGGCGACAAGCGCCCGGTCGCGGTCGAGTCCGGCGCCGAGCGTCGCGAAGATGCGGGCATATGCGGCGCCCCCGCCCTCGGGGCCGAGCGGCGGGGCGAAGAAGGCGCGGAAGACGGCGCGGAGCGTCAGCCCCTCCGCCTCCGCCGCCTCCAGCCGTGCGATGCGGCCGGCGTTGATGATCGCCGCGCGCCGCTCGATCACGGCCTCGTAGAGCCGCTCCTTCGCGCCGAAATGATAATGGATCAGCCCCTGCGCCACCTCCGCCGCCGCGGCGACGGATTTCATCCCCGCCCCGGCGAAGCCGTGCAGCGCGAAATCCTGCTCCGCCGCATCGAGGATGCGCTCTCTCGCGTCGGGCGTCTCGGATGCTCTCGCGGCTTCGGTCATGGGCGGAGCGTGACCCTGACTGGTCGAACAGTCAATCGATTTCCGCGCATCCGCAGGGGCCGGCGGCGACCAGAGGGCCGCCGCCGGGAGCGCGTCACCGCGGCGGGCGCTGCTCGTGGAAGTCCGTCATCCGCTGCCAGGCGTCGCAGAGCCGGATCGCCGTCGCCTCGCCGAAGGGCCGGGCGATGGCCTGGAAGGCGACCGGCAACCCCTCCTCGTTGAAGCCGCAGGGCGTGGCGATTGAGGGAAGGCCGGTGAGGTTCGCCGGCGCCGAGAGCCGGACATAGACGGAGGCGAGCGGCTCCTCCACGCCGTTCCCCCAGTCCAGAACCTCCGCCCCCGCCCGCGCCGCCGCCGCCGGAACCGCGGGCGCGAGGAGGATGTCGATCCCCTCGAACACCTTCGCCAGTTCCGCCTGCATCAGCCGCCGCACGCGCAGCGCCTGGATATAGGTCGTCGCCGGCACGAACTCCCCCGCCTCGAGGAAGGTGCGCACATCCTCCTCGTAGAGATGCGCGCTCTCCCGCAGCATCGTCCGGTGATAGGCGCTCGCCTCCGGCAGGCAGATCGCGAATTCCATCGCCATGATCTGGTCGGCATAGGGAATCGTGACCTCGGAGAGAATCGCCCCCTCCGCCTCCAGCCGCGCGATGGCGGAGCGGACGGCGCTGTCCACGCCCGGCTCCACGCGGTCGAAATAGTAGTTCTTCGGCACGCCGATCCGCATCCCCTTCACGTCCTTGCCGAGCGCGGCCGTGAAATCCTCCTTCGGCACGTCCACGCTCCCCGGGTCCCGCGGGTCATAGCCCTGCAGCGCGTTGAGGCTCACCGCCGCATCCGCCACCGTGCGGGCGAGCGGGCCCACATGGTCGAGCGACCAGGCGAGCGAGGTGACCCCGGCGCGGGAGCAGCGGCCGAAGGTCGGCTTCAGCCCGACGACGCCGCAGACCGCGGCGGGAATCCGGATCGAGCCGCCGGTGTCCGACCCCATCGACATGTAGGTCGAGCCCGCCGCCACCGAGGCGCCGGAGCCGCCGGAGGAGCCGCCGGGGATATGGTCCTCCCCCCAGGGGTTGCGGGAGCGCGGGGTGACGATGCCATAGGCGAATTCATGCGTATGCGTCTTGCCGAGGATCACGGCGCCCGCCTCGCGCAGCGCGACGACGGAGGCGCTGTCCGTCTCCGCCACCCAGGTCTCCCGGACGTTGGAGCTCGACGTCGTGGGCGTCCCCGCCACGTCGTAGAGTTCCTTGATGCCCACCGGAATCCCGTGAAGCTCGCCCCTGTAGCCGCCGGCGAGGATTTCGGCCTCCGCCGCCTTCGCCTCGGCGCGCGCGCTCTCCGCCATCAGGAGCGAGAAGGAGGAGAGCTTCGGCTCCGTCTCGGCCGCGCGGGCGAGGCAGGCTTCCGTCACCTCGACGGGGGAGACCTCCTTCGCGGCGATCTTCGCGGCGACGGCGCGGAGCGGCAGATCGGCGAGATCGGTCATTTCGCGTCCCTCCAGCGGGGGTCGAAGGAATTGGTGGGCGCCGTCTCGCCGACATCGACCGCATCGAGCAGGTCGAAATTCGCGAGCATGCCCGTAAGCGCCCCGGCCACGATCTCGGGCCTTCCGGGCGCCAGGGAAAGGCGCGCGGGCTTCGCCAGCGCCGGCATGTCCTCCGGCGCAATGGGCGGCGGGGTTTCGTTCGTCATCTCGACCTCCGGAAAGAGTGTTTCGATTTCCGCATCACCCTGCTCACTCTCATGTGCGTTTCCGCCGCACCGAATTTGTGGACATTCCGCACTTTGAGCGCAAGGAGGTGCTTGCCGAAGTGTAAAGGCCGTGTTTTTGTCCGGACAAGGGAAATCCTTGAGCCCATCCGAGAAAAGGAGCGCAGGCCGTGGATGACGTCGTGAAGCTGGCCTTCGACATAGCCGCCTTCGCCTCCATCATGATTCTCGTGGTCTCCGGCCTCGCCGTCATCGCCAGCCTCATGGGCATCTTCAATCTCGGCCACGGCGAGTTCGTGCTGCTCGGGGCCTACACCGTCTATCTCTTCCGCGAATGGGGGCTGCCGATCTGGCTCGGCATGCTTGTCGCCCCGTTCATCGTCGGCGCCTTCGGCGCGGCGGTGGAGCGAAGCGTGATTCGCCGCCTCTACGCCCAGCCGATCATCGCCATGCTGGCGACCTACGCCATCGGCCTCATCATCCGGGAAATCGTGCGCGGGCTGATCGGCGGGCAGTATTACGCGATCGAGGAGCCGATTCCGGGCGCCTTCTCCGTCGGCGGGCTCAATTTCTCGATCTGGCGGACGGTCATCATCGTCTCGACGATCGGCGTCATGCTCGCCGCCTGGCTTTTCCTGACGCGGAGCGCGACCGGGCTCCAGATCCGCGGCGCGCTGGAAAACCCGGCGCTCGCCCGCGCCTCCGGCGTCTCGACCGACAGGCTCTATGCGCTGACCTTCGCGCTCGGCGCCGCGCTCGCGGGGCTCGCCGGGGCGCTGATGGTGCCGCTCTTCTCGCTCTCCGCCGATCTCGGCGTCCGCTTCCTCGTGCAGGCCTTCCTCTCGGTCATGCTCGGCGGCGTCGGCTCCTTCGAGGGGCCGCTTCTGGGCGCGGCGATGATCGGCTCGATGGTGCCGGGCTTCCAGTGGCTGCGGGAGATTCCGGGCGTCGGGGGCGCCGTCACCCCCGTCGTGGCCGAGGTTCTGGTGTTCGTGACGGCTCTGGTGATCGTAAAATTCAGGCCGAACGGCCTCATCAACTCAGGGAGACGGTGACATGACGAATCCGACGACACGGCGCGGATTTCTCCGCGGGGGGGCCGCGCTCGCCGCGGCGGGCTGGACCGCGGGCGCGGGCGGCTGGGTGCTGCGGCCCGACTGGGCGAACGCGCAGGCCGGGGCCATCAAGGTCGGCATCGCGACGGACATCACCGGCGCCATCGCCCCCTCCGGCAACGCCAACTGGCAGACGGCGCAGTTCGCCGTGAAGGCGATCAACGACGCGGGCGGCATTCTCGGCCGGCCCATCGAGCTTTTCCTGGAGGATACCGCCTCCGACCCGGGCGTCGCCGTCGGCAATGTCCGCCGCCTGATCCAGCAGAGCGAGGTGGACGTCGTGCTCGGCGGCATCACCTCCGCCATGCGCGAGGCGATCAAGAACCCGATCACCCAGCGCGGGCGCACGCTCTACATCTATCCGCAGCTCTACGAGGGGCAGGAATGCACCCCGCATCTCTTCTGCACCGGGCCGACCCCGGCGCAGCAATGCGCGCGCCTCATCCCCTATCTCATCAAGGAAAAGGGCTTCAAGCGCTTCGCCATGCCCTCCGCCAACTACATCTGGCCGCAGCTCCTTAACAAGTGGGCGCGCAAGGTGATCGAGGAGAATGGCGGCGAAGTCGTGATGGAGGATTACTTCCCGCTCGACCAACTCGAATACTCCGCCACCATCTCCCGCATCATGTCGGAGAATGTGGACCACATCTTCAACACCGTGATCCCGCCGGGGCTCCAGGCGTTCCAGAAGCAGCTCTTCGAGGCCGGCTACTATGACAAGGGCGGCCAGACCTGCGTCTATTTCGACGAGAACACGGTGAACTACGTCGCCCCGCGGGAGCTTGAAGGCGTCTATTCCTGCCTCGACATGTTCCACACGATCGACGACCCGACGACGAAGGCGCTGATCGACGGTTACAACGCCATGTGGCCCGGCACGCCCTATCTCTTCACCGCCGGCTCCGCCTCTTCCGGCATGTATCGCGGCATCAAGCTCTACGAGCAGGCCGTGATCGCGACGAACGGGGATCTGGCGCGGGACGCCGTCTCCGAGGCGATGAACTCGGCCGCCATCACGGAAGGGCCGGGCGGCCCCGCCAAGGTCATCGCCGGGACGGGCCATGTCGAGATGAACATGTACATCGCCCAGTCCGTCGGCGGGAAATGGGAGATCATCTCCTCCGAAAGCGCGGTTCCGCCGCAGGAATGCGCCTGACCTGAACCCGGGCGGGCGCAGCCCCTGCGCCCGCCTCCCCCTGGGACCTCCCCCTGCGAAAGCGCGACATGGCCAGAGACGAGACGCCGCGGCGCCGGCTGCGCATCATCCCGATCATCGAGATCGCGCTCCTCGCCGCGCTCGTCGCCGTGCCGCACGTCACCTCGGATTTCCAGACGATCATCGCCTCGCGCATGCTTATCCTCGCGATCCTCGCGATCAGCTTCGACCTCTGCTGGGGCTATTCCGGCATCATGACCTTCGGGCAGGCGCTCTACTTCGGCGTGGCCGGCTATGTCGCCGCGCTCCTAGCCAACAAGGCGGGGGTGGTGGAGCTCCTGCTCATCATTCCGGCCTCGATGGCCACCGGCCTCGTCGCCGCGCTCCTCGTCGGCTGGTTCCTCCTCCTCGGCAAGCGGACGCCGACGGTGATCTTCGTCGCCCTCGGCACGCTCACCGCATCCTATGCGGCGGAGCGGCTCGTCGCCGGATGGCAATGGGTCGGCGCGGCGAACGGCATGTCGATCTGGGAATTCGCGCGGGTGGCGGGGCTGGAGATCGAGCCGGGCGTCTGGTTCTACTACTTCATCCTCCTCTTCCTCATCCTCGCCTATCTCGGCAGCCGCTGGATCGTGCGCTCGCAATTCGGGCTGGTGCTGGCGGGGATGCGGCAGAACGAGGAGCGGCTGGCCTATTTCGGCTACCGCGTGCAGGTCTTCAAGGCGCTGATCTTCGCCTTCGCCGGCATGATCGCCGGCCTCTCCGGCGGGCTCTACGCCTTCCACGAAGGCTTCATCGGCCCGGCGAGCATGGGCATCGGCCTTTCGACCTACGCCGTGCTCTACGGCCTCTTCGGCGGCATCGGCACGCTCCTCGGCCCGATCTTCGGCGTCGCCGCGATCGAGACGATGGCGTTCATCCTCTCGGACATCAACGCGCTGAAACCCTACTGGCCGGTGATCCTCGGCTTCATCATGCTGATCGTCGTGGTCTGGCGGCCCACCGGCCTCCTCGGCGTCATCCTTTCGGAGCGGGAGCGGATCGGCTCCTTCGGCATCGGCGCGCGGAAGAAACGGAAAGGGGGCGGCGATGGCGCTCCTTGAGGTTCGCGGCGTCGCCAAGACCTTCCGGGGGCTGAAGGCGCTCGGCGGGGTGGACGTAAGCGTGGAGGCGAACAGCTTCCATGGCCTGATCGGCCCGAACGGCTCCGGCAAGTCCACCCTCCTCAAGGCCATCGCCGGCGTTCATTTCCCGGACGAAGGGACCATCTCCTTCGGCGGGCGGGACATCACGCGCGAGCCGCCGCCGATGCGCGCCCGCGCCGGGCTCTCGCTCAAGTTCCAGATCACCGCGGTGCTGCCGCAGCTTTCCGTCTATGACAACGTGCTCCTCGCCTCGCAGTCCCGCGGGTCGATCTGGGGCCTCCTCCGCTCCCGCAGCCGCGGCGAACTGCATGACGAGACGATGGACGCGCTCGAGCGCTTCGGCCTCGCGGACCGGGCGGACGATCTCGCGGGCGAGCTTTCCCACGGCCAGCAGCAATGGCTGGAAATCGCGATGGCGCTCACCAACAAGCCGCGCCTCCTCCTCCTCGACGAGCCCACCGGCGGCATGAGCCCGGAGGAGCGGCGCGCAACCGGCGAGCTTCTCATGCCGATCAAGGCGCATTGCGCCCTCGTCATCGTCGAGCACGACCTCGACTTCATCAAAGACATCTGCGACCGGCTGACCGTCCTCGACAACGGGCGCGTGCTCGACGACGGGACGGTGGCGGAGATCGAGGCGTCCACGAAGGTGCAGGAGGTCTACACCACCCGTGTCTGAGCCGATCCTCTCCGTCGAAGGGCTGACCTCGGGCTATGCCCGCAGCCAGGTGCTGTTCGGCATGAGCTTCATCGCGCCGGCGCAGGGCGGGCTCGCCGTGCTCGGCCGCAACGGCGCCGGCAAGACCACCCTGCTCAAGACCCTCGCCGGGGAGCTTTCCCCCTGGGAGGGGCGCATCGCCTTCGACGGCGCGGATTGCGCCGGCGAGGGGACGGAGCGCCGCGTGCGCCGCGGCCTCGGTTACGTCCCGCAGGAGCATGCCGTCTTCGGCTCGCTGACCGTGCGGGAAAACCTGATGCTCGGCGCCGTCGCCTCCGGCTCGAAGGGCTATGACGAGGCGATAGACTTCTTCCCGAAGCTCGGCGCCCGCCTCTCGCAGCAGGCCGGCACGCTTTCGGGCGGGGAGCGGAAGATGCTCGCCATCGGCCGCGCCATCCTCGGCAAGCCGAAGCTCCTGATGCTGGACGAGCCAACGGAAGGCGTCTGGATCGGCGTGATCGAGGAGATTGCGGACCGTCTGACCCTCCTCGCGAAGGAGATCGCCCTCGTGATCGTGGAGCAGCATGTCGAGCTTGCGCTCCGCGTCTCCGCGCGCGCCGTGGTGATGGAGCGGGGCCGCGTCGCGATGGAAGGGCCGTCGGCGGAGATCGCCGTCGACCCGCTGTTGAAGCGCTATCTGGCGCCCTGACGCGCCGGGAGGGGACAATGCCGAGAGCCGAAGCCGAAATCCGCGTCGCCTGCGTCCAGATGGAGCCGGTCGTGGGCGAGAAGGCGCGCAACGTCGCCCGCTCCCTCGAATTCATCGAAGAGGCCGCGGGCGAGGGCGCGAAGCTGATCGTCCTGCCGGAACTGGCCAATTCCGGCTATGTCTTCGAGACTCGGGAGGAGGCCTTCTCCCTCGCCGAGGAAATCCCCGGCGGCGAGACCGTCTCCGCCTGGGCCGGGGCCGCGGCGCGGCTGGGCGTCTGGATCGTGGCCGGGATCGCGGAGCGGGAGGGCGCGAGGCTCTTCAATTCCTCCGTCCTGGTTGGGCCGGAAGGGCATGTGGGAACCTTCCGGAAGGCGCATCTCTGGAACGCCGAGGCGCTCTTCTTCGAGCCCGGCGATCTCGGCTTCCCCGTCTTCGCCACGCCCCTCGGCCGGATCGGCATGTGCATCTGCTATGATGGCTGGTTCCCCGAAAGCTACCGCCTCATGGCGCTGCAGGGGGCGGACATCGTCTGCGTGCCGACGAACTGGGTGCCGATCCCGGGGCAGGACCCGAAGCGGGAGGCGATGGCCAACATCCTCTGCATGGCCGCCGCCCATTCCAACTCGATCTTCATCGCCGCGGCGGACCGGGTGGGCACGGAGCGCGGCCAGCCCTTCAACGGCCAGAGCCTGATCGTCAGCTACACGGGCTGGCCCATCGGCGGCCCCGCGGGCGCGACGGAGGAGGTGATCGTCTACGCCGACCTCAACCTCTCGGACGCGCGTCGCAAGCGCAACTGGAACGAATACAACCAGGTGCTGAGGGACCGGCGAACCGATCTCTACGGCGAGATGCTGGGCTCCGACGCCCGGATCGGCTGGCGCTGAGGCGCGCCCTCCTTCAGCCCCGGAGCCTCAAGGGTCCGGCGCCTCCCGCTTCGCCGTCCGCCCCGCATACCGCGTGGGACGCAGGCGGACGGGAGAGCCGACCGAGGTGAGAGCACAGGCGCGCGAACGGCGTCGCACTTGTCGCCAAGGCAAAAGGATCGGTCATCGCGCCAGCCTTTTCGGAAAGAGCGGCAGGCCGTGAGCGCCCGGTCGCCTCACCATCCCCCCTCCCGGCAGGAGGGGGGATCGGGGGGAAGGGCGAAACCCGCCAAACCGCGCCCGCGCCTTTTCTGCGGTTTTTCCTGATAACCCAACGATCTCAACGGGATGACCTGCCTGCTCACTGTGAGCAGGCGCCCGGCCGCCCCCGTCAGGCCGCCCGCGCCCAGGGCCGGGGGAAGGGCCCCAGCGCCTCGGTGACCTTGGCGTCGTCCCCGCCGGAGACGATGGCGGTGAGGCCGGTCTGCTTCGAATCCACCACGTCCACGATCTTCGCCTCAACCCCCGCCTTCTTCAGCGCGGCGGCGTAGATGCGGGAGATCGCGGCGCGGCGGAGGTCGGGCTTGAAGACCTTGCCGACCGCCGTCTTCGGCAGTTCGCCCATCACCTCGACATATTTCGGCATCGCCGCCTGTTCGGTGATGTGCTCCGCCGCATAGGCCAGCAGCTCCTCCCCCGTCACGGAGGCGCCCTGCATCAGCTCGACATAGGCGCAGGGCACCTCGCCGGCATAGGCGTCCGGCTGGCCGATGGCGCCGACGAAGGCGACGGCGGGATGCGCGATCAGCGCCTCCTCGATGATCGCCGGGTCGATGTTGTGCCCGCCGCGGATGATGAGGTCCTTCGCGCGGCCAGTGATCCAGAGATAGCCGTCATCGTCGAACTTGCCGAGGTCCCCGGTGCGGAGATAGCCGCCGGTGGCGAAGAGCCCCTCGTTCCGCTTCGCCTCGGTATAGCCGGGGAAGGTGCCGGGGTTCAGCACGCAGATCTCCCCGATCTCGTTCGGCGCCATCTCCTTCAGGATCGTCCCGTCATCCGCGCAGTGGAGGATCTTCACGTCCGTATAGGGGAAGGGGATGCCGACGGAGCCGATCTTCTTCTCCCCGTGCGGCGGGTTGCCGGAGACGACGCAGGTCGCCTCCGTCATGCCGTAGCCTTCGAGGATGTTGACGTTCGTCGCCTTTACGAACTGCCGGAACAATTCCTGCGGCAGCGGGGCGGAGCCGCAGAACGCGCTCTTCAGCGTCGAGATGTCCGCGTTCACGGGCCGCTGCATCAGCGCCGCCGCCGCCGTCGGCACCATGATCATGAAGGTGACGCCCCAGCGCTCCACCAGCTTCCAGAAATTGTCGAACACCCCCTCGCCGCGGAAGCCCTGCGGCGTCGGCATCACCATATGCGCGCCCGAAGTGCAGCAGGAGAGGAGGACGGGATAGGCCGCGAAGACATGGAACATCGGCAGCGGGCAAAGAAGCACGTCATCCGCCGTCGCCAGCACCGCCTCGCCGACCCAGCCATTGTAGAGCGCGCCGCCGTGGTTGTGCTGCGCGACCTTCGGCATCCCCGTCGTGCCGCCGGTGTGGAAATAGGCGCAGATCGTCTCCCGCGTCGCCTCGTTGGGGAAGGAGAGCGTCTCCCGCCGCTTGCTCGTCTCCGCGTTGAAATCCGCCACCTTCACGCCCGCAGGCCAGGCGACCTTCGGGCGGATCAGCGGCACGATGAGGGAGAGCGGCGGCGTGAGGTAGCGCTTCAGGTCGACCGTCAGCACATGCTTCACGTTCGGCGCATGGGCGAGCGCCTGCGCCGCCTTCTGCGGCACATCCGTCTTCGGGAAGGGCGCGAGGGTGACGAGCACCTTCGCGTTCGTCTCGTGCAGGATCTGCCCGATCTGCTCCGCCTCCAGCAGCGGGTTGATCGGGTTCACGATCCCCGCCGTCATCCCGCCGAGCAGCGCGATCGCCGTCTCGTTGGCGTTGGGCAGGAGATAGGCGACCACATCCTTCGGCCCGACGCCGAGATCGCGGAAGAGGTTCGCCGCCTGCGCCGTGCGCGCGTGGAGGCTGGACCAGGTGAGCGTCTCCGCCTTGTCCTTCTCGCCGCTCTTGATCTGGAAGCTGAGCGCCGGCCGCGCCCCGTATTTCCCCGCCGTCTCGGTCAGCAGCTCGAAGACGTTGTTGACCGCAAGGCGTCCGCCGAAAGGCTCGGTCTCGAATGCCGCCTTGTCGGCGAGCGAAGCGTAGGCCATGAAAATCTCCTCCCCCGGCGCCTGTTTTGCGCCTTCTGTCGGGTAATATTAATGTGCATCGTCAGCGTGCGCTGCAAGATAAGAATCGTGGAAAAGCTCAGTGCCGGTAGCTCGGCTCGACCTCGTACTGCCCGCCCTCGAGCCCGCCGAACATCTCCCCGACCTCGGGATGCTCCACCGGCTCGCCGGATTCGTCGGGCAGCAGGTTCTGCTCGGAGACATAGGCGACGTAATAGCTCGTCTCGTTCTCCGCGAAGAGATGGTAGAAGGGCTGGTCCTTCCGCGGGCGGTTCTCCTCCGGGATGGAGTTCCACCATTCCTCGGTATTGGAGAAGATCGGGTCCACGTCGAAGATGACGCCGCGGAACGGGTGGATGCGATGCTGCACCACCTGGCCGATCCTGAATTTCGCCGACGCCCGTATCATGCCCGTCGATTCGCCCCGCTTGCGTTCGCACCTGAATAGTATAGCCCTCCTAAGAAAGTTTCCATAGGCGGGCGACGTGGAGCCGCGGGGGTCGCGGGTGGTCGGACAGGTTTTCGAGATCGTGGCGCCCGTCTTCATCCTCGCGATGGTCGGGCTCGGCTGGGCGCGGCGCGGCCTGCCCTACGACATCGCCTTCGTGACGCGCCTCGGCACCGGGCTGGCCATGCCCTGCCTCATCTTCTCGACCCTGGTGCGGGCCGAGATCGGGGCCGAGGCCTTCGGCCAGATGATCGCGGCGACGCTGCTTTTCTACGGGCTCTGCGCCGTTCTCTTCGCCGCCGCCCTCCGGCTCGCCGGGCTGCCGCTGCGCGTCTTTCTCCCGCCGACGGTGATGAACAACGCCGGCAATCTCGGGCTCCCGGTCGCCTTCTACGCCTTCGGGGCGGAGGGGCTGGCGCTCGCCATCGTGCTCTTCGCGATCATGGTGGCGCTGCAATTCTCCATCGGCGTCTCCTTCGTCGCCGGGAAGGGCGGAGCGGGGGAGGCCGTGCGGCAGCCGATGGTCTGGGCCGCCCTTCTCGGCGTCGGCGCCGCTTCGCTCGGACTGAAGCCGCCGGGCTTCCTCGACAACGCGGTCGCGCTCATCGGGCAGATGGGCATTCCGCTGATGATCCTCACGCTCGGCGTCTCGATCAGCCGCATCCGCGCCGCCTCGCTGGCGCGCGCGGCGCTGATCGCCTGCCTCCGCTATCCGGCCGCGCTCGCCGTCGCTTTCGGGGTCGGCCAGGCGCTCGCCTTGCCCGATCTCGCCTTCGCCATCCTCGTTCTGCAGGCGATCATGCCGGCGCCGGTGACGAACTATCTCATCGCGGCGAAATACGAGGCCTCGCCGGAGGAAGTGGCCGGGCTCGTCGTCGTCTCCACGGCGCTCTCCGTCGCCTTCGTGCCGCTGACGCTCGCCTTTCTTCTCTGAGATTGGCGGGCGGCCGCTTCCGTGTTACCTTTGCGGCATAATTGAGGCTGTGAGCAGGCCCGAGACATGAGACAGACGCGATGCGCCCTTATCTGGGCGGCGGCGGCGCTTGCGCTGGCCGCCTGTTCCTCCACGCCCGACGGTCCGCCGCGCAACCAGGCGGACGCCTGCGCGATCCTCGAGCATGATGACGACTGGGGCCCCGCCCTCCGCAAGGCGGAGCGTCGCTGGGGCGCGCCGCCGGAGCTGGTGCTGGCGATCATCTGGCGCGAATCCAGCTTCCGCCACGATGCGCGGCCGCCGAAGACCTACGCGGCCTTCGGCCTGATCCCCACGGGCCATGTCAGCTCCGCCTACGGCTACCCGCAGGCGCTGGACGGGACATGGGACTGGTACCGGCAGGAGACGGGCGCAAGCTGGGCGAGCCGGGAGGATTTCGAGGACGCGGCGGATTTCGTCGGCTGGTATCTTCACATGACGGAGCGGCTGAACGGCCTCGCCAAGCATGACGCCTATCACCAATATCTCGCCTATCACGAGGGCCATACCGGCTTTCGCCGCGGGAACTGGCGGCAGAAGGGCTGGCTGATGAACGCCGCGAGCCAGGTCGCGCGGCAGGCGGACGCCTATCGCGCGCAGCTCCGCAGCTGCGGCGGGCGGCTCGCCTGAGCCGCCTCAGCCCGGGCTGAGGCCCCGCAGCCGCTCCGACCGGCGGCGCAGCAGCTCCACCGTCGTCAGCAGCGCGATGGAGAAGATCACGAGGATCGTCGCCACCGAGAGGATGGCGGGGGAGATCTGCTCCCGGATCCCGTTCCACATCTGCCGCGGGATCGTCTGCTGGTCATGCGCCGCGACGAAGAGCACCACCACCACCTCGTCGAACGAGGTGATGAAGGCGAAGAGCGCGCCGGAGATCACGCCGGGGAGGATCAGCGGCAGCGTGATCTTGAAGAAGATCGTCTGCGGCGAGGCGCCAAGGCTCGCCCCCGCCCGCGTCAGCGAATGGTCGAAGCCCACCAGCGTCGCCGTCACCGTGATGATGACGAAGGGTATGCCGAGCGTCGCATGGGCCAGGATCACGCCGGCATATGAGCCCGCGAGCCCGGTCGCCGAGTAGAAGAAGAAGAGCCCCGTCGCGGTGATGATGATCGGCACGATCATCGGCGAGATGAGGATCGCCATGATCGCCCGCCGATAGGGCATTTCCGGCCGCGAGAGGCCGAGCGCGGCGAGCGTGCCGAGCGCCGTGGCGAGGATGGTGGAGGCCACCCCGATGATGATCGAGTTCTTCGCCGCCCGGATCCACGCCGAATTCTCCCACGCGTCCGCCCACCAGGCCGCGTCCCGCGGCGCCTCCGGCGCCAGCATCCCGAAGGTGAGGAGCAGGTCGTACCAGCGGAGCGAATAGCCCTCCGGGTCGAGCGAGAGCATCTTCTCCGTGAAGCTGAAATAGGGCTCCGCATTGAAGGAAAGCGGGATGATGATGATGATCGGCGCCATCAGGAAGAAGAAGATCAACCCGCAGATCACCCGGAAGCCATAGTACCAGGCGCGCTCCAGCGGGCCGGCATAGGAGGGAAGCGCCATCGCCGTCACCCGAATTTCATGTTGTCTATGCCGATCAGCCGGTCATAGAGCCAATAGAGAAGGAGGATCGCCCCGAGCAGCAGCGCCGCCAGCGCCGCCGCCATCGACCAGTTGAGCGACCGCGTCATGTGGAAGGCGATCATGTTGGAGAAGAGCTGGCCCGAGGAGCCGCCCACCAGCGCCGGCGTGATGTAGTAGCCCACGGCGAGAATGAAGACGAGCAGCACCCCCGCGCCGATCCCAGGCACGGTCTGCGGCACGTAGACCCGCCAGAACGCCGTCCAGTTGTTCGCGCCGAGCGAGCGCGCCGCGCGCACATAGGAGGGCGGGATCGTCCGCATCACGGAATAGAGCGGCAGGATCATGAACGGCAGCAGGATATGCGTCATCGCGACGATCGTGCCGGTCTGGTTGTACATCATCTGGATGCGCGCATCGTCGGCCACGACGCCGAACGAGACCAGCACGTCGTTCACCACGCCCTCGGATTGCAGCAGCACCATCCAGCTCGTCGTCCGCACGAGGAGAGAGGTCCAGAACGGCAGGAGGACGAGGATCATCAACAGGTTGGAGATGCGCATCGGCAGCGTCGCCAGCAGATGCGCGACCGGAAAGCCGAGCAGGAGGCAGATCCCGGCGATCACCGCGGAGATCATCATCGTCCGCCAGAAGAGCGGCATGTAGATGCGCTGGTCGTCGGGGACGCTGACGATCCCTTCCTCCGGGTCCACCTGCCGGTCGAGCGCGGCGATGTAGAAATTGGGAGTATGCGCCGCCGAAGCCGCGCGCATCGCGCTCCAGAGCGCGGGCGAGCCCCATTCCTCGTCGAGCTCCAGCAAGGCCTCGCGATAGGGCGCCTCCAGCCTTCCGGCGCGCCGCCCCGCCGAGGTGAAGAGCGAGCGGGTGCCCGAAACGTCATAGTTGATGCGCGTGCCGACGACGCCGATGGTCCGCGCCTCCGCCGCGAGGGCGAGGTCGGCGGCGAGCGCGGCGTAGGCGCTCTCGTCCGGCTCCGTCTCCGGGTTCTCGGCGAACCAGCGCACGAGATTGGGCATGTTGGCGGAGAACCCGTCATTCGCGACGGAGCGATAGAGCATCTGCCCGATCGGGGCGACGAAGGTCAGCACCACGAAGGCGAGGAGCGGCGCGACGAGGAGGAAGGCGCGCCGCCGCGCCCGCTTCGCCGCATGGGCCAGCGCCGCCTTCAGCGGTGTTCCGTCCGCCGTCTTCAGCGTCTCGGCGCGCGCCGGGGCCGACGCCATGCCCGTGTCAGCGATGTCCGCCATGCCGCCCTCCGCTCAGGTGCAGGCGGGGCGCCGCGGCGCCCCGCCCCGTTCCGTCGTCAGTTCGCCGCCACCCAGGCGTTGAACTTCTCGGAGAGCTCGACATCGTAATCCGCCCAGAACTCGAAGTCGTTCAGGAGCGCGTTCTCCATGTTCGCCGGCGCGGTCGGCATGTGCGGCGCCATCTCCGTCTTGCCGTCGTTGAAGAGGCCGACGAGCGGGCCGGAGGACTTGCGGGCCGGGCCGTAGGAGATCCACTTCGCCTGGTCGGCGAGGCGCTGCGTGTCCGTCGAGAACTTGATGAACTCGAGCGCGGCCTCCTTGTTCGGGGCGCCCTTGGGGATCACGAAGAGGTCGAGATCGAGGATCTGCCCGTCCCACACCACGACGAACGGCTTGTTCTCCGCCGCGGCGGCGTTGAAGATGCGGCCGTTATAGGCGGTGGTCATCAGCACTTCGCCATCGGCGAGGAGCTGCGGCGGCTGGGCGCCGGCCTCCCACCAGATGATGTCGGACTTGATGGTGCCGAGCTTGGCGAGCGCGCGGTCCACGCCCTCCGGCGTCTTCAGCACGTCATAGACTTCTTCGGCCGGCACGCCGTCCGCCATCAGCGCCATCTCGAAATTCGCCTTGGCGCCGCGGCGGAGGCCGCGCTTGCCGGGGAACTTCGCCGTGTCGAAGAAGTCCTCGATCGTCGTCGGCTTCTCGCCCGGGAACTTCGAATCGTCATAGGCGTAGACCGTCGACCAGAAGATCGAGGCGACCGCGCAGTCATAGAGCGCGCCGTCGATGAAATCCTCCGTCGCCGGCGTCCCGTCCGGCGCCGCCGGAAGGGCCGCCGCGTCGATCGGATAGATCAGCCCCTCGTCGCAAAGACGCACGGCGTCCGAAAGCTCGACGTCCGCGACGTCGATGGAGACGTTGCCGGCCTCGACCTGCGCCTTGATCGGCGTCGCCGGGTTGTCGGCGTCCACCGAGATCACCTTGATCCCGGTCTTCTCGGTGAAGGGCTTGTGATAGGCCTCCACCTGGCTCTTCGTATAGGCGCCGCGCCAGGACATGACCGTGAGCTCCTGCGCCGAAGCGCCGAAGGCGAGGCCTGCGAGGGCGGTGCTGAGGATGAGTGTCTTCTTCATCTTGGCTCCCTGGTTGCAGTCGTTCTTCCCGCCGGGAAAACCCGCCCGGCGCGGGCCCGGCGGCGGCGGGGCCGCGCCGGGAATTCCGTGCGCGCGCTCAGGCGTCGAGCGCGCGGGCGTCCTCCGTCGCCCAGCCGATGCGGATCTTCTCGCCCGGCTGGAGGCGCCGCTGGCCCTGGCCGTTCCGGCTCTTGATGACGAACTCGTCGGAGCCGGCGACGCGCAGCCGCGTGCGGAAGACGTCCCCCATGTAGATGAATTCGAGCACCTCGGCGTCCAGCCCCGGCGCGCTCATGTCCTCCCGCTGCTCAACCCGCTCGGGCCGGACGGAGACGAGCGTGCGCCGCCCCTTGCCGCCGACATTCACCGCGGCGGCGTCGATCACCTCGCCGCTGTCGAGCCGGACGACCGCGCGGCCGCCGTTGAGATCCTCCACCACCCCGTGGAGCTTGTTGTTCTCCCCGATGAACTGCGCGACGAAGGCGTTCTGCGGCCGCTCGTAAAGCTCGTCCGGCGGCGCGAGCTGCTGGATAACCCCGTCGTTGAACACCGCCACCCGGTCCGACATCGTCAGCGCCTCGCCCTGGTCATGCGTGACGTAGACGACCGTGATGCCGAGACTTTCGTGCAGATGCTTGATCTCGAACTGCATGTGCTCGCGCAGCTGCTTGTCGAGTGCGCCGAGCGGCTCGTCCATCAGCACCAGCTCCGCGTCGAAGACGAGCGCGCGGGCGAGCGCGATGCGCTGCTGCTGCCCGCCGGAAAGCTGAGCCGGGCGGCGCCCGCCGAAGGCGCCCATCTGCACCATGTCGAGCGCGCGCTTCACCTTCGCCTCGATCTCGGCCTTGCCCATCTTCCGCACCTCGAGCGGGAAGGCGAGGTTCTCCGCCACCGTCATGTGCGGGAAGAGCGCGTAGTTCTGGAAGACCATGCCGATCCCGCGCTTGTGCGGCGGGATGTTGTTGATCGGGCGGCCGCCGAGCCTGATCTCGCCATGGGTCGCCGTCTCGAAGCCGGCGAGCATCATCAGGCAGGTGGTCTTGCCGGAGCCGGATGGGCCGAGCATCGTCAGGAATTCGCCCTTGCCGATGGCGAGATTGAGGTCCTTCACCACGAGGGTCTCCCCATCGTAGCTTTTCTGAACGCGCTCAAAGGCGACGAAGGCCTTGTCGGCCGTCGGATCGGTCATGCGGTTCCCTGTCAGCTTCCGGCTTGAGCCGGTTATCCGTTGTGCGAAGTCAAGCACAGAGGCGCCCGCCGTGACAACCGTCTTGCGACAGCTTTCTGTTGCAGCGCGACATCGCCGGCTTCGCATGCCCATATTAGCGCCAGCCGCGCGGCGATTTTCCCGAATCCTGCGCATTTCATGGACCGATCTCCCGAAATCGCCGATGATCGCGCACGGAAGTAGCGGAGGAGGCCGCGATGAAGCTCGACCGGATCGACAGGGCGATCCTGCGGGAACTGCAATCCGACGGCCGGCTCTCCGTCGCGGAGCTCGCGGCGCGGGTGAATCTCTCGAAGACGCCGGCCCATGCGCGGCTCCGCCGCCTGATCGCGGAAGGCTACATCCTTGGCTTCAGCGCGCAGGTGGACCATGCGCGGCTCGGCCTCGGCCATGTCGCCTTCGTGCAGGTCACGCTGTCGGACACGCGGGCCCCGGCGCTGGAGGCGTTCAACGCGGCCGTGCGCGCCCTGCCGGCGGTGGAGCAATGCCACATGATCGCGGGGGCCTTCGACTATCTCCTGAAGGTCCGAAGCGCCGACATCGCGGAATATCGCCGGATGCTGGGGGAGGAGATCGCGCGGCTGCCGCATGTGGCGAACACCTCCACCTTCGTCTCGATGGAGGCGGTGAAGGAGGCCGGCGCGCCGCCGCCCGCATAAGCGGCGCGGCGCAAACGCTTGTAAGCCGGCGCAATTTTGTTACCGTCATCCATCGGGGCGAGGGAGGGGCGATGGACCGCCTGACCGAGATGGAGATCTTCACGCGCGTGGTGGAGCTTGGCGGCTTCACCGAGGCGGCGAAGCGGCTCGGCCTCTCGAAATCCGCGGTCTCCAAACATGTCGCCTCGCTCGAGACGCGGCTCGGCGCCCGGCTCCTGACGCGGACGACAAGGCGCGTGAGCCCGACGGAGATCGGCCTCGCCTATTTCGACAAGGCGCGGGACGTGCTCTCCGCCGCCCACGAGGCGGACGCGATGGCCGCCGCGATGCAGGACGCGCCGACGGGGGAGCTGAAGATCTCCGCCCCGCTCTCCTTCGGCCTCCGCCATGTCGCGCCGGCGGTCTCCGGCTTCCTCTGCCGCTATCCCGCCGTCTCCGCCCGGCTCCAGCTCGACGACCGGCGCGTGGAGCTGGTGGCGGAAGGCTACGACCTCGCGATCCGGATCGGCGACCTGCCGGACAGCACGCTCATCGCGCGCAAGCTGGCGGAGGCGGACCTGATCCTCGTCGCCTCCCCCGCCTATCTCGCGCGGCGCGGGACGCCGGAGACGATCGACGACCTCTCCGACCATGATCTCCTCCACTACACCAACAACGCCTTGGGCCCCGTATGGCGCCTCCGCGCCGCGAACGGGGACGAGCGCGCGGTGCGGATCGGCGGGCGCCTCTCCGTCAACAACGGGGACGCGCTGGCCGCGGCGGCGGCGGAGGGGCTCGGAATCGTGCTCGGCCCGCATTTCATCGTCTCCGCCATGCTGGCCTCCGGCGCGCTCGTGGAGGTCCTGCCGCGCCATCGTCCGCCGCCGATCGGGATCTACGCCGTCTATCCGGCGGGCCGGTTCCCGCAGCCGAAACTGCGCGTCTTTGTCGATTACCTGGCCGAAAGCCTGAAGGGAAAGGGCCCCCTCTGGTGACGGATTACGCACACCGGGCGCAGGAAGGCCCGCCGCCGCGGGTTTATTTCGCGGCATCCTTCCCATATCGTCCTCGTGGAGGGGAGCGGGGGCTGCCCGCGCGCGGCGCATTCGAGGCGCGCATGCCGAGGCCGGTGGAGGGGACGTGCCGGAGACCGCGATGAAGGACTGGACGAGACCCATGAGCGACGCCGACGTCCGATTCAGGTTCTGGGGCGTCAGGGGCTCGCTGCCCTCGCCGGGCCCGGACACCGTGATCTACGGCGGCGACACGCCCTGCCTTGAAATCCTCACCGCCTCGACCCGCGTCATCCTCGATTGCGGCTCGGGCATCCGCCGGCTCGGCAACCAGATGATGGAGGAGCCGGACGACCGGGAGACGGTGATCCTCCTCGGCCATCCGCATTTCGACCATGTCTGCGGCCTGCCCTTCTTCACGCCGATCTTCATCCCGGGGCAGAAGTTTCGCCTCGGCGCCTGCGAGCCGCACGACATGCGCCTCCTGATGCCGCGGCTCTTCTGCCGCCCCTTCTTCCCGGTGGAGGAGGCGATGCTGGGCGCGGAGATCGAGTATTTCCAGCCCGACCCGCACGGCCGCATGAATCTGAACGACGAGGTGACGATCGTCACCCGCCCGCTCAACCATCCCGGCGGCTGCACCGGCTACCGGGTCGAGGCGCTCGGCGTCTCCATCGCCTATTGCTCCGACACCGAACATGTCGAGGGCGAGACGGACGAGAACGTGCTGGAGCTGATGGACGGCGCGGACCTCGCGATCTACGACAGCGCCTACACGGCGGCCGAATACCCCAACCATGTCGGCTGGGGCCATTCGACGCCGGACGAGGGCGTTAGGCTGGCCGCCCTCGCCGGGGCGAAGCGCCTCGCGCTCTTTCACCACAACCCGACGCGGACCGACGCGCAGATCGCCGAGATCGAAAGGCGGCTGCAGGAGACGGCGCCCTTCTCCTTCGCCGGGCGGGACGGGATGGAGCTTTCCTTTCGCGCCGCGAAGGTCAAGGCCGCATGAGGCGTTGATCGGCTCCGCGCCATGCGCCACTACTGACCGGGTCATCTGAGGGGGGCGGCATGGAGAAGAGCCTCGTCGGCTTCGTCTGGAAGCACGGCAAGCTGGACACGATCAAGACCCTGATCGTGACCTTCATGACCTTCCCGGTCATCTACATCAGCCTCGAAATCCCGAAGATCATCGTCAACGACGCGCTCGGCGCCGGCAAGGAGCCGGTGCAGTTCCCGACCGAGTTCTTCTGGACGAGCATGGACCAGGTCACCTATCTGGTGGCGCTCTGCATGATCTTCATCACGATGATCGTGCTGAACAACTGGCTGAAATACGTCCTCAACAACCAGATCGGCCTGACCTCGGAGCGGCAGATGCGCCGGCTCCGCTTCAAGCTCTACGAATCCGTGCTGCGCTTCCGGATCAAGCGATTCCAGCACATGAAGCAGGGCGAGATCGTGCAGTCCGTGATGGGCGAGATCGACGCGCTCTCCGGCTTCTTCGGCGAGGTGATCTCGACCCCCGTCTGGCAGGGCGGGATGCTGCTCGTCTACATGACCTTCATCTTCATGCAGGACCCGTTCCTCGGCGCCGCCGCCATCGCGCTCTACCCGGTCCAGGCCTGGCTGATCCCGAAGCTCCAGAAGAAGGTCGTGCGCCTGAACAAGGAGCGCGTCGCCAATGTCCGCAGGATCGCGGACAATATCGGCGAGAGCGTCGGCGCGATGGAGGAGATCCATACTTCGGGCACCGCGCGCTGGCACCTCGCCGTCGTCGCGGACCGCCTGTACGAGAGCTACCGGATCCGGCTCGACATCTTCAACCGCAAGTATCTCATCAAGGCGCTCAACAATTTCATGATCGCCCTGACGCCCTTCGCCTTCTACCTTTTCGGCGGCATCCAGGTGATCAACGGCAATCTGGAGCTCGGCAGCCTCGTCGCCGTGCTCGCCGCCTACAAGGACGTCTCGGCGCCGTGGAAGGAGCTGCTGAACTACTTCCAGCGCTGGAACGACCTCAACAGCCGCTACGAGATGGTGGTCGAGAACTTCTCCGGCGAGGACGTCTATGACGAGGCGCGGATCGGCGGCGGCTCCGACGATCCGGAGGCGCGGCTGAAGGGCGACGTCGCCCTCCGCGGCGTGAATCACGGCCCCGCGTCGAGCGGCCTGCATGGCGCCTCCTGCGCCGCCCCCGCCGGCCGGGCCACGGCGGTGACGGGCGGGGAGGAGGGCGGGCGCGACCTCGTGATGAAGATCATGGCCGGGCTGGTCGAGCCCGACCAGGGCCGCGCCACGATCGGCGGCGCGCCGGTGATCGACGCGCCGATGCCCGTCGTCGCCCGCTCGCTCGCCTATGTCTCGCCAGACGCCGCCTTCTTCGCCGGCACGCTGAAGGACAATCTGACCTACGCCCTGCGCAAGACGCCCGCTCTCCTCTCCGATGACGAGCGGGAGGACGCCCGCCGCCGGCTGGAGGAGGCGGGCAAGACCGGCAACATCCCCGCCAACCCGTTCGGCGACTGGACGGATTACGCCGCCGCCGGCGTCGCGGACGCGGCGGGGCTGACGGAGCGGATCCTCGACCTCTCGGCGAAGGTCGGGCTGGCGGAGGAACTTTATCACCTCGGCCTGCAGGCGCGGATGGACCCGAAGGCGCATCCCGACCTCGCCGCCCGCATCCTCGCCGCGCGGGACAAGCTGCGCGAGGCGGCGGCGGGCGACCGGGAAATCGCCGACATCGTGGAATTCTGGGAGCCGCAGACCTTCAACCAGAACGCCTCGCTGCTGGAGAACGTGCTCTTCGGCATGCCGGCGAAGGCGCGCGCCAGCATCGCCGACTATGCGGAGGACGGCGCGGTCGTCGCCCTGCTGGACGAGGCGGGCGCGACGGAGCCGCTGCTCCGCGCCGGGCTCCGCATCGCGACGCAGCTGGTAGAGCTTCTCGGCGCGGTGGACGAATCCAGCGCCCTGCTCGATTCCTTCTCCGACTATTCGAAGAAGGACATCCTCGCCGCCGCCGGCATCGTCGAGGCCGCGAAGCGGGCGGACTGGGCGCCGAAGGACGAGCCGCGGCGCATCCTCCTCTCCTTCGCCCTCGCCTTCGTGCCGACGAGGGACAGGCTCGATGCGGTGGACGCGGCGCTGGAGGCGGAACTCCTCGCCGCCCGCGCCCGCCTCCTGCCGAAGCTGGCGGGCGACGCGCGCGTCGTCGGCTTCGGGGACGAGCGCTATTCGCCCGCGCTCT
This sequence comes from Pikeienuella sp., assembly GCF_046290545.1. Taxonomy (NCBI): domain Bacteria; kingdom Pseudomonadati; phylum Pseudomonadota; class Alphaproteobacteria; order Rhodobacterales; family Paracoccaceae; genus Pikeienuella; species Pikeienuella sp. The sequence goes on along the minus strand of NZ_JBKAGV010000004.1, from coordinate 284,807 downwards.
CCGTCTCGGAAAACCTGCTCGACGGCAAGCGCCGCTACAACCGTCGCAGCGCGTGGCGGCGGTTCGACGGGTTTCTCGAGCGGGAGATCGAGGCCGGCGGGCTCCGGCCGGGCATCACGGCGGTCGGCCTCGGCGCGCAGGTCGGGCCGGGCGGCGGCGGGCTCTCGGCCGCCTCGCGCCGCCGCGCCGCGCTCGTGCGCGGGCTCCTGCGGCGGACCGAAATCCTGATCGTGAGCGGCGTCGCGGCCGGCGCGGCGCCAGAGGAGGCGGCGGCGCGCGCCGCGATTCTCGAGGAGATGAAGGGGCGCACCCTCATCATGGCCCTCGCCGCGCCGGAGCTGGCGGAGGGCTTCGACCACATGATCGAGGTGAAGCAGGATGGCGGTCTCCGCGAGGGGCCGGCGGAGCGGATGCGGGCTGCCGAATGAGGGCGCGGGGCGGAAAAAGCCGGGGGAGAATCGCATGAGCCTGAACAAAGCCGTCGAATCGATGATGGAGACGCCGATCTTCCAGGGCGTCGCCCCGAAGCGGCTCCACCTCCTCGCCTTCATGTCCGAAAGCCTGACCTACCGGGCGGGCGAGCTCCTCTTCGATCAGGGCGACGAGGGGGACAGCGCCTTCGTCACCATCACCGGTGAGGCCTCGGTGCTCATCAACATCGGCGGGGAGCGGCGGGAAGTGGCGGTGATCGGGCCGAAGCAGGTCTTCGGCGAGATGGCCGTGCTCTGCGACATCCCCCGAACCGCCGCCATCGCCGCCAAGACCGACCTTGAGGTGCTCAGGATCGACCGGGACGCGTTCCTGAAGCTCCTCGCGGAATTCCCGGAAGTCTCGCTCCAGGTCATGCGCTTCCTCGCCGCGCGGCTGGAGCGGACGACGCAGGCGCTCGGCCAGGCGCAGGCGCGGGTGCGCGAGCTCGAAGCTGCGAAGGAATGAGCGGCGGGCCCGATCTCGGCGCGCTCTTCGGCGCGGCGGCGGCGGAGACCTTCCTCGGCCTGCCCCCCTGCCCTGACCTCTCCCGGCTCGACGCGCCGGCGGCGATCTTCGGCGCCGGCGGCGCCACGCCCTACGCCTCGGTCGGTTCCTATTGCCGGAACGCGCCCGCCGCGCTCCGCGCCGCCACCGCCGCCTTCGCCGGCGGCTTCGACCGATACGATTTCGAAAGCGGCGGCCCGCTCTTCCCCGATCTCTCCCGCCTCCCCGCGGATACGGGCGACCTGCCCTTGAGCGAGACGGATTTCGCCGCGAACCGCGCCGCGATCCGGGAGCGGACGGCGGCGATCCTCGCGCGGGGCGCCGTTCCCGTGATGCTGGGCGGGGACGATTCCACGCCGATCCCGATGCTGGAGGCGCTCGGCGCGCGAACCGCGGCGCTCTGGATCCTCCAGATCGACGCGCATATCGACTGGCGGGACGAGCATATGGGGGAGCGGCTCGGCCTCTCCTCGACCATGCGCCGCGCCTCCGGAATGGCTCATGTGGCCGGGATCGTGCAGGTCGGCGCCCGCGGCATGGGCTCGGCGCGGTCGGGCGACGTGGCGGCGGCCAGGGCCTGGGGCGCACGCCTCGTGACGGCGGAGGCGCTGGACGGCGACGGGGTGGCCGCGGCGCTCGCCCCCATCCCCGAAGGCGCCGACATCGCGATCTGCTTCGATGCGGACGCGCTCGATCCCTCCATCATGCCGGCGGTGATCGGCCGCGCGCCGGGCGGCCTCTCCTACTGGCAGGCGCTCGGGCTCATGCGCGGCGCGGCGGCGCGGGGACGGATCGTCGCCGCCGATTTCGTCGAGTTCATGCCGGAGCGGGATGTGGACGGCCTCGGCGCGCTCACCTTCGCGCGGCTGGTCGCGGACGCGCTCGGGCTTATCGCCGGGCAGGGGTGACGGGGCGCGCGACCGCCGCTCGGGCGGTCGGCGCGCGAACGGAGCGCGAAGGGCCGCGGCCTCCCTCGGGCGGCCGCCGCGGACCGATTGGTTTCAGCGGTTTATGGCGTCAGGAACTTCCACGGTTGCACGTCTTGCGCCGTTGCGATGCGGCCTCCCGTGCGGGAGGGAGGCCGCGGCCCGTGCTGGACGCACGGGCCAGGGGCGAGCGGAAGCGAGGCGGCTCCGTCCGGCCGGGCCCGACGGGCCGGATTCCACACAGCCTCCAATTATTTCAAAACCGATCACGGGTTTTTTCTTTTGATTTCAACGGAATTTTGCCGATAACCATGGTTATCTCTCCGCCTCACCCGAAAATCGGCCCGAAAAGCAGCGAGGCGAGGGCCCCCAGGGCCAGCGCCGGGCCGAACGGAATCTCCGCGTCCCGGCGGGCGCCCTTCACGGCGAGCGCGAAGGCGAGGCCCGAAAGCGCCGCGACGAACACGACCTCCGGCAGGGCCAAAGGCCCGAGGCAGGCCCCGATCCCGCCGAGGAGCTTCGCATCCCCCCCGCCGAGCGCCCCCTCCCGCGGCCAGAGCCGGGCGAAGAGCGCGAGCCCGCCCCAGCCGAGCGCGGCGCCGAGCGCCGGCGTCCATGATCCCTCCGCCAGCCCGAGGAGAAGGCCGAAGAGGATCAGCGGCAGCGTCAGGTCGTCCGGCAGGATCATCCGCCGCGCGTCGATCAGCGCGAGCGGGGCGAGCGCGGCCAGAAGGCCGATCCCCGCCCATCCCGCCCCCGGCGCCAGAACCGAGAGGAGCGCGCCGGCGGCGGCGGCGAGCGCGCCAGAGGCCGCCGCAAGCGGCAGCGGCGAAAGCGCGAGGTCGCGCCGCCGCCACGCGACCGCGAGGCCGAGCAGCGCGGCGCCGAGCCCGGCGATCAGCGTCTCCTCCATCCGGCGCTTCCCCCTTTCGCCCGGCAGGCGTAGCATCGCGCCATGATCCGCGCGACGCTCATATCCCTCCTCGCCCTCGCCCCCGCCGCCGCGCCGGCCGCGGGCCTCGACGAATGGCTCGCCCGCCTCGCCCGCGCCGAGGCCTCGTTCGAGGCGGAGTGCGCGGCCCTGCGCGAGCGCGAGCCGCCGCCCGGCGCCGTCTGGCTCCGTCTCGGGCCCTCGGGCGTGGAGATCGCCCCGGCGGACGCCGCCTCCGCCGAGGCCGCCGCCTTCTGGGCCGAAGCGGCGCTCGGCGCCCGCGCCGCCGCGCTCGCGCTCTACGGCCAGGCGGAGGGCGAAGGGCTCGCGCTTCGCCCGGTGATGATCGAGACGGGCGCGGGCGGCGTCTCCGTCCATGACGGCGCGGCGCTCAGCCGGGGCGACGCCTGCGACGCGCTCAGGCGCATGACCCCGGCGCTCGGCGGCGCCGCGCCCGGCGGGAACCCGTTCGGCGCGGCCCGCGAAAAGGCGGCGGCCGGCCTCGCCGCGCCGGTCGGCGGCTCCGCCGAGGCGCGGCTCGAAAGCGCACCGCCCGAGGGCGCGACCGCCCGCGGGCCGGACGGCGTGACGGCCGAGATCGGAGCGGACGCCGAGGGCGCGCCCCTCCTCGCCGTCTCCGTCTCGGGCGACGCGCGGCCGGGCGAGACCGAAGTGCGGATCTACGCGCCCGGCGATCCGTTCCGCCCGGCGGCGACCCTGCCGCTCACGATCCTCCCCGGCGCCGCGCCCGCGCCCGCCGCCACGGGCGGCGCGCTCGCCCCCGGCGGAACGGCGGAGGGCGTGCTGCCGCTCGGCGGCGAGGCGCGGCTCTCCGTCGAGGTGACGGAGCCGGGCCGCTTCGCCTTCGCCTCCGCGCCCGGGGCCGACCTCACGGGCCGGATCGAGACGGCGGACGGCCGCCCGATATCCGCCGATGACGATTCGGGAGGCGGATACGGTTTCCGGTTCTCCGCGGAGTTGCAGCCGGGCCGATATTTCCTATCTCTCCGTCATTGCTGCGGAGGCGGCGGCCATTTTTCGGTCATCTCCTCGCCCGAATGAGAAAAAGCGTGACCTAACGCACGGCCCTGCTGCGGCGCAGCGCAGGGAATGATTGACCGCGCGCGCCGAAAATCCCATCATGCCCGCACCTTGCGACCGGGGGCGTGATGACGGAAACGTACGAAATCGCGATCGTCGGCTCGGGCCCTGCGGGGGCGAGCGCGGCGACGAGGGCGGCGAAACTCGGCGTAAGCCACGTGCTCCTTGAGCGGACCGACCACCTTTCGGACACGATCTACAAATACCAGCGCGGCAAATATGTCATGGCGACGCCGGACAACCTGCCGTTGCAATCCGACCTGAAGTTCGAGGCGGACACGCGGGAAAACATCCTCGGCTGGTGGGACGAGGGGACGGCCGGCTCCGGCGTGAACGTCATGTTCAACGCCGAAGTCACGGCGATCGAGGGCGAAAAGGGCGATTTCACGATCCGCACCGCCAAGGGCGACAGCGTGAAGGCGCGCAACGTCGTGCTCGCCATCGGGTTGCAGGGCAACCTCCGCAAGCTCGACGCGCGGAAGATCCCCGGCGCGGACAACGGATTGACCGAGTACCAGCTCGACGATCCGCGCGACTATTTCGACAAGGACGTAGTGGTCATCGGCGCCGGCGACGCGGCGATCGAGAACGCGGTGGCCCTCGCGCAGGCGCAGAACCGCGTCACCATCGTCAACCGCAGCCGCGAATTCTCCCGCGCCAAGAGCGGAAACATCTCGCTCATCCTCACCGCGATCAAGGACGAGCTCCTCGAATGCGCCTACAACGCGGAGCCGGCGCGGGTCGAGGAGCGGGCCATCGTGCTGAAGACGCCGGAAGGCGAGCGCGTCGTGCCGGCGGACCGGGTCGTCGCCCGGCTCGGCGCCATGGCGCCGCGCGCCTTCGTCGAGGCCGTGGGCGGCGTCTTCGAGGAGGGGGCGGACGTGCCCCGCGTCTCCGAAAGCTACGAGGCGGACCGGCCGGGCGTCTACATCATCGGCGCCCTCGCCGGCTATCCGCTCATCAAGCACTGCATGAACCAGGGCTACGAGGTGATCCACACGATCATCGGCGACCCTGTCGAGAGCATCATCCGCAAGGAGCTGGCGAAGAAGTTCCAGGTCATCCCCGGCTATCGCGACGTGCAGTCGATGCTGGAGCGGATCAAGGACGCCGTGCCGCTCTTCCAGGGCCTCACGCTCCTCCAGCTTTCCGAGTTCCTGCTGGACGCCGAGGTGCATTTCAAGAAGCCGGGCGAGCCCTTCATGAAGAAGGACGAGGCGGGGGACAGCCTCTTCGTCATCCATGAAGGCTCGGTCGAGATTCCCGTCACAGCGGAAAAGATCTTCCGGCTGGAGAAGGGCGCCTTCTTCGGCGAGATGGGCCTCATCATGGGCCGCCGCCGCACCGCGACCGTTCAGGCGGACCGGAACGGCGCCGGCGCCGTCTGCATCGAGATCCCGCGCACCGCGGCGCTGAAGCTCATCGCCTCCTCCCCCGTCGCAAAGCAGGTCATGGACGAGACGGCGATCCTCCGCCAGCTGCAGACCTTCCTCTCCCCCGAGCTGACGCGGGACGACCTGACCGAGCTCATCGCGGCGGCGGAAACGAAGAAGTTCGGCCGTGGCGAGGCGCTCATCAAGGAAGGCGAGGAGGGCGATTCGCTCTTCGTCATCCGCTCCGGCTCCTGCACCGTCTCGAAGCGGGTCGGAAGCTCCGACGTCGTGCTCGCCTATGTGCCCGCCGGCAAGTTCGTGGGCGAGATGGCGCTGCTGACCCGGCAGGTCCGCTCCGCCACCGTGCGGGCGACCGTGCCGGTCGAAGCCGTGCAGCTCGACGGCGCGCTCTTCCGCTCGCTGCTGGACGGCAAGCCGAAGCTACGCGCCATCGTAGACCGCGTGGCGCGCGAGCGCGAGGAGGGCAACCAGAAGGTCTCCGACGACGAGCTTTCGAAGAAGATCGAGTTCCTGACCTCGGTCGGCCTCGGCGAGGCGACTAACGCCATCGTCATCGACGAAGGGCTCTGCGTCCGCTGCGACTATTGCGAGAAGGCCTGCGCGGAGACGCATGGCGGCGTCAGCCGGCTCGACCGGGCGGCCGGGCCGACCTACGCCAACATCCACGTCCCGATTTCCTGCCGCCATTGCGAGCAGCCGCACTGCATGGCGGACTGCCCGCCCAACGCCCTGCAGCGGGACGCGAAGGGCGCGGTCTATGTGAACGAAACCTGCATCGGCTGCGGCAACTGCGCCCGCAACTGCCCCTATGACGCGATCAAGCTTTCGGCCCTCCCGCCGCCCAAGAGCGGCCTCTTCTCCTGGCTGCTCTTCGGCGGGAAATACGGGCCCGGCGAGGCTGGCAAGGCCAAGAAATCCAAGGAGAACAAGGAGCTCGCCCGCAAGTGCGACCTCTGCGCCGGCGACGACGCCGGCCCGGCCTGCGTGCGCGCCTGCCCGACCGGCGCGGTCGTGCGCATGGGGCCGGAAGAGCTCTTCCAGCGGATCAGGGAGGGCGCGTGATGTCCGCCCATTCCTCCTTTCTCGTTTATGAGCGGTTCCGCTGGTTCAAGCGTTCGGCCTGGCTCTGCCTGCTCGTGATCGTGATCTACTCCGCCTATGCGCCGGTCGGCGGGAGGAACGGCGGCACCTGGGTCGGCTACGGGCTCGGCGGGCTCGGGCTCGCGCTGATCCTGTGGCTCACCTGGCTCGGGGTGAAGAAGCGCGGCTTCTCGACCGGGGCGAAGGGCGTGAAAGGCTGGACCTCGGCCCATGTCTATCTCGGCATCTCGCTCGTCGTGATCGCCACGCTGCATACCGGCTTCGAATTCGGCTGGAACGTGCATACGCTCGCCTATGCGCTGATGATGCTGGTGATCCTGTCCGGCGCGTTCGGCGTCTTCGCCTATGTGCGCTATCCGCGCCTGATGTCGCAGAACATGTCGGGCCAGTCGGCCGAAGGCCTCAGGCGCGAGAGCGCGGAGATCGACATCCGCCTCCAGCGGCTGGCGCAGCGCCTGCCGGACGCTTTCGCCGCCGCCGCGCGCGAGGCGCTGGAGGCGCGGATCGGGGGCGGCTTCTTCCAGCTTCTGTCCGGCTCCAGCCGCCGCTGCGCGGCCGCCTCCGCGCTCGGCAAGGCGCGGGCCGAAGCGGAGCGCATCACGGACCCTGAACAGCAGAATGCGGCGACGGAGATGATCGCCGCGCTTTCCCGCAAGGCGGAGATCTCCGCCCGCCTGCGGCGCGACCTGAGCTTCAAGGCGATGATGGACGTCTGGCTCTGGATCCACGTTCCGGTGACAATCGGGCTCATCGCGACGCTGATCGCGCATGTCCTCATCGTCTTCTTCTACTGGTGAGGCCCGGCATGCGTCTTTCGCTCATAACCCTGAAGCGCCGGCCGGACAGCGAAGATGTCTCGAGGCGCGAGACGATGCTGGAGGCGGATGTCTTCCGCGTCGGCCGCGGCTCGGACATGGATGTCAACCTGCCCGACGTGAACGTCGCCTATCACCATGCGACGCTCAGCGCGGGCCCCGGCGGGCTCCGGCTCGAAGGCGTCGGCGGCGCGCTGATCGAGTCGGGCGGCAAGATGGTCGATTCCGTCGCGCTGCGCCCGGGGGAGTCCTGTCGGGTCGGCGCATACGAGATCGGCTGCGAGGCGCCGGGCGCCCATGCCGACGCGGCGATCACCCTGGCCCGCGTCGAGGCGCAGGCGCGCGCCTATCGCACCCCGCAGCGAATTGCGGATACGCTGCCTTCGCGGCGCCGCCTTTCCTGGCTTCTGGCGCTCGCCTCGCTTGTTCTTTTCATCGCCTGGCCGCTTTCCGTCATCCTCCTCCGCGAGGCGCCGCCGCCGGGCGCCGTTGTCGTCAACGCGATGGTCGCGCCGGAGAAGGCGGAGGCGCGGGCCGGCAGCGTCGCGACGCTCGTCGCCCTCGGAACCAGCCTGGCGGAGGGGACGGAGCCGCCGCCGGCGCCCGCCTTCACGCCGATGGAGACGCTCTGGCTCTCGGGCCCGATGTCCAACGTCCATGCCGGGCTCGCAGAGAACTGTTCCGCCTGCCATCTCCGGCCCTTCGAGATGACGACGAACGACGCTTGCCTCGCCTGCCATGCGGAGACGGCGAACCATTTCGACGTTGCGAAACATGCGTCGGCGGCGGACGACCCGTCTCTCGCCCGCTGCGCCGCCTGCCACAAGGAGCATGTCGGCGGCGAGAGCCCGATCGAGGAGGCGTCCTCCACCTGCACCGATTGCCACGCGGACCTGAAGGCCGTGGCGAGCGCGACCGAGCTCTATGACGTCTCCGACTTCGCGCTCCAGCATCCGCAATTCCGCCCGACCCTCGTGACCGGCGTCGGCACGGCGGTGGACGGCGCGCTTCTCCCGACGGTCGCGCGCGCGCCGCTCGACCCGAAGTTTCCGCTCTCGGAGCAGTCCGGACTCAAGTTTCCGCATGACGTCCACCTGAACAAGGAGGGCGTGCGCGGGCTCGGCAGGGTCGCGGACAAGACCTGGGAAATGAACTGCGAGTCCTGCCACCAGCCGCAGGCGGACGGCGCGCTGATGCGGCCGATCGAGATGGAGCGCGATTGCGGCTATTGCCACGAGCTCGTCTTCAAGCCCGACAATCTCGACGTGCTGCGCGAGCTGCCGCACGCCAAACCGGTGGAAGTGCAGGAGATCGTGCACGACTACTATGGCGCGCGCGTGCTCGAGGGCGGCCTCAACGTCCCCGGCGCGCCGGCGAGCGCGCGCCGCCGCCCGGGCGAGGCGATCGGCCTCGCCGGCCGGGCGGAGGGGCTGGACTGGGCCGCGGAACAGGCGGAGCTCGAGCTGAAGCGGATCATGGAGGTCAGCCTCTGCGGCGACTGCCATGTCGCCGAGGCCTCCGCGGAACCGGATTCGCGCGGCCGCACGGTCTGGACGGTGCAGGGCGCGCTTCTCCAGCGCCACTGGATGCCCAAGAGCTACTTCAACCATGGGCCGCATTTCGCGATGGACTGTGTTTCCTGCCACGCGGCGACCACGTCCAAGTCGAGCACGGACGTGCTGATGCCCCCCATCGAGAATTGCCGGGATTGCCACAAGGGCGAGCAGGCGGGGGCCTCCGCCTCCTCCGAGTGCCTCGCCTGCCATGTGTTCCACGCCGATCCCTACGGGGCGATGTCGCCGCCGCACGGGCAGGCGATGGAGACGCGCCGGAATGAGGCGGAGCGTTCGACCGTGGTTCGCGCCACGCAATAGCCGCGCCCTCCGGGGCGCGCAGAAGGGAGAAACCCGATGCGCCGACCATTCATCGCCCTCGCGCCGCTCCTCGCCGCGCTGGCCGCGTCCGGTTCTTTCGCGGCGGAGCGCCTGAGCGCGGGCGGCGCGGCGCTGCCGTCGGTCACCTTCGCGCCGGGGGGCGCGCTGGAGGCGCGGGTGGACGCGGGTGGAGACGAGGTGCTCTCCGTCCACGCCCTCCTGCGCCCCGCCTCCTCCAACCAGGTCTGGATGCGGGACAGGGACGGGTTCTGGACCGAGTGGAACGGCGACCGCGCGGCGCTGATCCCGGCCGCCGCGCGGCGTGAGGGAAGCGAGCTCGTCTTCAAGCTCTTCACGGCGCCGCCCTCCGGCGTCTCCTCCATGACCATCACCCTCGCCTACCGGACGCCCGAAGGGCTGAAATACGGCTGGTTCGAAGCAGCGGAGCGCAACGAATGAAGGCCCCCTTCCGATACGGCCTCGTCGGCCTGCTGACCCTTGGCCTCCTCGCCGCCTGCGGCGGGGAAGAGACGGGGAGCGACGACGGCGCGACGCCCGAGCCCGGCACGCGGTTCACCGGGCTCATCGACTTCCCGCCGCTGGAGGCGCTCACCAGCGCCGAGGTCCAGCAGATCATTGCGCAGGCCGCGGCGGAGGCGACCGCGCAGGGATCGCCGGCCGCCATCGCGGTGGTGGACCGCGTCGGCAACGTCCTCGCCGTCTTCCAGATGAACGGCGCGCCAGCGCAACTCTCCGCCATCGCGGAAGTGCCGCGGACGATCGACCAGGGCCCCCTCTCCGGGACCGTGCTCGCCGGCGCCGACGGGTCGGGCCTCGACGGGCTCGTGATCCCGGGCGCCGCCCCCGTCGGCGCAATCGCCAAGGCGGTGACCGGCGCCTATCTCTCCTCCGGCGGCAACGCCTTCACGACCCGCACGGCAAGCCAGATCGTGCAGGAAAACTTCAATCCGGAGCAGACGTTCCAGGCCGGCGGCCCGCTTTTCGGCGTGCAGTTCAGCCAGCTTCCCTGCTCCGATCTCTCCACCCGCTTCGCCTCCGACAACGGCGCGGGAACGGTCGTCGGGTCGACGGTCGGCCCCCGCCGCTCCCCGCTTGGCCTCGCCGCCGACCCGGGCGGCCTGCCTCTCTACAAGAACGGGACCGTCGTGGGCGGGATCGGCGTGATCGCGGACGGGGTCTACGGGCTGGACCTGCGGGTCACCGACATCGACTCGGATGCGGACATGGTCGACGAGCTGATCGCGCTCGCCGGAACCGCAGGCTTCGAAGCGCCGGCGCAGATCCGGGCCGAGCGGATCACGGTGGAGGGCAACACGCTCCGCTTCACCGACACGGTCGACGATACGGACCGGCTGCGCTCCAACCCCGCCGCCGCGCCCGCCTTCGGCGCGATCCTCGGCGTCCAGGGCGCGCTCCTCGCCGTGAACGGCTACTACGCGACGCCGACCGGCACGGCGGCGGATGTCCTGCCGGGCGCGGCCTATGGCGACGCGGCTTCCGGCTATGTGCCGGCGTCGAGCCTGACCGGCGGCAGCCCCTTCGAGAGCCGGAGCGCCTTCGTGCTGGTGGACGAGAACGGGGACCCGCGCTTCCCGCCCCGCGCCGCGATGGACGCGCCGGGCGGCGACGCGGCCAACCGGCTGACGCGGCGGGAAGTCATCGCGCTCATCGACGAGGCGCTCGGCGTCGCGCTCGCCGGGCGCGCGCAGATCCGCCAGCCGCTCAACAGCCGCATTCAGGTCACCGTCTCCATCGTCGACACGAACGGGGAGATCCTCGGCGTCGCCCGCACGCCGGACGGGCCGATCTTTGGCACGGACGTGTCGCTGCAGAAGGCGCGGACGGCGATGTTCTTCTCCTCCGCCACGGCGGGGACAGAGCTGAACACGCTGGCGGCGGTGGACAGCGGTCCGCTCCTCGCGAGCCTCGGCGTCTTCGCGCCGGACGGGCTGATCCCGAACCCGCTCGGCGGGCCGGGCCAGCGCGTCCTCCTGAATTCAGGCGCCTCCTACGTCCAGAATGCGCGGGATTTCATCGGGCCGAACGCGCTCGACGGCTCCATCGCCTTCTCGGACCGCGGCAACGGCAACCTCTCGCGCCCCTTCTTCCCGGATGGCGTGCAGCGCCAGCAGAACGGAACGCCCTCGCCTCCGGGCCCGTTCTCGCGCCCGTTCAACTCCGCCGACACGACGCAGAACTGGTCTCCCTTCTCGACCGGCCTGCAATTCGACCTCGTGGGCGTGAACATCCTGCAGCATGTCCTCTTCATCCTCGGTCTCCTGCCCGACACGCCGGTGGGCTGCACCGGCCTCGCCCCGCGAGACGGCCTGGCCTTCCCCGAGCCGGCGCTGGCGAACGGCGCGCAGATCTTCGCCGGCTCCGTGCCGATCTACCGCAACGGCGTGCTGATCGGCGGCATCGGGGTCTCGGGCGACGGCATCGACCAGGACGACATGATCTCCGCCCTCGGCCTGCGCCGCGCCGGGCTCCGCCTCGGAAACGGGCTCGGCCATGCGCCGGAGGCGATCCGCTCCGATACGCTCGTGCCGGACGGGCGGAACCGGCTCCGCTACGTCTCCTGCCCGTTCCGCCCGTTCATCGCGAGCGACGTGCAAAATCCGTGTCAGGTGCTCTGATGCCGTCATGCGAGGGAGGCCAGAGATGAAGCCGCGAACGCCAAGAGCCCGAACCGGCCTTCTCGCCGCCGCGGCGGCGGGGGCGCTTCTGGCGGGGTCAGCGCCCGGCCGGGCGGAAGCTCCGCTCCCCGCCGCCGGGCCGCTGAAGGATCAGGAAGTCTTCGTCTTTACGCAGGTCCTTCGCCGCAACCAGCAGCCCGACGTGCGGCAGGTGGCGCCGGAATCCGTGCCGGAGCCGGTCGAGCGCAACCTGTCCATCGTCGACGATACGGGGCGGGAGCGCCCCGCGGGCGTCGAAGGCAGGGACGCCCCGGCCGACGCGGGCGCGGTCCCGCAGGTCGAGAGCGACTGGCGCCGAACGCCGGACGCTTCGGGCGTCGAGACGACGAACATCCCCGCCGGCCCCGGGGCCGGTGAGCCGGGCCCGACGATCCGCCCCGGCGGCTTCCTGCTCAACGACCGCGTGCTGCTGACCGGCGAACCGGACGAGGGCCGCGTGCGACGCCAGACCCTCGACGGCCGCCGCGCCCCTCCGGGGGTGGACGTCGCGCCGCCCGAGCCCGAGCCGTATATCGACCCCACATCCATCCCCCTGCCCCCGCCGCGGGCCGCGGGGCCGGACGATTTCCTCGCCATTCCGGATCGCTGGCGGCTCGTGGACACGCTGGGGCTCATCAAGGAAAACCCGTTCGACCCCTATGACCAGAACACGCTGAAGGGCGACAAGCCGATCTATGAAGGGAACTGCTTTCCGTTCCTGACGCCGCTCACCGGCGAATTCCCGACCGACTGCTTCCTCATCCTCCTCGGCATCTCCGACACGGTGATCGAGCCGCGGAGCTTCCCGACGCCGACCGGCGTCCAGTCCACCGCAAGGCCCGGCACCAACGACATCTTCGGGAAGCCGGACCAGATCATATTCAACCAGAACTTCATCCACGGCTTCAGCCTCCTGAACGGGGACACTGCCTTCCGCCCGCAGGATATCGAGTTCCGCTATACCGGCGTCCTCAACGCCAACTACGCGGATGTGGACGAACGCCGCGTGCTCCGCGCCGACCCCGGCGCCGGCGCCAGCCGGTTCGACTATCACTACGGGATCATCGAGCTCTTCCTCGATTATCACGTCGCCAACATCACGGATCGCTATGACTTCTATTCGATCCGCGCCGGCATACAGCCCTTCTCGTCCGACTTTCGGGGCTTCCTGTTCCAGGACAGCCAGCTCGGCGTCCGGTTCTTCGGCAACTGGGACAACAACCTCTGGCAGTACAACCTCGCCTGGTTCCGCCGGCTGGAGAAGGACACGAATTCCGGCCTGAACGACCCGTTCCAGGACGTGCGGGACGACGACATCTTCGTCGCCAACGTCTACCGGCAGGACTTTCCCATCCTCGGCCTGACGAGCCAGGTAACCGCGATCTACAACCGCAACCGCGAGGCGGGCGAACGCTTCTTCGACGACAACGGTTTCCTCGCCCGCCCCTTCCCCTTCGGCACGCAGCAGGAGCGAAACTATGACGTCTTCTATGTCGGCTACAACGCGGACGGGCGCATAGGCTCCTACAACCTGACGGCCTCCGCCTACTATGCGTTCGGCGACGACCAGAACCCGTTCACGGGCGAGGATTCGAACATTTCCGCCTTCTTCGGGGCGGCGGAGATCAGCCGGGATTTCGACTGGGCGCGCTGGCGGCTTTCGGCGCTCTACGCGAGCGGCGATTCCGATCCGTTCGACAATACCAGCAACGGCTTCGACGCCATCTTCGAGAACCCGCAATTCGCCGGCGGCGACACGAGCTACTGGATCCGGCAGCAGATCCCGCTGATCGGCGGCTCCGGCGTCGGCCTCTCCTCACGCAACGCCGTGCTCCCCTCGCTCCGGCCGAACAAGGAGCACGGGCAGTCGAACTTCGTGAACCCGGGCATCATCCTCGTCGGCCTCGGCGCGGATTTCGACCTGACGCCGGAATTCCGCCTCTCCGGCAACGCCAACTACATGTGGTTCGACGACACCTCCTCGCTGGAGGCGCTGCGGCTCCAGGGCTCGATCGACAACGACATCGGGCTCGACGTCTCGGTGGCGGCGATCTGGCGGCCGTTCCAGACGCAGAACTTCGTCGTCCGCCTCTCGGGCGCCGCGCTGATCCCCGGAGAGGGGTTCAACGATCTCTACGCGTCGCAGGGCGAGCGCGATCTCTACTACTCCGTCCTCGCCAACATCGTTCTGACCTATTGAGGCGGCCATGACCCGGTTTCCCTTCGCCCTCCTTCTCTCCGCGCTGATCGGCCTCGCCGCATCAGGCGCCTGGGCGGCGGGGGGCGAAAAACCGGTGGACCGGGTCTATCCGGTCTATCCCCCGGCGCCGAACGGCCAGTCCCCGGCCGATGTCGCGCTGAAGACGGCGGGCTGCATGTCCTGCCATGAGAAGACGGACAGCCCGACCATGCACATCTCCGGCGCCGTGCCGCTCGGCTGCACGGATTGCCATGGCGGGCAGGCGGATGTCTTTCGGGACGCGAGCCACGCGCCCGGCTCCTCCGAATACAACCGGGCGATGGAGGCGGCGCATGTCCTGCCCCTCTACCCCGAGAGCTGGCACTGGCCGACCTCCGCCAATCCGAAGCGGAGCTACACGCTCATCAACAAGGAAAGCCCCGAATTCCTACGCTTCGTGAACCCTTCGGACTACCGGGTGGTGCGGGAGTCCTGCGGCGCCTGCCACATGAAGCAGATCCAGGCGGCAGAGCGCTCGCTCATGGCGACCTCGGCGATGCTCTGGGGCGGGGCCGCCTACAACAACGGCATCCTGCCCTTCAAGCGCTACGTGCTGGGCCAGGCCTTCACGCGCGATGGCGAGCCCGCCGTGCTGGACAGCCCGATCGCCGTCACGCCCGAAATGGAGGCGAAGGGCATCCTTCCGAAGCTCTACCCGATGCCGGCCTGGGAGGTCCTGCCGGCGGCGGACGTCTTCCGCGTGTTCGAGCGCGGCGGGCGGAATATCATCACCATTTTCCCGGAACTGGGCCTGCCCAACGCGCTGGGCCAGCTCCAGCGGCTCGAGGAGCCGGGCCGGCCGGACATCCGCCAGTCCAACCGCGGGAACGCGACCGGCATCCGCATCGCGATCCCGGTGCTGAACATTCACAAGACGCGCCTCAACGACCCGCATACCTGGTTCTTCGGGACGAATGACCAGCCGGGCGACTACCGCACCTCAGGCTGCGCCGCCTGCCATGTGCCCTATGCGAACGACCGCGAGTGGGAGAGCTCCGGCATGTACGCGAAATACGGGAACAAGGGGCAGACCGTCACCATCGACCCAACCATCAACGGGGAGCATTTCCCCGAGATGAAGGGGGAGAAGGGCCACCCGCTCCGCCACGCCTTCACCTCGGCGATCCCGACCTCGCAATGCATGTCCTGCCACATGCACCAGCCCAACATGTTCGTGAACACCTATCTCGGCTACACGATGTGGGACTACGAGTCCGACGCGCCGCTGATGTGGCCGGAAAAGCAGGTGGATCGCGGCCGGCAGGAAGTCGGCCAGAAGCGCCGCAAGGAGGAGAAGGTCGCCACCCGCGCTTACTGGCACGGCGAGAGCCACGGCGAGGAGGAAACCTACGGCCCCTGGGCCCGGATGCGCGAGATTCTCGATCGGAACCCGGAGGCGGCGGCGGCCGGCGGCAAGTGGCGCGAACTCGCCTTCCTCGAGGAAGTCTGGCGGGACGTGAACCCGAAGGCGAAGGACACGCAATTCGCCGATTACCACGGCCACGGCTGGAACTTCCGCGCCATCTTCAAGCGCAACCGCGAGGGCGACCTGCTCGACAAGGCGGGGAACATCGTCTCGAACGACGATCCGGAGAAGTTCGAGAAGGCCGTCCACATGAACTCGATCCATGCCCAGATCGGCATGCACTGCGTGGACTGCCATTTCAGCCAGGACGGCCACGGGAACGGCTTCATCCATGGCGAGGTGGCGCAGGCCGTGCAGATCATGTGCAAGGATTGCCACGGCTCCGCGCAGGCCTACCCCACGCTCCGCACCTCCGGCCCCGCGGCGCAGCCCGGGGGGGAGGACCTGACGCTCCTCCGCAATCCGGACGGCCAGCGCCGTTTCGAGTGGGTCGGCGGCAAGCTGATCCAGCGCTCCATCGTCAATCCCGGCCTCGAATGGGAGATGTCGCTGGTGAAGGACACGGTGACGCCGGGCAAGCGCGCCTATAACGAGAAGGCCGCCCGCGCGAAGCTGATGTCGAAGCTGTCCGGCCCGACCGACGCGAAATTCGACTGGGGCCCCGGCGTCTCGAATTCGGACCTCGCCCACAAGGACGAGGAGATGGCCTGCTTCGCCTGCCACACCTCCTGGACGACCTCTTGCGGCGGCTGCCACCTCCCCATCGAGGCGAACTGGAAGACGACGCACCACCATTACGAGGACGGGCGGGAGACGCGGAACTGGGCCTCCTACAACCCGCAGGTGGCGCGGGACCAGATCTACCAGCTCGGCAAGCACGGGCCGGTGAAGGGCGGCGTGATCGCGCCGATCCGCTCCTCATCCGCGCTTGTTCTTTCCTCGACCAACATCAACCGGGAGCGGATCTACATCCAGCAGCCGCCCGTCGCCGCCTCCGGCTATTCGAGCCAGGCCTTTGCTCCGCATTTCCCGCACACCGCCCGGAAGGAGGAGACGAAGACCTGCACGGATTGCCATCTCTCGGAGGAAAACGACAACAACGCGATCATCGCGCAGCTGCTGATCCAGGGCACCAATTTCATCGATTTCGTCGGTCACCACGCCTATGTCGGTCAGGTCGGCGGGCTCCAGGCCGTGCGCGTGACGGAATGGGAGGAGCCTCAGGCCGTCTATGGCTCGTATCTCCACAAATACGCCTATCCGGACGACTGGAAGATGATGCAGGCGCGGGACAAGGAACTGGCCTGGGACGGGCGCAACATGATCTCCTCCCAGTCCGCCCCCGGAACGGTCGGCTGCCTCCAGCTCCGCGGCGAGTATGTCTACGCCAGCCAGGGCGACGGCGTGCAGGTCTATGACGTGGCCTCGATCGCCAACAAGGGCATCTCGGACCGGATCCTCACCGCGCCCTTCGGCCCGCTCGGCCATGACGCGCATCTCGACACGAAGGCGGCGACCTGCATCGCTCTGCCGACCGAGCAGCCGATTTCTCCCTTCAAGCAGGAGAAGTACGGGCATGAACTGATGTTCGAGACCAATCTCGAGCAGCCCTTCCACCCGCTCTATCGCTACGCCTATGTCTCCGACGCGGAGGAGGGCCTCATCCTCTTCAACAACGAGACCTTCCAGGACGGGGAGCCGCGCAACAACTTCATCGAGCGGGCGGCGACCTTCAATCCGGGCGGCGCGCTCACTGGCGCCTCCTTCCTCATCGTCCGGGGCGAATATGTCTACATGGCGGTGCCGGACGGCGTCGCCGTGGTGAACATCGACAATCCGCTGGCGCCGCGGCTCGTCACCACGATCCCGATGCGGGGTGTGAAGTATTTCGACCACATGTTCCGCTACCTCTTCGTCACCACCGATTTCGGGCTCGAGATCGTGGACGTGACGGACATGGAGGGGCCGAAGATCGTCCCCGGCGCGGCGGTGGAGATCGCCGATGCGCGGAACCTCCATGTCGCCCGCACCTACGCCTATGTCGCGGCCGGCGCGGAGGGGATCGTGATCGTGGACGTCAAGAACCCGGAAGAACCGTCGATCTACCTCAAGGAGAATTTCGGCGGCCGCATGGACGATGCGACCGATATCGTGATCGGCACCACCAACGCGTCGCTCATCGGCTATGTCGCCGACGGGAAGAACGGGCTGAAAGTGTTGCAGCTGACATCGCCGGACAGCCAGCCGAACTTCTACGGCTTCAGCCCGGCGCCGGTCCCCGAACTCATCGCCTGGTACAAGACGCCGGATCCGGCCGTCTCCCTGTCAGGCGGCCTGAAGCGGGACCGCGGGGTGGACGAGAACGGCAACCAGATCGCCGTCTTCGGCCGCATCGGCTCGCGGCCCTTCACGGAGGAGGAGATGCGCCGCTTCTACCAGAAGGACGGCGAGATCTACCGCGTGACGGACGAGGTGAGAAAGCAGGACTTCCGACGCTGAGGCGCCGGAAGCCTCTTTCACTCGGTTCTTGACGGATGGCGGAGACCATCTGGAGAGAGCGCGTACCCGTCAGCTGCGTCCCGTCGGGCTGTGCCCATGTCGGCGGCGTATCAGGCCGGTGAACCCTGCTTCATTGCAATCCGAAACCAGCGCCCCGGGAGAGCGCCGCCACCGGCGGCGGCGTCAGGCGAAGATGTTCTCCGCACAAGCTTCACAAAGCGGGACGCGCGATCGAAGCCTATTTCTTGAGATCGGGGTTGCGCGTGACCCCCTCGAGTTTGACAGTCTTTGCGTGCAGGCGGCCTGAAAGAAATACCTCCAACTCGCTCAAGGGCAGGCATTCCTTCTCCTTCACAGCCTCACCTGTAAGCGTGAAGTATATGCGAGACAGGTTTTCCAGCGTAATTTCATAAAATTCACGCCGCTTCGATTGGCTTACTTCCTGTATTTCCTCATATTGACTATAAAACTGTTCAACCTTGCTGACCAGATCAGCCGATAGAGTCTTGCTTTCTATATCGACCACATGATCGCCAAGTCCGCTGTCGTTTGCAAAGTACACGACCTTGGGGGCCACATTTACAGGAATGACCGCAGAGCCAGACCCAAACGGCACCATCGCCCCATGACCTCGCGTGGACACGACGAGAGGTTGCCCTGAGAAATAACGAGGCCCCTTGAGAACGTCCTGACCGCCGGTATCCATCTTCACATATGAAAAATCATCGAACCCGTTGTTTCTCAAGTAATTCACGATCTTCTCATCGAAGATATCGAAGAATGACGCGATGCTGATCTCGTAGCCGCGCCGCCGCAAATCAAGACAAGCTGCAAGAACATTCCGCGATATCCGCTCGGAGTCAGGATCCGACCCACCGAGTGTGATCTGAAGTACGACCTTCTTCGCCTTGGCGGGCACGCGCTCTGGATCGAATTCAGCGACGAGATGCCTTATGAACGTGGTCGGGCAGGGTTGGAGATAGATGTTCGAATGAAATCTCTTGTCAACGCTCTCCTTGACCTTTTCAATGGATCCGTTGTTTCGCAACCCGGTGAAAACGGTTCTTTCAAGAAGAGCTTCAAAATTCTCCTTGAACACCTTACTGAATGTATTGTTGCGCTTGTATACGTTGTATCCTACCGCAAAAATTACGGTCCTCTCCATCTTTCGCATCAGTCTCGTCGAACAATTGAATGTCCAGCCACTCGTCTCATGGTTCCGGGGGTAGAGCAGGCCTCCCCCGGCGACAAGGCGGGCGTCAAACTTGTTCGCATGCTCGACCAGCCTCGGACCGATCGGATAACGCAAGTCGGCTCCATCCGTCAGTCGAAAGTATTTTCTCTGACCGAACGAATGAAACAGATAGCGAACCGCCTCATCAAGTATCAGGTCTCCATAGTTCCTGAACGTATAAAACTGCCAAGAAAACAATTTCAACATGGGGGTTTCATCCTGTTTTCTCTTGAGGTCAGCCGAGGATAGAAGGCGAGACTGGAGACGCCTGTCACGATTTGCAAATAGCCTGGGGCAAGTCAAGCGTAGGCGACCAGCACTCCGCGCAAAGGGCGGAGCCGGAAGCCGCGAAGAACGGCTCTCTGACGGCGACCTCCACCGCAGCGCCGCCCGGGGGCGCGGCTTCCTGCTTGCCGCGCTGCATCCACATGTTCCGCCACCACTTCGCCCCGCCGGTTTCGGCCTCGTGGTCGTGGACGCGGCGGACATGAAGGCGCCGGGGATCGCCCCCCGGCGCGGCAGTGGAGATCGCCGGCGCCCGGAACCTCCATGATCGGCTCGCGGCCCCTCACGAAGGAGGAGATGCGCCGCTTCCATCAGAAGGACGGCGCGACCTGCCGCATGACGGGCGAGGCGAGCAAGCGGGACTTCCGGCGCTGAGGCGCCGGAAGCCTCATTCCGTCAATTCGTAGCGGATGGTGGAGACCACGCGGACGACCTTCCGCCGTTCGGTCCGCTCCTCATAGTCGCCGTCCGCGGCGAAGATCTGCACCACGCCCTGGTTCGCCTCCACGATCCGGCCGACCGTAGAGCCCGAATCCGCCGCGAACTGGGCGGCGGAGGCGCGGGCGGCCTGCGTCGCCTCGGCGATGAGACCGGGCTTGATTTCGTTGAGACCGGTGAAGGCGTAAGCGGGCCGGGCGGGGCCGTCATAGTCCCCGGCGCCGAGCAGAACGCCGGAATCGAGCAGCTCGCCCGTCCGCGCCGAGAGAGCGGCGATCAGCCCGGCCTCTTCCGTCCGCATCCGCACCGCGCCGGCGGCGACGTAGCGCTGCCGCTCCTCCTGCCCGCCCGCCGCGGACTGGAGGACCATCCGCTCGATGGTGAGCGCGAAGGGTTCGACATCCATCGCCTCCGGCCCCATACCGCCCTCGCGCCCGAAGGCGAGGACCGCGTCGCGCGCGCGGATCGCCTCGGCGATGGCCTCGTCCCGCCCGGCGCCCACGCCGCGGAAGGCGAGCCGCCATGTCGCCGCGTCCGCCTCCACGACGCGCTCCGCCAGCCCCTTCACCGTCACGGCGCGAAGCGGCGCGCGGCTCTGCTCCAGCGCCTCCGCGAGCTGCAGCGCGCCGAAGGCGATCCCGGCCGCCACCGCCAGTCCGGCCACCCCGAGCCCTGCTCCGTTCCCGTTCATGCCCGCACTCCCCTCGCAGATCGACCTGTCCGACGAGGGCATAACGCGGGAGGATCATGGCGCCGTCGCGGCGGCGCGATGCCCGCAAAGAAAAAGGGCGGCGCCGAAGCGCCGCCCCCGATCCCTTCGCCCCGCTCAGAGCGAGGCGGCGAGGCCCTGCACCGCCCCGATGAAGCGGGAGACGACATAGCGCTCGTCATTCGCCACAGCCGCATAGACCGGCTCCATGCTGGCGGAAAGCTTGTCGTAGCCGGCCGTGTCCACGAAGCCGGCGACGCGCATCGCCTCGATGATCGCGCCGATCGCCATGGTCGCCTGCTCCGCCGTTTCGTAGTCGGCGAAATAGCCCTGGCTGCCCTTCTCGATCAGCGTCTCCATCGCCTTGCGCATCGCCGCCGCGTCAATCTCCTTCGTGGCGAGGATCTCGACCGCCTGCCGCGCCGTCTCCTTCGTGGCGCGGGCGGCCGCGTTCATCGCCTCGCGGGAGGTTTGCGAGGCCTTGTGGATGTCGAGGATATGCTGCGCCATCCGGTCCGCGAGGTCGGGCGCGGCCATGTCGAGCGCGATCTCGAGCATCAGCATGTTGGAGTCGTTGAACTTCGCAACGCCCGGCCCGAGGCCGGTGCCGGGCCGCGGGTTCCACGCCGTCGGAAACTCGCCGCCATCCGTCGGGAGGGAGGAGGACATCGGCTGGTGGCAGGCATGGCAGTCGAAGAACGCGAGCTCGGGGAAGAGCCCGTCCGTCGCGAACTTGCTGTCGGCCAGCAGGTCCATCCGCCGCTCGACCATCAGCGCCTGGCCGATCGCCCAGGTGCGGACGCCGTCCACCACCCGCTTGCGCTTGCGGTAATCGTCATCGACGAGGAAGTGGGCCGGCTGGAAGTCGGTGAAGCTGTCCATCTCGAAGCTGATGCGCGGATGGCCGGCGCCCATGATCCGGTGCGTGGCGAACTGGTCCTCGTCGCCGAGATGGCAATCGAGGCAGATGCCCGCGCGCACGATCGGATCCTCGAGCGGGATCAGCCCGTTCTGCACGTTCTGGTCATGCGGGGAGCCGCCGATATGGAGGCCCATCCACGGCGCTGAGCCCGCGCCGTGGCACGCCTCGCAGCCTACGCCGTCCGCCAGCACGAATTGCGGGCCGCGCTTTTCCTCCGGCACGTTGTCCGCATGGCAGTCGAGGCAGATCTTCGCCTCGTGCGCGTTCGGCAGGCCGAGATTGGCCGCGATCCGCTGGGAACGCGGCTCGAGCAGCACCTTGTAGGCAGTCGCGTGGGCGTCATATTTCTGCCAGGTGACGTATTCGTTCAGGAGCACGTTGGTCGAGGAGGATGCGACCTGCCCGTGGCAGCCGCTGGAGCCGCAGCTCTTCACCCCGAGGTGGACGTCCTGCGCCACGGCTGGCGGCGCGAGCCACGCAAGCGCCAGAAACAGTATCGCAGTCGCGCTAAGCCTAGACATAGGTCCCTCCTCCGTCGGCTTCGGCTGGGTCGGTTTGGCCCCCCGCCAAATCTGTCAGGAGGATACGGCTTGCGCGGCGATACGCCAAACTCGAATATGCCCGCCATGTGGAAAAACCGCGAAAACTCAGTGGCCGCGCCCCCCGAATCCGGGGCGGCGGCGTGCATTCGGTCACTGATCGCCGAAGGCGCGCTGAGCGCGGCGGACGCGGCGCGGGCCGAAGCGGCCGCGCGGGGGAGCGAGTCTGCGGTCGCCGCCTGCGTCAGGCTCGGGCTGATTCCCGCGGGCGCAGCGGCCGGGGCGGCGGCCGCGGCGCTCGGCCTCCCCTTCCATGACGAAGCGGCCGCAGCGGCGCTCGGCCCGCCGCCCGCCGGGAACGGCTCCCTCGCCGCCTTCGTGGCCGCGCATGCGCTCGTGCTGACGGAGGAGCCCGGCGGCGGCCTCCTCGCCGCGCTCGCCGATCCTTATGACGAGCCCCTCCGCCGCGCCGTCGCGCTCGCCGCCGCCGGGCCCGTCCGCTTCGCGGTGACGACGCCCGAAGGCGTCGCCGCGTGGCGCGCGCGGGCGCTCGCCGGGGGCCGGCCGAAGCCCGCGCCGGCGACGGAAACGGAGCCAGCGCCCGGCGGCGCCGCGGTCGAGGCGCTGGAGGCGCTGCTGGAGACGGCGGCCCGCCTCGGCGCCTCCGATCTCCACCTTGAGCCCGCCGGCGCCGGCGGGCGCGCGCGCGCGCGGGTGGGCGGGGCGATGCGCGTCGTCGGCGCGCTCGACGCCGCCACCTACCCCGCCGCGCTCGCCCGCGCCAAGGTGCTCGCCCGGCTCGACGTGGCGGAGCGGCGGCTGCCGCAGGACGGGCGGGCGCGCCTCGCCCTCGCGGGCCGGACGCTGGACCTCCGGCTCTCCACCGCCCCCGCGATCGGGGGCGAAACGCTGGCGATCCGCCTCCTTGACCCCGCGGCGGCGCCGGGGCGGCTGGAGGCGCTGGGGCTCCCCGCGGAATACGAGGCCGCCGTCGCCGCCGCCGCCCGCGCGCCGCACGGGCTCTTCCTCCTCACCGGGCCGACCGGCGCAGGCAAGACGACGACGCTCCACGCCGCCCTTTCCGGCCTCAACACCGAGGCGCGGAAGATCATGACGGCGGAGGACCCGGTCGAATACGAAATCCCCGGCGTCGTGCAGATGCAGGTCCGGCCCGAGATCGGGTTCGACTTCGCCCGCGCCCAGCGCGCCATGCTCCGCCACAACCCGGACGTGATGATGGTCGGCGAGATCCGGGACGGGGAGAGCGCGGCGACCGCGATACAGGCCGCGCTCACCGGCCATCTCGTGCTCTCCACCGTTCACGCCAATTCCGCCGCCGGCGCCGCCATCCGGCTCCTCGACCTCGGTGTGGAGCCCTTCCTCGTCTCCGCCGCGGTGATCGGCGCGGGCGCGCAGCGCCTCGCCCGTCGCCTCTGCGAGGCCTGCGCGGAGCCCGACGCGCCGGACCCTGCCGCCCTCGCGCGGATCGGCGCGCCGGAAGGCGGGCGCTGGCGCCGCGCGCCCGGCTGCGCCGCCTGCGGCGGGACGGGGACGAAGGGCCGCGTCCCGGTCGCCGAAGCCTTCCTCGCCAGCCGCGCCTTCGCCGAGGCGGTGCGCGGCCCGGCCCCCTCGGAAGCCGCGCTCGCCGAACTGACCGGGGCGACGCCGCTCTCCCGCGCCGCGCTCGACCTCGCGGCGCGGGGCGCGATCTCCCTCGAAGAGGCCTTGCGCGTCGCGCCGCCGGCCCGGTCATGACGACGCTTTACCGCTATGCCGCGGCGGAGCCTTCAGGCGCGCGCCGCCGCGGCGTCCTCTCCGCGGCGTCGGAGGCGGAGGCCGCCTCGATGCTGGAGCGGGCGGGGCTCACGCCGCTCTCCCTCGGGCCGGGGCGCCGCCCGACCCGCCCGCGGGCGAAGCTGGCGGACCGGGCGGCGGCGCTCCGCCGGCTCGCCTCCCTCACCGCGGCGCGCGCCCCGCTCGACCGGGCGCTCACGCTCGCCGGCGGCTCGGAAAGCGCGGGGCCGCTCTTCGCCGATCTCGCCCTCGCCGTCGCCTCCGGCAGGCCGCTTTCCGCCGCGATGGCGGACTGGCCGGGGGATTTCACCGAGGCGGAATCCGCCCTTCTCGCCGCGGGCGAGGCGGCGGGGGACATTGCGCGCGCCGCGGCTGCGGCGGCGGCGCTGGCCGAGCGGCGCGCCGCGGGGCGCCGCGCCCTCGCCGGGGCGCTAGCCTATCCGGCCTTCGTCCTCGTCGCGGCGCTGATGGCGCTCGCCGTCTTCATCGGCTTCGCGCAGCCCCGTTTTGCGGAGGTGCTGCGGGCGACGGGGGCGGAGCTTTCCCCCGCCACCGCCGCCTTCTTCGCGATCTCGGATGTCCTCAGGGCGATCGGCGGGCCGCTCCTCCTCCTGCTCGGGGCCGCGCTCCTCGCCGCGATTGTGGCGGGGGGAACGGAGGGCGGGCGCCGCGCGCTCTCGGGCCTCGCGCTCCGGCTCCCGCTTGTCGGCCCGCTGGCGCGGGACCGGGCGGCGGAATCCTATGCCGGCGCGCTCGGCGCGATGCTTGCGGGCGGCGCGCCCCTGCCGGAGGCGGCGCGGCTCGCCGCGCGCACCCTCTCCGCCCCCCGGCTCCGCAAGGCGGCGGAGGCGGCGGCGCGGGCGGTGGAGGAGGGGCGGGATTTCTCCGCCGCGCTCTCCGGCGCCGGCTTTCCCCCCGCACTCCCCGCCTTCGCCGGGATCGGGGAGGAGACGGGCGAACTCGCCCCGCTGATGGAGAGCGCCTCGCGCCATTTCGCGGACGAGGCGGAGGCGCGGGGCCGCCGCCTCGCCGCCGTGGCCGCGCCGCTCGCCACGCTGATCCTCGGCCTGTTGATCGGCGCGGGCGCCTGGCTGATGATGACCGCCGTGCTCGACGTGTACGACGCCGCCCTGTGAGGACCGCTCGATGAGAAGAACCCGGCGAAGACAGGGCGAGGCGGGCTATTCCCTCCTCGAAATCCTGATCGGCCTCGCCATCGTCGCGCTCCTGATCGGCGTCGCCGGGCCGCGCGTCTTCGCCCTCTTCGAACGGGGCAAGCAGAAGGTCGCCGTGATCCAGATGGAGAGCATCCAGGCGGGGCTCGATCTCTTCCGGCTCGACATGCGGCGCTATCCGACCGCGGAGGAAGGGCTCGCCGCGCTCGTCTCCCGGCCCGCAGGCGCGGCGAACTGGTCCGGCCCCTATATCGAGGGCTCGGCGGCCCCGCTCGACCCGTGGGACGCCCCCTATCTCTACGAACCCGCGGGCGCCGCGGGCTACACCCTTCTCAGCTATGGCGCGGACGGCGCCCCCGGCGGCGATGGCGAAAACGCCGACATCCGCGCCGAATAGGCGCGAGCGGGGCGCGGCGCTTCTGGAGGCTGCGGTCGCGCTCGCCCTCATGGCGCTGGTCGCCGCCGCCGGCTTCACCGCCTTCGGGCGGGCCGGGGCGGCGGGCGCGGCGGCGGAGGCGCGGCTCGAAGCGCTGGCCCTGGCCGAAAGCGCGCTGGAGCGCGGCTCCGCCCCCGGCTTCCTCGCCGCCGCGCTCGAAGGGGAGGCGGCGCTTTCCGGGGAGGGCTGGCGCCTCTCGGCCCTGCCCTTTCCGACCGAGGAGGAAGGGCCGCTCGCCCTCGTCCGCCTCGTCGCGGAGGCCGGCTTTCCGGAGGGAGAGGACGGCGCGCCGCTGGTCCGGCTGGAAACATTGCGGAGCCTGCCGCGATGAGCGGCGAGCGCGGCGCGGCGCTCCTTGAAATCCTCGTCGCGCTCGCGATCACGGCGATGCTCGCGGGCGCTGCGGCCGGGATGCTCGGCATGGGCCTCACGACGCTGGACCGGGCGGGCGCCGCAGCGGCGCGGGGCGCCGACGCGCTCGCGCTCCGACGCGATCTCGGCGCGATGCTCACCCGCCTCTCCGCCGGGCCGGAAGCGGCTTCGGGCGGGGAGGAGGCCTTCCGCTGGCGCGGCGCGGCGCCGGACGGCGCGGGCGGCTGGCGCGTCGGCTTCTGGCGGCTGGGCGAGGAACTGGCGCTCGAACGCTGCGACAGCCTCGAAGGACCCTGCGCGGCGGAGCGCGAACCGCGCGGCGCCGCCCGCTTCGCCTATGCGGGGCCGGACGGCGAATGGCGCCCCGATTGGCCGCCAGGCCCGGCCCCGGCCCTGATCCGCGTCACGACGGAGGGCGGCGAGATGATCTTCGCGCCCCGCGTCGCCGGGGCCGCGCGATGAGAGGGGAGCGGGGCTCGGCGCTCCTCGTCACGCTCGGCGCGCTCGCGCTCGTCGGCGCGCTCGCCGCCTCGGCGCTGGTTCTGGTCGCCGGCCCGTCCTCCCGCGCCGCCGCGGCGCTCGCGCAGGCGGAGGCGATGCGGGCGGCGGAGGGCGCGGCGCACCGGCTCATCGCCGCCGCCTCGTCCGAGGCGCTCCGCGGCGCCGCGCCGCTCGACGGCACGGTGATCTCCACCGATTTCCTCGGCGCGCAGATCGACTTCGCGGCGCAAGACGCCGGCGGCCTGATCGACCTCAACGCCGCGCCGGAACCGGCCCTCGCGCGCCTCCTCGCCGCGACCGGCGCAAGCGAGGCGGAGGCGGAGGAGATCGCAGCGCTCTGGATCGCGGCGCGGGCCGAGGCCGGGCCGCGCGGCGGATGGGAGGAGGCGGAGGCGGCGCTGGAGGCCCTGCCCGAGAGTCTCCGCGCGGCGGCGCGGCCCGCCCTCGCACACGCCACCGTCCGGAACGGCCGGCCGGGCGTCGACCCCTGGGCGGCGACCGCCCCCGCCCTCGCCGCCGCCGGCGCCCTCGACCTCGGGGAGGCGCAGGACTTCGTCGCCCGCCGCGCCCTCGAAGGCCGCCGCGCCGCGCCGCCCGAACCCCGCGCCCCCGGCGCCTGGCTCGCCTCGGAGGCCCGCTCGGCGCGGCTTACCGTGAGGGCCGAGGGCGCGCGCGGCGGGCGGGCGGAGATCACGGTCGAACTCCGCCTCTCGACCTCGCCGCTTGCGCCTGTGGCCATCCTCTCGTGGCGGTAGGGGGGGCGGGCCCTCCGATCGACTGAAACAATCCGATCACGAGTTTTTTCTTTTACTTTCAACGCTCCGAGGCCGATTTCCATGGAAATCGGCCTCAAAGGGGCGAAAATCGCCCCTCTCAGCCGGGCTCGAACTCGATCAGCAGGTCCTTCGCGTCGACCTGGGAGCCCGCCGGGGTGACGACCCGCTTCACCACGCCGGCCCGCTCCGCATGGATCGCCGTCTCCATCTTCATCGCCTCGATGGCCATGAGGACGGCGCCGGCGCTCACCTGCTGCCCCTCCCGCACCGAGACGGAGGCGATGACGCCCGGCATCGGCGCGGCGACATGGTTCGGGTTGCCCGCCTCCGCCTTCGGATGCTTCGCCGCCGTCGCCGCGACGGAGCGATCCGGCACGCGGATCACCCGCGGCTGGCCGTTCAGCTCGAAGAAGACCTTCACCTCGCCGTCCTCGTTCGGCTCGGACACCGTCTGGAGCCGGACTATCAGCGTCTTGCCCGCCTCCAGCTCGATGGAGACCTCCTCGCCCGTCTCCATGCCGTAAAAATAGGTCGGCGTCGGCAGGACGCGGACCGGGCCGTATTCCCGGTGGCGGCCCATGTAGTCGAGGAAGACCTTCGGATACATGAGGTAGCCGCAAAGGTCCTCGTCATCGACGGTGAAGCCCTCCAGCTCCTCCGAAACCTTCGCGCGCACCGCCTCGAGATCGACCGGCTCCATTCCCTCTCCCGGCCGCCCGGTCAGCGGCACCTCGCCCTTCAACACCTTCTTCTGCAGCGCCGCAGGGAACCCCCCCGGCGGCTGGCCGAGCCCGCCGCGGAAGAAGTCCACAACGCTGTCGGGGAAGGAAACCTCCGCCGGCCCCGCCACATCCGCCCGCGTCTGCCCGGCGGAGACCATGGCGAGCGCCATGTCTCCGACGACCTTGGAGGAGGGCGTGACCTTCGGGATGTCCCCGAACATCAGGTTCACGTCCGCATAGGTCTCCGCAATCTCCGCCCACCGCTCCTCCAGCCCGAGGCTCCGGGCCTGCGCCTTGAGGTTGGTGAACTGCCCGCCCGGCATCTCGTGGAGGTAGACCTCGGAGGCGCCGGAGATCGTGCCGCTCTCGAAAGCGGCGTAGAGCGGGCGCACGCCCTCCCAATAGGCGGAAATCTCGCGGATCGCGGAACCGTCCAGCCCCGTATCCCGCTCCGAGCCGCGCAGCGCCTCCACGATCGAGCCGAGGCAGGGCTGCGAGGTGCCGGAGGAGAAGGCGTCCATCGCCGCGTCCACCGCATCCACCCCCGCGCTCGAAGCGGCGAGGATCGATGCGGCGGCGATCCCGCTCGTATCGTGCGTATGGAAATGAACCGGGAGGCCCACCTCCTCCTTCAGCGACTTCACGAGGAGATAGGCCGCGCGCGGCTTCAGCAGCCCCGCCATGTCCTTCAGCCCGATGATATGGGCGCCCGCGTCCCGCAGGTCCTTGCCCATCTTCACGTAATATTTGAGATCGTATTTCGAACGGTCCGGGTCGAGGATGTCGCCCGTGTAGCAGATCGCGCCCTCACAGATTTTCCCGGTGTCGATCACCGCGTCCATCGCCACGCGCATGTTCTCGACCCAGTTGAGCGAGTCGAAGACGCGGAACACGTCGACGCCCGACTTCGCGGCCTGATCAACGAACTTCACCACCACATTGTCCGGGTAGTTGGTGTAGCCGACGCCGTTGGCGGAGCGGAGCAGCATCTGCGTCAGGAGGTTCGGCATCGCCGCGCGGAGGTCCACGAGCCGCTTCCACGGGCATTCCTGCAGGAAGCGATAGGCGACGTCGAAGGTCGCCCCGCCCCAGCATTCCATCGAGAAGAGCTGCGGGAGGTTGTGCGCATAGGCCGGCGCGACCTTCAGCATGTCATGCGCCCGCATCCGCGTCGCGAGGAGGGACTGGTGCGCATCCCGCATCGTCGTGTCGGTGAGGAGGAGCTTCTCCTGCGCCAGCATCCAGTCCGCCACCGCCTTGGCGCCCTTCTCCTCAAGCAATTGCCGCGTGCCGGGCGGCGGCGTCTCCGTCCGCTTCGCGGGCGGCTTAGGCGGCGCCGCATGCGCGGGCGGGCGCGGCCGGCCCGCAGCCTCCGGATGGCCGTTCACGGTGATGTCGGCGATATAGGTGAGGAGCTTCGAGGCCCGGTCCCGCCGCTTGCGAAAATTGAAGAGCTCCGGCGTCTCGTCGATGAACTTCGTGGTGTAGGTCGCCGTCCGGAACTTTTCGTGTGCGATCAGGTTCTCGACGAAGGCGAGGTTGGTGGCGACGCCGCGGATACGGAATTCGCGGAGCGCACGGGTGAGCCGCAGCCGCGCCTCCTCCGCCGTCGGCGCCCAGGCCGTCACCTTCTCCAGCAGGCTGTCGTAGTAGCGGGTGATGACCGCGCCGGAATAGGCCGTGCCGCCGTCGAGCCTGATGCCGAAACCGGTCGCGCCGCGATAGGCTGTGATGCGCCCGTAATCGGGGATGAAGTTGTTGAGCGGGTCCTCCGTCGTCACCCGGCACTGCACCGCGTGGCCGCGCAGATGGATGTCCTCCTGCCGGGGAACCCCCGTCTCCTCCAGAACGCCGATCCGCCCGCCCTCGGTGATGCGGATCTGCGCCTTCACGATGTCGATCCCCGTCACCTCCTCCGTGACGGTATGCTCGACCTGCACGCGCGGATTGACCTCGATGAAGAAGAACTCGTGCGTCTCCGCGTCCATCAGGAACTCGACCGTGCCTGCGCAGCGATAGCCGGCATATTGCGCGATCTTGAGGCCGAGCCCGCAGATCTCCACCCGTTCCGCCTCGGTCAGCAGCGGGTCGGGCGCGCGCTCCACCACCTTCTGGTTCCGGCGCTGGACGGAGCAATCCCGCTCGAAGAGATGGACGATGTTTCCGTGATGGTCGCCGAGGATCTGCACCTCGACATGGCGGGCCTTCTGCACCAGCCGCTCGAGGAAGCCCGCGCCGTTGCCGAAGGCGGCCTCCGCCTCGCGCCGGCCCTCCTTCACCTTCGCCTCAAGCTCCTTCTCGGAGAAGATCGGCCGCATCCCGCGCCCGCCGCCGCCCCAGGAGGCCTTGAGCATGAGCGGATAGCCCGTCTCGGCCGCCATACGGCGCACCTCGTCCATGTCGTCCGGCAGCACGTCCGTCGCCGGGACGACCGGCACCCCTGCGGCGACGGCGGCGGCGCGCGCGCTCGCCTTGTCGCCGAGAAGGCGCATCGTCTTCGCCTCCGGGCCGATGAAGGCGATGCCCGCCGCCTCGCAGGCGTCCACGAAATCCGGGTTCTCGGAGAGAAGGCCGTAGCCGGGATGGATCGCGTCCGCCCCGCATTCCTTCGCCACGCGGATGATCTCGGGAATCGAGAGATAGGCCTCGATCGGGCCGAGCCCCTCCCCGATCTGGTAGGCTTCATCGGCCTTGAAGCGGTGGAGGCTCAGCTTGTCCTGGTCAGCGTAGACGGCGACCGTCCTCTTGCCGAGCTCGGTCGCCGCGCGCATGACGCGGATCGCGATCTCGCCGCGGTTGGCGACCAGAATCTTCCTGAACGTGCGCATCGCCGGCCCCTCTCGCCTTCGAATCGTTTCGTTGACGCTAGACCCCGCGACGCCGGGCGCGAAGTCCGAATTCGCAAACAGCGCAAAGGCCTGCCCCTTACCGCTCCGTCAGCGCCGCAATCGCGCGGTCCAGCGCCGCCCGGTCCTCCGGCGCGAGGCGCGCCAGAACTGCCGCCTCGTAGGCTTCCGCAAGCGGGATCAGCGCCGCCATGGTCTCCCGACCCTTCGGGCTGAGCGTGAGCGCGACGAGGCGCCGATCCCCCTCCCCGGCGCGCTTCTCGATCAGACCCGCCTCCTCAAGCCGCGCCGCGGCGCGGCTCGCCTTCGACTTTTCGAGGTCGGCATGGAGGTGAATCTCCCGCACGGAGACCGAGCCCGCCGCGCTCAAATGCGCGAGCACGCGCCATTCCGCGACGGAGAGACCAAACCGCTCCCGGTATATCGCGCTGAAATCCCTGCTCACACGCTGCGCGAGCACAGCGAGACGATAGGGCAGAAAGCGTTCGAGCGCGAACATCGCAGGATCATTGCAGATGCAATGAGGCGGTCAAGGCTGATGACGACGCGCGAAAAACCGCATAGCTTCTGCGCATGAGGGCGCCAGTTATTTCCCTTTGCTTCTTCGTGCTCGCGGCTTCCACGGCGGCGGCGGGAGCGACGCGAATGGAGGCGAGGATAGACCCTGCGGCTTGCCAGAATGCGAACTGGTTCGAGATCGGCCGCCATGACGGGGAAAAGGGCCGCCCGCAGCCCGTGCGCTACACCGCAATCTCGAAAGTCTGCGTCCCGACCGGGCATCCGCCGGATCAGGACGAATATTTCCGAGGATATACCGCGGGTTTCAATCCGATCCGGCGCTAGGGCGGCGGCCCCCTCCCGATCCGGGCGGAAACTTGCTATGTTTCGGGTCCGGCTCATTAGGACAGCCGGAAAAGGAGGATCGAAGATGACACGCCATGTGATCGACGACCGAAAGGACGAACGCGCGGCTGAACTCGCGCGAGTCGCCTCGCCCCGCGCCCGCGGGGCGGCGGAAGCTTTAGAGAAACTGCGCCGGCAGGAGCGCCTCAGGGACGAGGCGCGCACGGCCCAGTACGCCCGGATCGAGCGGGGCCGCGAAGCCTGATCTTGACTATCGTTGCATTTGCAACGATCATCGCGGGCGACAAGGAGGCCGGTCCATGAACAAGCAGCCTGCGCCCGAAAACTTCGCCCGCGATCTCGCCGGGCATGACAGCCGATATGGCGTCACGCCCGGCTATCTCCCCGGTTTCGGCAACGATTTCGAGACGGAGGCGCTGCCCGGCGCCATCCCGCGCGGGCGGAACTCGCCGCAGCGGGTGAATTACGGGCTCTATGCCGAGCAGCTTTCCGGCTCACCCTTCACTGCGCCGCACGCGACGCTGGAGCGGAGCTGGATGTATCGCATCCGCCCCTCGGTGAAGCATGTCTCCCGCTTCCGCAAGGTGGCGATGCCCTACTGGAAGACGGCGCCGAACGTGATCGAGGACGTGATCTCCCTCGGCCAGTACCGGTGGGACCCGATCCCCTTCCCGAAAGAGCGGCTGAACTTCATCTCCGGCATGCGGACGATGACCACGGCGGGGGACGTCAACACACAGGTCGGCATGGCCGCCCATGTCTATCTCGCCAACGAGGACATGGTGGACGACTACTTCTACACGGCGGACAGCGAATTGCTTGTCGTGCCGCAGCACGGTCGGCTGGCGATCTTCACCGAGTTCGGGAAGATCGACCTCGAGCCGCTGGAGATCTGCGTCCTCCCGCGCGGGATGGTCTTCAAGGTCGCGCTGCCGGACGGGGAGGCGCGGGGCTTCGTCTGCGAGAATTACGGCGCGAAATTCACTCTGCCGAGCCGCGGCCCGATCGGGGCCAACTGCCTCGCGAATCCGCGCGACTTCAAGACGCCGGTTGCGGCGTACGAGGACAAGGAGACGCCCTGCCGCGTCTGGGTAAAGTGGTGCGGGCAGTTCCATGTGACGGAGATCGGGCACTCGCCGCTCGACGTTGTGGCGTGGCACGGCAACTACGCGCCCTACAAGTATGATCTCCGGACCTACGCCGCTGTCGGCTCCATCACCTTCGACCACCCCGACCCGTCGATCTTCACGGTGCTGACGGCGCCGACGGCGGAGGAGGGAACAGCGAATATCGACTTCGTGATCTTCCCCGAGCGCTGGCTGCCGCAGGAGGATACGTTCCGCCCGCCCTGGTACCACAAGAACATCATGTCGGAGCTGATGGGCAACATCTACGGCCAGTACGATGCGAAGCCGCAGGGCTTCGCGCCGGGCGGCGTCTCTCTCCACAACTGCATGCTGCCGCACGGGCCGGACCGGAACGCCTTCGAGAAGGCGACGACGGACAGCTGGGAGCCGATCAAGCTGCGCGAGACCATGAGCTTCATGTTCGAAACGCGCTTCCCGCAGCAGCTCACGGCGTTCGCCGCGAAGGAGGCGCCGCTCCAGGACGATTACGTGGAGTGCTGGGACGGACTGGAGAGAAAGTTCGACGGAACGCCCGGCCTGAAGTAAGCCCGGAGTGACAGCCAGCGGGGCGGCGGCCATTGGGCCGGCCGCCCCATCGCCGTGAGGAAAGCCGATGCCAATGCTCCGCTC
Source organism: Pikeienuella sp. (assembly GCF_046290545.1). Lineage (NCBI taxonomy): Bacteria > Pseudomonadati > Pseudomonadota > Alphaproteobacteria > Rhodobacterales > Paracoccaceae > Pikeienuella > Pikeienuella sp. Next base: position 251,520 of record NZ_JBKAGV010000004.1, on the reverse strand, counting down.
CCGCCTGAGCGCCGCCAACCACCCCGATTGCCCCTTCCCGCTGAACAACCTGCCCTATGGCGTGTTCTCGACCGAGGGGACGGCGCCTCGCTGCGGCGCGGCGCTCGGAGACCGCGTGATCGACCTCGAGGCGCTTGAGACGGCGGGGATGATCGACGCGGGCGCGCCTGTCTTCGGCGCCGCCGCGCTCAACCCCTTCATGGCGCTGGGGAAGGATGCGTGGGGGCGGGTCCGCGCCAGGCTTCAGGCGCTCTTCGCGGAGGGGTGCATCGAGTCGCTTCCGGGCGATGCGCTCGTCCCACTCGCGGCGGCGCGTCTGCACATGCCGTTCACCGTCGCGGAATACACGGATTTCTATGCGGGGCGGAACCACGCCTTCAATGTCGGCGTCATGTTCCGGGGTCCGGAGAACGCGCTGCCGCCGAACTGGCTCCATATTCCCATCGGCTATAATGGCCGCGCCTCCACCGTCGTCGTCTCGGGGACGCCGGTGACGCGCCCGCTCGGCCAGATGAAGCCGCACGGGAGCGAGACGCACGTCTTCGGCCCCTGCCGGCGGCTCGATATCGAGCTCGAGATGGGCATCGTCGTCGGGACAGGCAACGCGATGGGCCGCCCCATGACGGTGGCCGAAGCGGACGATGCGATCTTCGGCTTCTGCCTTCTCAACGACTGGTCGGCGCGGGACATTCAGGCGTGGGAATACCAGCCCCTCGGCCCCTTCCAGGCCAAGGCCTTCGCCACCTCGATCAGCCCCTGGGTGGTGACGAAGGCGGCGCTGGAGCCCTTCCGCTGCGCCCCGCCGCCCCGGGATTTCGAGCTGCTGCCGTATCTGCGGGAGCCGGGCGCGATGAGCTATGACGTGAAGCTCGAAGTGCTGATGCGCCCGGAAGGCGCGGCGAGGGCCACGCGCATCGCCCATACGAACTACAACGAGATGTATTATTCCGCCGCGCAGCAGCTCTGCCACCACGCCATCGGGGGCTGCGCGATGCGGACCGGGGACCTCCTCGGCTCCGGCACGATCTCGGGCCCGGAGAAGGAGAACCGCGGCTCGCTTCTCGAAATCTGCTGGGGGGGCAAGGAGCCCTTCACGCTGGAGACGGGCGAGACACGGACCTTCCTGGAAGACGGGGACGAGATGACGCTTGGCGGCTGGGCCGAGGGCGACGGATACCGCATCGGCTTCGGCGAGTGCGTGGGCCGGATCCTCCCCGCCCCGGCCGAACGCGACTGGGGCGCCTGAGGCATCGGGGCTGGACCGGCGGGGCGGATCGTGGCAGCCATGCGAGGCAGCAAAGACGGACCTTCCCTCATGGTCTCCACCCCAGCCCGCGCGCGAACGGCGTGACCGCCCTGCCCCCTTGCGGCGAGGTCAAGCTCGGCCTCGTGATCGACCTTGACACCTGCGTCGGCTGCCATGCCTGCGTGACCTCCTGCAAGGAATGGAACACAGGCGGCTACGGCGCCCCGCTTTCCGACCTGAACGCCTACGGGCCGGAGCCCGAGGGCGCCTTTCTCAACCGCGTCCACATGTATGAGGCGGTCCCGGAGACGGGGCCGGCGCAGGTCGTGAACTTCCCGCGCTCCTGCCTCCATTGCGAGGATGCGCCCTGCGTCACCGTCTGCCCGACCGGCGCCAGCTACAAGCGGGCGGAGGACGGGATCGTTCTGGTGAACGAAGACGCCTGCATCGGCTGCGGGCTTTGCGCCTGGGCCTGCCCCTATGGGGCGCGGGAGATGGACCGGGCGGCGGGGGTGATGAAGAAGTGCACGCTCTGCGTGGACCGGATCTACAACGACAACCTGCCGGAGGAAGACCGCGTTCCCGCCTGCGTCCGCGCATGCCCGACCGGCGCGCGGCATTTCGGCGATCTCGGGGACGAGGGCAGCGCCGTGTCCCGCCTCGTGGCGGAGCGGGGCGGCTTCGCGCTGATGCCGGAACAGGGGACGAAGCCGGTCAACCGCTATCTGCCGCCTCGCCCGAAGGCCGCGCCGGAGCCCCTTTCGCTTGCGTCGCTGGCGGAGCCGGAGGCGAAGGGCTTCCTCGGCTGGCTCGACAAGGCGCTGGAGCGGCTCTGACATGCATCCAGCGCCTTCAGTCATCGTCTTCACGGTGCTCTCCGGCCTCGGCTTCGGGACGATGACGCTGCTCGGCCTCGGCTTCGGCCCGTCCGGCGCCGTCGCCGGGCCGTTTACCGGGCTCTTCGCGCTCGCGCTGGCGGGCGCGGGGCTCCTCGCCTCGACACTCCATCTCGGCAATGCGCAGCGCGCCTGGCGGGCCTTCAGCCAGTGGCGGACGAGCTGGCTGAGCCGGGAGGGCGTCGTCTCCGTCGCGCTCATGGCGGTGTTCTTCGCCTATGTGGCGGGGTGGTTCCTGACCGGCGCGCCCTCTCGCCCGCTCGGGCTGCTCTCGGCCCTGCTCGCCGCGCTGGCCGTCTTCTCAACGGCGATGATCTATGCGCAGCTGAAAACGGTGCCGCGCTGGTCCAACCCCTTCACCGTCGCCATGTTCCTCGGCCTCGCCCTCGCCGGCGGGGTGATCGCAAACGGCCTCGCCATGGCGATGGCCGGGGAGACGGCGGGCCCCGGCGCGGGGCTGCCGCTCCTCATCGGCTCCGCCGCGGCCTATGCCTATCGCCGCCGCACGGGCGCGCTCACGCTCGGGACGGCGGCGACGCCCGAGAGCGCCACGGGGCTCGGAGCCCTTGGCAAGGTCAGGCAAGTGGAGCCGCCGCACAGCGCGCCCAACTACCTGATGAAGGAGATGATCTTCGTCGTCGGGCGGCGGCGGGCGGAGAAACTCGCCGTGCTCTTCGTCATCTTCGGGCTCTTCGCGCCGCTCTTCCTCTACATTCTGTCCCGCGATGCGGGGGCGCTGGCGGCGCCGGGCCTCGCGCTCGCGCTTCTCCTGCATCTCTTCGGCGCCTTCGTATCGCGCTGGCTCTTCTTCGCGGAGGCGGAACATGTCGTCGGCCTCTATTACGGGCGTCGATAGCCTCCACATTTTCGCCGCCTTGGGGTAGCATCTGCGCAACGCGCAATGGGTGCGAACGACAATAACGAGGCGCGCGTGAGCAGGACGAAGACCGCGAAGGCCGCCGAAGGCGGGCGCAAGGCTGCGCCGCGCGCGAAGAAGCTCGGCTGGTTCGACCGGGTGATCGGCGGCGCGGTGCGATGGCTCCTGCGGCTCGCCTTCCGTCTCGGCCTCCGGCTCGCCGCGCTGGGGCTGCTGATCCTCGCCGGTTCGACCGTCTATTACGTGGTGAAGCTGCCGGCGGCCTCCACGCTCCTCGATGCGCGGGAGCAGGGCTCGGTGACCATGCTGGACGCGAACGGGGACGTCTTCGCATGGCGCGGCGAGCAGTTCGGCGGGGTCGTGCGGCCGGGGGATGTCTCGCCCCATCTCGTCGCCGCGATCCTCGCGGCGGAGGACCGGCGGTTCTATTCCCATTTCGGGGTCGACCCGCGGGGGCTGGCGCGGGCGATGGTCGTCAACCTCCGCGCCGGTCGGCTGGTCCAGGGCGGCTCGACGATCACGCAGCAGGTGGCGAAGAACGTCTTTCTCACGACGGAGCGGACGCTGGAGCGGAAGCTCAAGGAGATCCCGGTCGCGCTGGCGCTAGAGCTGAAATACTCGAAGGACGAGATCCTCTCGATCTACATGAACCGGGTCTATCTCGGCGCCGGGGCGACGGGGTTCGAGGCGGCGGCGCAGCGCTATTTCTCGAAATCCGCGAAGTTCGTGACCGTGCCGGAGGCGGCGATGCTCGCAGGGTTGCTCAAGGCGCCCTCCCGCTTCGCGCCCACGTCGGACATGGGGCGGGCCGAAGGCCGGGCCGCCATCGTCATCAATGCGATGCGCGAGACAGGGGCGATCAGCGAGACGGACGCGCTCGCCGCCCTCGCGGCGCCCGCGCGCCTGAGCCGGGAGGCGGAGCGGCGCGTCGGCGCGCATTTCGCGGACTGGGTGATGGAATCCGGCCCCTCCTTCCTCACCGCGCGGACGACGGAGGACGTGCGCATCGCCACGACTTTCGATCCGGCGGCGCAGACGGCGGCGGAGGCCGCGCTCGCCCATGTGTTCGAGACGCGCGTGGCGCCGGACAGCCCGGCGGAAGCGGCGATCGTGGTCATGACCCATGACGGGCGCGTGCGCGCCATGATCGGCGGGCGAGACCCGCGCGGCGGCGCATTCAACCGCGCGGCGCAGGCGCTGCGGCAGACGGGCTCCGCCTTCAAGCCCGTCGTCTACGCCGCGGCGCTGGAGGCCGGATGGTCCCCCAATGACGTGATCGTGGACGAGCCGCTGACGATGACCATCCCCGGCTCGGGCCGCTGGAGCCCGGAGAATTACGGCGGCGGCTATTCGGGCCCGGTCACGCTGACGGAGGCGCTGGCGCGCTCGATCAACACGGTCGCCGTCCGGCTCTCGGAAGATGTCGGCCGCGGCAAGGTGCGGAGGCTCGCCGCGGAGATGGGGCTGACCGCGCCGCTGGCCGAGGGGCCGGCGCTGGCGCTCGGCGTTTCCGAGGCGACGCTGGTGGAGATGACCGGGCTCTTCGCCGTCATCGCCAATGGCGGCCTCCGCACGCCGCCGCGCGGGATCGAGGAGATCACGATCCGCGGGGAGGCCTCGCCGCTGATGACGGCGTCAGACACCGGCGCGGGGGAGGCCGTTCTCTCCCCCGCAACGGCGGGCCGGCTCACCGGGATGCTGGAGGACGTGATCCGGACGGGCACGGGCGCCCGCGCCGATCCGGGCCGCCCCGCCGCCGGAAAGACGGGAACGACTCAGGCGGCGCGGGACGCCTGGTTCATCGGCTTCACGGCCGACTACGTGATCGGCGTCTGGATGGGGAAGGACGACAACGAGCCCTTGCGCGGCGTCACCGGCGGCGGCCTGCCCGCCGCGATCTGGCGGGAGGCCGCGATCCGGCTGCATGAGGGGCTGCCGGCGCGCCCGCTGCGCACCGCGCCGGCAGGCGCGCCGGGCCGGAGCCCGGACGGGGGCGAGGAGGCGGACGGCGTCGTCTCCACCGTCTTCCGGGAGGTGCTGCAGGCGCTCGGCGGCGGAGATGGCGGCGGCGCGGCGGAGGCGCCGCGGATCGACCGCTGAGGCCTCAGATCAGGCCGACCCGCCGGCGGATCCCCTCGTCGCGGAGCGAGATGTCCTTCCCGTGGAAGGACGCCGCCTCCGGCCCCGTCGCCCAGAGAATCGCCCGGGCCGCCCAGTCCGCCGGGATATGCGCGGAGGGCGCGAGGCGGGAGACGCGGTTGACCCCGGAGGCGCGGATCGCGGCCTGCATCTCCGTCGCCACTGTGCCCGGGCTGAGGCCGACGATGCGCACGCCCGTCCCCTCCGCCTCCAGATCGGCGCAGCGCGTGAGCATGAGCGCGCCGGCCTTCGAGGCGCAGTAATGGCTCCATCCCTCCAGCGGGTTGAGCGCCGCGCCGGAGGAGACGTTGACGACGACGCCCCCGCCGCGCGCCCGGAACCGGGGCAAGGCGGCGCGGAGGCCGTGGAACACGCCCTTCAGGTTCACGTCGATGACGGCGCCCCAGGCCTCCGGGTCCATCGTCTCGATCGGGCCGATTGGTTCGATCGCGCCGGCGTTGTTCACGAGGATGTCGAGCCCGCCGAACGCCGCCTCGGCCTGCGCCGCCGCCGCCTCGACATCGGCGAAGCGGGCGACGTCGCAACGGACGGCCTCGGCCCGCCCGCCCGCGGCGACGATCTCCGCCGCAAGCCGCCCCGCCTCCCCGTCGCTCCGCGCCGCGAGAATCACCGCGGCGCCCGCCTTGGCGAAGAGGCGCGCGGCGGCCGCTCCGATGCCCCGGCTCGCGCCGGTGACGAGAACGACCTTGCCCTCCAGATGCGTCATGCCCCCTCCCCCTCGAACCGGTAGCGATGCAGCGCCGGCCCCTCCCGCTTCAGCCAGTCCCGCTCCCGCCGCCATCCGGGGCGGAGACGCTCCACCAGCGCCCAGAAGCGGGGGCCGTGGTTCATCTCCACGAGATGCGCCGCCTCGTGCGCCGCGACATAGTCGAGCGCGGAGGGCGGCGCCATCGCGAGCCGCCACGAGAAGCTGAGATCGCCCCGGCCGGTGCAGGAGCCCCAGCGCCCCTTCTGGTCGCGGAGCGTCAGGCTCCGCGCGCGGGCGCCGAGCGCGGCGGCGCAGTCCTCCACGGCGGGGAGCAGCGCGGCGCGGGCGCGCTCCTTCAGCCAGGCGGCGAGCCGCGGGCCGGCCTCGCCCCTGCCCTGGAGGATCACGCGATCCCCCTCGATCCGCGGGGCGCGGCGGGGGCCCGGCGCAGCCTCGATCGTCAGAAGCCTGCCGCCGACGGGAAGGGCGGCTCCCGGGCGGACCGGCGACGGCGCCGGCGCGCGCGCCAGCGCCTCCCGCAGCCAGTCCGAATGGCGGAGAAGGAAGAGCCGCAACTCGCCCTCCATGGCGCCCGGCGGCGCCGTCAGGCGCGGCGGCGCGCCCGTCTGCGGCACGGTGAGCGTGATGCGCCGCGCGCGCGGGGCGCGACGGATCTCCACCTCCGTCTCCGGATCGTCGAGCCGGATGCGGAGCGGCGCCCCCGGCATCAGCTCTCGTTGCGGCGGGCGCGGGGCTTGCGCGGGGTCGCGGGCTTCCGGGGCTCGGCGGAGGCCTCAGGCTCCGGCGCCGCGTCGGCGACGAGGCGGAGCGGCGCGGTCTTGGCCGCCCGCGCGAGCCGGGCGGCGAGCGCACCGCCCCGGTTCTCCGCGAGAAACTCCACGATTCGCGGGCGAATCGAGTTGCGGAAGCGCGAGCCGTTGAAGACACCGTAATGGCCGACCTCGGGCTGTTCCCAATGGAACTTCATCGCGCCCGGCAGATCGGGGCAGAGCACATGCGCCGCCGCGGTCTGGCCGCGGCCGGTGATGTCGTCCTTCTCGCCCTCGACCGTCATCAGCGCGATGTCGGTGATCGCCTCGGGCCGCACCTTCCGCGCCCCGCGATACATCATCCGGCCCTTCGGCAGGGCGTGCTTCTGGAACACGGTCTCGATCGTTTCGAGATAGAACTCGGCCGTCATGTCCATCACGGCGAGATATTCGTCATAGAACGTGTTGTGCGCGTCCGCGCTCTCCCCGTCGCCCTGGATCAGGTGCTGGAACTGCTTCATGTGCGCGTCGACATGCCGGTCCAGATTCATCGACATGAAGCCGGAAAGCTGGAGAAATCCCGGATAGACGCGCCGCATGAAGCCGAGATTGGGGAACGGCACGGTGACGATCACGTTCTTCTCGAACCAGGAGAGAGGCCGCGTAGTGGCGAGCACGTTGGGTTCGGTCGGGTTGCGCGTCGTGTCGATGGGGCTGCCCATCAGAACGATGGATGCGGGGCGGTGCGGATCCCTGTCCTCGGCCATCACCGCGGCGGCGGCGAGAACGGGCACGCCAGGCTGGCAGACCGCCATGACCGCCGGCCGCTCCCCCCGGAGCTCGTGCAGGGCTGCGCAGAAGTCGCGCACGTAGTCGATGTAGTCGTCGAGGCCGAACCGGCCCTCGGAGAGCGGCACGTCGCGCGCGTCGATCCAGTCGGTGATGTAGACCTCATGGTCCTTCAGCATCGCCTGCACGGTGCCGCGCAGGAGCGTCGCGAAATGGCCGGACATCGGCGCGACGATCAGCACCGCGGGGTCCTTCCGCGCCGCGGCGCCGTCCCGCCGGAAATGGAGGAGCGTGCAGAACGGCTTCTCGATCACCGGCTCCTCGAAGACGGCGATCTGCTCGCCGTCCACCTCCACCGTCTCGATGCCGAATTCCGGCTTGCCGTAGCGTTTGGTGGCGGAGACGAACATCTCCAGCATCGCCGCGGATGTGCGGGCGGGCAGCGCCTCGGCGAAGGGATTCAGCGGGTCCCGCAGCATCCGCATGGAGAGCTTCGCCGCCTGCCGCATCGGCGCGATGGCGGCGTGCGTGAATTCATAGGCGTGATAGAGCATATTGTCCCCTCGGTCCCGCGAGGCGGCGCCAACCCCACATGCGCGCGCGTCGCATTACTGAAACACTAGACACCGCCTTGCGGCGCCACAAGGCGATTTCGCATCTGCGGCGCCTGACGCAGGGTCAGCCGCAGCGGCTTTCCTTTTGACTGCCGCCGGGACATGTGGCATTGCCCCGCTTCTTTCGAATCGACCGTTCCCACGGGGGAAGTCTGATGCCCAAAGACGAATGGGGCGTGAAACGCCTGTGCGGCGCCTGCGGCGCCCGCTTCTACGACCTGAACCGCGACCCGGTGGACTGCCCGAAATGCGGGGCGACCTACGAGCCGGCGATGGCCCTTGCGGTCAAGTCGCGGGTCACGAAGGCGGCCGCGTCGAAGGTCGTCGTCGAGGACGACGAGGACGAGGAGGATCTCGACGTCATCGAGGCGGATGACGAGGAGGACGCCGAGGACGAGGAGGAGATCGTCGAGGCGCCGCTGATCGTGGCCGCCGACGACGATGATGATTCCGATCCCCTTGTCGCCGCGGACGACGACGACGAGGAAGAGGAAGAGGACGAGATCGAGGAGGACGTGCTGCTCGCCGACGACGACGAGGAGGACGACGACGACCTCGGCGAGTTCTCCGGCGTCGACCTCGACGAAAAGGACGTCTGACAGCCGCCCGCGGCGCGGCGCGCCCGATTTCGGGCTTGCGCCGCGGCGCGCGCGGACCTAGAGAAGCGCGCACCGCCCGGCCCCATCCGGGCGGAGACGACAAGGGGCCGTAGCTCAGTTGGGAGAGCGCTTGAATGGCATTCAAGAGGTCAGGGGTTCGATTCCCCTCGGCTCCACCATCCCGCCGCAGATGATCCGGCCTGGCGCCTTGGCGACGGGATCAGGCGCTCTCCCGAAGAAGCGCCTCCGGCCTGCGGAGCCTAGAGAAGCTGGCTGAGCTTCATCGCCACCGCCATGTCGCCCTCGACCTTCAGCTTGCCCTGCATGAAGGCCGCCGTGGGATCGAGGTCTCCGGCGATGATGGCCTCCAGGTCTTCGAGGGAGACGCCGACGGTGCAATCGGCGTCCTGATCCGTCGTCGAGACGGACTGACGGTCGATCACCAGCACTCCGTCATCGCCGCAATCGAACTTGATCGAGGCGTCGAACGCCCCGCCCTCGACGCGGGCCTTCATGTCGTTCGCGAGATCCTGCACGCTCATCCTTGTCTCCCCTTCGGCTGTCGCGCCTGAAAATGACGGGCGCAGGGCGGAATGGGAAGAGGCGACGCAAGGTCAGCCCGCGAAAGGCGTGGCGCCGCCGCGCCGGACGGCTAGTCTCGCCGGAAAACCGGAGGAGACCCATGCAGTTCACCGCTGAGCACCGCCAGCTGCGAGACACCGTCGCCCGCTTCGTGGCGGAGGAGATCAACCCCCATGTGAAGGACTGGGAGGCGGCGGAGCAGTTTCCCTCGCACGAGGTCTTCAAGAAGCTCGGCGATCTCGGCCTCCTCGGCGTGAAGTACCCGGAGGAGGATGGCGGGCTCGGGCTCGATTTCTCCTACGCGATGGTGGTGGCGGAGGAGCTGGGCAAGATCGATTGCGGCGGCGTGCCGATGGCGATCGGCGTGCAGACGGACATGTGCACCCCCGCCCTCGCCCGCTTCGGCTCCGAAGCGTTGCGCAAGGAGTTCCTCCGCCCCGCCATCGCGGGCGACGCGGTGGGCTGCATCGGCGTCTCGGAGCCGGGCGCGGGCTCGGACGTGGCCGCGACGAAGACATGGGCGCGAATCGACGGCGACGACTACGTCATCAACGGGCAGAAGATGTGGATCACCAACGGCATGAAGGCCGACTGGTGCTGCCTCCTCGTCAACACCGAGCCGGACGCCGCGCCGCACAAGGCCAAGTCGCTGATCATGGTGCCGATGGACAGCCCCGGGATCACGCGCCAGAAGATCCACAAGATCGGCATGAATTCCTCCGACACGGCGCAGCTCTTCTTCGACGACGTGCGCGTGCCGCGCCGCAACATTGTCGGCAAGCCGGGGGACGGGTTCCGGATGCAGATGATGCAGTTCCAGGAGGAGCGGCTCTGGGCCGCGGCGAACGGGCTGCCGAGCCTCGACAGGATGATCGACGCCACGGTGGAGTATTGCCGCCAGCGCGACGCCTTCGGCAAGAAGCTGATCGAGAACCAGGTGATCCATTTCCGCCTCGCCGAGCTCCGGACGGAGGTGGAGCTGTTCCGCTCCCTCGTCTGGCGCGCGGTGGAGGATTACGTGAACGGGGAGGACGTGACGCGCCTCGCCTCCATGGCGAAACTGAAGGGCGGGCGGCTCAGCCGGGAGATTTCCGATTCCTGCCTGCAATACTGGGGCGGCATGGGATACACGCGGGACAACATCGTCAGCCAGTTCTACCGCGACGGGCGGCTCTGGAGCATCGGCGGCGGGGCTGACGAGGTGATGCTGGGCATCATCTGCAAGTACGAGGGCACGCTCCCGCCCCGCCTGCAATGACATTCACCCGCCTTTAAAGGCGGATGCGCTTTCTGGAGCCGCAACATGGAGGCGCGAACATGCGGATGATCGGAGCGGCGGCCTTTCTGGGCGTTCTTGCGGGCTGGGCTTCGGCGGAGGGAGCCGAGCGCGACTGGGCGCACAAGGACTGGCGGGCGGAAATGCGGGGCGAAGTCTGCTCGATCCATACGGGCGGCGATGCGGAGGGCTCGTTCCGGCTGGAGTTCGATCGGGGCGGCTTCAACGCGGAGGCGATCTATCATCCGCTCTGGTATCGCTCGGAGCCGCAGCCGCTGGACTTCGACGACGGGTTCGAGATCCTGATCGACGGAGAGGCGATCTGGCTCGGCGACGAGCTTTCGGTCTATGTCGGCGCCGACGAGTACGGCGACTATTTCCGCGCCGCGGCCCTCACCTCCGGCTTCGTGCAGGAACTGGCGACGGCGCTTCGCGCCGGCGGACGCATCGGTTTCGTCGTGTTGCGGGCCGGGCGGGAGCCGGCGCTCTATGACGAGCTGTCCCTCTCCGGCTTCACCGCCAACTTTCTGAAGGCCGCTGAATGGTGCGGCTTCAACCCGGACGCGCTGCCGGCCTCCTGACGCCGCGTCGCGCTTGGCGGCGCGCCCGCGCCGCCATAGCCTGCGCGCGAAAAGGGAGGCGCGCATGAGCGGAACCATCGACATCGAGACGAAGGAGGGCGTCGCCCTCCTCGTGATGAATCGCCCGGAGAAGAAGAACGCGCTGACCGACGCGATGTATCACGCGCTGGCGAACGGGATGGCGGCGGCGGAGGCGGACGCGGCGGTCGGCGCCGTCCTCCTCGCCGGCGCGGGCGGGAACTTCACCACGGGGAACGACATCGTCGACTTCCTCGCAGCGTCTAAGGGTGGGGCGAAAGGCGGGGCCGGCGGGCGCGGCGTCGGGCGGTTCCTGATGGCGCAGGTGGAGGGGAAGAAGCCGCTGATCGCGGCGGTGGAGGGGCTCGCCGTCGGCGTCGGCGCCACCACGCTCTTCCAGTGCGACCTCGTCTATGCGGCGGAGAGCGCCTCGATCCGGACGCCCTTCGTCGATCTCGGCCTCGTGCCGGAGAACGGCTCCTCCCTCCTCGCGCCGCGGCTGATGGGCCATGCGCGGGCCTTCGAGATGCTGGCGCTCGGCGAGCCCTTCGACGCGCGCCGGGCGGAGGCGGCGGGGATCGTCAACCGCGTCGTTCCGGCGGACCGGCTTATGGAGACGGCGCTGGCCGCCGCGCGCCGCCTCGCCGCCAAGCCGCGTGAGGCGCTGCTGGCGACGCGGGCGATGCTCCGGCCCGACCCGGAGGCGGTGAAGGCGGTGAGCCTTGCGGAGAGCCGGGCCTTCGCGGAGCGGCTCGGCTCGGCCGAGGCGCGGGCGGCGTTCGAGGGCTTCCTCGCGCGGAAGGCTTAGGCCCGCCGGTTCCCCCGCCCCGGCGCTTTCGCTACTCTCGCCCCGAAGCCGCCGCGCCCGCGCCCGATTTCCGTGCGAGGAGCGGCGCGAGAGACGAGAGGAGCCTTGCCCATGCGCCGCCTTCCCCTGTTCAGAAGCGCCCTAGCCGGCGTCGCCGCGCTCTTCATCGCCGGCTGCGCCGCGCCGGGCGGCCCTTCCGCCGACGAGCCGAGGACGGTCGCCGCCCGCTCCGCCTCCGAGCAGCGGACGGGCGACCAGGCGCATCCGCAGATCCTCGCGCAGTTCGGCGGCGAGGTCTCCGACCGGGCCCTGCGCGACTATGTGGACGGGATCGGCCGCCGCCTCGCCGCCGCCTCGGAACAGCCTGACGCGAAATGGACCTTCACCGTGCTCGACAGCCCGGTGGTGAACGCCTTCGCGCTGCCGGGCGGCTATGTCTACGTCACGCGCGGGCTGATCGCGCTGGCGAATGACGAGGCGGAGCTGGCGGGCGTGATCGGGCACGAGATCGGCCATGTCACGGCGGCGCATGGCGTGCAGCGGCAGGAGCGGGCGGGGATCGCGCAGATCGGCATCCTCGGCGCGACGATCCTCGGCGCCGTCGCGGGCCTTTCGGGCGACGCGCTGAACGCCATCGGGCAGCTCGGCTCGACCATCGGCCAGGGCTATGTCGCCTCCTATTCCCGCTCCCAGGAGTTCGAGGCGGACAAGCTCGGCGTCCGCTATATCGCGCGGGCGGGCTACGACCCGCTGGCGCAGGCGGATTTCCTCGCCAACATGCAGGCGGAGACGACGCTGCAGGCGCGGCTCGCGGGCGGGGCCTACAACCCCAACCGGGTCGATTTCTTCTCCACCCATCCGGCCACGGCGGAGCGGGTGCGGGAGGCGATGGCGGCGGCCGGCGTCTCCGGCGCCGCGGATGACGGGCGGCGCAACCGCCCGCGCTTCTACGCCGCGATCGACGGGATGATCTATGGCGACAGCCCGGCGCAGGGCTTCGTCGAGGGGCGGCGCTTCAGCCATCCGGAGCTGCGCTTCACCTTCACGGCGCCCGAGGGCTTCCGCATCCAGAACTCGGCGGCGCAGATCACCATGGCGGGGCCGAACGGGGCCGGGATCGTCTTCTCCGGCGACGACCGGCAGGGGCAGGACGCGGCGGGCTACATCGCCCGCACCTGGGCCCCCGGCATCGCCCGGCAGACGCGGACGGGGCAGCTCCAGAACGTCCAGCGGGGGCGGATCGGCGGGCTGGAGGCGGCCTCCGCGCTGCTCCCCGCGGAGACGCAGCAGGGCGTCCGCATCCTCCGGCTCACGGCGATCCGGGACGGGGACAGGATCTGGCGCTTCATGGGCGTGCAGCCGCAGGGGCAGGACCGGCTCGGCCTCGTGATGGACCAGGCGGCGGCGAGCTTCGCCAAGCTCTCCCAGCGCGAGGCGGCGGCGCTGAAGCCGCTCCGCATCGCGATCCACGACGTGAGGGCGGGGGACACGCCGGCGAGCCTCGCCCGGCGCATGGCCCTCGCGGACAATCAGGAGGCGCGGTTCCGGGTGCTGAACGGGCTCGGCCCGCGGGAGGGGCTGCGGGCGGGACGCAAGGTGAAGCTGGTGGTGCGGTGATCTGACGGGTTTATCACGCGCGGCGCGAGGTCGGCCGACGCTCGAACGGAGCGCGGAGGGTCGCGGGCTCCCTCGGGGGGCCGCCTCGGAGCGATTGGTCGAAGCGGTTTATGGCGTCAGGAACTCTGACGGTTGCGCCTCTTGCGACGTTGCTATGCGGCCTCCCTTGGGGGGAGGGAGGCCGCGGCCCGGGCTGGTCGCCCGGGCCAGGGGGCGAGCGGGAGCGCGTCGTTTCTGCCCGGCCGGGTCCACAAAGCCGGGCCAGGCGCACGAATGTTTCAATCGAACACGTCGCCCGCCGCCGCGCCCCAGATCTCGGTCTTGAGAACCCAGCCGTGGGCGCCCTTGACGTCCGCCTCGCACCAGTCCGGCGTGCAGGCGGAGAGGGAGAGGATCACCCCCGCCTCGGCCAGCGCGGCGAGCGGCGCCTCCCGGTCCGGCTCGGCGCGAAGCGCGGCGCGGGGGGCGGTGACGACCGCGGAACGGTCGCCCCGCAGCATGGCGTGATGGACCCAGCCGCCGGCGTCGTCCACATCCCGCACCCGGCGCCAGTGCCCGTGCTCGGCCACGATCTCGAGCGGCATGCCGCGGCGCTGGAACACCCAGTCCACCCGGTGGCCGATGCCCGGCCCGCGCCGCACGTTGACGGTTTCCGCCTTCAGGCTCACGAAGCGCGGCAGCGGCAGGTTCGTCTCCGGCCCCAGAGTCTCCGCCGTCGCCGGTTGCGCCAGCGCCAGCGCCGCCGCGAGGAATGCGCCCTTCATCCGTTTCATGCTCTGCCCGCCTCGGGGATCGGTTTCTTGTGGTCTTGTTTGCCATATCCTATCACGGCTTTCTGTTCCTGTCGCAACCGGAAGGCCCGCCCATGCCCACGCGTCTCAAGGTCGTCGTCACCCGCCGCCTGCCCGAGCCGGTGGAGACGCGGCTGCGCGAGCTCTTCGACGTGACGCTGAACATGACCGACGCGCCGATGGACGCGGAGGCGCTCTCCGAGGCGATCGCGACGGCGGATGTGCTCGTCCCCACCGTGACGGACGAGATCGACGGCAAGCTCCTCGCCCGCGCGGGGGAGCGGCTGAAGCTCATCGCCAATTACGGCGCCGGTTTCGACCATATCGACGTGGAGACGGCGCGGGGGCGCGGCATCCTCGTCACCAACACGCCCGGCGTGCTGACGGACGATACGGCGGACATGACGATGACGCTGATCCTCGCCGTGCCGCGGCGGATCATGGAGGGGGCGGCGCTGATCCAGTCCGGCGACTGGGCCGGATGGTCCCCCACCGCGCTGATGGGGCGGCGGGTGACGGGCAAGCGGCTCGGCATCCTCGGCATGGGCCGGATCGGGCAGGCGGTGGCGCGGCGCGCGCGGGCCTTCGGGATGCAGATCCATTATCACAACCGCCGCCGCCTCCATGCAGACGCGGAGGCGGCGCTGGAGGCGACCTACTGGGACAGCCTCGACCAGATGCTTGCGCGGATGGACGTGGTGAGCGTCAACTGCCCGCACACGCCGGCGACCTATCACCTCCTGAACGCGCGGCGGCTCAAGCTGCTGAAGCCCACGGCCTATATCGTCAACACCGCGCGGGGCGAGATCGTGGACGAGAACGCGCTGACGCGGATGCTGGTCCGGGGCGAGCTCGCCGGGGCCGGGCTCGACGTCTTCGAGCATGAGCCGGCGGTGAACCCGAAGCTGATGGCGCAGAAGAACGTCGTCCTCCTGCCGCATATGGGTTCGGCGACGGAGGAGGGGCGGATCGAGATGGGCGAGAAGGTCATCATCAACATCAAGACCTTCGCGGACGGCCACCGCCCGCCCGACCAGGTCCTGCCCTCGATGCTCTGAGGCGGGGGCGGCTGTGGCCGGGCTCTACGCCTTCGTCGAGGCCAATCTCTGGCTCTGCCTCGGCGCGGGCGTCGTCATCCTGATTGTCGCGGACGAGATTTTCGGGATTTCCCGCGCGCTTTTCGGCACGCCGCCGGAGGACCGGCCGCCCGACCCGCCGCGCGCGGAGCGGCAGGCGGAGAGGGAGGACGGGCCGAAGGTGGAGGACTTCCTGCCGCCGCGGCGGTAGCAACGGCGCGCAACAGGCGCAAGGCGGACGGGGAGCGGCGCGGACGCCGCGATTCGGGCGAAAACCGGAGCGCGCGTTGCGCGATTTCGGGGTCTGATGTGCGAAAACCGGGGGTAGCCGCACAAGGCTCTGATATCGTTCGGGAATTACCCGTCGCTCGTGTATTACAAACGTATTACAAGCGTATTACAAACATATTTCGCCAAAGCCCGCGGCCCGCGATCAGGAGCGTCTTTCCGCCCGGGACGGACAGGACATCCCCGATGACGGGAGGATGCCGGAAAAAGGTCTCCATCCCGTGAATCCGCCGCGCGCTACTCCTCGGGGAGCGCGTGGCGCTTCAGGAGCGGGGCCTGGGTCATCACGAAGAGGATGGTGAGGACGGGGCTGCCGAAGGTCTTGAAGCTCACCCAGAAGCTTTCGGAAAAGCCGCGCCAGACCACCTCGTTCACCAGCGCCATGAAGAGGAAGAAGAGCGCCCAGCGCTTCGTGAAGAGCATCCAGCCCTCGTCGGTCAGCGGGATCAGCTCCCCGGCGAGATACTTGAGCCAGGAGCGGCCGAGCATCAGGCCCCAGAACAGGGCGCCGGCGAAGATGAGGTTCACGATGGTCGGCTTCATCTTGATGAAGGTCGCGTCGTTGAGCCAGATCGTGAGCCCGCCGAAGACGACGACGACGACCGCCGTGACCATCGCCATGCGCGGCAGATGCCGCGTGAGCGACCAGGAGATCGCGAGGGAGAGGAGGATCGCCGGGATGAAGGCGATGGTCGCCACGACCACCCCCTGATACTCGGCGCCGAAGAGCGAGACGCTTTCCTCCGCATAGGCGCGATAGGTCAGGAAGAAGACGGCCAGCGGCCCGATCTCCAGCGCGATCTTCACCCAGGGGTTCATGGCTTTTTCGATCATGCCGGGGGCATAGCGGAATTCAGCCGCGCCGGGAAGCGGGCCGGTCAGGCCGCTTCGCCGCAGCGGCGGATGAAGTCCCGCATCAGGGCGAAGGCGCGCTCGGGCTGGTCCTGCGTCACGCCGTGGCCGCAATCGGCCAGCCGCTCGAACCGGGTCAGCGCGGGCGGGGCGCAGCGGGCGATCTCCTCGCTGAAGGGGATCGGGGTCACCGGGTCGTCCTCCCCGCAGAGGACGAGCGTGGGGCAGGCGAGCCGCGCCAGCGCCTCGCGGTAGTCGAAGCGGCCCTGCTCCCGCCCGGGGCCGTTGAAGTGGAGCGAGATCTCCGTCCCCTGCGGAATCCGCGCCCAGAAATCGGGCGGGGCGGGGCGGCGGGTGTAGAGCGGCAGGCAGATTTCGTGATAGCGTGCGCGGCTTTCCGCGCTCGGGGCGAGCCAGTAGCCGGCGGCGGCTTCCTCCGCCCCGGGGCCGCCGATGCGGCCGAAGGCGGCGATCATCGCCGCGAAGTCGAACCGGGCGGCGGTGCTGGCGAGGATCAGCCCGGCGGGATGTTCGGGCCGCGCCGTCGCGTAGGCCTGCGCGACGAAGCCGCCGAAGGAGGCGCCGTAGACGACGGGCCGCTCGATCCCGAGCGTCTCGCAGAAGGCGTGAACATCCTCCCCCCATTGCGCGAGGGTCCAGAGCGCAGGGTCCCCCGCCTCGCTCCGCCCGGCGCCGCGATGATCGAGCCAGATCACCTGCGCGACATCGGCGAGCGCGGCGAAATCGGGCTTGTAGATCGAATGGTCGGCGCCCGGCCCGCCATGGAGGAGGAGAAGCGTCGGCCGCTTCCGCATCCGCGGCCCGTCGGGGACGAGGCCCATCCCCTCCACGTCGAAATAGAGCCTTACGCCGTTGACCTTCACCTGCATACGCCGCTCCTCACCCGAACTCCACGAGCGCGGCGCCGAGGGCGATGAGCGCCATGAGGAGGGCGCGGACGGGCCCGACCTCCTCCTTGAGAAACACCCAGCCGATGATCGCGGCGAAGACGACGGAGGTCTCCCTGAGCGCCGCCGCCTCGCCGACCGCGCCGAGGCGCGTCGCCATCATCACCGAGCCGAAGCTGACGAAGGCGACAAGCGCGGCGACGAAGCCGCGCTTCATCATCGGGCCGAGCGGCGGGCGGGAGGGCCCGCGCTTCCGCCAGAGGATGAAGGAGAGGACGGGGAAGAACACCCCGTCCACCACGAAGAACCAGAAGAGGAAGGAGAACGGGTTCTCCGCCAGCCTGATCCCCCAGGCGTCATAGGTCGTGTAGCCGGCGGTGAAGAGGCCGGTGAAGAAGGCGAGGATCAGCGCGTTGACGAGCGTGTCCCGCTGCAGCTTCACGCGCATCAGGTTCACGCCGGCGAGCGCCATGATGGAGAGGGAGAGGAGCAGCACCCCGCCCCATTGCCCGAGCCGGAACGTCTCCCCGAACACCACGCCTGCGAAGAGGACGGTGGCGAGCGGGCTGACCCCGCGCACGACGGGATAGACGACCGTGAACGCGCCGCGGGCGTAGGCGGCGGCGAGGAGGAGCTTGTAGGCGGTGTGGATCAGGAAGACGCCGATGAAGACGGGCGCAAGCTCGAGCGGCGGCAGCGGAAAGACGAAGAGCGCGATGGGGAGCGCGATGGCGAAATACCAGATGTCGATGGCGCCGCGGATCAGCCACGGGTCCATCCCCTTCGTCTTCTGGAGCGCGCCGAAGGAGGCGTGGGCGAGCGCGGAGACGAGGGCGAGGACGGTGGCGACCAGCCCCGCCGTCTCCGTCCCCTCGATGCTCGCGACCCATTCGGTCAGCATGGGCCGTTCTCCCGCTTCCGCCGGGATTAGCGGGTTTGCGGGGCCGCGGGAAGCGCGTCTATGAGACGGCCGAAGCCGCTGCGAGCCGGGAGCTGACCAGAGTTCTCAGCCGCTCCACATCGAGCGGCTTGGGCAGATAGGCGTCCATTCCAGATTCGATGCAACGCGCCCTGTCGCCGGCCATGGCATGGGCCGTGACGCCGACGATCAGCGTCGGCTCGACGCCGTCCTCGCGCTCGCGCTTGCGGATGAGGCGCGTGGCGTCATAGCCGTTCATCACCGGCATGGAGACGTCCATCAGGACGATGTCGGGGCGATGAAGCGTCGCCGCCTCCACCGCCTCCGCGCCGTCATGCGCCTCGATGACCCTGAGCGGCAAGGTCGCGAGCATCTGTTTGGCGACGAGCCGGTTGACGACATTGTCCTCGACCAGGAGCACGACGCCGATCTCGCCGGTTTCCGGCGCCGCCCGGGACGCGACCGGCGCGGCATCGGCCGGTGCGGGCGGTGCGGGCGGAGCCGCCTCCGCGATACGCCGGCTGCTGTTCGAGAGGGCGTTCGCGAGCGCATCGAAGAGCGCCGAAGCCGCAACCGGCTTGAGCAGATACTGGTCCGCGGACATTTCGGCGGGGGCCGCATTCGACGAATCGACCGAGGAAAGAAGCACGATGCCGACATCCTTCATCGCCGGATCCCCCCGGACGGCGGCGATGACGTCATCGCCGCCGAGGCCGGGCATGTGCTGATCGAGGATCACGACGTCATAGGGGCGGCCGGCGTGAGCCGAACGGCGGATCATCTCGATGGCCTCGCGGCCCGTCGAGGCGGCGTTCTCCGTCATCCGCCAGGACTGCACCAGCTCGCGGAGAACGAAGCGGTTGACCTCGTTGTCGTCGACGATCAGCACGCGCTTGCCGGCCACGTCCGCCGCCACTGTCAGCCTCTCCTCCACCTCGGCCCCGGCGGGAAGGGTCAGTTCGATCCAGAAGATCGAGCCGCCGCCGGGCGCCGGCTCGACGCCGATCCGCCCCCCCATCTGGAGAATCAGGCCGCGCGAGATGGCGAGGCCCAGGCCGGTTCCCTCATGCGACCGGGTGGCGGAGTCGTCCAGCTGCGTGAAGCGCTCGAAAATCCGGTCCTGCATGTCAGGCGGAATGCCGGGCCCGGTGTCCTGAACCTCCATCCGGAGGGCGACCATCTCGACCCCGTCGATCGTGTGCGTCTTGCCGGTCAGGTTGACGTAGACATGGCCCGCGGGCGTGAACTTCACGGCGTTGTTGATCAGGTTGACGGTCACCTGCCGGAGCCGGTCGAGATCGCCGACCACGTAGCGCGGAAGATCGGGCTGGACGCGGACGGTCAACTCTATCCGCTTTTCCTCCGCAAGCCGGGCCACCATCATCAAAGGCTCCGACACGACGCGGCTCAGCTTGAAGGGCCTGCTTTCGAAATTGAGCTTGCCGGCGTCGACTTTCGAGATGTCGAGAATGTCGTTGATCACGCCCAGCAATTGCTCGCCGGATTTGATCACGACCTCGTTGAGCATCTTCTGGCGCTCGGTCAGCTCGGTCTCGGACAGGAGGAGCGACATGCCGATCACGCCGTTCATCGGCGTGCGGATCTCGTGGCTCATCGTCGCGAGGAAATTCGACTTGGCCTGGTTGGCCGCCTCGGCCTTCGCCTGAAGCTTGCGCGTCTCGCGAAGCGTCATCGCCAGCGCCGTCGCAGGAACCCCGAAGGCCGCCGCGAGGAGGAACATCACGATCAACCCGAAGACCTGATAGTCGGCCATCACGACCGCGCGCGTCGCGGTCTGATCGAAATAGACCTCAAGAACGCCTGCGATCCGGCCGTTCTTCAAAAGCGGAAGATAGGTCTCGCTGTAGAAATCCGGCCGGTTTGGCTTGTCGCCGCCGTCCTTGACCTCAGTGAAGGGGACGCCGCTCGTGACGACAGAAAGGGCGGCCGCATTGTGTTTGGCCAGTTCGCCGCTCTTCGCTTGCGCATCCTCGGTATCGAAGTTCAGGCGGCCGACCTCGTCAAAAAGCTTGAAGCGGAAGATATCTCCGACCTGCATCAGATGCGCGATTCTCTCCCTCGTCGCCTCGTCCACCGAGGCGCCCTGGGCGACATCGTGGATCGTCTCCAGATGCGCTGCGGCCACCTCTGCGAAGACGACCGACTGCCATTCCGCATGTCGGATGACGGCGCGCTCGACATGGGTGAGGTAAGTGACTCCGCCGCCGGCGGCGAGGAGAGCGAGTATCGCCCCCATTTGCGCCATCTGAATTCTTGTCACAGCGATCCCGACCCCGGCTGATGCGGCCAAGAGGTCATTGGAGGGAAATTGTTAAGGAGAGGTTTGCTCGCGGATTGCGGGCGACGCGGCGCGGCCGGGTCAAACCCCCGTCAGCGCCTTCGCGAATTCCTCCGGGTCGAAGGGCTGGAGGTCGTCGATCTGCTCGCCGACGCCGATGGCGTGGATCGGGAGGCCGAACCGGTCCGCCAGCGCGACGAGGACGCCGCCTTTCGCGGTTCCGTCCAGCTTCGTCATCACGAGGCCGGTGAGGCCGGCGACCTTGCGGAAGATGTCGACCTGGGAGAGGGCGTTCTGGCCCGTCGTCGCGTCGAGGACGAGGAGCGCGTCATGCGGCGCGGTCGGGTCCTTCTTCTTCAGGACGCGGACGATCTTTTCCAGTTCGGCCATGAGGTCGGCGCGGTTCTGGAGCCGGCCGGCGGTGTCAATCAGGAGGATGTCGGCGCCCTCCGCCTCGGCGCGGGAAAGCGCGTCGAAGGCCAGCGAGGCCGGGTCGGCGCCTTCGGGCGCGGTCATCACGGGAACGCCCGCGCGCTCGCCCCAGACCTGGAGCTGTTCGACCGCGGCGGCGCGGAACGTGTCCCCCGCCGCGATGACGACCTTCTTGCCGGCGCCGCGGAGCTGGCTCGCGAGCTTGCCGATCGTCGTCGTCTTGCCCGAGCCGTTGACGCCGCAGACGAGGACTACCTGCGGCTTCAGGCCCTTGAGGCGGAGCGGGCGGGCGACGGGTTCGAGGATGCGGGCGATTTCGGCGGCCAGCGCCGCCTTCACCTCCGACGCGCCGACGCGGCGGCCGAAGCGGCCCTCGGCCATCGCGGCGGCGACGCGGAGCGAGGTCTCCACCCCCATGTCGGCGCCGATCAGCAGCTCCTCCAGCTCGGCGAGCATCGCATCGTCCAGCACCCGCGTCGGCTCCGCGCCGCGGCCCGTCACGGCGCCGGCGAGGCGGGCGGCGAGGCCGGGCTTCGCTGGTTCGGGCGCGGGGGCGGTTTCCGGGGTGGGGGCGGGCGCCGGCGCGGCCTCGACCAGCGCGGCCACGCCCTCGTCGAGTTTCGTGGAGGATCGGGTCAGCCGATCCTTCAGCTTGCGGAAGAAACTCATCGCCCTCGCGTCTCCGGCCTGTCCGTTTCCGGCCCCTGATACCGCCTCGCGCGCGCCAAGGCCACCTTGCGCCCGCGCCGTCTCCGGGCGAGGCTCGCGCCAAAACGGAGGGGCGCATGACGACGGACGAGGAACCGGGCGAGGACCTTCACGAGCGCATTCTCGCGGCCATCGACGGAGGGGAGTTCCCGCCCGGCGCGCGGCTGCTGGAGGCCGATCTCGCGACGCGGTTCGGCGTGAGCCGCACGCCGGTGCGGGAGGCGCTGCGGCGGCTCGAAAGCCAGGGCGTGGTGACGCACGAGGCGCGGAAGGGCGCGGTGGTGGCGACGCTGGACTATGACCAGCTCGGGGAGCTTTACGCGGTGCGCGAGGTGATGGAGGGGCTCGCCGCGCGGCTCGCGGCGCGGAGCGCCTCGGCGGCGGAGGTCGCGCTCCTCTTCGAGATGATCGAGGCGGACGAGGCGCTGACGGAGCCGCGGGCGCTCGCCCAGGCCAACAAGCGCTTCCACCGGCAGCTTCAGCGCGCGAGCCACAACCGCTACCTGATCGAGACGCTGGGGCCCGTCCGCCGCTCGCTCTCCCTCCTCGGGGGGACGACCTTCGCGGCGCCGGGGCGGGCGGAAAGCTCTGCGCGGGAGCATCGCGCCATCGTCGAGGCCGTGGCCGCGCGGGACGAGGCGGCGGCGGAGGCGGCGGCGCGCGCCCATATCGCCAGCGCCTACGCCGTGAGGCTCCGCTTGGAAGCGGCGCGTTGACGCTCTATCCTCCCGACCGGAAGGAGCAATTCCATGCTGACCAAACCCCTCGGCCGCCTGCGCCTCGGCGTCAATATCGACCATGTCGCGACGATCCGGAACGCCCGCGGCGGCGCCGCGCCGGACCCGGTGCGCGCCGCGAAGATCGCGGAGGCGGCGGGGGCGGACGGGATCACCGCGCATCTGCGCGAGGACCGGCGGCATATCGTGGACGCGGATATCGAGGCGATCCTCGCCGCGATCTCCATTCCGCTGAACTTCGAGATGGCGGCGACGGAGGAGATGCAGAAGATCGCGCTCCGCCACCGGCCCCACGCCGTCTGCATCGTGCCGGAGCGGCGCGAGGAGCGGACGACGGAGGGCGGGCTCGAAGTCGCGCGCGAAGAGAACCGGCTGGCGCATTTCATCGCGCCGCTCAGGGAGGCGGGCTGCCGCGTCTCGATCTTCATCGCGGCGGACCGGCGGCAGATCGAGGCGGCGGCGCGGATCGGAGCGCCGGTGATCGAGCTGCATACGGGCGCCTATTGCGATTATCACGCCGAGGGGCGGGTTGCGGAGCGGGATGCGGAGCTGGCGAAGCTCCGCGACATGGCGGCCTTCGGGCATTCGCTCGGCCTCGAGGTTCATGCCGGGCACGGGCTGACCTACGAGACGGCGGCGGAGGTCGCCGTCTTTCCCGAGGTGATGGAGCTGAACATCGGGCATTTCCTGATCGGCGAGGCGATCTTCTCCGGGCTCGACAGCGCGATCCGGCGGATGCGGGAGGTGATGGACCGGGCGCGGCGCGAGGCCTTCGGGGCGGGCGCGGCGTGAGGGGGGAGTGCGGCGCCTCACCTTGGGGCCGGAACCATAGGGCCACCCGGCCGGACTCCGCGGAACGGCTGCGACATGCGCCCGGCCGATTTGACCCGCGTCAAATCGGCCCGCGGCCGCGTCGGGCGTATACGCTCGACCCCGGCGGCCGCGATTCCGCGGCCACCGCAGCGGCCGCGCTCCGATTTGGAGCTGTTCGGGCAAGCTCGGCGCCCCTCGGCCTCCGGCTTGCGCCTCCGGCCGAACGGCCTCTGCAGGTCTCCACTGGAGACCTGCTGATCGAGGCCGTGGCGCTGCTTCAGCCGCCTGCGCAGCGGAACGGACAGCGCCGGAGCGCCCGATGACCGACCTCGCCTTCCTCCTCGCCCCCGCCATCGCCTTCGCCGTCGCCTGCGGGGCGCCCGGGCCGGCGACGCTCGGCGTCGCGGCGACCGCCATGGCGCAGGGGGCGGGGGCCGCGGCGCGGTTCTCGCTCGGGCTCGCGCTCGTCCTCGCGCTCTGGGGCGCGCTCGTCGCCGCGGGGCTCGGGCCGCTGCTTCTCGCCAGCGCGGCGGCGCTCACCGTGCTGAAGATCGGCGGCGGGCTCTTTCTCCTCTGGCTCGCCTTCGGCGCGGCGCGGAGCGCGATGCGGCCGGGCGGGGCGCCGGCGCCCGCCGCTGCGCGCCGCCATTTCGCGCGGGGCGCGCTCCTCAACGCGATGAACCCCAAGGCGATCCTCGCCTGGGCGGCGGTGATCGCGCTCGGCCTCGGGCCGGAGACGACGGGGGCGCAGATCTGGGCGATCTGGGCCGTTTGCTCCGCCATCGGCCTCCTCATCTATCTCGGCTATTCGCTCGCCTTCGCGGCGCCGCCCGCCCGGCGGCTCTACGCCCGCGCAAGGCGGGGGATCGAGGCGGCGACGGCGGCGCTCTTCGGCCTCGCCGGGCTCCGGCTGCTGACATGGAGGCCGGAGGCGCCATGATCATCGGCATAGGCTCCGACCTCGCAGACATCCGCCGGATCGAGAACACGCTCAACCGGTTCGGGGAGCGGTTCGTCATGCGCGTCTTCACCGAGATCGAGCGCCAGAAATCCGACCGGCGGAAGGAGCGGGCGGCGAGCTACGCCAAGCGCTGGGCGGCGAAGGAGGCCTGTTCCAAGGCGCTCGGCACCGGGCTCCGCATGGGCGTCGCCTGGGCGGAGATGGGGGTGGTGAACCTCCCCTCCGGCCAGCCGACCATGCATCTGACCGGCGGGGCGGCGGAACGGCTCGCCGCGATGATCCCTGCGGGCCATGTGGCGGAGATCCATGTCACGATCACGGACGACCACCCCTACGCCCAGGCCTTCGTCGTGATCGAGGCCCGGCCGCGCGCCCCGTCGCCTTGACAGCGGCGGGGGCCGGACGCACAAGCGGCGGCCTGATCGGGAGACGCGCATGGCCAGGACGCGAGGCGGCAAGCAGAAGGAAGGGATCGGCGAGACGATCCGGACCATCGTCTGGGCGATCGCCATCGCGCTCGTCTTCCGCACCTTCCTGTTCCAGCCGTTCTGGATTCCCTCCGGTTCGATGAAGTCCACGCTGCTGATCGGCGATTACCTCTTCATCTCGAAATATTCCTACGGCTATTCGAAGCATTCCTTCCCCTGGTCGCTCGGGCCGTTCGACGGGCGCATCTTCGCCTCGGAGCCGGAGCGGGGGGACGTGATCGTCTTCAAGCATCCGCGGACCAACGAGGATTTCATCAAGCGGCTGGTCGGCCTGCCGGGGGACCGCATCCAGATGCGGGGCGGCAAGCTCTTCCTCAACGAGGAGGAGGTCCCGCAAGCGCGGCTGGACGATTTCATCGAGCCGATCGACCCGTCGCGCACGCGCTGCATCGACAAGCCGACCATCGGCGGCGAGGTCGTCTGCGCGAAGGAGGCGTGGACGGAGACGCTGCCTTCCGGCCGGAGCTACACCGTGCTGAACGCGGACGGGAACCTTTCGGCGGCGACGGACAACACCCGCGTCTTCACCGTGCCCGAGGGCCAGTATTTCTTCATGGGCGACAACCGGGACAATTCCAACGACAGCCGGCAGGGCGTCGGCTTTGTTCCTTACGAGAACCTCGTCGGGCGGGCGGAGATCATCGCGATCTCCTCCGACGGGCCGTTCTACGAGATCTGGAACTGGCGGTGGAGCCGGTTCCTCACGGTCATCCGGTGAGCGCCCTTGGCCTCTGACGCGCGCGAGGCGGCGGCGCGGCTCGGCCACGCCTTCACGGATATCGCGCGGCTGGAGGAGGCGCTGACCCATCCCTCCGCCGCGACGCCGGCGCGGCCGCACAACCAGCGGCTCGAATTCCTCGGGGACCGGGTGCTCGGGCTGCTGGTGGCGGAGGCGCTGGTCGCGCGGCATCCGGATGCGAACGAGGGCGAGCTCGCGCCCCGCTTCAACGAACTGGTGCGCAAGGAGACCTGCGCCGAGGTGGCGCGGGAGATCGGGCTCGACCGGGCGCTCCGCCTCGGCAAGTCCGAGGCGCGGACAGGGGCGCGGCGGCGCGACGCCCTCCTCGGCGACGCGATGGAGGCCGCGCTCGCCGCCGTCTATCTCGACGGCGGGCTGGAGGCGGCGCGCGGCGTCATCGCCCGGCACTGGCGCGCGCGGATCGAGGCGCAAGGGGCCGAGGCCCCGCGCGACGCCAAGACCTGGCTGCAGGAATGGGCGCAGGCGCGGGGCATGCGGCCGCCGCGCTACGAGGAAGAGGGGCGGACGGGGCCGGACCATGCGCCGCGCTTCACCGTCGTCGCCCGGCTGGAGACCGGCGCCGAGGCGCGGGCCGAGGCGCGCTCGAAACGCGCCGCGGAGCAGGAGGCGGCGATGACGCTGCTGAAGCTGATCGGAGAACTGGATGGCTGACGTCGCCGAAACCCGCGCGGGGTTCGTCGCGCTGATCGGGGAGCCGAACGCCGGCAAGTCCACCCTGCTCAACGCGATGGTGGGCGCGAAGGTCGCCATCGTCACGCACAAGGTGCAGACGACGCGGGCGCGCATCCGCGGAATCGCGATGGCGGACACGCCCCCGGATTCAGGAGGCGGGCGGGCGCAGCTCGTCTTCGTCGATACGCCCGGCCTCTTCCGCCCGCGCCGGAGGCTCGACCGGGCGATGGTCGCCGCCGCCTGGGCCGGGGCGGACGACGCGGACGTGATCTGCCTCCTGATCGAGGCGCATCGCGGGCTGACGGACGGCGTTCAGGCGATCCTCGACCGGCTGGCGGAGCGGCCGGGGCTGAAGGTCGCGCTCGTCATCAACAAGATCGACCGGGTGAAGGCGCCGGCGCTGCTGCACATCGCGCAGGAAATGAACGCGAAGCGGGATTTCGCGGCGACCTTCATGATTTCCGCCGAGCGGGGGCACGGGGTGGAGGCGCTCCGCCTCTGGCTCGCGGCGGAGATGCCGGCGGGGCCGTTCCTCTACCCCGAGGACGAGATTTCCGACCTGCCGACGCGGATGATCGCCGCCGAGATCACGCGCGAGAAGCTGACGCTGCGGCTGCATGAGGAGCTGCCCTACCAGCTCACGGTCGAGACCGAGAGCTGGGACGATCGGAAGGACGGCTCTGCGGAGATCCGCCAGATCATTTACGTGATCCGCGACGGGCACAAGGGCATCGTGCTCGGCAAGCGGGGCGAGACGATCAAGACCGTCGGGCAGGAGGCGCGGAAGGAGATCGAGGCGCTGATCGGCCGGCGCGCGCATCTCTTCCTCGAGGTGAAGGCCCGGCCCGGCTGGCTCGACGAGAAGGAGCGGTTCGACGCGATCGGGCTGGATTTCTCGGGCGGGGAGGAATGAGGGCGGGGCGGCGGGCCGCCCTCCCCCCTCTCCCCCAACCCGAAGGCGGGAGGGGGGAAGCGCCCGCGTCTTTGTGTGCGCCCGATTGTGTCGGTCCCGGCCTCGATCAGCGGCTTTCCGGGGGAAAGCCGCAGAGGCCGTCGCCCGGAGGCGCAAGCCGGAGGGCGAGGGGCGCCAAGCCTTCCCGAACGTCGAAGATCAGTCCGCGGTCGCCGCGGCGGGCGCGGAAACGCGGCCGCCGGGGGGCGGCGGCCGCGGGCGGATCAGCCGCGGGTCTGATCCGCCGGGCGCTTCTGGACAGGTTCTGCGCAATCCCGAAGGCAGGAAGGCGCGGGCGAAGAACTCGCTCAAACCCCCCGTCTTTCGAACGATGACCGCCCGGCTCACCACCGATCTCTGGGTCTCCGCCTATCTCGCGCGGCTCCGCTTCGCCGCCATCCCCGCCTATCTCGCCGCGAAGGGCGACCCGACCGCCGGCGCGGTGGCGGTGAAGGTCGCGACGATGGACGGGCGCGCCTCCGTCTTCGTGCGCGCCTACGGGGCGGAGGGGGAGCGCGTCTGGTCCCCGCTCGTCGAGGCGGCGGAGGAGGCCGAGGCGGAGGCGGCGCTCGCCCGGCAGCGCCGTTTCGACCCCGATCTCTGGATTGTCGAGATCGAGGATCCGAAGGGCCGGACCCTCCTCGGCGAGGAAGGGCTCGACTGACGGGCGCGCGCGGCGCATCCTTCCCCGAAAACGGGAGGCTCCCATGGCGCTCGACAAGCCGAACACGCTCGATGAATGGAACGCCCGCACCGCGGGCCTCTTCCCCGATCTTCTCGGCGCGAAATTCGAGAAGGTGACGCCGGAGGAGGTGATCGGATCGGTGGAGGTGCGGCGCACGCTCTTCGCGCCGAACGGCTATCTCCATGCGGGCGTCGTGGTGACGCTGGCGGATACGGCCTGCGGCTTCGGCGCCATCGCGGCGCTCCCCGAGGGCGCGACCGGCTTCACCACGATCGATCTCTCCTCCAGCTTCCTCTCCACCGCGAAGGAGGGGCGCGTCGTCGTCCGGGCGAAGCCGCTGCATCTTGGCCGGTCGACCCAGCTCTGGGACGCGGTGGTGACCTCGGAGGCTACGGGCCGCGTGATGGCGCAGTTCCGCTGCACGCAGATGGTGCTCTGGCCCAGGGCCTGACGCTTGGAGTGGCGCGACGAAGGCGTGATCCTCTCCGCCCGGCGGCACGGGGAGGATGCGCTGATCCTAGAGGCGCTGACCGCGGCGCACGGGCGCCATGCCGGGATCGTGCGCGGCGGCGCCTCGCGGAAGATGGCGCCGCTCCTTCAGCCGGGGGCGGATGTGAGCCTCGAATGGCGGGCGCGGCTCGGCGAGCATCTCGGCGCGTTCCGGGCGGAGCCCCTGCGCTCCCGCGCCGGGGCGCTGATGGCGGACGGGGACGCGCTGGCGGCGATGGCGTCGGTCGCCGCCCTCCTGACCGCGTTCCTGCCGGAGCGTGAGCCCTGCCCCGCCCTCCATGCGGCGACGGTTTCGCTTCTGGATTCGCTGGGCGCCGCGCCGGACTGGCCGGAAGCCTATGTCGCCTGGGAGCTGATGCTGCTTTCGGAGCTCGGCTGGCCGCTCGAACTCTCCGCCTGCGCCGTCACCGGGGCGCGGGAGGACCTCACCCATGTCTCGCCGAAGAGCGGGCGCGCGGTGAGCCGGGCGGCGGCGGAGCCCTGGGGCGGGCGGCTCCTGCCGCTGCCGGGCTTTCTCGGCGGCGCGGCCGGGGACGCGAACGGGGGCGGGCTTGCGGAGGGGCTCGCGCTCAGCGGCTTCTTCCTTGAACGCTGGGTCGGCGCCGGCGACCTGCCCGCGCCGCGCGGGCGGCTGGCGGAGCGGCTCGCCCGCCGGGCCTGACGCCCGCGGCATTCGAGGCGAATCCGAAGCGGTTTTCGCTGGCCAAACAGGCGGATCGTGAGAGATTCGCATTTGTGTTCGTGTGTGTGCGTGTGTGGGGGCTTCGATGCGGCATCCTCAAGGATTCGGTCGCGAGTTCGGCGATCTTGTGAAGGCCCGACGACGCGAGCGCGGCCTCTCCCGGCCCGAACTGGCGGCGATGGCCTTCGGCGGCCCGGGCGCCGCGCGGCGGGTCGCGGAGATCGAGGACGGGCTCGTTTCCTCACCGGCGCCGCGGGTCGTCGAGGCGATCCGCCATGCGCTCGGCCTTGCGCCCTCCGACCTGCCGGGGGCGGAGACGGAGCCGCCCGGCGCGGCCCCCCTGCGGCAGATGCTGGAGGCGTCGCTCAGGACGCTCGACTCCCGCGAGCGGGACCTGCGGGATGCCGCCATCCGCCTCAAGACGCTGGAATGGCGCGCCTCCCGCGCGCGCCTCGCCGGGATCGTCCGGAACCGGCCGGACGTCCAGCCCTTCGCGACTGCGGCGCAGGCTGCGATCGACCGGGGCGATTTCGCGGAGGCGGAGGCCCGCCTCTCCGCCGCCGAGGCGGAAGTCGGCCGCGGGCCGGCGCGGATCGAATTGCGGCGCGAGCGGGGGGAGGTCGCGCTCATGTCCGGGGCGCCGGGGCTCGCCGCGACGCTCGCCGAATCCGCCGCGGGCTTCCTCGATCCCTTCGTTCCCGATGCGGCGGCGGACCTCCGGCAAGCCTTCGCCGCCGCCCTGCACCGGCACGGGCGGCTCTTCGGGGCCGACGCCATCGCCGCCGCCGGGCCCTTCCTCCGCCGCAATCTCGACTACTGGCGAAAGAACCGGCGGCCCGAGAAATGGGCGACGACGCGCAACAACCTCGCCAACGCGCTGCACGACCTCGCGATCATGCATCCGCACGAGGCGAGCGTGGCGCTGCTGGAGGAGGCCGTCTCGCTCTATCGCGCCGCGCTCGAAGTCTTCACCGAGCGGGCGCATCCCGGGCGGCGGGCGACGACGAACAGCAACCTCGCCACGGCGCTCGGCAATCTCGCGCGGCGGAAGCGCGGGAAGGAGGCGGCGGCGCTGCATGTGGAGGCGGCCGCCGCCTACCGCGCCGCGCTCTCGGCCCGCGCGCGGCGGTCGAAGCCGGCGGACTGGGCGCAGGCGCAGGCGCAGCTTGGCCTCGCCCTCGGCGCGGCGGCGATGGCGACGCCGGGGCCGGCGCGGGCGCGGATGCTGCAGGAGGCGGAACAGGCGGAGCAGGCGGCGCTCGGCGTCTACAGCCGGGAGGCGACGCCGGCGCACTGGGCCGCGGCGCGCAACAATCTCGGCAACACGCTGCGCGCGCAGGCGGCGTCGGGCGGGGGCGCCGGGATGCTCGTGAAGGCCGTCGCCGCCTATCGCGACGCGCTCGACGCGCTCGGCAAGGAGGACGGCGCGGAAGAGCATCGCCGCGCGGCGATCCGCTGCAACCTCGCCCGGGCGCTGGCGGAGCTGGCGGAGTTCGCGCCGAAGGAGCAGGCGGCGGGGCTTGCGGCGGAGGCCGCCGCCTCGGCCCGCGCCGCCCTCGCCGCGCGGTCGCGGGAGCGGGAGCCGGAGGCCTGGGCCGCGGCGCATTTCACCCTCGTCGGCGCGCTGACCGCAGAGGCGCGCTTTTCCGCCGGGCCGAGCGCGGCGCGCGCCGCCTCGGAGGCGGCGGCGCTCTGCCGCAAGGCGCTTCAGGGGGAGGCGGCGGGCGCGCCGCGATGGGTCGACCTTCAGCTCGCGCTCGGGCGGGCGCTGGAGGCGGAGGCGAAGGCGGGCGGGCCGCCGGAGACGCTGCGCCGGCTGCAGGCGGCGGCGCGGGCGGCCTACGCCGCCGCGCTCACCAAGCTCGACCGCCGCTCGCCGCTCGCCGCGGCCGCGGCCGCCGCGCGCGACCGGCTGGCGGCGTGATCAGCGGAGGACGGCGCCCGGGTTCATGATCCCCGCCGGGTCGAGCGCGGCCTTGAGCGCGCGCATCGCGGCGAGGAGGCCCGCATCGCCGTAGCGTTCGAGATCCTCCACCTTGGCGCGGCCGACGCCGTGCTCCGCGCCGACCGAGCCCTCGGTCTCGTGCACGAGGTCGTGGACGAGGCGCTTCACCTCCTCCCGCCGGTTGCCCATCTCCGCCTTGTCGCGGCCTCTGGGCGGATAGACGTTGTAGTGCAGGTTCCCGTCCCCGACATGGCCGAAGCAGTTGATGCGGAGCGCGGGATCGAGCCGGTTCAGCGCAGACGTCGCCTTTTCGATGAACTCGGGCAGGCGGGCCACGGGCACCGAGATGTCATGGTTCGAGAGCGCGCCGACCGCGCGGTTGGCGAGCGGGATCGTCTCCCGGATCGTCCAGAGCGCGTCCCTTTGCTGGGCGGATTGCGCGACGGCGCCGTCCGTCGCCAGCCCGGCCTCGAAGGCCGCTTCGAGCGCGGATTCGAGCGCCTCGCCCACGCCCGCGCGCCCGCCGCATTCGACGAGGACGGACCATTTCGGCATCGGGTCGAGCGGCGCGGGCTTCGGCATTCCGGTCTCGGCGAGGAAATCGAAGCCCACCACGTCGATCAGTTCGAAGGCGGATATCACGTCTCCGACGCGGGGGCGGAGGAAGTGGAGGAGGTCCACCGCCGCCTGTGGGCTCGGCACGGCGAGCCAGGCGGTCGCCGTCTCCGCCGGGCGGGGAAAGAGCTTCAGCGCCGCGGCGGTGATGATCCCGAGCGTCCCCTCCGCGCCGATCAGGAGATGGCGGAGGTCATAGCCCATATTGTCCTTCCGCAACCGCTTCAGCCCGTTGAAGACGGTTCCGTCCGGCAGCACGGCCTCCACCCCGAGGCAGAGGTCGCGCGCGTTGCCGTAGCGGAGCGTGTTCACCCCGCCGGCATTGGAGGAGAGGTTCCCGCCGATCCGGCAGGAGCCTTCGGAGGCGAGGGAGAGGGGGAAGAGACGGTCCACCGAGGCCGCGGCGTCCTGCACGTCCTTCAGGATGACGCCCGCCTCCGCGATCAGCGCATTGTCCGCCGCGTCCACCGCGCGGATGCGGTTCATGCGCTGGAGCGAGAGGAGG
This sequence comes from Pikeienuella sp., assembly GCF_046290545.1. Taxonomy (NCBI): domain Bacteria; kingdom Pseudomonadati; phylum Pseudomonadota; class Alphaproteobacteria; order Rhodobacterales; family Paracoccaceae; genus Pikeienuella; species Pikeienuella sp. The sequence continues at coordinate 219,401 of NZ_JBKAGV010000004.1, read as the reverse complement.
ACGGGCGCGGGCTCCGCCGTCGTCACATGGCCGCCGACGAGGCCGGTGCCGCCGGAGACGGGGATGAGCGGGGTCCGCGCCGCGGCGCAGCGGCGCACGACTTCCGCGACTTCCGCGGTGGAGGCGGGGCGCGCGACGAAGGCGCCGTGGCCGCGATAACGGTCCCGATCCTCGCGGAAGAGGCCGGGCTCGTCCTCCGGCGTCTTCGCGCCATTGGGGCCGAGAAGCTCGCGGAGGCCGTCCAGCAGCGCGGCGGAGGCGGGGTTCAGGCTCATGCCGGGCTCCTTTCCCGCGGCGCGGCGGCGCGGCGGAGGCGGTCGTTGATCGCGCGGCCGAGGCCGCGTTCGGGGATGGGGGAGACGGCGATGGGGCCGCCCCGCGCGTCGAGCGCGTGGAGCATGGCGAAGAGGTTCGCCGCCGCTTCCTGCAGGTCGCCTGCGGGCGAAAGGTCGAGCGCGGCGCCCGCCGCGCCGCCGAAGCCGAGCAGCGCCTCCCCCGGCGCGGGCGAGGCGGCGGCGAGCCGGAGCGCGGCGCGCGGGGCGTAGTGGCTGAGAAGCTGCCCCGGCGCGCTGATCCCCTCCCCCGCCGGGAGGAGCGGGGCGGCGAGCGCGGCCTCGATCTCCTCCGCCGGGAGCCCGCCGGGGCGGAGAAGCCGCGCGGCGCCCGCATCGTCGAAGCCGACCACCGCGCTTTCGAGGCCGACCGGGCAGGCGCCGCCGTCGATCACGGCGGCGATCCGCCCGGAGAGGCCGGCGAGGACATGGGCGGCGGTCGTCGGGCTGATCCGTCCCGAAGGGTTGGCGGAGGGCGCGGCGAGGGGGCCGCCGAAGGCGCGGAGCAGGGCCTGGGCGACCGGGTGGGCGGGGACGCGGAGCGCCACCGTCTCCAGCCCCGCACGCGCGAGGAGGGAGACAGGCGCGCCGGCGCGCGCCGGGGCGACGAGGGTCAGCGGGCCGGGCCAGAACCGGGCGGCGAGGCGGCGCGCGCCTTCCGGCAGATGGGCGAGGCGCGCGGCGGCCTCTTCGTCCGCGACGTGGAGGATCAGCGGGTTGAAGGAGGGGCGGCCCTTGGCGGCGAAGATCGCGGCGACCGCTTCGTCGGAGGCGCCATCCCCCCCGAGGCCGTAGACGGTTTCGGTCGGGAAGGCGACGAGGCGGCCGGCGCGGAGCAGCGCCGCCGCCTCCACAGCGTCGCCCGGCCCCAGAACCCGCGTGCTCTCCGCCCCCTTGTCCATGCCCCGCACATAGCGCCAAGCGGCGGCGATGGCGAGACGCGGTCAGCGGCGGCGGAGCGCCCGCTCGACGAGAACGAGGTTCAGGAGCGCCGCCGCCGCGACCGCAGCGGCGCCCCAGCCGAGCGCATCGAGCCCGAAGCCCGCCGCGAGGCCGGAGCCGGCGGCGGAGCCGAGCGAGACGCCGAGATAGAGAAGCGCGGAGTTGAGCGAGAGGACGACGGTCGCCCGCTCCGGGACCGCGGCGATCAGGCGGTTCTGCTGCACGGCGAAGAAGCCCCAGCCGAAGACCGACCAGAGGAAGGTCGCGCCGTAGAGGAGGAGGGGCGGGACCGGGAGAAGGGAGAAGATCGGCGTCACGAGTATGGTGACGACGGAGAGCGCGCCGAGGGTCCATGCCGGCCCGATCCGGTCCGCCAGCCGGCCAGAGATCAGGTTGCCGGCGACCGCGCCCGCGCCGGTGACGAAGAGGAAGAGGCTCACCCCCTCCCGCCCCATGCCCATCCGCGTCTCCAGGATCGGCGTCGCGAAGGTGTAGAAGACATAGGCGGCGCCGACGAAAAGCGGGGTGAAGGAGAGGGCGAGCATCGCCCGCCGGTCCATCAGCGTCGCGAAGAGGGCGGAGAGGCGGCCCGGCTCCGCCGAGACGTTCGCGGGCACGAAGCGCATCGCCCCCGCCGCGGCGAGGAGCGAGAGCGCGGCGACGGCCCAGAAATCCACGCGCCAGCCGAAGGTGTAGCCGACCCAGGCGCCGAGGGGGATGCCCATCACCTGCGCCAGCGTGAAGCCGAAGAAGGCCGCGGCGAGCGCCCGGCCCCGCGCCTCCGGCGCGACGGAGGCGGCGGCGACGGCGGCGATGACGGGGGAGACGATCCCGGCCCCGAGCGCGGCGAGCGCCCGCCCGAAGAGGAGGACGCCCGCGCTCTCCGCCAGCGCGATCACCACCGCCGCGACGGCGAAGAGAAGGAGCGCGCCGGCGAGAAGGTCCCGCCGCCGCAGGCCCCCCGTCAGCGCGACGAGGAGCGGCGAGCCGATGGCGTAGGCGACGGCGTAGACGGTCATCACCAGCCCCGCCTCGGCCTCCGACATGCGGAGTTCAGCGGCGACGGGCGCCAGCACGCCGATCACCATGAAGGCGCCGACGCCGATGGTGAAGTTCGCGAAGGAGAGCGCGGGAATCAGCAGCCGCGGGGAGGGAGACGCCATGCGACAGCGTTAGGCGCGCGGCGCGGGGGCTTCAAGCGGCCTGGCGCTCGGGCTCCGCGGCCCCGGTCAGCGGCAGGTCCGGCAGCCAGAGCAGGAAGATCGAGCCGCCGCCCTTTCCGGCGCGATACAGGACATCGCCGCCCATCCGCCGCGCATTCTCCCGCGCCAGGGCGAGCCCGAGCCCGGCGCCGCCGACCGCGCGCCGCTCCGTCTGGTCGAGCTGGAGGAACGGCTCGAAGATGCGCTCGCGATCAGCCTCCGGCACGCCGGGCCCTTCGTCCGCGACGCTGAAGAGGAGGCCGCCCTCCGGCGAATCGGCGACGGAGAGGACGATCGCGCCGGAGGGCGCAAATTTCGCGGCGTTGTCGAGCAGGCAGGCGAGAATCCGGCGGATGCGCTCCGCATCGCCGCAGCGCGGGAGGGCGGCGCCCTGGACAATCTCCCGCCGTATCTCCCGGCCGGTCGCGCCCGCGGCGTCGGCGGCGGCCTCCGCGATCTCCGTCGGCACGAAGGGCGCGGAGAGGGCACCGGCGCGGCCGATCTCCGCAAAGTCCCGCATCGAGCCGACGAGCGCGGCGAAGGCGGAGGCGGAGGCTGCGAGCTGGCGCAGCGTCGCCTCGCTTCGCGGATCGGCTGCGCCGGAAGCCCCCGCCCGGGTCAAGGCTGAGCAGAGCGCAGCCGTCTCCGCGGCGAGGTCCGCGCTCACCTCGTCGAGCAGCGCGGCCTTCGCGTCCCGCGCCGCCTCGGCGAGCTGGAGCGCGCGGTGAAGCCGCCGCGTCCGCTGGCGGCGCGAATAGACGTTCATGAAGGCGACGAAGCCGAACCCGGCGATCATGGCGAGCGAGGAAAGCGTCCAGAGCAATCCGGCGTCGAGGGTCTGCGACGGCTTCAGGGCGAAGAGGCCGTCCGGCGTCGCGCTCAGGCCGTGGATCGCGAGCAGGCAGAGCGCAACGACCAGAATGGAGGCCGCCGTGTCCCGTATCCGCCCCAGCGAGGCGATGACCATCGGGATGATGAATAGCCCGGCGATCGTATAGTAGGCGAGGCCGCCCATGAGGGAAGCGCCGATGACGACGGCGCCCGCGGCGCCGCCAGCAAACATCCAGACCCGCAGCCGCTGGCGGCCTGCGACCCCCGCCATGAACATGGAGCCGACGACGAGCGCGGTGAACGGCAGAGCGAAAAGGAAGGCCGTGCCGCCCACGCGCCAGTCTTGCAGGACAACGAGGCTGAAAACGGCGAAGTAGAAGAGATTAAAAACGCGGGAGATGAAGTTCACAAGCCGCGGCCCGGCGACGACCTCGGGCAGCGCCGCCTCCCGCTCCTCGGCGGCGCCTTCGTCGGGCAGCGCTTCCACCCGCGTCGCCGTGGCTTCGAGCGCGCGCTCGACCAGCCGGGTTAGCCGCCGCCCCCTGCGGCGCGTCTCCTCGGCCAGTTCGCGGACCTTCGGGTCCGGATCAAGGCTCAGAAGTTCCGCGAAACCGAAGACGCCGTTCAGCGGCGTCCGCAATTCATGGCTGATCGTCGCGAGGAAGCGTGACCGGGCGAGGCCCGCCTCTTCCGCCCGGGCGATCGCCAGGGTCAACCGGCGGTGAAGACGCTCCCGCCCGTAGAGATTAAAGAGGCTGGCGATCCCGTACATGGCGAGCGTGACGAGGCTCGCGCCGAGCCAGACGAGCTGGGGAGAAGCGAGGGTCGTGGGCGCCGCCGCATAGGCCGGATCGACGCCGTCCCCCGCGGCCCCGACCGCAAGGACGACGAGGAGGCCGACCGCGGCGCTCAAGGCCGTCGCGCGCTCCGTCGAGAACGAGGCGGCGACGACGGGAACAAGCGCGAGGAGCGGCGCCGCGTGGTAGGCGAGCCCCCCCATCCCTGCCGAAACGACTCCGATCACGCCATAGCTCGCCGCGGTCAGAAGCACGACGACGAGCGAGGCCGGCCTCCGCAGGCGCGCCGCCACGACGGACGCGAGCCCAAGGACGAGGAAAGCGGAGACGAGCGGAGCGACGTCGCGCGCGCGGCCGGCATCGTGCAGAAGCGCGATCAGCCAGATGACGACGAGCGCGATGAAGGCCGAAACGGCGCCGACCTCGATCAGCCTTCCACCCTCCCGCGTGCGGCCCGGTATAAGCGGTCCGACCGGCATCGGCTCTGGGTTCCCTCCCCTATGCGGCGCGCGGCGCCTGGCGCGCCGATCTTTCGCGGACTCAGTTTAACGCGCGGTTAGCGGCGGTTCCACCGCGGCGCGGTTGCGCGGCCCGGCGATTGGCGATAGCGCGAGGGGCGCGCCGCCGAGACGGCGCGGTTCGGGAGGAGGGACGGCCATGACCTATCGCGCCCCGCTGGGCGAGATCGAGCACATCCTCACCCATGTCGTCGGCGCCGGCCGGCTGGCGGCGACGCCGCTCTTCGCCGAGGCGACGGCGGAGACGCGGGCCGCCGTGCTCGGCGAGGCGGCGCGGATGGCGGAGGAGCGGCTCGCGCCGCTCCAGCGGGCGGGGGACCTTCACCCCGCAAGGCTCGAGAACGGCGTCGTCCGCACCTCCCCCGGCTTCGCGGACGGCTTCGCCGCGATCGCGGAGGGCGGCTGGATCGGCATCGCGGCCAACCCGGAGCATGGCGGCATGGGCCTGCCGCTCACCTTCGGGACGGCGGTGAACGAGATGATGGCCTCCGCCTGCCTCTCCCTCTCGCTCTGCCCGCTGATGAGCCAGGGGCAGATCGAGGCGCTGGAGCATCATGCGAGCGACGCGATCCGGGCGCTCTACCTGCCGAAGCTCATCTCCGGCGAGTGGACCGGCACGATGAACCTGACGGAGCCGCAGGCGGGATCGGATGTAGGCGCGCTCCGCACCACGGCGGAGCCGCGCGGCGACGGGACCTATGCGATCACCGGGCAGAAGATCTACATCTCCTGGGGCGACAACGACTTCGCGAGGAATGTCTGCCATCTCGTGCTCGCCCGGCTGCCCGGCGCGCCGGCGGGGACGCGCGGCGTCTCGCTCTTCCTCGCGCCGAAATTCATCCCCGACGAGGAGGGGCGGCCGGGGCGGCGCAACTCGCTCGCTGTCGTGAGCCTCGAACACAAGCTCGGCCTCCACGGCTCGCCCACCGCGGTGATGCAGTATGACGGCGCCACGGCCTGGCTCATCGGGCCGGAGGGCGGCGGCATGGCGGCGATGTTCACCATGATGAACAACGCCCGGCTCGGCGTCGGCGTCGAGGGGCTCGGCGTCGCGGAGGCGGCGACGCAGAAGGCGGTCGCCTTCGCGATGGAGCGCAGGCAGGGGCGCACGCCGGTCGAGGGGACGGGGGCGATCATCGACCATCCGAACATCCGCCGGAAGCTGATGCGGATGAAGGCGCTCACCGCCGCCGCGCGCGCGATCTGCCTCGACTGCGCCTTCAGCCTCGACATGGCGCGCGCCGCGCCGGAGGCGGCGCGGGCGGGATGGGCCGCGCGGGGCGCGTTCCTGACGCCCATCGCCAAGGCCTTCTCGACCGATATCGGGCACGAGGTCGCGCAGATCGGCGTGCAGGTGCATGGCGGCATGGGCTTCATCGAGGAGACGGGCGCCGCGCAATACGCCCGCGACGTGCGCGTCACGATGATCTACGAGGGGACGAACGGCATCCAGGCGATGGATCTGGTCGGCCGGAAGCTTTCGGACGGCGGCGCGGCCGCGCGCGGGCTCCTCGCCGAGATCGCGGAGAGTGCGGCGGCGGGCGAGGCGCCCGGCCTCCGGCTCGGCGAGGCGCGGGCGCGGCTCGATGCGGCGACGGAATGGATGCTCGGCGCCGAGGCGATCGACCGGAACGCCGGGGCCACCCCTTATCTCCGGGCCTGGGGCCTGATCCTCGGCGGCCATTACCTCCTCCGGGCCGCCGCGGCGGACGAGGCGCGCCTGCCGCTCGCCGTGTTCCACCTGCGGCAGCTCCTGCCGGAGGCGGAGGCCGCGCTTGAAGCCGCCGTCGAGGGCGCGGCGCCGCTCTACGCGCTCCCGGCCGAGGCGTTCGGCGCATGAGCGACGCGGAGTCGCCGCCCCCGCTCGACGAAAGCCGCCGCCTCCCCGCCGGGCTCGCCTATCCGCATGGCGAGGCGATTCCGGAGCCGGGCGGGGCGATCGAGGTCGCGGAGCGCATCCTCTGGCTGCGCCTGCCGCTGCCGATGGCGCTCGACCATGTGAACGTCTATGCGCTGGACGACGGGGACGGGTGGACGGTGATCGACACCGGCTTCCAGACCTCGAAGACGAAGGCGCTCTGGGCCGATCTGATGAACGGGCCGCTGGCGGCGAAGCCGGTGACGCGCGTCGTCGCCACGCATCACCACCCGGACCATATCGGCCTCGCCGGCTGGTTCCAGGCGGAGCATGGCGCCCGGCTCTGGACGACGCGGACGGCGTGGCTCTTCGCGCGGATGCTCACGCTCGACCATCAGGAGCGGACGACGGAGCCCTCCCTCCTCCACATGCGCCGCGCCGGGGCGGACGAGGCGCGGCTCGAATGGGCGCGGAACCGCGAGCCGATGAACTTCTCCCGCGTCGTCGCCCCGCTGCCGCCCGGCTTCAAGCGGCTGAAGGACGGGGACAGGATCGAGATGGGCGGGCGCGCCTGGCGCGTGCTGACGGGGGACGGCCATGCGCCGGAACAGGCCACGTTCTGGTCGGAGACGGACGACATCGTCATCTCGGCGGACCAGATCCTGCCGCGCATCTCCCCCAATGTCGGCGTCTACGTCACCGAGCCGGAAGCGGACCCGCTGGGCGAATGGATGGCGTCCTGCCGGAAGTTCCAGCCCCATGCGCGGGAGGGGCATCTCTGCCTTCCCGGCCACAACCGGCCCTTCACCGGGCTGCCGAAGCGGCTGGAGCAGCTGATCGAGAACCATCACGGCGTGCTGAAGCGGCTCCGCAAGGCGCTGGCGCAGCCGAGGACGGCGGTGGAATGCTTCGACGACATCTACAAGCGGCCGATCGGGGACGGGGAGTTCGGCCTCGCCATGGTCGAGGCTGTGGCGCATCTCAACCACATGTGGGCGACGGGCGAGGCGGAGCGGAGCCTCGGCGAGGACGGCGCCTGGCGCTTCCGGCTGCTTCCCTAGAGCCCTGCCGGGCTCCCGGGCTCCGAACGCATTGAAGTTGCGGCTGCCTTTCTTTTGCCGAAAACGCCCTCGATTGCGAAGAAATCAAGGTAAATTTCCGGCCTCTCTTCGAGTCTTTGGCGGCAAGCTATTGATTCCACGCTGAATCAACCAAGAGCAGAGGGTTAACGAAAAACTTCGGTTCTTTTAATCGACTTCGGATTCGTCTACATCACAAACCGTGGGTTGTGGGGTTTGTGAGTGTGGGTGGATGTGGAACCGTGACAAGTCGCGCCGCGTAGCGGGCTGCCTGCTCGCCGCTGCGCTTGCAGCAATTCCTGTCGTCGTCGCGACGGTCGAGCTCGGCTCGCCCTCGGTCGGCGCTCCGTCTCGACATGTCGCCCTCGACGAGGCGCCGGGCGTTGCGGTCGGCTCGGCCGACTGGGCGTTCGCGCCGGTCTGCTATGGCGCGTTCTGGGCCGGGCGGCAGACGGCGACCGCATGGCTCGGCGGCCATCGCCACGCCCTGCGCGACCCCTTCGGCGGGATGCGCGACGGGGTGGCTATCGTTCTCTCCATGACGCCGAAGGGCGCGTCGTTCGCCGGCGACGGATCGGGCGGCGCGGGCGCGGGCGCGGGCGGGTCCGTCGCCGGGCCGGTCCTCGCGAGCATCGTGCGGGGCGGCTCGGGCGGGAGCGCGGGCGGCGGCGGCGGCGGCGGCGGGGGCGGCGGAGCGGCTGGCGGCGGATCGCCCGGCGGCGCCGCGAACCGGCCCGCCCCTGACGGCGGAACGGACGGCGCCGAAAGGCCGGGCGGCGATCTCGACCCGCTCATGCCGCCCGCCGTGATGCGGCCGCCGCATGAGAAGCCGGTCGTCAACCTCGGGCCGGAGGACCGGCCCATCGAGCCGGGCGGCGGCGGAACGACCGCGCCGGTCTCGGCCGTGCCGGTTCCCGCCGCCCTGCCCCTCCTCCTCACCGGCCTCGCGGCGCTCGGCTTCGCCGGCGCCCGGCGGCGCAAGCGTGTTTCAACCCGGCCCGTCGCGGGCTGACCGGAGCGTAACCATGTTCAAGTCGACCTCTCTCGCCCTCGCCCTCTCGCTCGCCGCGCTCGCGGCGCCGGCCCATGCGGTCATCGTGAACGGGAGCTTCGAGGATGTGAGCTCCTCCACGCCCGGCGCCGGCCTCGCGAATGGCGCGCAGCTCTCGAACCTCGCGAGCGGGCCGGGCGCCAGCTGGGACGTGTTCACCTCGATCCCCGGCTGGACGACCACGGCCGGCAGCGGCATCGAGGTGCAGACCAACCGGACCATCGGCTCGATCAACGCGCATAGCGGGCTTCACTATGTCGAGCTCGACAGCCATCCGAGGCCGAACTCCAACTCGACCATGGCGCAGACGCTGAACCTCGCCAGCGGCGTCTACCAGCTCGACTTCCATTACAGCCCGCGGACGCGCGACATCGGCACCAACGGGATCGCCTATTCGATCTTCAACGCGGCGAGCGCCTCTCTTCTCGCCGGGTCGGTGACTGGGCCGAGCGCGACGGCGGGCACGGCGGTCGGCCTCTGGACGCTGGTCTCCACGCTCTTCACGGTCACGGGCGGCGACTCGCCGGTGACGCTGAGCTTCGCCGCGACGGGCAAGGCGGACACGCTCGGCGGCTTCCTCGACGACATCAGCGTCACGCGCGTCGCCGCCGTGCCGCTCCCGGCCGCCGCGCCGCTCCTCGCCGCCGGAATCGGCGTGCTGGTCTTCGCCGCCCGGCGGCGGCGCAAGACCGCCTGAGCCCCCAAGCAGGGACCTGCCGCGCGGGCGCCCCTCCCGGGGCGCCCGTTTTCGTTTCGCTGCGGCGAAGAAATGCGTCGCAGCGGAAAAACGGCTATGCTATCCGCTCCGTGGAACCATGAGATGGAGGAGCGGCATGGCGGAGCACAGGCAAGGCGAGATGGACATCTCCGAACAGAAGCGGACGTTCGCCGGGTTCATCAAGAGCGGCGTCTGGCTGGCCGTGAGCATCGTCGTGATCCTGATCATTCTGGCCATCGTCGGCATCTGACCTAAATCGCCACACGCCCGGCGGAAAAGCGCGGGCGACGAGGGGGAGACCTTATGAAGATCGCCATTCCCAAGGAGACGCGGGAACACGAAACCCGCGTCGCCGGGGTTCCCGAGACCGTGAAGAAATTCGTCGCCCTCGGGGCGGAGGTCGTGGTGCAGGCCGGCGCCGGGGACGGCGCCTCGCTGCCCGACGCCGCCTATGAGGCCGCGGGCGCGACCATCGCCAAGACCTTCGCCGCCACGGTGAAGGGCGCGGACGCCGTGCTCAAGATCCAGAGGCCGACCGAGGCGGAGGCGAAGAGCCTCGCCAAGGGGCAGATGCTCTTCTGCACCATGTCGCCCTATGGCGACCGGGAGATGCTCGGCTCGCTGGCCGAGAAGGGCGTGGACTGCTTCGCCATGGAGTTCATGCCGCGCATCACCCGCGCGCAGTCCATGGACGTGCTCTCCTCCCAGGCCAACCTCGCCGGATACAAGGCGGTGCTGGAGGCGGCGAACGCCTATGGCCGCGCGATGCCGCAGATGATGACGGCGGCGGGCACGGTCGCCCCCGCAAAGGTGTTCATCATGGGCGTCGGCGTCGCCGGGCTCCAGGCCATCGCCACGGCGCGCCGGCTCGGCGCCATCGTGACGGCGACGGACGTGCGCCCGGCGACGGAAGAGCAGGTCGCCTCGCTCGGCGGCAAGTTCATCGCCGTGAAGAACGAGGAATTCGCGCAGGCGCAGACGGCGGGCGGCTACGCCAAGGAAATGTCCGACGACTACAAGAAGCAGCAGGCGGAGCTGGTGGCCGGCCACATCGCCAAGCAGAACATCGTCATCACCACCGCGCTGATCCCCGGCCGCAAGGCGCCGATCCTCGTGACGAAGGAGATGGTGGCCTCGATGGCGCCCGGCTCCGTGATCGTCGACCTCGCGGTCGAGCAGGGCGGCAACGTGGAGGGCGCGAAGCTGGCGGAGAATGTCGTCACCGACAACGGCGTGACGATCCTCGGCTTCGCCAACCTGCCCGGGCGGCTGACGGCGGACGCCTCCGCGCTCTACAGCCGCAACCACCTCAATTTCCTCACGCCTTTCTTCAAGGACAAGGCCTTCGCCCTCGACGACGAGGACGAGCTCGTGAAGGGGATCCGCCTGACGAAGGGCGGCGAGGTCGTGCATCCGCAACTCGTCGCAGCGAAGGGGTAAGACCATGTCCGAAGTCCTCACGTCCCTGAGAGAAGCGGCCGAGGCCGCCGCCGCGGCGAGCCAGAAGGTCGCCGACCTCGCGGCCACCGCCGCGACGACGGCGCCGGAAGGCGTCGTGGAAGCCGCCGCGCACGGCGCCGGCATCTCCCCCTTCGTGTTCTATCTCTCGGCCTTCGTGCTGGCCTGCTTCGTCGGCTATTACGTCGTCTGGTCGGTCACGCCCGCGCTCCATACGCCGCTCATGTCGGTGACGAACGCGATCTCCTCCGTCATCGTCGTCGGCGCGCTCGTCGCCGTCGGCGTCGACACGAGCCTCGCCTCCTGGTGGACGCCGGTCTTCGGCTTCCTCGCGCTGGCGATGGCGGCGGTGAACATCTTCGGCGGCTTCATGGTCACCGAACGCATGCTCGCCATGTACAAGAAGAAGGGTTGAGGGGGCGGAGATGGCCAATTTCGCAGCATTCGCCTACCTCGTCGCGGGGGTGCTCTTCATCCTCGCGCTCCGGGGCCTCAGCCACCCGACGACATCCCGGCAGGGCAACCGCTACGGCATGATCGGCATGGCGATCGCCGTCGGCACGACGCTGATCGCCTATCCGCCGGTCGGCGCCGCCGGCTTCCTGCTCCTCCTCCTCGGCTTCGCCGTGGGCGGCGGGGCGGGCGCGACGATCGCGAAGCGGATCGAGATGACGAAGATGCCGCAACTCGTCGCGGCCTTTCACTCTCTCGTCGGCCTCGCCGCCGTCTTCGTGGCGGCGGGCGCGTTCTATTCGCCGGAAGCCTACGGAATCGGCGAGGTCGGGGCGATCTACACCGCCTCCATCGTGGAGATGAGCCTCGGCGTCGCCATCGGCGCGATCACCTTCTCGGGCTCCGTGATCGCCTTCGCGAAGCTGGACGGCCGCATGTCTGGCGCGCCGATCATGCTGCCGCAGCGGCATCTCCTCAACATCCTCCTTGGCGGCGCGCTCGTCGTGATGGTGATCCTGCTCGTCACCACGCAGTCCACCACGCTCTTCTGGCTCATCACCATCGTGGCGCTGATCCTCGGCGTGACGCTCATCATCCCGATCGGCGGGGCTGACATGCCGGTGGTCGTCTCGATGCTCAACTCCTATTCGGGCTGGGCGGCGGCGGGCATCGGCTTCACGCTCGGCAACATGGCGCTGATCATAACCGGGGCGCTCGTCGGCTCCTCCGGCGCGATCCTCAGCTACATCATGTGCAAGGGCATGAACCGGAGCTTCATCTCCGTCATCCTCGGCGGCTTCGGCGGCGAGGATGCGACGGCGGCTTCGGGCGGCGGCGAGCAGAAGCCCTTCAAGAAGGGCTCGGCGGACGACGCCGCCTTCATCATGCAGAACGCCGGCTCCGTCATCATCGTGCCGGGCTACGGCATGGCGGTGGCGCAGGCGCAGCATGCGCTCCGCGAGATGGGCGACAAGCTGAAGGCGCATGGCGTGGACGTGAAATACGCGATCCACCCCGTCGCCGGCCGCATGCCGGGCCACATGAACGTGCTGCTGGCCGAGGCGAACGTGCCCTATGACGAGGTCTTCGAGCTGGAGGACATCAACTCGGAATTCGCGCGGGCCGACGTCGCCTATGTGATCGGCGCGAACGACGTGACGAACCCCTCCGCCAAGACCGACCCGAAATCGCCCATCGCGGGGATGCCCATCCTCGACGTCGAGAAGGCGAAGACGGTGCTGTTCGTGAAGCGGTCGATGGCCTCCGGCTATGCCGGCGTCGAGAACCCGCTCTTCCATTTCGACCAGACGATGATGCTGCTCGGCGACGCGAAGAAGATGACCGAGGACATCGTCAAGGCGATGGAATGACCATTCGGGCCTGCGGGCCCGGAGAGGGGCGCCGCCGGGAGACCGGCGGCGCCCTTTTTCTTTCGGGGGCGTCGCGATGACCTGGGAAGAGGCGGCGGCGCTCGGGTTGCTGCTGCCCGGGGTAGAGACGGGGACGTCCTACGGGACGCCGGCGCTCAAGGTGCGGGGGAAGCTCCTCCTGCGGCTTCGGGAGGACGGGGAGAGCCTCGTCCTGCTCGACGTTCCGGCGGAGGAGCGGGAGACGCTGATCGCGGCGGAGCCGGAGGTCTTTTTCCTCACGCCGCATTACCGGGACTACGAGATCGTCCTCGGCCGGCTTGCCGGGATGGATGCGGGGCGGCTCCGGCCGTTTCTCGAACGGAGGTGGCGGCGGCTCACGACGAAGCGGGCCGTTGCGGGATGGGAAGGCTGGGGCTGAATTCCTGACGTAACGGCCGATCCGACGAGGCCGGCCGCCTTGCGAACGGAGCGTGGAGGGCCGCGGCCTCGCTCGGGAGGGCGCTTCGGAGCGATTGATCCTTGTGATTTATGTCGACAGGAACTTGAACGATTGAACGTCTTGAGACGTCGCAATGCGGCCTCCCTTGGGGGGAGGGAGGCCGCGGCCCGTGCTGGACGCACGGGCCAGGGGAAGAGGGGGGAGCGCGGCGCTTCAGCCCGGCCGGATGGACTTTCGACCTATTCCAGCGTCGCCAGCAGCCCGGCCATGACCTTCCCCCGGCTCACGAGGGTCGGCACATGGATGTGCTCGTCGAGCGTGTGGATGCCGGCGCCCTCGACGCCGAGCCCGTCCAGCGTCGCGAGGCCCATCGCGCCGGTGAAGTTGCCGTCCGACCCGCCGCCTGAGGATTGCCGCCAGGCCTCGATCCCGAGTTCGGCGGCGAAGCCCTTCGCCATCTCGAAGAGCGCGAGCGTCCCCTCCCCCGGCTCCCAGACGGGGCGGGTGACGCCGCGCCTGACCTCGAAGGCGACCTCGGCATCCGGCGCGTTGAGGGCAAGCATCTTCGCCACGCCGGCGTCGAGATCCTCCTGCCGCTTGGCCATGGAGAGCGCCTCGGCCACGGCGCGGGAGGAGACGCAGTTGACCCATTGCCCGGCATGGAGGACGCCGACCGAGAAGGTGCAATCCTCCGTCGTCATCGCCTCGATCTCGATGATCTTGCGGCACATCTCCCGGATCGCGGAGCGGCCGTCCGCCAGCCGCGCGCCGGCATGGCTGGGCTTGCCGACGGTCGCGAGGTCGAACCGGGCGATGGCGTAGCGGCCCGTCGTCATGCCGCCGTCCTTCAGCCCCGGCTCGGGGACGAGGATGTAGCGGTGCCGAGACGCCTCCGCCTCGATCAGGTCGCGGGTGGAGGGGCTGCCGATCTCCTCGTCGCTGGTCAGGAGGATGGTGACTGGGAGCTTCGTCGCGACGCCGATGCGGGCGAGGACGCGGAGCGCCTCGAAAGAGAGATAGGTTCCGCCCTTCATGTCGCAGAGGCCGGGGCCCCAGGCGCGGTCCCCCTCCCGCCGGAAGGGGAGGACATTGATCGTCCCGACGGGATGCACCGTGTCGAGATGGGCCATGACGAGGATGCCGGGCTCGCCCTGCCGGGGATGCGGCAGGCGGGCGCGCACGCAGTCGCCCCGCCCCATCCGCCCCGGCACGCGTTCGACGAGGGCGCCCATCAGCGCGAGGTCGCGGCTCGCGACGTCCATCATCCGGTTCACGGCGGCGGCGTCGAAGGTCGGGCTTTCGCACTCGATCCAGGGGCGGAGCCCGGCGAGCATGGACTCCGCATCGAAGGGCAGGTCGGCGATCTTCATCATGGTCCTCTCAGGCGGCGCTTTCCGAGATCGGGCGGAAATGCGCAAAGTCCCAGTCACGCCCCGGCGCGGCCTCGATCAGGTCCTTGGTATACTCGGTCTTCGGCGCGCCGAGCACTTCTGCGGCCGGGCCGTATTCGACGACGCGGCCGCGCTGCATCACCATCACGTCGTCGCAGATCTGCGCCGCGACGCGGAGATCGTGGGTGATGAAGAGGAGGCCGACGCCGAGCCGCTCCTGAATCTCCGCCAGAAGGTCGAGCACCTGGGCCTGCACGGAAACGTCGAGCGCGGAGACGGCTTCGTCCGCCACCAAGAGGTCCGGGTCCATCGCCAGCGCGCGGGCGATGGCGATGCGCTGGCGCTGCCCGCCGGAGAACTGGTGCGGATAGCGGTCTATCGCCGTGCGCGGCAGGCCGACGAGCTCCAGCAGCTCCTGCGCCCGCTTCATCGCGTCGGCGCGGGATACGCCGAAATTGGTCGGCCCCTCGATGATCGACTCGCCCACCTCGATGCGCGGGTTGAGGGAGCGGAACGGGTCCTGAAAGACGATCTGCACGCGGCGGCGATGCGGCTTCAGCGCCCTTTGCGAGAGCGTCGCGACCTCCTGCCCGGAGATGCGGATGGAGCCCTCGGTCGGGTCGATGAGCCGCACGATGCAGCGGGCGACGGTGGACTTGCCGGAGCCGGATTCGCCGACGATGCCGAGGGTCCGCCCCCGCTTCAGCGAAAGGTCCACGCCCTGCGCCGCGATCACCTCCCGCCCCTTCCCGAACCATGCGGTGGAGGAATAGGTCTTGCCGAGGCCGGTCGTCTCCAGAGCCGTGGGCGCGCTCCGCTCCGCCGGGCGCGGGGCGCGGGGGATGAGGCTCGGCACGGCCATGAGGAGGCGGCGGCTGTAGTCGGTGCGCGGGGTGCGGAGGAGGTCCATCACCGGCCGCGTCTCCTCCACCTCGCCGAGGCGCAGCACCGTCACCTCGTCCGCGATCTCGGCCACCACGCCCATGTCATGCGTGATGAAGAGCACGGCGGCGCCCGTCGTCTCCCGCAATTCGCGGATGAGGGCGAGGATCTGCTTCTGCGTCGTCACGTCGAGCGCGGTGGTCGGCTCGTCCGCGATGAGGAGCTGCGGGCGGAGGACGAGCGCCATCGCGATCATGATGCGCTGCCGCTGCCCGCCCGAAAGCTGGTGCGGGAAGGAATTGTAGAGCCGTTCCGGCTCCGGCAGGTGCACCTCCTCCATCATGGCGATGACCTTCGCCCGCGTCTCCGCGGCGGAGAGGCTGGCATGCGCCTCCAGCACCTCGGCGATCTGCGGCCCGACGCGGTGGACGGGGTTGAGCGCCGTCATCGGCTCCTGGAAGATCATCGACATCGACGTGGCGCGGAGATGCCGGAGCCGCGCCGGCGTCGCGTCCAGCACGTTTTCCCCCTTCAGGAGGATCTCGCCGCCCGTCGGCTTCAGCGCGGGGGGCAGCAGGCCCATCGTCGCCAGCGCGGTGAGCGACTTGCCGGAGCCGGATTCGCCGACGAGGCACATCGTCTCGCCGGGCTTGATGGAGAGCGTGAGGCCCTTCACCACCTCCGCCGCCGGGTCCCCGTTCAGCGCGATGCGGAGATTGCGGATGTCGAGCAGCGCCCCGTCCTTCGAAGCGCTCACCGGTCGATCCCCCGCTTGGCCATCCGCGGGTCCAGCGCGTCCCGCACCGCGTCGCCGACGAGGTTGATGGCGAGGATGGTGATGGAGACGACGAGGCCCGGCCAGAGGATGATGCCGGGGTTGATCTGGAAGTAGATGCGGCCCTCCGCCATGATGTTCCCCCAGGTCGGGATTTCCGGGCTGATGCCGGCGCCGAGGAAGGAGAGGATCGCCTCCACGAGGATCGCGGAGGCGCAGATATAGGTCCCCTGCACGATCAGCGGCGCGACCGTGTTGGGCAGGAGATGGCGCACCAGGATGCGCCAGGTCGAGGAGCCGGCGGCGATGGCCGCCTCAACATAGGGCTCCTCCCGCGCCGAGAGGACGACGGAGCGCACGAGGCGGACGACGCGCGGAACCTCCGGAATCGTGATAGCCACCAGCACCGTCCAGAGCGAGGCGCCCGAGAGCGCGACGATGGCGATGGCGAGCAGGATGTTGGGGATCGCCATGAGCCCGTCCACGATCCGCATCAGCACCGCGTCGAGCCGGCGGAAGAAGCCGGCGGCGAGACCGACCACGAGGCCGAGGAACACCGCGGCCACGGCGGCGCCGATGCCGACGACGAGGCTGATCCGCGCGCCGTAGATCACGCGGCTGAAAAGGTCGCGCCCGAACGCGTCCGTCCCCAGCAGGAACTCGTCCGAGGGCGGCTTCAGCCGGGTCGCGGGCGAAAGCCGCATCGGGTCATGCGGGGCGAGGAGCGGCGCGAGGAGCGCGGCGATCACGATCAGCAGGAGCAGGATCGAGGCGCCGGTCACCAGCGGGCTGCCGGCGAAGATGCGCCGGAACGCGGCGAACCGGGGCGGACGAGCCGGCGCGGCGTCGATGGTTTCCGTGCTCATGCGTATCTGATCCTCGGGTCCAGGAAGACGTAGAGAATGTCGATGACGAGATTGATCACCACATAGATGAGGGAGGCGAGGAGGATGACGGCCTGGATCACCGGGTAGTCCCGCGCCAGCACCGCGTCCACGGTGAGCCGGCCGATGCCGGGCAGGTTGAACACGCTTTCCGTCACGACCACGCCCGAGATGATGAGCGCGAAGCCGATGCCGATCACGGTCACGATGGGCACGGCGCAGTTGCGGAGCGCGTGGCGCATCAGCACCTGCCGCTCCTTCAGCCCCTTGGCGTGCGCGGTGCGGACATAATCCTCCCCGAGGATTTCAAGCATCGAGGTGCGGGTGATGCGCGCGATGAGCGCGATGTAGAGCAGCGTGAGCGTCAGCGTCGGCAGGGCGATCCGCTCCGCGAAGGGCCAGAACCCCTCCCCGATCGGCTTGAAGCCCTGCACGGGCAGCCATTTCAGGTCGAGCGCGAAGACGGAGATCATCACGTAGCCGATCACGAAGATCGGCACGGAGAAGCCGAGGACGGAGAGCGCCATCACGAAACGGTCGATCAGCGTGCCCTGCTTCCACGCCGCGACGACGCCGAGCGGCACCGCGATGATGATGGAGAGGGTGATGGTGGTGAGCGCGAGGGAGATCGTCGGCTCAAGCCGCGCGGCGATCAGCTCCGTGACAGGCTTGCCGGAAAGGATCGACTTGCCGAAATCGCCCTGGAGAAGATTGCCGATCCACGTGAGGAACTGGACATGCAACGGCTCGTTCAGGCCGAGGCTGATCCGGATCCGCTCGAGCTCCTCCTGCGTGGCCGCATCGCCCGCGATGATCGCCGCGGGGTCGCCCGGCGTCAGCCGCAGGAGCAGGAAGACGAAGAGGGCGACGAAGCCCATGACCGGAATCGCGGCGAGGATCCGGCCCAGAATGTAACCGCCCATCGGGCCCCTCCGGAAAGAAAGGGGCCGGCCGCGACGCGCGCGGCCGGCCCGTCAGGATCACTCCGACTTGGAGATGTTCCAGAAGAACGGCGCCGGGCCGTCCAGCACGCCTTCGACCGAGGAGGCCCAGGCGGTGGTCACGTTGTACTGCCCGAGCGGCACATACATCACCTCCTCATAGGCGAAGGCCTGAAGGTCGCTCGCGATCTTCTGCTTCTCCTCCAGCGATCCGGCGCGGGCGAAGTCATCGCGAAGCTTCTCCGCCACGTCCATCTGCGGCCAGCCGAACCAGCCGCCCTGCGGGCCCTTGCCGTTCACCATGTTGTTGGTGATCGGGTTGAAGACGTCGGCGCCCACCCAGTTGGTGATGAAGGCGTTCCAGCCGCCATTCGCCGGCGGCTCCTGGCTCGCGCGGCGGCCGACGAGCGTCTGCCAGTCCATCGCCTGCAGGTCGACGGTGAAGCCGGCGTCGCGCAGCGCCTGCGCGACGACGACGGGCTGCGCCCGCAGCGTCGAGACGTCGGTCGGGTGCATGAAGACGACGGGCGTGCCGTCATAGCCCGATTCCTTCAGGAGGGCGCGGGCCTTCTCCATGCCCGTCCCGTCGCGCACATCGACCCCGCCGACTTCCGTTTCGAGCGGCGTGCCGCAGACGAACATCGCGGCGCAGGTCTGGTAGAGGTCGGGATTGCCGATGAGGGCGTCCAGCACGTCCTTCTGCGCGATCGCCAGCATCGCCGCCTGCCGCACCTTCTTGTCGGTGAACGGCGGGTGGAGATGGTTGGGCCGGAAGATCGTCTGAAGCCCCATCTTGTTGAGGATGCGCGTCTCGACGTCCGGCGTCGCCTGCACGATGGGCAGAAGGTCGGCCGGCACATCCTCCCAGTAGTCGATCTCGCCCGACTGGAGGGCGGCGAGCTTGGTCTGGTCGTCAGGCATCACCACCCATTCGACCCGGTCGACGTTCACGACCTTGCCGCCGGCGGCCCAGCTCGACGGCTCGGAGCGGGGGACATAGCCCTCGAACTTCTCGTAGACGGCGACGACGCCGGGCTGGAACTCGTCGGCGTTCCACTTGAACGGGCCGGAGCCGATCTGCTCGGGGATCGGCTCGGTCGACGGCGTCGAGGCGATCCGGGCCGGCATGATGAAGGGCACGTTGGAGGAGGGCTTCGCGAGGCTGTCGAGCACGAGGCCGTAGGGCTCCTTCAGCGTCATCACCATCACAGCGTCGCCGTCAGGCTGCATGTCGGCGACGAAGGTCATCAGCTTCTGGCCCATCCCGTCCCGCTCGCCCCAGCGCTTCAGGGAGGCGATCACGTCCGCGGAGGTGACCGGCGCGCCGTCATGGAAGACGAGGCCGTCGCGGAGCGTGAAGCGGTAGGTCAGCTTGTCCTCGGACACCTCCCAGGACGCCATCTGCGGCTGGACGTTGAAGTCCGAATCCATGGCGACGAGCGTGTCGAAGATCATGTAGCCGTGGTTCCGGCTCATGTAGGCGGTGGTCATGATCGGGTCGAGCACGCGGAGCGCCGAGTGCTTGACGGCGCGGAGCGTCTGCGCATCCGCCATCGGCGCGGCGAGCGCGAGGCCGAGCGCCGCGAGCGCCGGCAGCGCGGCGGCGCGGAAGGCGCGGTTTCGGAACGAATGGACGGTCATCGGCAACCTCTCTCCTGTAGGTCGTGGCGGCGTCATTCCGCGGTTCGCGGCGCGCGCGCTTCACATGTTCAAAAAGCTTGCGCCCCGGGCTCAACCCTTGTCAACACTTGTCCGGACACGGAGCGAAGCGCCGCAGGGCGGCGCCGAAATCGGAGGCGGGATGATGCTTGATGAGGCGCCCGAGGCGGCGATCCGCGCGGCGGTGGCCGCAGGGTTCGAGGCGGAGACGCGCTTTCTGGCCGATCTCGTCGCGATCCCCTCCACAAGGGGGGAAGAGGCGCCGGCGCAGGACTACATGGCCGCCGCGATGCGGAAGCGCGGCTTCGCCGTGGACGAGTGGACGATCGACCCGGAGGAGCTGAAACCGCTCCGCGGGTTTGGCCCGGTGATGCACGATTTTTCGCGCGCGCGCACGGTCGTCGGCTCGCTCCGCCCCGATTCGTCCGAGGGAAAGTCGCTGATCCTGCAAGGCCATGTGGACGTGGTGCCCGCCGGCCCGCGCGAGATGTGGACGACGCCGCCCTTCGAGCCCGTGGTGAAGGACGGCTGGATGCATGGCCGCGGGGCGGGGGACATGAAGGCGGGGCTCGTCGCCGCGCTCTTCGCGCTCGACGCGATCCGCGCCGCCGGATACCGGCCCGCGGCGACGGTGCATCTGCAATCGGTGATCGAGGAGGAAAGCACGGGGCTCGGCGCGCTTTCCGCCTGCGCGCGGGGCTATCGCGCCGATTGCGTGCTGATCCCGGAGCCCACCGATTTCCGCATGACGCGCGCGCAGGTCGGCGTGATCTGGTTCCGCCTCCGGGTGCGGGGGCGGCCCACCCATGTCGCCGTCGCGGGCGAGGGCTCCAACGCCATCCTCGCGGCGATGAGCGTGATCGAGAACCTGCGCGGGCTCGAAGCGGAGTGGAACGAGCGGGCGAAGTCGCACCCCGTCTACGCCGATCTCGACCATCCGCTCAATTTCAACCCCGGCGTGATCGCGGGCGGGGACTGGGCTTCCTCCGTCCCGGCCTGGTGCGACGTGGATTGCCGGATCGGCATTCTGCCCGGAACGAAGATCGAGGACGCGCAGGCGGAGATTCGCGCCTGCGTCTCGCAGGCCGCATCCGGCCATCCGTTCCTGCGCGACAATCCGCCGGAGGTGATCTGGAACGGCTTTCTCGCCGAGGGCTGGATCCTGGAGGACGCGGACGAGCCGGAGCAGGTCTTCGCCGGGGCCTATCGCAAGGTCTTCGGCGGGTCGAAGCCGCCCGACAGGACGATGACGGCGCTGACGGACACGCGATTCTATGGCCTCTATTACGGCATGCCCGCGCTCTGCTGGGGGCCGAAGGCGGAGAACATTCACGGGTTCGACGAGAGGGTGGAACTTGAATCGATGAGGAAATGCACGGAGGCCATCGCGCTCTTCATCGCGGACTGGTGCGGGCTGGTGAAGCTGTGAGCGCGCCCCTCCGCATCGCCATCGGCGGCTTCCTGCACGAGACGAACACCTTCGCGCCCTCCCCCGCCACGCTGGAGCGTTTCGTCTCCGGCGGCGGCGCAGGCGGGCTCTTCGAGGGGGAGGATGCGGTCGCCCGCCTTCGCGGCGTGAACCAGGGCTTCGCGGGCGCGCTCGCCCATGCCGAGGCGGAGGGATGGGAGGCGGTTCCGCTCCTCTGGTCCGCCGCCTCCCCCTCCGCCCATGTCTCGGAGGAGGCGTTCGAGACGATCACGGGGAAGATGCTGGACCGGCTGAAGGCCGCCCTGCCCGTCCACGGCGTCTATCTCGACCTCCACGGCGCGATGGTGACGGATCATCACGACGACGGGGAGGGGGAGATCCTCGCCCGCGTCCGCGCGCTCGTGGGGCCCGGCGTTCCCGTCGTCTCCTCGCTCGACCTCCATGCCAACGTCACGGCGCGGATGGTGGCGGAGGCGGACATGCTCGTCTCCTACCGCACCTATCCGCATGTGGACATGCGGGAGACGGGCGCCCGCGCCGCCCGCGCGCTCGGCGCGCTGATGAAGGGCGGGCCGCGGCCGGCGAAGGCGATGGCGCGCGCGCCCTTCCTCCTCCCCATCGCCTGGCAATCGACGGACATGGAACCGGCGCGCGGCCTCTATTCCGCGATGGAGGCGATGGAAGGCGATTGGCCGATGAGCCTCAACATGGGCTTCCCCGCCGCCGACTTCCCGGAATGCGGGGCGACGGCGCTCGCCTACGGGCCTGCGGCGGAGGCGCTGGCGGCGCGGCTGATGGGGATGGTGGAGGCCGCGGAGCCGGATTTCGCGGGGCGCGTCTTCACGCCCGGCGAGGCGGTGGCGGAGGCGTTGCGGCTCCATCGCACCCGCCCCGTCGTGATCGCGGACACGCAGGACAATCCCGGCGCGGGCGGGGACAGCGACACGATGGGCATGGTCCGCGCCCTCCGCGGGGTGGAGCGGGCCGCGATCGGCTCGATCTTTGACCCGGCGGCGGCGGCGGCGGCCCATGCGGCGGGGGCGGGCGCGCGCATCCGCCTCGCCCTCGGCGCGAAATCCGGGATTCCCGGGGACGCGCCGCTCGAAGCCGAATACGAGGTGGCGGCGCTTTCCGACGGCCGCTTCGTCTGCCCCGGCCCGTTCCATGGCGGGCAGGAAGTGGCGATGGGCCCCTCCGCGCGGCTGATGCTGGACGGGCTCGCCATCGTCGTCGCCTCGGCCAAGGCGCAGATGGCGGACCTCGCCATGTTCCGGCAGGTCGGCGTCGACCCGCTGGCGATGCGCATCCTTTGCGTGAAGTCCTCCGTCCATTTCCGGGCCGATTTCGCGCCCGTGGCGGAGGCGATCCTCACCGCCGCGGCGCCGGGGCCGATGCCGGTGAGCCCGGCGAGCCTGCCGTGGCGGCGGCTGCCGAAGGGGTTGCGGCTCGAACCGCTCGGCAAGGCGTTCGGGGGCTGAGATGTCCACGGCGCCGGTCTGGGAGATCGACCACGCCCGCTTCGCGGCGGACCCTTACCCGGACCTCAAGGCGATGCAGGAGCGGGCGCCGGTCGCCTTCGTCCCGCAACTGAACGCCACGCTCTTCACCCGGCGGGACCATATCTTCGAATACGAGAAGCGGATCGACCTCTTTTCCTCCACCCAGCCCGGCGGGCTGATGACGGTGCTGATGGGGGAGAACATGATGCGGCGGGACGGGGAGCCGCATCTTTCCGAGCGGAGGCAGATCTTCCCCGCCCTTTCCCCCCGCACGGTGCGGGATGTCTGGACCGCGACGTTCGAGGCGGATGCGGCGCGCATCCTCGCCGGGCTCGCGCCGAAGGGGCGGGCGGAGCTCTGCCGGGATTATGCGATGCCGCTCTCGGGCGACGCGCTCCGGGCGATCACCGGGCTTCTCTCGATGACGGCGGAGGAGCTGGACTTCTCCAGCCAGGCGATGATCGACGGCTGCGCCAATTATGTCGGCGACCCGGCGGTGGAGGCGCGCTGCCACGAGGGCACGGCGCTCATCGACGCGCATATCGACCGGATGGCGGGCGCGGCGCCGGCGCATTCGATCCTCGCCGTGCTGCAGGAAGCCGGGGCGGCGACGGAGCGGATCCGGGCCAACATCAAGCTGACCATCTCCGGCGGACAGAACGAGCCGCGGGACGCGATCGCCGGGGCGGTATGGGCGCTGCTGGCGCATCCGGACCAGCTTGCGAAGGTTCTCGGCGGCGAGGTGGGATGGGACCAGGCCTTCGCCGAATACGTCCGCTGGATGTCCCCCATCGGGATGAGCCCGCGGCGGGTGGCGGAGCGCTGCGCGGTGGAGGGGGTGGGGTTCGAGCCCGGCGAGCGCGTCTTCTTCATGTTCGGCGCCGCGAACCGGGACCCGGACCATTTCGACGAGCCCGAGCGGTTCGACCTGACGCGGGACGCCTCGGCCCATATCGCCTTCGGCGCGGGGCCGCATTTCTGCGCCGGGGCCTGGGCCTCGAAGGCGCTCGTCGCCGGGGTCGCGCTGCCGCGGCTCTTCGAAAGACTGCCGGGCCTGAGGCTGGCGGGGGAGACGCGATTCCACGGCTGGGCCTTCCGCGGCCCGCTCTCGCTCCCCGTCGCGTGGGAGGCCTGAGGGGGCTGAGGCGGCGGCATTCAGAGGCATAACCATGGTTATCCGCCTCGGCGCATTGATATCGTTGATAATTATCCGTGATCGATTGTTTCAGCGCCGCTCGCGCCGCCTTCGCCGGAGGGCGTGACAAAGGCGCCCCGCAGCCCCATATTCCGGGCATGGCGAAACTCCTCCTCCCCGTTCTGCTCGCGGCCCTCTGGGGCTGGGTCATGTGGCGCCTTGCGATGAGCCGGATGAAGTCCGAGCTCGATTCGAAATCCTGCCCGATCGACGACCCGGCGCTCGAAGCCGTGGTGCGGCGGCTCGGGCGGCAGGTGGGCATCGACCATCTGCAGGCCAATCTCTACGCGATGGAGGCGGTGAACGGGCTCGCCGCGCCGGACGGGCGCATCTTCATCACCTCGGGCCTCTTCGACCGCTACAAGAAGGGGCAGTTCACCGCCGCCGAGATCGGCTCCGTCATCGCGCACGAGCTCGGCCATGTGGCGCGCGGCCATGCGAAGCGGCGGATGATCGACTGGACGGGGCAGAACGCGGCGAAGATGGCGCTCGGCATGATCCTCAGCCGGTTCATCCCGGTGATCGGCTATTACATCGCCAATTTCCTCGCGACGCTGGTGATGACCGGGCTTTCCCGCCGCGACGAGTTCGAGGCGGACGAATACGCCTCCGCGCTGATGGTGAAGGCCGGGCTCGGCACGGCGCCGCAGATCTCGATGTTCGAGAAACTCTCCCGCCTCACGCCGGGCGCGGGGGCCGGCGTCGCCTGGCTGCAGAGCCACCCGCCGACGGCGGACCGCATCGCCGCGATCAAGTCGCGGGCGGCCGGCTGGGCGCCCGAGACCACGCCGAACGCGCCCGCCGAAAGGGAGTGAGCGGCGCGACGCAGCGCTTGCATTCCCGCGCGCCCGCGGCTATCCCCCGCCGCACGCCGCAGTAGCTCAGCTGGTAGAGCACGTCATTCGTAATGATGGGGTCGGGGGTTCGAGTCCCTTCTGCGGCACCACTTCCAGTGTTCCGGGCGTTCCACGGCCCTTTGGCGTGAGGCGACGCCGCCAGAATGGCTTATGGCGGCGCGCCATGCTCCTGCGCCTTGCCCCAGGTGCGGCCGCGCGGTCCGGCCAAACCCTTCAGGCGACCTTGCTGATCGCTTCCTCGCGGTCGATCAGGGACAGCAGTTCCGCCTCGATCCTGTTCAGGGTCGACGTGACCTTGCCGACCGCGGCGGAGGCCAGGGCGGCCTGCGAGGCGTTCGCGTCCATGGCGACGCCGACCTGATCGGTGGCCTCGCGCACCCGGGTCGCAAGGGTGCGCACCTCCTTCGCGACCACCCCGAAGGCGGCGCCGTGCCCGCCCGCCCGCGCCGCCTCGATGGAGGCGTTGAAGGCGAGGAGCGTCGTCTTCCGCGCGATCTCGTCGATGACCGAGACGATGGAGACGGCCTCGCGCGAGGCGCGCTCGATCGCCTCGATGGCGGAGGACGCATCCCCGGTGACGGAGCGGGCCTCGCTCGACATGGCGCCGAGCACGGCGCCGGATTCTTCCTCCTTCGCGCGGAGCCGGCGGATCGACCCGTTGTAGTTCGCGGAGATCGCCGCGAAGGCGCCTGCGCCCCGGTTCGGCATCTCCGTCTTCAGGTCGCCGTTCGCGAGACGCTCCATCGCGCTGGCGAGATCCACGGTCACGCCGTCCATCACGTCGAGAAGCTGGTTGAAACCGGCGCAGACCGTGGCCAGAACCCCATTCGCCCGTCCGAGATCGAGGCGGCCGTGGAACGCCCCTTCCGTGGCCTGGGCGATGATCTGGTTGATTTCCGCGACGACCTCGTCATCCGTCTGCTTCCGGGCGCGGAGCCGCTCGTGACGGAGGCGCGCCTCCATCGCGGTTCTGGCGTTGCGGGCCCGCATGCTGAGAAGCAGACGGTTGAAGAGCTCCGCCAGTTCGCCGGCCTCGTCTCCGGGCTCGACGGCGACGAGTTCCGGCTCGAGCCCCTCGTTCGCGAGCATCGTGGACAGCATCTGCTGCACATGCCCGGTGCCGAGCGTGACGCCATGCTCCGCCGTGTTCAGCCCGACATCCTCTTCATCGGCGGAGACGCGGAGCGGAACAATGAGCCCGATGACCTTGAGCGCCGCATAGACGGTCCCGAACGCCCAGACGGCGCAAAGGGCGACGCCGGCGGCCTGGGCGCCAAGCTGCGCGAGGCGCCCCCCCGCCGCGAGGCTTTCCACGGGCGCGAAGACCGCGACGAGCAGGGTCCCGGTCATGCCGGCGACGCCGTGGACGCCGATGGCGCCGACGACATCGTCGATCCGCGCGCGATGGAGAAGCCAGTCATTCGCGACCTGCGCGACGAGCCCGCCAAGGGCGCCGATCGCGACCGCGCCCTGGAGCCCGACCACGTCGCACCCGGCCGTGATGGCGACGAGGCCGCCGAGAAGGCCGTTGACGATGCGGTCGAACTTCATCACCCGCCCGTCCCGGAACCGGCCGAAGCCCATCCCCGCGATTCCGCCCGCGGCCCCGGCGAGCAGCGTGTTGGCGACGATCTGCGGAACCGCGTCGCTGAAGGCGAGCGCCGAGCCGCCGTTGAACCCGATCCAGCCGACCATGATGATGAGCGCGCCGCAGCCGCTGAGCACCGGATTGTGGCCCGGCATCTCCTGCACCTCGCCCGAAGGCTTGAAACGCCCGAGACGAGGCCCGAGCACGACGAGCGCGGCGAGCGCGGCCCAGGCGCCGACGGAATGGACGACGGTCGAGCCGGCGAAGTCCATGAAGCCGATCGATGCGAGCAGCGTCGGCTCGCCGCCGACGAGCGCCGAGCCCCACGCCCAGTGCCCGAACACCGGATAGATAACGGCGCTGAGCGCCGCGACCATGAGCGCGTAGCCGGCGAATGTCATGCGCTCGGACACGGCGCCCGAGACGATGGTCGCCGCCGTGCCGACGAAGGTGATCTGGAAGCAGAGGAAGAGCAGGTCGTAGGTCGAAGGCCGGTCCGCGGCCGCCATGCCGCCGCCGAAGCCGAAGAGGCCGCCGATCGTCGGGCCGAACATCAGCATGAAGCCGATCAGCCAGAACATCATCGCGGCGAGCAGGAAATCCAGCACGTTCTTCATGGCGACGTTGATCGTCGTCTTCGAGCGCACCATGCCGCATTCGAGCAGCATGAACCCCGCCTGCATGAAGAGAACCAGCGCGGTCGCCGTCAGAATCCAGACATGATCGCCCTGCGAGGCCGCCGGCTCCGCCGCGTCCACGCTTGCGTTAAGGCCGCTCGATGCAAACAGCGCGAGGGCCAAGACATGCGACACCAGTTTCGCCGTCTTCTTCATGCAGAACCTCCAAAGTTTTGGGGGCTGTCTCACGACGACGGTTCATTTCGACATAACGAGACTTGTAAATGTTTAGTCATGGGAAGAAAATTTCGGATCGGGGCTTCAGGATCACGCCCGTCGCGCACGACGCGGGCCGATCTTCGTCAGGCGTCGCGATGCCGGCGCGGGACGACGCCGCGCGAGGCGAGGAGCGCCTGAATGGTGGACGCTATGGCGCAGGCCGCGCGGGTCGTCCGGGCATGCCGGGCCGCCCGAACGGCGATGGAGTATCCGCCGGCGGCGCTGAAGCCGGCGACGCGGGCGCAAGGGTACGCGGCGCAGGCGGCGCCGGAGCGGCCTTCGGGCAGGGTGGAAGGTCTCAACGACGAGCGCGGCGGGGCAGCGGCATATCGGCGTCGAGGGGCCGCTCGGTCGGATTTGTCAGGCGCTCCGCCCTGACGCGAATGCCGGCCGCGCCGGAGCCGCCCCTCACAACGAAGCGAGAAACCGCGCCGCGCTCGCCCGCAGCGCGTCGCGCGCTTCGGGCTTCATCCGGCCCCAGGTGGAATAGACCGGCCCGAGGCGGGGGTTGCCGCGCAGCGTCTTCTCGTTCCGGGCGATGAAATCCCAGTAGAGGGCGTTGAACGGGCAGGCCTTCGGCCCCGTCTTCGCCTTCACGTCGAAGCGGCAGCGGCCGCAATGGTCCGACATCCGGTCGATATAGGCGCCCGAGGCGGCGTAGGGCTTCGAGGCGAGGAGGCCCCCGTCTGCGAAGAGGGCCATGCCGAGCGTGTTCGGCGCCTCCACCCATTCATAGGCGTCGGCGTAGACGGCGAGATACCATTCATGGACCTCGTGCGGGTCGATCCCGGCCAGAAGCGCGAAATTGCCCGTCACCATCAGGCGCTGGATGTGGTGGGCGTAAGCCTCCCGCCGCGTCTGGCCGATCGCGTCGGCCAGGCAGGCCATTTCGGTCTCCCCCGTCCAGTAGAAGGCGGGGAGGGGGCGCTTGGCGCCAAGCGCGTTGCGGCGGAGATAGTCCGGCCCTTCGCGCCAGTAGATCCCGCGCACGAATTCGCGCCAGCCGATGATCTGCCGGATATAGCCCTCCGCGGCGTTGAGCGGCGCGGCGCCGGCGCGCCAGGCCTCCTCCACCCGGCGGCAGATCGTGAGCGGGTCGAGCAGGCCGGCGTTGAGATAGAGGCTGACGACGGAATGCCAGAGGAAGGGCCGCCCGTTCAGCATCGCGTCCTGATGATCCCCGAATCGCGGCAGCGCATGCTCGATGAAGTGGTCGAGCGCCGCTTCCGCCCCTTCCCGCGTCACGGCGAAGCGGAAGGGGCGGAGGTCCCCGAACCGGTCCGGGAAGCGGCGTTCGACCATGGCGAGGACGGCCTCCGTCTCCTCGTCCGGCTCCGCGGCGAAGGCCTCGGGGATGAAGAGGTCGTCGGAGGCGGGCTTGCGGTTTTCCGCGTCGAAGTTCCAGCGCCCGCCCGCGGGCGCGCCGCCCTCCATCAGGAGGCCGGTCTTCTTCCGCATCTCGCGGTAGAAATACTCCATGCGGAGCTGCTTCCGCCCCTCCGCCCAGGCGTCGAAATCGGCGTGCGAGGCGAGGAAGCGGTGATCCTCGCGGATCTCCACGGGAAGACCGAGCGCCGCTTCCCAGCCCCGCATCTCCGCCATGAGCCGGTGCTCGCCCGGCTCCGTGACGACGAGCCGCGCCGCGCCATGCCGCTTCGCCGCCCGCGCCGCCTCCGCGCCGAGGCTCCCTTCGTTCGCCTCGTCATCGAGCCGGACGTAATCGACCTCCCATCCCTCCGCCCGCAGCGCCGCCGCGTGATGGCGCATGGCGGAGAAGACGAAGGCGAGCTTCTTGCGGTGGTGCTGCGCATAATCCGCCTCCGCCGCGACCTCGGCCATGAGGATCACGCTCGCGGCCTTGTCCGCATCGCGAAGCGAGGAGAGCGAGAGCGAAAGCTGGTCTCCCAGCACGGGGATCAGGGTCTTTGCCATGCGCGCGGAACTGGCGCGACGGGCCGCGGGATCAAGGCCGCTTGCCGCCCCCCGGCCCCGCCGCTAAGACGGGGCGACCAGAGCCGGAGCCCGCCTTGTTCGCACATCGCCATCTTCTCGGCATCGAAGGGCTTTCGCAGCCGGACATTCTCTCCATCCTCGACCTTGCGGAGGATTATGTCGGCCTCTCCCGCCAGAGGGACAAGAAGAAGAGCGTCCTCAAGGGCCTGACGCAGATCAACATGTTCTTCGAAAACTCGACCCGCACCCAGGCGAGCTTCGAGCTGGCGGGCAAGCGGCTCGGCGCCGATGTGATGAACATGTCCGTCGCCTCCTCCTCCGTGAAGAAGGGCGAGACGCTGATCGACACGGCGGTGACGCTGAACGCCATGCACCCCGATATCCTCGTGGTGCGGCACCAGCATTCCGGCGCGGTGGCGCTGCTGGCGAAGAAGGTCAATTGCTCGGTCATCAATGCGGGCGACGGGCGGCACGAGCACCCCACCCAGGCCCTGCTCGACGCGCTGACGATCCGGCGGCACAAGGGGCGGCTTCACCGCCTCACTGTCGCGATCTGCGGGGACATCAACCACAGCCGCGTCGCCCGCTCCAACATCGTGCTGCTGAACCGGATGGAGAACCGGGTCCGCGTCATCGCGCCGCCGACGCTGCTGCCGAACGGGATCGGGCGGATGGGCGTCGAGGTGTTCGACGACATGCGGAAGGGGCTGGAGGGCGTGGACGTGGTGATGATGCTCCGCCTCCAGCAGGAGCGGATGCAGGGCGCCTTCGTCCCCTCCAGCCGCGAATATTTCCACCGCTACGGGCTCGATGAAGAAAAGCTCTCCCATGCGAAGCCGGATGCGATCGTCATGCATCCCGGCCCGATGAACCGGGGCGTGGAGATCGACCCGAACGTGGCGGACGACCCGAACCGCTCGGTGATCCAGGAGCAGGTGGAGATGGGCGTCGCCGTCCGCATGGCGGTGCTGGACCTTCTGGCGCGCAACATCCCGGGGGGCGCGGCGTGAGCGCGCTCGTCCTCCGCAACGCGCGCCTGATCGACCCGGCGACGGGGCGGGACGGGCCGGGCGCGCTCCTGATCCGGGACGGGCTGATCGAGGATGTGAGCCATGACCCCGCGCCGGCCCTGCCCGAGGGCGCGGCGCTCGTCGATTGCGGGGGCCTGCCGCTCGCGCCAGGCATCGTGGACATGCGCGTCTTTGTCGGCGAGCCGGGGGAGCGGCACAAGGAGAGCTATCGGAGCGCGGGCGAGGCGGCGGCGGCGGGCGGGGTGACGACGATCTGCGTCCAGCCCGACACCGCCCCGCCGGTGGACGACCCCGCCGTGCTCGAATTCGCCATGCGCCGGGCGGAGAAGGCGAGCGCCGTGCGCGTCGCGCCGATGGCGGCGCTGACCAAGGGCATGAAGGGGCGGGAGATGGCCGAATACGGCTTCCTGCTGGACGCCGGCGCGCTCGCCTTCACCGACGCCTCGCACCCCGTTTCGGACCCGACGGTGTTCCGCAACTGCCTCGACTATGCGCATTCGCTCGGCGCGCTCGTCGTCCACCATCCGCAGGACCCGGCGATGGCGGCGGAGGGCTGCGTGACGGAGAGCCTCTTCGCCTCCATGCTCGGCCTGCCCGGCGTCCACCCCTTCGCGGAGCGGATCATGCTGGAGCGGGACATGGCGCTGGTGGAGATCACCGGCGCCCGCTACCACGCCGACCTCGTGACGACGCGGGGCGCGCTGGAGGCGCTGCGCCGGGCGAAGGAGCGGGGGCTCGACGTCTCCGCCGCCGTCAGCCACCATCATTTCACGCTCAACGAGCATGACCTTGCGGACTACCCGACCTTCTTCAAGCTCGACCCGCCGCTCCGGGAGGAGGAGGACCGCGCCGCCGTCGCGGAGGCGGTGGCGGAGGGGCTGATCGACGTCATCTGCTCCTCCCACCGCCCGCAGGACGAGGAATCGAAGCGCCAGCCCTTCGAGGTCGCCGCCTATGGCGCCGTGGGGCTGGAGACGCTGCTGCCGGGGGCGCTGAAGCTCTTCCATGACGGGGCGATGAGCCTGCCCGCGCTCTTCGAGCGGCTCTCGCTCGCCCCGGCGCGGCGGCTCGGCCTGCCGGGGGGGCGGCTCGCGAAGGGGGCGCCGGCGGACCTCGTGCTCTTCGATCCTTCGGTTCCTTACGTGCTGGACCGGTTCTCGCTCCGCTCGAAATCCAAGAACACGCCCTTCGACCGGCGGCTGATGACGGGCCGGGCGGTGCGGACATGGGTCGGCGGGCGGGAGGCGTTCCGCCGTGGGTGAGGGGGGGAGGAAAACCTTCAACGCAGCGGGTCCGGCCCCGGAAAGCGGGTCTCCGGTGGAGACCCGCAGGCGAGCGCCCGGAGGCGAAGGCCGGAGGGCGAGGGGCGCCAAGCCGCAGCCATCGTCGAAGATCCGCACGCGGTCGCCGCGGCGGGCGCGGACTCGCGGCCGCCGGGGTCGGGCGTATACGCCCGACGCGGCCGCGGGCGGATCAGCCGCGGGTCTGATCCGCCGGGCTGCTGCGGCTCGTGTTGCGCGTCGCACCAACCCGGGAAGCGCGCAAAGAACAAGACCATGACCTTCGCGGACCCCTCCACGGCCCTCCTCTGGCTCGCCCTCGGCTACCTTTCCGGCTCGATCCCCTTCGGCGTCCTCTCCGCCCGCGCCTTCGGGCTCGGCGATCTGCGCAAGGTCGGCTCGGGCAATATCGGGGCGACCAACGTGCTCCGCACCGGGAACAAGGCCGCGGCGGCGACGACGCTGCTGCTCGACATGGCGAAGGGCTGGGCGCCCGTCTTCGCGGCCTCGATGCTGGCGGGGGAGGGCGCGGCGGCCTTCGCCGCGCTCGGCGCCGTTTTCGGCCATGTCTTCCCGGTCTGGCTCCGGTTCCGGGGCGGCAAGGGGGTGGCGACCTTCCTCGGGGTCCTCCTCGGGCTCGCGCCGCTCGCCGGGGCGCTCGGGCTTCTTTCCTGGCTCGGTTTCGCCGCGCTCTTCCGCATCTCCTCCCTCGCCGCGCTGCTGATGACGCTGACGGCGCCCGCATGGCTCTGGCTCGCGGGGGCGGGCGGCGCGCTCTGGGCGCTGGCGATCCTCGTTCCGCTCATCTGGGTCATGCACCGGGAGAACGTCGGCCGGCTCCTCCGCGGCGAGGAGCCGCGGATCGGCAAGAAGTGAGCGACGCCGCCCTCGCCTGGCTCCGCCTCGCCCGGAGCCGCAATGTCGGCCCCCAGACCTTCCCGCGCCTCATCGAGCGCTTCGGGAGCGCGGAGCGCGCGCTGGAGGCGCTGCCCTCCCTCGCCGCGAAAGGGGGCGAGCGCGCCTATCAGCCCTGTTCCGAACGGCAGGGGCGGGAGGAGATGGCGCGGGCCGAGGCGGCGGGGGCGGTGATGCTGCGGCTCTTCGAGGAGGACTATCCCGCCCCGCTGGCCGAGATCGCGGACCCCCCGCCCTTCCTCTGGGCGCTCGGCGACGTGGCCCTTGCGCATCGGCCCGCCATCGCGGTGATCGGCGCGCGGAACGCCTCGACCCTCGGGCGGCGCATGGCCGGGATGCTGGCCGAGGGGCTCTCCGCCGCCGGCTTCGTCGTCGTCTCCGGCTTCGCGCGGGGGATCGACGCGGCGGCCCATGCGGCGGCGGTGGAGGGCGCGGGCACCGTCGCCGCCATGGCCGGCGGGGCGGACGTGATCTATCCCGAGCAGAACGCCGCCCTCGCCGCCCGGATGCGGGAGGGGGGCGGGCTGTTCCTTTCCGAGGCGCCGATGGGGATGCAGCCGCTCGCCCGGCATTTCCCCCGGCGCAACCGCATCGTCTCGGGCCTCTCCGCCGCGACCGTGCTGATCGAGGCGGCGGTGCGCTCGGGCTCGCTCATCACGGCGCGCATGGCGCTCGAACAGGGGCGGGAGGTGATGGCCGTCCCCGGCTCGCCGCTCGACCCGCGGGCGGAGGGCTGCAACGGCCTCATCCGGCAGGGCGCCGCGCTGATCCGTTCGGCGGAGGACGTGCTGGAGGCGCTGGAGGGGCCGCGGCGGCTCCTCTCCCCCGCGCGGGACCGCCCCGCCCCGCCCGCGCTCCCCGAACCGGAGCCGGGAGGGGACCTCGCGGCGCGTCTTTTCGAGCTGATCGGACCCTCGGCGGTGGACCTCGACGCGCTGGCGCGGGACCTCGGCGCGGCGCCCTCCGCCCTCGCGGCGGCGCTCCTCGAACTCGAACTCGCCGGGCGGGTCGAGCGGCTCTCCGGCGGCATGGTGGCGCGCGCGGCGGAGTGACGCCGCCCGCCCCGCCGGCAGGAGGCCGCGTTGACAAGCCCCTTCCTCGCGCACATGGTCCGCGCCCTTGGAGCGAAGAAATCGCGGAGCCCTCATGCCTGTCGTCGTTGTCGAGAGCCCGGCCAAGGCCAAGACCATCAACAAGTATCTCGGGCCCGACTACAAGGTTCTCGCCTCCTACGGCCATATCCGCGACCTCCCCTCGAAGGACGGCTCGGTCGACCCCGAGAACGGATTCGAGATGGTGTGGGAGATCGATTCGAAGGCCGCGCCGCATGTCCGCGCCATCGCGGAGGCGCTGAAAGCGGACCCCGCGCTGATCCTCGCCACCGACCCGGACCGGGAGGGCGAGGCGATTTCCTGGCATCTGATGGAGGCGCTCAGGAAGCGCCGGGCGCTGAAGGGAGACGCGCCGGTGCAGCGCGTCGTCTTCAACGCGATCACGAAGACCGCCGTGACGGAGGCGATGCGCCAGCCGCGCGAGATCGACATGGAGCTGGTGGAGGCCTATCTCGCCCGCCGCGCGCTCGACTATCTCGTGGGCTTCACCCTCTCTCCGGTGCTCTGGCGGAAGCTGCCCGGCGCGAAATCGGCGGGCCGCGTGCAATCCGTCGCGCTCCGCCTCGTCGTGCAGCGGGAGATGGAGATCGAGGCGTTCCGCGCCCGCGAATACTGGAGCGTGAAGGCGGAGCTGGAGACGCCGCGGGGGGACCGGTTCACGGCCCGGCTCACGACGCTCGGCGGCAAGCGGCTCGACCGGTTCGACCTCGCCGACGAGGCCGCGGCGAAGGCCGCCGTCGCCGCGATCCGCGCCGCCGCGCTCAAGGTCCTCAGCGTCGAGGCGAAGCCCGGCCAGCGCAACCCGGCCCCGCCCTTCATGACCTCCACGCTCCAGCAGGAAGCCTCCCGCAAGCTCGGCATGGGCGCGCAGGCGACGATGCGCGCGGCGCAGCGGCTCTATGAGGCCGGGCGCATCACCTACATGCGGACGGACGGGATCGACATGGCGCCGGAGGCCGTGACCATGACGCGGGAGGAGATCGGCGGGCGCTACGGCGCCTCCTATGTTCCCCCCCAGCCGCGGGTCTACAAGAACAAGGCGAAGAACGCGCAGGAGGCGCATGAATGCATCCGCCCGACCGCGATGAGCGCGGCGCCGGGGGAGATTTCCGGGCTCGAACCCGACCAGGCGAGGCTCTACGAGCTGATCTGGAAGCGCACGATGGCGAGCCAGATGGAGGCGGCGCGGTTCGAACGCACGACGGTGGAGATCGCGGGCGGGGAGGCCGGCCTCCGCGCCACCGGGCAGGTGCTGAAATTCGACGGCTTCCTCAAGGTCTACGAGGAGGGGCGGGACGACGCGGAGGACGAGGAAGAGGGCCTCCTCCCCGAGATCGTCGCCGGCGAGCCCGCGAAGCAGGTCGCCGTCACGCCGACGCAGCACTTCACCCAACCGCCGCCGCGCTACACCGAGGCGACGCTGGTGAAGCGGATGGAGGAGCTTGGCATCGGCCGCCCGTCCACCTACGCCTCGATCCTCGGCACGATCCAGGACCGGGACTATGTGCGGAAGGACAAGGGCCGCCTCATCCCGGAGGACAAGGGCCGGCTCGTGACCGCCTTCCTCGAGAACTATTTCGAGCGGATCGTGAACTACGACTTCACCGCCTCGCTGGAGGAGAAGCTGGACGACGTCTCCGGCGGGCGAGCGAACTGGAAGGCGATCCTCGCGGACTGGTGGCGGGATTTCTCGGGCGACCTCGCGGAAACGAAGGACCTCCGCATCGGAGAGGTGCTGGAAACGATCAACGAGGTGCTCGCTCCGCATTTCTTCCCCGATCCGGGCGACGGGAGCGACCCGCGGCTCTGCCGCGCCTGCGGCGTCGGGCGGCTCTCGATGCGCACGGCGCGCTCGGGCGGGGCCTTCATCGGCTGCTCGAACTATCCCGAATGCCGCTACACCCGCGCCCTCGGCGGCGAGGAGAACGGCGGCGCCGAGGAGCGGGTTCTGGGGCAGGACCCTTACGGCGTCGACGTCTGGCTGAAATCCGGCCGTTTCGGCCCCTATGTGCAGCTTGGCGAGGCCGCCCCGGGTTCGGACGAAAAGCCGAAGCGCGCCTCCCTGCCGAAGGGCCTCGCGCCCGAGACGCTGGGCCTCGCCCGCGCGCTCGAACTCCTCTCGCTGCCGCGCATCGTCGGCGCGCATCCCGAGGACGGCGAGCCGATCGAGGCCGCCATCGGGCGCTTCGGCCCCTATGTCCGCCACGGCAAGACCTATGCGAACCTGAAGGACGCGGAGGATGTCTTCACCATCGGCATGAACCGGGCGGTGGAGCTGATCGCGGAGAAGCGCGCCAATCCGGGCCGCGGGCGCGGCGCGGCCGTCGCGCCGCTGCGCGAGCTCGGGGAGCATCCCTCGGGCGGCAAGGTGAGCCTTTATGAAGGCCGCTACGGGCCCTATGTGAAGTGGGAGAAGGTCAACGCAACGGTGCCGAAGGGCGAGGACCCGGCCGCGCTGACGCTGGAGGCGGCGCTGGCGCTGATCGCCGCGAAGGCCCCGAAGGGGAAGGCGGCGCCGAAGAAGGCCGCCGCGAAGCCGGCGGCGGCGAAGAAGCCGGCCGCGAAGAAGAAAGCCCCTGCGAAGAAGAAGGCCCCCGCGAAGAACAAGGCCGGCGGCGGCGACGTCATCGAATAGGCGCGACGCGCCGGAAAGGGCCACCATGCCGCTCGTCGCGCTCTATTTCGCCTTCGGGCTGATCTTCTTCGGGATCGACATGGTCGGCATCCCGCTGCTGATCCTGCCGGAATTCGAGGCGGCGCTCGGCGATCTCCTGATCGAGGAGCCGCGGCTCGATGCGGCGCTGCTCTTCTATCTCCTCTATCCGGCCGGGATGCTGGGCTTCGTGCTCGCCCCCGCCTTCCGCTCGGGGCGCGGCCCCGTCGCCGTCGCGGCGCCGGCCGCCGGGTTCGGCCTCGTCGCCTACGGAACCTACGAGCTGACCAACCTCGCCACCCTCGCGCCCTGGACCTGGCGGCTCACGGCGATCGACATGGCCTGGGGCGCGGCGCTCAGCGCCGTCTCCGCCGCGCTCGCCCTCGCGCTCGTCGGCGCGGTCTTCGCCCGGCGCTGAAGCGCCGCCCGCTTGCAGGACGGCGGGGGAGGCCACATATTCATCGGGCGCGGGCGCCGCTTCAGGGCCCGCGCGCGCACGTCGCTTGACCAAGGACCGTGACAGATGAGCCGCATGAGCTTCGCCCAGCATCCCTTTCTTCTCGGCTTCGAACAGCTCGACCGCCTCGTCGAGCGGACGCAGAAGGCGGGGGGGGACGGGTATCCGCCCTACAATATCGAGCAGCGCGGCGAGACGGCCTATCGCATCACCCTCGCCGTCGCCGGCTTCGCGGAGGACGACCTCGCCATCACGGTGGAGGACCGCCAGCTCGTGATCCGCGGCAAGCAGGCGCCGGAGCCGGAGGGCAGGGTCTTCCTCCACCGGGGCATCGCCGCGCGGCAGTTCCAGCGCAGCTTCGTGCTTGCGGACGGCGTGGAGGTAGCCGGGGCGAATCTCGCCAACGGCCTCCTGCATGTCGATCTCGTCCGCGCCGAGCCCGAGACCGTGATCCGCAAGATCAGGATCGGCGGCCGCGACTGAATTTCCAACGCCCGCTCAGAGGAGGAGGCGACCATGACCGACAGGTTCAACCCCAGCGCCCCCGGCGCCGAGAAGATCGTCTATGTCCGCCAGGTGCGGCCCGACGAGATGCCGCCCGAGGCGGCCGGCGCCGCGGCGCTCTATGCGATCCATGACGAGGCGGGGAACCGCATCGGCCTCGCGCCCCGGCGCGACCTCGCCTTCATCGCGGCGCGCCAGCACGACCTCGCGCCCGTCAGCGTGCATTGAGGGAGGGCGGCCTCAGGCCGCCTTCGAATCCACCGGGTTGGTGAGGACGGCGTAGATCGCCGTCGCCCCGTCCGCCCCCCGAACCTTGGCGCAGACCGAAGCGTCCCGCAGGGAGCGGGAGATGCGGGCGAGGGCGCGGAGATGATCCGCCCCCGCCTCGCCCGGCGCGAAGAGGGCGAAGACGAGGTCCACCGGCTCCCCGTCCGCCGCGTCGTAGTCGAGCGGCTTCTGCAGGCGCGCGAAGACGCCCACCACACGGTCCAGCCCCTCGATCCGGGCATGCGGGATGGCGACGCCGCGGCCCATGCCGGTGGAGCCCAGCCGCTCCCGCTCCAGCAGCGCCTCGAACGCCCCCCGCGCGTCCAGCCCGTAGGAATCCGCCGCGCGCTGGGAGAGTTCCTGCATCAGGTGCTTCTTGCTCGTCGCGTTCAGCGCGGGCTGAAGCGCGCCGGGCGAGAGAATGTCCTTCAGGTCCATATCGGCCTCCGGATTTCGCCAGCGCCTGTTTCAGGCCGCCTTGTCGTCAGGGTCGATCCAGCCGATGTTCCCGTCTTCCCGGCGGAAGACGACGTTGAGCCGGCCATGCGCATCGTTGCGGAACATCAGGAACGGCGCGTTCTCCAGCTCCATCTGCATCACCGCCTCGCCGACGGTGAGGGAGCGGAGGCGCGTCTTGGTCTCCGCGATGACGACGGGGTTGAGCGTCTCGACATGCTCGTCCTCGTCGGTCGCCTGGGCGATGACATAGGCGGCGGCCGGGATCTCCCCCGCCGCCTCGCCGCGATGCTGGGTCAGGCGGCGCTTGTAGCGGCGCACCTGCTTCTCGATCTTCTCGGAGACGCCGTCGAAGGCCGCGTAGATCTCGTTCGCCTTGTCGGAGGCGTTCGCCGTCAACCCGCGGGCGAGCTTCACCACCGCGTCGGCGCGGTAGCTGTGGGCGTCGCGGCTGAAGGTGACCTCGGCGTCGATCACGACATCGGCGTATTTCGAGACTGCGGCGAGAAGTTCCGTCTCCACATGGGCGCGGAGGGCGTCCCCGATGTCGATCTGACGGCCTGTCACCTGAATCCGCATGTTCCGCTCCGCGCTTCGCCCCCGGGCCCGCCGGGAGGCGGATACCTATGGGGGGCTCCCGACCGAGTCAACCGACCCGCCCGGGCGCACGCCTTCAACGGACCAAGGCGTTCGCCTTCATCCGTTTGCGCTGCGCCGAGGACGGGATGCTCATGCCTTCACGGTATTTCGCGACCGTCCGCCGCGCAATATCGACGCCGTTTTGTTTCAGAAGCGTGACGATCCTGTCGTCCGAGAGCGGCCGCGCCGCATCCTCCGCCTCGATCAGCGACCGGATGCTGTGCCGCACAGCGGCGGCCGAGACGGCGTCGCCCCCGTCGGCCGCGGCGATCGCCTGGGTGAAGAAGAACTTCAGCTCGAAGGCCCCGCGCGCGCAGGAGAGGTATTTGTTGGCGGTGACGCGACTCACGGTTGATTCGTGCATCTCGATCCGCTCCGCCACCGCGCGCAGCGTCATCGGCGAAAGGGCGGAGACGCCGTTCTCGAAGAAGCCGGACTGGAGGCGGACGATCTCCGTCGCCACCTTCAGGATCGTCCGCGCCCGCTGGTCGAGCGCGCGGAGCAGCCAGTCCGCATTCTGGCGGCACTCGGCGAGATAGGCGCGCGTCTCGGCCCCGCCCTCCGCCGCGAGGCTGACGGCGTAGCGACGGTCCAGCAGCAGGCGCGGGAGCGCGTCCGCGTTCAGCTCGACGGCCCAGCCGCCATCCGGCGCGCGGCGGACGAAGACGTCCGGCGTCACCGTCGCGGCGAGGCCGCCGGAGAAGGCGGAGCCCGGCCGCGGGTCGAGCCGCCGTATCTCGGCGATCATCTCCGCGAGATCCTCGTCGTCGACGCCGCAGGCCGCGCGCAGCCGGTCCATCCGGGCGGCGGCGAGATCGTCGAGCCGCGCGAGCAGCGCCTCCATCGCCGGGTCCAGCCGGTTCCGCTCCCGCAATTGCAGCGCGAGGCATTCGCGAAGGTCCCGCGCGCCGATCCCCGCCGGGTCGCAGGCCTGCAGCGCGGCCAGCGCCTCGGCGACGAGATCGCCCCGGGCGCCGAGCCGGGCGGCGAGATCGTCGAGATCGGCGCGGAGATAGCCGGCGTCGTCCAGCTCGTCCACGAGCAGGGACGCGAGGGCCCGCGCCGCCGGCCGCGCGGCGAAAAGCGCGATCTGCGGGAGGAGGTGGTCGCGCAGCGTCGTCGTCGCCGCCGTCCGCTCCGCGAAACTCTCCTCGAACGGATCGGTCGCG
This sequence comes from Pikeienuella sp., assembly GCF_046290545.1. NCBI lineage: Bacteria > Pseudomonadati > Pseudomonadota > Alphaproteobacteria > Rhodobacterales > Paracoccaceae > Pikeienuella > Pikeienuella sp. Next base: position 179,921 of record NZ_JBKAGV010000004.1, on the reverse strand, counting down.
CCGCCCCCCCCGCCGTCCCGGCCGCCGCCGCCCGGGCCCCAGAGGCCGGATTCGTCCGTCGTCCGGGATTCGGCGCCTTCATAGAGATTGTCCCGGCCCGTCTCGAAGATCTGCTCGGCGGCGCCCGGATCCTCGCGCGCGATGGCGCGGTCCACCCCTTCCGCCGCATCGCCGCCGGGCGAAGCGGCCGCCTCGCCGCCGCCCTCGTCGATGTGCAGGAGCGGGTTCTTCTCGGCCTCCTCGGAGAGATAGGCGGCGACATCGAGGCCGGACATCTGGAGCAGACGAATCGCCTGCTGCAGCTGGGGCGTCATCACCAGCTGCTGGCGCTGTCTGATCTCGAGGCGCGGCCCGATCTTCATTCCCAGCCCCCGGCTTCTTTCCGACCGGCCGGAAGCGGGCGAAGCCGCGCTTCAGATCCGGAAGCCCTCGCCCAGATAGACCCGGCGCACGGCTTCGTCCCGCACCACGTCTTCCGGCGTTCCGCTCATCAGGACGAGCCCGTCATGCAAGATGTATGCCCGATCGATGATCTCCAGAGTTTCCCGCACATTGTGGTCCGTGATCAAGACCCCGATATCGCGATCTTTCAGATGTTTGACGAGAGTGCGGATATCCGAGACCGCGATCGGATCGACGCCGGCGAAGGGTTCGTCCAGCAGCACGAAGGCGGGGTTGGAGGCGAGGCAGCGCGCGATCTCCACCCGCCGCCGCTCGCCGCCCGAAAGCGAGGTGGCGGGCGCGTGGCGGAGGCGCTCCACCGCGAATTCCTCAAGGAGCGAATCGAGCCGCGCCATCCGCTCCTTCCGGTCCGGGGTCGAGAGTTCGAGCACGGCGAGGAGGTTCTTCTCCACCGTAAGCCCGCGAAAGATCGAGGCTTCCTGCGGCAGATAGCCGATGCCGAGCCGGGCGCGCCGGTACATCGGCAGGCGCGTCACGTCGCGCCCGTCGATCTCGATGCGCCCGTTATCCGGCGTCACGAGACCGGTGATCATGTAGAAGGTCGTCGTCTTTCCCGCGCCGTTCGGGCCGAGGAGGCCCACCGCCTCGCCCCGCCGCAATTCGAGATCGACGCCGCGGACGACCTGCCGCCCGCGATAGGCCTTCACGAGCCCGCGCACGACGAGGCCCGGCGCGGCGTGGGACGCGCGCGCTTCTGCCGGGGGCGGCGCTTCCCGGTTCACGCTTCAGTCCGCCGGGGCCTGCGGCGCCGGGGTGAAGACGCTCTGAACGCGGCCGCCGCCGCCCTCCACCTTGCCCTGCCCGGTATTGAGGTCGATGGCGAGGGTCGCGCCCTTCACCGCGTTGCCGCCCTGCGTGAGCGTCACGCCGCCGCTCATGGCGATCCGCCCGGCGGCCACGTCGTATTCCGCGTAGTCGCCCGCCGCCGTCTCCGCCCCGTTGGCGAGGAAGACGGAGCCGCGCGCCTCGATCCGCCGGATCTGCCCCGTCTCGCCGCCGCCCTCGCCGTAATTCACCTCCAGCTCGTCCGCGGTCAGCCGGAGCGTCCCCTGCCCGGCGACGACGCCGCCGCGGAAGATCGCGATCTTCTCGCCCTCGCGCACTTCGAGGCTGTCCGCCGCGATCTCGATCGGCAGCGTCCGGTCATGGCGGAAGCCGCCGAAGGGCCCCGAGGATTGCGCCGCCGCGCCGGCCGCCGCCAGCATGAAGGCCATCGCCGCCGCGCGGCCGAACCCGAACCTCATCTCGCCTCCCTAACCCCGCTCAGCCGCCATCGCCGCGCTGTCGATGCGGACCTTAACCGCTTCCTCGAACCAGATGTAGGCGCCATCGCCATCCGGCGCCCGTTCCGCGCGGAGCCGCTTCGCCACGATGCGCCCGAACGGCCCCTCGGCGGAGACCCCGCCGGAGGCGTCGAGCCGCTCGGCCCCGAGGTCGAGCCGCGCCTCTTCCGCCGCGAGCGCATAGCCGTCCGAGGTCTCGACCCTGACGCCGCCGGAAAGCTCGACGCGATCCTCGCGCGGCAGAAGCACGCCCGAGGCCGCCGAGGCGGTGACGGCGCGCCCGTTCTCAAGGTCGATCCGCGCCTCCGCCGCTTCGAGCCCGACCCGCTCGGGCCGCGGCCCGTCCGGCGTCGCGGAGGCGGCGGAGACGGTAAAGGGCTCGCCCCGCTTCGTCGCGCCGGTGAAGCGGGGATTGGCGATCTTCAGCCCTTCGTCGAGCGCGGAAAGGTCCACCCCGTCGAAGCTGATCCGCCCGTCGAACCGGGCGCTGGAAAAGATGAAGAGCGAGGCGAACACGGCGAGCGCGAAGAGCGGCAGGGCGATCTTCAGGCCCATGACGAGCCGCCGCCGGCCCGCCTCCCTCACGTCACCCCGGCGCGCAGCGCATCGTGCATGTGCAGGACGCCCGCCGGCGCGCCGGCCTCGTCCTCGGGGTCGACGACGAAGAGGCAGGTGAGGGGCCGTTCCGGGTCGTTCATCCGGCCCACGGCGGCGGAGACGAGCATGTCCGGCGCGATCGTCGCCGGGCGCCGCGTCGCCACGTCGCCCGCCGCGCAATCGAGCAGCCGCTCCATGTTGCGCCGGAGGTCCCCGTCGGTGATGACGCCGACGAGCCGGCCCGCTTCGTCCGTCACCCCGGCGATGCCGAAGCCTTTCGAGGTCATTTCGATCAGCGTCTCGCGCATCGGCGTCGTCTCGCGCACCAGCGGCATCTCCCGCCCGCGGTGCATGATGTCGGATACCTTCACTAGCCGGGCGCCGAGCGCGCCGCCGGGGTGGAACTCCCGGAACATCTCCGGCGTGAAGCCGCGCCGCTCCATCAGCGCGACGGCCAGCGCATCCCCCAGCGCCATCGTCAGCGTCGTCGAGGTCGTGGGCGCGAGCCCGGCGGGGCAGGCCTCCTCCGCCCGCGGCAGGAGGAGCGCGACATCCGCCGCCTTCAGGAGCGCGCTCTCGGGCCGGCTTGCGACGCCGATCAGCGGGATGCGCCGGCGCGCGGCGTAGGAGATGACGGGCGCAAGCTCCGCCGTCTCCCCCGAATTGGAGAGGACGAGCGCCACGTCCCGCGCCGTCAGCATGCCGAGGTCGCCATGCGCCGCCTCGGAGGCGTGCAGGAACTGGGCCGGCGCGCCGGTGGAGGCGAAGGTCGCCGCCACCTTCCGCGCGACATGGCCGGACTTGCCGATGCCGCAGACGACGATCCGCCCCGGCGCCGCGATCAGAAGCTCCACCGCCTCGGCGAAGGCGGCGCCCAGCGTCTCGGAAAAGCCCGTCAGCGCCGCGCCTTCGAGCGCGAGGACGCGCCGCCCGGCGGCGATCGTCGCCTCCCGGTCCGCTTCGTCCAGCCTCGGCATCGGCTCATTCATGGCTGAAGATGTCCACCCCGTCCCACCCGGCGAGGTCCAGGAGGGCGCGGTCGGGCAGATAGGCGAAGGCGGCGGCGGCCAGCGCCTCCCGCCGCTCGCGCGCGAGGCGGCGCTCCAGCTCCGCCTTCAGCGCATGGAGATGGAGCACGTCGGAGGCGGCGTAGGACTGCTGCGCCTCGGTCAGCGCCTCCGCGCCCCAGTCGCTCGATTGCTGCTGTTTCGAGAGGTCGACGCCGAGCAATTCCTGCGTCAGCGCCTTCAGCCCGTGCCGGTCGGTATAGGTGCGCACCAGCTTGGAGGCGATCTTGGTGCACCAGACGGGGCGCGCGGCGACGCCGAAGCGATTCGCCATCACCGCGATGTCGAACCGGCCGAAATGGAAGAGCTTGAGCGTTCCCGGATCGGCCAGCATCGCCGTCAGCCGCGGCGCGGGGGCGCCGCCCGGCCGGATGCGCACGAGATGCGCGTCCCCGTCCCCCGCCGAAAGCTGGACGAGGCAGAGACGGTCCCGATGCGGTTGAAGGCCCATCGTCTCGGTGTCGATGGCGACGACGGGCCCGAGGTCGAGCCCCTCCGGCAGGTCGTCGATGTGAACGTGAATCGCCATCCGGCCCTCCGCCCCGCCGCCGGCGCTTGGTGCCCAGGAGAGGACTCGAACCTCCACGTCCATACGGACACCAGCACCTGAAGCTGGCGCGTCTACCAATTCCGCCACCTGGGCAACTGGGGCGAGAGCGCCGTTTACGCCGGGCGCGGAAGGCTGTCAACGGGGGGCGCCGGCCCCCTGCCGCGCCCCGAAATAAGCCTCCCCGGGCAGGAAGCGGGCGAGCCGCGCGGCCTCGGCCCAGCGCTCTTCCTCCTCGCCCTCGCCGATCATCACCACCGCGTCGCGCGGCAGGCGCAGCGGCGCGAGCGCTGCGAGGATGCGGGCGCGCGCGAGGCCCCAGGAGGCGCCCCGCTCCGGCGCCGGGGCTGCGGCCTCGATCCGCGCGCCGGTCGCGGCCTCGAGCTCGGCGCGGAACGCCTCCGCCGGCTCCTCGGGCGGGGAGAGCGCGAGCCGCCCGGCCCCTTCGAGCCGCCGCAGCTTCTCCGCCACCGCCGGCGCCGCCTCCAGCTCCCGCGCCAGCCGCAGCTGGAGCCCGCCGACGGTGAAGAGAAAGCCCGTTATGTCCCGCCCCGAGCCGAGCAGGATGGAGGCGTATTGCGGATAGGCGAGGCCGAGCGCCTGCGCCCGGCGCACCCGCAGCCGCACGATCTCCACGGGGACGCGGGCGCCGATCAGCTCTTTCCGCGCCTTCTTCCAGGCGTAGCGGCGAAAGCCGCGCCCGCCGTCCAGCGACGGCCCGTCATTGTGCCCGATCCCCACGATGCGCGTCATGGCCCCTCCGTTTCGCCGGGAAGCCTGCCGCGGCGGCGGCGGCGCGTCAACGCGAGGGCTTGAGCCTTTCGGCCCCCTCGCACTACATGACGCGGCAACGCACCTGCGAAGGGACGGAGAGATGACAGCTGCATCCGCGCCGATCGTGGCGATCTTCGGGGGCTCCGGCTTCGTCGGCCGCTACATCGCCCGGCGCATGGCGAAGCGCGGCTGGCGCGTGCGCGTCGCCGTCCGCCGGCCGAACGAGGCGATCTTCGTGCGGCCCTATGGCGATGTCGGGCAGGTCGAGCCGATCCAGGCCAATATCCGGGACGACGCCTCGACCCGCCGCGCCATGGAGGGCGCGACCGCGGTGATCAACTGCGTCGGCATCCTCTATCAGGACAGCCGGCAGCGGTTCGACGGCGTGCAGGCCGAAGGCGCGGCGCGCATCGCCCGGCTCGCGGCGGAATGCGGCGCGGCGCGGCTCGTCCACATCTCCGCCATCGGCGCGGACGCGAATTCGGAAAGCGCCTACGCCCGCACAAAGGCGGCGGGCGAGGCGGCGGTGCGGGAGGCGTTCCCGAACGCCGTGATCCTTCGCCCCTCCATCATCTTCGGGCGGGAGGACCAGTTCTTCAACCGCTTCGCCGCGATGGCCCGCCTTTCCCCCGTCGTGCCGCTCATCGGGGCGGAGACGCGGTTCCAGCCGGTCTATGTCGACGACGTGGCCGAGGCCGCCGCCCGCGGCGCCGAGGGCGCGGCGGCGCCCGGCCTCTATGAGCTCGGCGGCCCCGAGGCCTACACGTTCCGCGCGCTGATGGAGCTGATGCTGAAGGAGACGCGGCGCCGTCGCCTCCTCCTCCCCGTCCCCTTCTTCGCCGCGAAGATCATGGCCTCCGTGCTCGACACGATCCAGGGAATCACGCTCGGCGTGCTCGCCAACAGGCAGATCACGCGGGACCAGGTCTCGCTCCTGCGGGGGGACAATGTCGTCTCCGAAGGCGCGAAGGGCTTCGCCGATCTCGGCATCGAGCCGACGGGGGTGGAGAGCGTGGTGGGCGAATATCTCTACGCCTACCGGCCCTACGGCCAGTATGACGCGATCACCGAATCGGCGGCGCGCCTGAAGGGCTGAAAGCCGCGCCGACGCGGTGGCGGCCCCGGCAGGACTCGAACCTGCAACCTCGGACTTAGAAGGTCCTTGCTCTATCCGGTTGAGCTACGGGGCCGGAGGGGGCGCGGGGCCTCAATGGGTCCAGGAGCCCCGGCGGTCATGTGCGAAATTGCCGCCATATCCGCCCGGCTTGATGACCGGCGCGCGCCGCTTCGGCTCCTCGACGCGATAGGCGAGGCCGTGCGTCTCGGCATAGGCGACGGCAGCCTCCTTCGTCTCGAACCGGAGGCGGACCTGGCCGTTCATGTCCCCCGACCCGGTCCAGCCCATCAGCGGGTCGATCCGCTTGGCCTGGGCCTGGTCGAATTCCAGCGTCCATTCCCGCTTCGCCTGGCCGGACTGCATGGCGGTCTTCGCGGGCTGGAAGATGCGGGCGAGCATGGGCGGCCTCGGGCTGGTTGTCGACGCCCCGCTTATGCGGGAACGGCGCGCGGCGCGCAAGGAAAACGGGGCGCGGGCCTGTTGCCGCATCCTGTCACGGGGCCTAGGTAGAGCGGTCAGGAAAGGCGCGCCCATGACCGTCGACACCCTCGTCACCGTTCCCCTGCCCCGCCGCCGCGAGAAGCTGGAGGGCGGCGTCCGCATCGTGATGGAGACGCCGTTCCAGCCGGCGGGGGACCAGCCGGCGGCGATCGCGGAGCTTGCGGCGGGCGTCCTCGCCGGGGAGCAGGACCAGGTGCTGCTCGGCGCGACCGGCACGGGCAAGACCTACACGATGGCGAAGGTGATCGAGGCGACGCAGCGCCCCGCCATCATCCTCGCCCCGAACAAGACGCTGGCGGCGCAGCTCTATGGCGAGTTCAAGTCGTTCTTCCCGAACAACGCGGTCGAGTATTTCGTTTCCTACTATGATTATTACCAGCCGGAGGCCTACGTTCCGCGTTCCGACACCTACATAGAGAAGGAGGCGCAGATCAACGAGCAGATCGACCGGATGCGCCATTCCGCCACCCGCGCCCTGCTCGAACGGGACGACGTGGTGATCGTCGCCTCCGTCTCCTGCATCTACGGCATCGGCGCGGTCGAGACCTACGGGGCGATGACGCAGGACCTGAAGGCGGGGGAAAGCTACGTCATCCGGGACGTGATCCGCGAGCTTGTCGCGCAGCAATACCGGCGGAACGATGCGGGTTTCCAGCGCGGCTCCTTCCGCGTGAAGGGCGACACGGTGGACCTCTGGCCCGCCCATATGGAGGACCGCGCGCTCCGCTTCGCCTTCTTCGGCGACGAGCTTGAGGCGATCTCGGAATTCGACCCGCTGACGGGGGAGAAGACGGGCAAGCTGGACCGCGTGCGCATCTACGCCAATTCGCATTACGTCACCCCGCGGCCGACGCTCAACCAGGCGATCAAGCAGATCAAGGCGGAGCTGCAGACGCGGCTCGACCAGCTCATCGCCGAAGGGCGGCTCCTCGAGGCGCAGCGGCTGGAGCAGCGCACGAATTTCGACGTGGAGATGATGGAATCGACCGGCTCCTGCGCCGGGATCGAGAATTACAGCCGCTACCTCACCGGCCGGAAGCCGGGCGAGCCGCCGCCCACGCTCTTCGAATACATCCCCGACAACGCCATCGTCTTCGCGGACGAGAGCCATGTCTCCGTCCCCCAGCTCGGCGCGATGTACAAGGGCGACTTCCGGCGCAAGATGACGCTGGCGGAGCACGGTTTCCGCCTGCCCTCCTGCATGGACAACCGCCCCCTGAAGTTCGAGGAATGGGACGCGATGCGCCCGCAATCCGTCTTCGTCTCCGCGACGCCGGGGGGCTGGGAGCTGGAGCGGACGGGCGGCGTCTTCGCGGAGCAGATCATCCGCCCGACCGGACTCATCGACCCGCCGGTGGAGGTCCGCCCGGTCGAGACGCAGGTGGACGACCTTCTCGACGAAGTGAAGCGCGTGGCGCTGGCCGGCTATCGCAGCCTCGTCACCGTGCTGACGAAGCGCATGGCGGAGGACCTGACCGAATATCTCCACGAGCAGTCCGTCCGCGTTCGCTACATGCATTCGGACATCGACACGCTGGAGCGGATCGAGATCCTGCGGGACCTTCGGCTCGGCGCCTTCGACGTGCTCGTCGGCATCAACCTGCTGCGCGAGGGGCTCGATATCCCCGAATGCGCGCTTGTGGCGATTCTCGACGCGGACAAGGAGGGGTTCCTCCGCTCCGAGACCTCGCTGGTGCAGACCATCGGCCGCGCCGCGCGGAACGTGGACGGGCGCGTCATCATGTATGCGGACCGCGTCACCGGCTCGATGGAGCGCGCGATGCGGGAGACGGACCGGAGGCGGGAGAAGCAGCTCGCCTACAACGCCGCGCACGGCATCACGCCCGAGAGCATCAAGTCGAAGATCGGGGACATCCTCGGCAGCGTCTACGAGCGCGACCATGTCACGCCCGACATCGGCAAGGGCAAGGCGATGGTCGGCGGCAACCTGAAGGCGCATCTCGACGCGCTCAGGAAGGACATGATGAAGGCCGCCGAGAACCTCGAATTCGAGGAGGCGGCGCGGCTGAGGGACGAGGTGCGCCGGCTTGAGGCGGTGGAGCTGGCCGTGGCGGAAGATCCCCTCGCCCGGCAATCGGCGGTCGAGGCCGCCGCTGCGCCCGAACGCGCGAAGGGCCGCTCGCAGGCCGGGAAGGCGGGCACGCGGGTCTATCGGGGCAAGAGCCGGCCGAAAGGGTAGCGGCCCCTCCCCGACGGTGGAATTTTACACGCCCCGTCACGCCGCGTTGACAGCTTCGAAAGGTCTCTCACCGAGGTTAATGGCAGCGGCGCCCCGATGGTTTCGTGATGTGTCCGGGGCGCGCAGATAAGGAGAGAGACAATGTTCAAGGCCAAGTGCATTCTCATCCCCGTGCTCCTCGCCGCCGCGCCCGCGGCCGCGAACGAGTTCGAGGGCCCGCTCCGCGACCTCGCCGAGACGAAGGTGCGCGCGCTCGTGCAGGACCCGGCGATCATCGCCGCGATCGTCGAGCAGAACGCCCGGCATGAAGGGCTGACGCAGGCCGATATCGACGCGATGGACAAGGCCTGGCGCGCCGAGGTCGGCGCGGGCTCGACGCCGACGATCTCGCCGGTGGCGGATCACGCCGTCTCCGCGCTTCTCCGCGACATGGTCGAGGCGGGCGGCGGGCTCTACACCGAGATCTTCGTGATGGACAATCGCGGCCTCAACGTCGCCATGTCCGACACGACCTCGGATTACTGGCAGGGCGACGAGGACAAGTGGAGCCTCACCTACGCCGTCGGCCCGGATGCGATGGACATCAGCGACATCGAGCTCGACGAGTCGACCCAGACCTACCAGAGCCAGATCAGCGTCGCGATCGTCGATCCGGCGACGGGCCAGCCCGTCGGCGCGGCGACCTTCGGCGTGAACGTCGAAGCGCTCGAATAACCTCAACCGCATTCGTCTGAAGCCCAGCGGCGCCCGGAGCTTTCCGGGCGCACGGAGGACCATTGCATGACGCTCAGGCAGAAAATCGCCCTCGCCCTTGCGGCGGGCATCCTGGCGACGTCCGGAACGGTGATCGGCGGCGCCGTCTTTCTCGGCCTCTCGGCTGCGAAGCAGGCCACGGCGGCGCGCGCCGACGTGCTCGAAGGCCTTCTCGCGGAAAATGCGGCGGGCGCGGTCCGCTTCGGCAAGGCCGACGCGCTCGGCGGCCCGGCCGGCGCTCTCCTCGAAGGATCGGACGGAGAGGTGGAGGCGCTCTTCTTCTATGGCAAGGAGGGCGCGCTGATCGCGGCCTTCCCCGAGGGCGCCGCCGAGAGCGGCGCGGCGGAAAGAGCGGCGACCCTGCTCTCCGGCGCCGAACCCGGCTTCGATCTCGCAACGATGCTCGGCGGGCAGGCGGTGCGGTTCGGCAAGGACAACGAGGTCGTCGGCGCGCTCGTCACGCGCTGGAGCCTCGAGCGGGCGATGGCGACGGAGATCGCGGGCCTGCCCGCGCGGCTCGGCCTCGCGGCCGCAAGCGCGCTCGTCGTCACGCTTCTGCTTCTGGCCCTCTTCGAGCGGATGATCTTCCGCCCGTTCCGCGACCTCGGCGAGGCCGCCCCGAAAGTGGCGAGCGGCGAGGCCGGCGACCTGCCGCATCTCGACCGGAAGGACGAGATCGGCGTCGCCATGCGCGCCCTCGCCGCCCTTCGCGAGACGATCGACCGCAGCGCCCGCATGGCGGAGCGGATCGCCGGCGGCGATCTCACGGCGACGGCTCAAAAGGCCGCCGCCGGGGACCGGCTCGGCGGCGCGCTCGGCGACATGAGCGGGCGGCTCACCGGCGTCCTCGCGGTGGCGGGGGAGAGCGCGGGCTCCGTCGCGGACATGAGCGGCGACATGGCCTCGCTCGGCTCCGAGCTTCGCGACGCGGCGCACCGCCAGGCGGCGGCCGTCCACGAAGCCTCCGCCGCGGTCGAGGAGGTCGGCGCCACGATCCGCCGCACGTCGGAGCACGCGCGGGAGACCGAGGGCATCGCGACCGGCGCCGCCGAGCAGGCCCGCGTCACCGGCGCGACCGTGTCCGAAGCCATCGCGGCGATGACCACCATCGCCGAGCGAATCACCGTCGTGCAGGAAATCGCCCGGCAGACGGACCTCCTCGCCCTCAACGCGGCCGTCGAGGCGGCGCGGGCGGGGGAGATGGGCCGCGGCTTCGCGGTCGTCGCTTCCGAGGTCCGGAAACTGGCCGAGCGGAGCCGCGTCGCCGCCGCCGAGATCGGGGATCTCTCGCGGAAGACGGTCACGGTCTCCGGCGAGGCCGGAAAGCGGCTCGAATCGCTCGCCCCGGAGATCGCGCGCACGGCGGAACTGGTCCGCGACATCGCCGCCGCGGCGCGCGAGCAGGAGATCGGGGCGGACCAGATCGGCAAGGCGGTGCTGGAGCTGGAAGGCGTGCTCGGCCGCAACGCGGCGATGGCGGACCAGGCCGTCTCCCTCTCCGGCGGGCTCGCGGAGCGGAGCGCGGCGCTCCGCGACACGATCAGCTACTTCCGGAGCGACGAGGCCGAGCCGGCCGCCGCGCCCCGGGACAGGGCTCCGCAACCGGACGACGAAACGGGCGCGCTGGCCGCCTGAGCGCTCACGAAACGGCGAGGAGGCTTGATCGAAGCGGCGCGGCGGGATTTTCTGCCGGGATGCGCGCGATCCTTCTCCTCCTCGCCGTTCTCTTCGCCGCGCCCGCCGCGGCGCAGATCGCGGAGGCCGACCGGGCGGTCCTGCTCGACGAGGCCTTCGCCGACCTCTCCGCCGCGCCGGACGAGAACGCGGCTCAGAAGGCCGAGGCCGAAATCTGGTCGATCTGGTTCATCGGGCCGGACGAGGACGCGACCGCCCGCCTCGCCGCCGCCTCCGCCGCGATCCGCGCGGGCGATGCGGTTTCCGCCCGGATCATCCTCGAAAAACTGATCGAGACGCATCCCGGCTTCGCCGAGGCGTGGAACCAGCTCGCCTTCGCGAAATTCCTGTTGGGGGACCCTTACGGCTCCCTCGCCGACATCGACGCCGTGTTGCGGCGCGAGCCGCGGCATTTCGGGGCGCTTGCGGGGCGCGCGCAGATCGAGATTCGGCTCGGCCGGCGCTATGCCGCGGAAAAGACGATGGGCCGGCTCGGCGCGCATCATCCCTGGATGGCGCGGCGGAGCGCCATTCCGGCCAATCCGCCGCCCCCGCCGCCGCCGATCTGAGCCTCAGGCTCAGAACAGGAAATCGTCCGCGCCGGGCTCGACCGAGGCCTGGACGAGTTCCCCGTCGCTCTGGAGGCCCGCTTCGCGCACCACCTCGGCGGACGCTTGCCCTCCATCACCGACGACGCCGGCGCTCATGCTGCTGATGAGCCCGTCTTTCATATCGATCTGCTCGCCCGCCCGCCCCGTCGCCTTGAAGTCGAACGAGTCGTCGGAAGTCTTTTCATATTTGACGCTGATATGCTCGAAGTTGAGGCTAAAGCTTTCGGTCGCCATCTTCGTCTCCCTTCAGGCGCTGTCTCTCGCGCTTCACGCACATGGCGAGCCCGTACGCGATTGAAAGCCGCGCCGTGACCGATGGTTGACGGAGATCACGAGCCGGTTGTCCCGCGCCGTCTCCGTGACAAAGGTCACCGCCCGCCGGCTGTCGCCCTCCGCCTTTCGCGTTGTTCCGGCCGGAATGCGCCGCTATACCGCCGCGATCCCGAGAGCGGACGGTCACCCATGCGCTACATCTCCACACGCGGCGGCGGCGCGCCGCTCGACTTCGAAGCGGCGATGCTTTCGGGCCTCGCGCGCGACGGCGGGCTCTACGTTCCCGAAAGCTGGCCGACGATGCCGCGGGAAGAGATCGCGGCGCTGGCCGGCGCGCCCTATGAGGAGGTCGCGTTCCGCGTGATGCGCCCCTTCATCGGCGGCGCCTTCTCCGACCCGGAGTTCCGCGGCCTGATCGACGCCGCCTATTCCGGCTTCGGCCACCGGCTCCGCGCGCCGCTCGTCCAGATCGGGGAGGAGACCTTCCTGCTCGAACTCCATCACGGCCCGACCCTCGCCTTCAAGGACGTGGCGATGCAGCTCATAGGGCGGCTCTTCGAGGCCGCGCTCGCCCGGAAGGGGGAGCGGGTGACGATCGTCGGCGCCACTTCGGGCGACACCGGCTCCGCCGCGATCGAGGCCTTCCGCGGCTCCGCCGTCGCCGATTGCTTCATCCTCTATCCGCATGGCCGCGTCTCCGAGGTGCAGCGCCGGCAGATGACCACGCCGGCGGAGCCCAACGTCCACGCCATCGCCGTGGAGGGGGATTTCGACGCCTGCCAGGCCGCCGTGAAGGCCATGTTCAACGACCATGAGTGGCGGGACAGGATGCGCCTCGCCGCCGTCAACTCGATCAACTGGGCGCGGGTGCTGGCGCAGGCCGTCTATTACTTCACCGCCGCCATCGCCCTCGGCGCGCCCGGCCGCGCCCTCTCCTTCGCCGTGCCGACCGGCAATTTCGGGGACATCTACGCCGGCTACGTCGCGAAGCGGATGGGCCTGCCCGTGGACCGGCTCGTCATCGCCACCAACCGTAACGACATCCTGCACCGGACGGTGGAGACGGGCCTGCACGAGAAGCGGGGCGTCGCGCCCACCTCCTCGCCCTCGATGGACATCGAGGTCTCCTCGAATTTCGAGCGGCTGCTCTTCGACCTCTACGGGCGCGACGGCGCGGCGATCGCCGCCCTCATGGCGCGGCTCGGCGGGAACGAGGCGGGGTTCGCGCTTTCACAGGAGGCGCTCGCCGCGCTCCGCGCCGGATTCGGCTCCGCCCGGTTCGACGAGGCGGAGGTCTCCGCCCTCATCGGCCGGCTGCACCGGGAGACGGGGCAGCTTCTCTGCCCGCACAGCGCCATCGGCGCCGGCGCCGCGCTCGCCCATCCCGGCCCCTCCGTCGCGCTCGCCACCGCCCATGCCGCGAAGTTCCCCGACGCGGTGGAGGCGGCGAGCGGCCTCCGCCCCGCCCTGCCGCCCCGCATGGCGGACCTTTACGAGCGCCCGGAACGCATTACCGTGGCCCCGAACGACATCGAGGCGCTGAAGGCGCTGATCGAAGGAAAGTCCCGCGCATGACCATCCGCCTCACAACGCTCCCCAACGGGCTCCGCGTCATCACCGAGGCGATGCCGGGCCTCGGCTCTGTCGCGGTCGGGGTCTGGGTGGCGGCGGGGTCGCGCAACGAGGGGGAGGCGGAGAACGGCGTCGCCCATTTCCTCGAACACATGGCGTTCAAGGGCACGGCGCGGCGCAGCGCGCTCCAGATCGCGGAGGCGATCGAGGATGTGGGCGGCCATCTCAACGCCTATACGAGCCGGGAGGCGACGGCCTATTACGCCCGCGTCCTGAAGGAGGACGCCTCCCTCGCGCTCGACATCATCGCGGACATCCTCACCGAGCCCGTCTTCGCGCCCGAGGAGATCGAGCTCGAACGCGGCGTGATCCTGCAGGAGATCGGCCAGGCGCTCGACACGCCGGACGACGTGATCTTCGACTGGCTGCAGGAGACGGCCTATCCCGGCCAGCCGCTCGGCCGCCCGATTCTCGGCCCGGCGGAGCGGGTGCGCGCCTTCGGCGAGGCGGAGCTCCGCGGCTTCGTCGCCCGCCATTACGCGCCCGACCAGATGATCCTTTCCGCCGCGGGCGGCGTCGACCATGACGCCATCGTGCGGGAGGCGGAGACGCGCTTCGGCCATCTCGCCCCCAGCCCCGCCCCGGCGGGGGAGGCCGCGCGCTATCTGGGCGGGGAGCGGCGGGAGGTGAAGAAGCTCGAACAGGCGCACATGGCCATCGCCTTCGAGGCGCCCGCCTGGAAGGACGAGACCTATCACGCCGCGCAGCTGATGAGCGTCGCGCTCGGCGGCGGCATGTCCTCCCGCCTCTTCCAGGAGGCGCGGGAGAAGCGCGGGCTCTGCTACACGATCTTCGCGCAGGCCGGCGCCTTCCTCGATTCGGGGCTCCTGACGATCTACGCCGGCACCGGCGCCGCGGAGGCGAAGGCGCTCGCGGAGCTGACGGCGGACGTGATCCGCGGCGCCGCCGAGGGCCTCAGCCAGGCGGAGCTGGACCGGGCGCGCGCGCAGGTCCGCGCCGGGATCGTCATGGGCCTCGAAAGCCCGTCGGCCCGCGCCGAGCGGCTGGCCCGCTCGCTGATGATCTGGGGCGAGGCGCCGGACCTTGCCCGCACGATGGAGAAGATCGACGCGGTGAGCGTCGCGGACATCCGCGCCGCCGCCGCCCGCCTCGCCGCCGGGCGCCCCGCCCTCGCCTGGTACGGGCCCGTCAAGCGGGCGCCCGACCTCGCCGCCTTCGAAGCCCGCCTCGCCGCCTGAACGGATGTTCGGGCTCTTCGAAGGGCGGGAGATCCGGATCGAGACCGGGCGCCTGATCCTCCGCCCGCCGCGCCTCGAAGACCATGCCGCCTGGGCGAACGCACGGCGCGACAGCCGGGAGCATCTCGCCCCCTGGGAGCCGACATGGGCGGCGGACCACCTCACCCGCGGCGCCTTCCGGCAGCGCGTGCGCTGGGCCCGCGCCGCGATCCGGAAGCGCCAGGCCTGGCCCTTCCTCATCTTCCTCGCGGAGAGCGGCGCGCTCGTCGGCGCCGTGACGCTGGACAATGTGCGCCGCGGCCCGGCGCAGGCCGGCACGCTCGGCTACTGGACGGCGGCGGCGCATCTGCGGCGCGGCTACATGCTCGAAGCCCTCATCGCCCTCCGCGCCTTCGCCTTCCGCGAGCTCGACCTGAGCCGGTTGGAGGCCGGATGCCTGCCGGAAAACGCGGCCTCCCGCGCGCTGCTCGAAAAGGCCGGGTTCCGGCTTGAGGGAACGGCGGAGGCCTATCTCCAGATCGCCGGGCGCTGGCGCGACCACGCGCTCTACGCCGCCCTGCGGCCGGATCGCCGCTCCGCGCCCGCGTGAGGCGTCAGGCCGTGCCGCCGACGGCCGAGAGCGCGGCCGGGTCGATCCCGAGCTTGGCGAGCGCGGCGGCCCATTTCACCCCGTCATCGGCGCCGAAGATGATCTCCTCGTCGGCGTCGCAGGTGAGCCAGCCGTTCTGCTTCAGCTCCCCTTCGAGCTGCCCGCCGCCCCAGCCGGAATAGCCGAGCGCGATCATGCAGCGGCGCGGCCCCTGCCCCGCCGCAATGGCCTTCAGCACGTCCACCGTCGCGGTCATCGAATAGGAGCCGTCCACCTCCAGCGTCGCCTCGGGCGCGCCCCAGTCGGCCGAATGGAGCACGAAGCCGCGGCCCGTCTCGACCGGCCCGCCGTAATGGATCGCGCCGCCCGCGCCGGGGCCGGGCTCGATCTCCAGCTGGCGGAAAAGGTCTTCCCGCTTCACCGAGCCCGCCCGCCGGTTGACCACGAGGCCGAGCGCCCCGTCCTCCGAATGCGCGCAGAGGAAGACGACCGTCTTCTCGAACCGCGGGTCGCCCATGCCCGGCATGGCGATCAGCAGCTTGCCGCTGAGCCCCTCCGCGCCCGTCTCGTCGTCGATCCTGTCCATGACGGAAAATTGCGGTGCGCCCGCCCGCGGATCAAGCCCGCCGTCTCCGATATGTGAGCCCCGGAAACATGCCGGGGCGGTATTGTCGCCCCATGAAAACCGATTCGAATCTGAAGCGCGCGGCGATCGGGCTCGCGGCCCTCTCCCTCTTCGCCGCCGCAAGCGCCGGCGCGCAGGGGTTGTTCGACGACGCCGCCCCCCCGAAGGCGGAGGCGCGCCTCGTGGCGGGATGGGAGGAGGCGGAGGGGCTGCGCCTCGCCGGGCTCGTCGTCGATCTCGCGCCGGGGTGGAAGACCTATTGGCGGAAGCCGGGCGAGGCCGGCATCCCGCCGAGCTTCGACTGGTCGGGTTCCGAGAACCTCGCCGGGGTCGAGGTGATCTGGCCGGCGCCCGTGGCCTTCCACACCTTCGACATGCTGACCATCGGCTACAAGGACCGGATGACGCTGCCGCTGCGCATCGCGGCGGAGGACCCGTCTCGGCCCGTCCGCCTCTCGCTCGCGCTCTTCTACGGGCTTTGCGAGGATATCTGCATACCCGCCCGCGCCGACCTCTCGCTGGAGATCGCGCCCGGCGCCGCCCCGGCGGGAGCCGCGGCGCTGAAGGCGGCGCTGGAGGCGGCCCCGGCTCCGGCCTCCGGCGCGGCGCGCTGCGCCTTCGACCAGACAGCCGCCGTCGGGCGGCTGGAGACGCGCATCGCGCTGGACGAGGCGCCGGCCTCGGCCCCGATCGTCGTCGCCGAGGGGCAGGACGGCCTCTGGTTCGGCCCGATGGAGGCGCGGATCGAAGGCGAGGAAATCGTCGCCGCCGGCTCGATGGAGATGGAGCCCGGCCTCTGGATCGACCGCGGCGCGATCCGGCTGACGCTGATCGGGGATGGCGGGGCCGCGGAGATTCTCGGCTGCCCCGCCGGATAGGGCGGGCGCGCGGCGCCTTGCCCCGCCCCGCCCCCGCGCCCTAAACCCGGCGCATGGATTCCGCCCGCGCCCTCCTCCGCTCCACCTTCGGATTCGACGATTTCCGCCCCGGGCAGGAGGAGATCATCTCCGCCGTCATGGCGGGGGAGGACGTGCTGGCGATCATGCCGACCGGGGGCGGCAAATCCCTCTGCTACCAGCTTCCCGCCCTCGCCCGGCCCGGCCTGACGCTCGTCGTCTCCCCGCTCATCGCGCTTATGCGGGACCAGGTGGAGGCGCTCCGCCGGATCGGCGCGCCGGCCGGGGCGCTCACCTCCGCCAACGACCCGCACGAGACGGAGGAGGTCTTCGCCGGGATCGATTCGGGCGAACTGAAGCTCCTCTACCTCGCGCCGGAACGCCTCGGCGCCGCCGCCCCGCTCCTCGCCCGCGCCGGGGTGACGCTGATCGCGGTGGACGAGGCGCATTGCGTCAGCCAGTGGGGGCATGATTTCCGGCCCGATTATCTCAGGATCGGCGCGCTGCGCGAGCGGCTCGGCAACCCGCCCCTCGCCGCCTTCACCGCGACGGCGGACGAGGAGACGCGGGGCGAGATCGCGGCGAAGCTCTTCGCCGGCCCGCCGCGCATCTTCCTCCGCGGCTTCGACCGGCCGAACATCCATCTCGCCTTCGCGCCGAAGGATCAGCCCAGAAAGCAGCTCCTCGACTTCGTGACGCGGCGAAAGGGCCGCTCCGGCGTCGTCTATGCGGGCTCGCGCAACAAGACGGAGGTGCTGGCGGAAGCCCTCCGCGCCGCCGGGCTCCCCGCCCTGCCCTATCATGCCGGGCTCGACCCTGACGTGCGGCGGGAGAATCAGGACCGCTTCCAGCGGGAGGACGGGGTGGTGATGTGCGCCACCATCGCCTTCGGCATGGGCGTGGACAAGCCGGACATCCGCTATGTCGTCCACGCCGACCTGCCGAAATCGGTGGAGAGCTATTATCAGGAGATCGGCCGCGCCGGGCGGGACGGCGCGCCGGCAGAGACGCTGACGCTCTACGGCCTCGACGACATCCGCCTCAACCGCCAGCGGATCGAGGAGAGCCCGGCGCCGGAGGAGCGGAAGCGCGCGGACCATGCAAGGCTCGACGCCCTCCTCGCCCTCGCGGAGGCGCCGCGCTGCCGCCGGCAGGTGCTGCTCGCCTATTTCGGGGAGGAAAGCGCGCCCTGCGGCAATTGCGATTGCTGCCAGACCCCGCCGCCCCTTTTCGACGGGACGGAGGCGGCGCAGCTCGCGCTCTCCGCCATCTGGCGGACGGAGGAACGCTACGGGCAGGACCATGTCATCTCCGTCCTTCGCGGGGAGCCGGGCGAGAAGAGCGCGCGGGCGGGGCATGACCGGCTCGCGCTCTGGGGCAAGGGCGCCGACCGTTCGAAGGACTGGTGGCGCGGCCTGATGCGGCAGATCTACGCCCTCGGCCTCGTCCGCATCGATCAGGAGCGGCACGGCGCCTGGATGCTGACGGAGGCGGCGCGGCCCGTCCTCCGCGGGGAGCGGCGGCTCGAACTGAGGGAGGCGACGGCCCGCCCGAAGGCGCGGGACGCGCGGCCCGCCCCCGCCGCGCTGGTGCGGGCGGAGGACGAGGCGCTCTTCTCCCGCCTCCGCGCCCTCCGCGCCCGGCTGGCGGCGGAGCAGGGCGGGCCGGCCTATATCGTCTTCTCCGACCGGTCGCTGATCGACATGGCGGAGAGGAAGCCGAGGACGCTGGACGAATTCGCCGCCTGCCACGGCGTCGGCGCGCAGAAGCTCGCGCGCTACGGCGCCGCCTTCCTCGCGGAGATCAGGGGCGCGCCGGAGGAGCCGGCCCATCCCGCCCGCCGCCGCGCCGCGCTGAACGGCTCCGGCGCGCTCGTGGACGCGCTCCACGAGGCGCAGATCGCCCTCGCCCGCGGCGCGGACGGGACGGAGAAGCCGCTCTCCTGCACGCAGGCGACGCTGGCGAAGATCGCGGAGGAGCGGCCGGGCTCCCTCGCGGCGCTGGAGCGGATCCAGGGCATGGGGCCGGCGAAGGCGGCGCGCTTCGGCCCCGCCTTCCTCTCGATCATCGCGGCGGGATGAGCGGCGCGCCGCTCTGGCTCCGCCTCGCCGTGGGCGCCGCGAGCCGTATCGCGCCGGAGCGGACGGCGCGGCTCGCCCACCGGGTCTTCCGCCGCCCCGCCATCGCCCGCCGGTTCGACAGCGGCCAGCGCGCCATGCTGACGGAGGCGGAGGCGCTGCTGGCGGGGGCCGAGGAGATCTTCGCCGAAACGCCCTCGGGCCGCCTCCGCGCGCTCCGCTTTCCGGGCGCGCCAGGCGCGCCGCTCACCCTCCTCCTCCACGCCTGGACGGCGGATGCGCGCGCCATGGCCGCCTTTGTCCCGCCGCTTCGCGAAGCGGGCCATGCGCTCCTGATCCCGGACCTGCCGGCCCATGGCGGCTCGGAGGGGCGGGAGACGGACGCGCCCGCCTCCGCCCGCGCCGTCGCCGCGCTCCTCGAAAGCCTTGGCGCGAAGCCCGATTTCTTCCTCGCCCATTCCTTCGGCGGCGGCGTCGCCGGGCTCCTCGCACTGGACGGAATCGCCCCGCGCCGCTTCGCCTGCATCGCCTCGCCCTCGACGCTCCGCGCGGTCACGGACGATTTCGCCGCCGCCTTCGCCCTCCCCGCGCGAGCCAAGGCCGCCTTCGAGCGGCTGACGGAGGAAACGGCGGGGATGAGCCTCGATGCGCTCGACGGCCTCCTCATCTGGCCCGGGAAGCTGACCGAAATCCTCCTCCTCCACGCCCCGGAGGATTCCGAAATCGCCTATCGGGAGGCCGAACGCCTCGCGACCCTGCCCAACGCCCGGCTCCATCCCCTGCCCGGCCTCGGCCACCGGGACGTGCTCTGGCGCGAGGAAAGCGTCTCCGCCGCCGTCCGGTTCCTCCTCTCCGCTTGACGCGGACCGGCGCATCGCCAACTTCCCTCCCATGTCCACCCCCTCCCCCGCCCTTCGCGGAGTCTTCCGCTCGCTCCGCCTCTACCGGGCGGAGGCGCATCTCCTGAGCCTCGCCGCCTTCCTGCCGGAGGTCGCGCCGGGGGCGCGGCTCGTCTTCGATATCGGCGCCCATGCGGGGGACCGGGTGCGCGCCTTCCGCGCGCTCGGCGCCCGCGTCGTCGCGATGGAGCCGAACCCGCTCATGCTCCGCGCGCTTCGCCTCATGCACGGGCGGGACGATGGGGTGAGCCTCGTCGGCGCCTGCGCCGGGGCGGCGCAGGGGCGGGCGACGCTGCGGCTCAACACGGCGAACCCCACCGTCTCCACCCTCGCCGCCGGCTTCACGGAGGCGGCTTCGGGCGCGCCGGGATGGGAGGGGCAGGTCTGGGACGATGCGCTGGATGTGGAGGTGACGACCGTCGCCGCCCTCGCCGTCGCGCATGGCCAACCCGATTTCGTGAAGATCGACGTGGAGGGGTTCGAAGCCGAAGTGCTGCGCGGGGTCGCGGAGCCCCCCGCCCGGCTCTCCTTCGAGATCGTGACCATGGCCCGCCCCGCCGCGCTGGAGGCGCTCGAAGCCGCCGCGGCGCTCGGCTATCGCCGCTTCCGCCTCACGCTGGGCGAAAGCCATGTCTGGGAGACGGACTGGCTCGACCGGGCGGGCATGGAGGCGAAGCTCCGCGCCCTGCCCGACCGGGCGAATTCGGGGGACGTGGTCGCGGCCATATGATCCTGTCGCACGAGCGGAGCGCGAAGGGCCGCGGCGGCCCCTTGGCGGACGCTTCGAAACGATGGAGCGGCGGCGCTTTATCTCGCCATGAACTCCGACGTCCGGGCGACTTCCAACGTCGCGATGCGTCCGCCCCCCCGCAGGGGCGGCCGCGGCCCGTGCTGGTCGCACGGGCCAAGAGTCTCGGGGGGAGCGCGGCGCCTTCGCCCGGCCGGTTGCTCCGTGTCGGCTTTCCGCTCAGCGCCCGAAAAGCGCCGCGGAGACCTCCGCGGCGGCGGCGAGGGCGATGATCTCCGGCCGCTTGTCCCGCGGCCCGGCGGCGCCGATCGGGCAGACGAGCCCCGCATCGGAAAGCCCCGCCTCGCGGAGCCGCGCCGCCAGCACGGCGCGTTTCGTGGCGGAGCCGATCATGCCGACATGGGCCGCGTCCCCGCGCCGGAGCGCGGCCTCTGCGATCAGGAAGTCGAGCGCATGGTCATGCGTGAGGATGACGAAGGCCGCCCCCGCCGGCGCCGCCGCGACCTCCGCCTCCGGCAGCGCCGTCTCCACGATGCGGCAAAGCCCGGCGAGCGGCGCGAGCCGCGCGGCCCGCTCGTCGACCACGGAGAGCGAGAGCGGCAGCGGCGCCAGCGCCCGCGCCAGCGCCGCGCCCACATGCCCGGCTCCGAAGATCAGCGCCGCCGGTCGCGGCGCGGGCTCCGGCGCCGGCGCGCCGCGGGTCAGCCGCAACGTCACCCGCCCGCCGCAGCACTGGCCGATATCCGGGCCGAGCGGCTGGACGATCTCCCGCTGCGCCTCGCCCCGCGCCAGCATCTCCCGCGCCGCGGCGACGGCCAGCCATTCGAGCGCGCCGCCGCCAATAGTCCCCGTCTCGCCGGAAGCGCTCACCAGCATCGCCGCTCCCGGCTCGCGCGGGGCGGAGCCGGAGACGGCGACGACCTCGATCAGGACCGTGTCCGGCCCCGCGCTCACGCGGCGGCGGCGCGGGCCTTGGCGACGGCCTGCCAGCCGGGCCGCGCGCGCACCAGCGCCATGTAGTCGGCGACCGCGCCCTCCGGCTCCGGAAAGCCCGTCGCCTTCGCCCAGCCGCCGAGATGGCCGGCGATGATGTCCGCGATGGTGAAGGTCTCGCCCATCAGGAACGGCCCGTCGCCGAGCAGCGCGGCGAGCGCGGCGAGGGCGTTGCGGAAATCGTGATGGCAGGCGGGGAGGATCGCCTCCTTCGCCCGGAGCGCCTCGGGCAGGATGAAGCTGTGCTTCGCAGCCGTCCAGAGCGGCTGCTCGAAATCGTCGATCAGGAAGCAGACGACGCTCATCAGGCGGGATCGTTCGGGGGAGCCGGCCGGGAAGGTCAGCATCCCGTGCTTGTCCGCAAGGTGGAGGAGGATCGCCGTCGAATCGAACACCGCCGTCTCCCCGTCGAGGAGCGCGGGGACCTTGCCGAGCGGATTGACCGCCTTCAGCGCATCGCTGTGCGGCTTGGCGGCGACGATTTCGTAGGGGGCGCCGATCTCCTCCAGCGCCCACATGACGCGGGCGGCGCGGGAGGCGGGGGAGCCGTAGAGCTTGTACATGCGGGATCGTCCTGTCGGATCTTGTCTCAGGGCGGCGAGCCCGTCGCGACCGTGGGTCTGTGATCCTCGCGAGCCTGGTTTACCAGGTGGGCGCCAGGTGCATAAGGCCAGGGCCGAACACAGAGCCAGCTCCCGCGAGAAGTTTTACGGCCGGCAGGATTCACGTTCCGGCACGGGAAGGACAGAACTCGCCTCGTCCACAGATAGGGCGCCGGGAGGCGGAGGGGAAGCGGCAAGCGCGGGGGCGTCCGAGGGCCGCGTTGCGCCCGTCTCCGGCACCGCCCATACTGGCCCGAAAGAAACGAAGCGGGCGAGAGGCGGGCATGGTGCGATTCTTCGACGTCCTGGTCGAGATCTGGGACCGGCTGCGCGGCCTCTTCGGCTTTCACCGGCTGACGCGGAAGGGCCGCGGCGCCGATCTCGAAGGGCGCGGCTTCTTCCGCCGCTTCGCCTATTTCCTGCGCCCGCTCCTGATGCTCCTGATCCTCGTCTATTTCGGGACGATGATCTGGCGCTTCGGCTTCACGCGCGGGAACGAGATGGACTGGCCGCAGCAGGCGCTCGCCGCGATGGCGGCGCCGGCGCCCGTCGAGGGCGCGCAGAGTTGCGAGATCAGCCGCGTCGTCGTCATGCAGCAGGCCCTTGTCGACATCCTCGTGAACCGGAACGACTGGGCGCCGGCCACCCCGCAATACAAGATCGGCGTGTTCGGCCTCCTCTCCTGGGAGGCGACGCCCTTCTTCGACAACAAGGCGAGCTTCCAGCGCGGCGCGCTCGCCGCCGCGCGGCGCATGTCGCTCGAGCTGACGGACACGCTCGGCCGCGTCCGCGGCACCTCGGGCGCCGACCCGAACCTCGAGGCGGCGCGCGGCCTCCTGCAGCTCGACGAGCGGACCTGGCTCGTCAACCCGTTCGACTCGCGGCTCCCCTTCCTCGCCACCTCCGCCGCATCCTCCTATCGCAACGCGATCGGCCAGTTCGCCGAATACAACCGCCGCCTCGCGACCTGCGAGGCGCTGTTCGACGCGCGGGCGGACAATCTCTTCCAGCTGATGGACCGGATCACCACCGATCTCGGCTCGAATGTGGAGCAGATCTCCCGCCGCAGCCTCAGCCGCGCCTGGGACCCGGCGACGAAGGCGTTCGTGGAGGGGACGGGCAACAATCTCGGCGTCTTCGACTTCCAGGCGGATAACCTGTTCCACGAGGCGCGCGGGCGGATGTTCGCCTATCACGGGCTGCTGCAGGCCGCGCGGATCGACTTCGCGGAGGTCATCGCGCAGCGCAACCTCGCCGATGTGTGGGACCGGATGGAGGCGCATATCGCGGAGGGCGCCGTGCTCTCCCCGCTCATCGTCTCGAACGGCAACGAGGACGGGCTCTTCGCCCCTGCGCACCTTTCCGCCATGGCGCAGAAGATGCTCCGCGCCCGCGCCAACATGACCGAGATACGGGACATTCTGGCCCGCTGACCCGGTTCAGGCGGCGCGCCGCCCGAGGCCCGGGCGGCGCCGGAGCAGATGCGCGCGCATCCGCCGGAAGGAGCGGATCGCGGAGCCGAGATCGTGCTGGATCGCGATCATCGCCGGCGTGACGAAGAGCACGAGGATCATCCCGAACGACAGGCCCCAGACGAGCGTGACCACCGTCGGCTTGAGGAAGAGCGCCTGCTGGCTCGTCTCGAACATCAGCGGCGCGAGGCCGCCCACCGTGGTCAGCGTCGTCAGCAGCACCGCCCGCAGCCGGTCCGCCGCCGCCTCCGCCAGCGCGGCGAGCCGCGGCCGGAGGCGCGAAAGCTCGTCCGCCCGCCGCACCAGCACGATGGAATCGTTCACGATGATGCCGGACATGCCGAGGAGCCCGACCACCGAGAAGAGCGAGAGCGGCAACCCCGCCCAGTGATGCCCCGCGATGGCGCCGACGATCCCGAACGGGATCGCCAGCACGATCACCAGCGGCCGCGTCCAGGAGCCGAAGATCCAGGCGAGAACGAGGTAGACGCCGGAGACGCAGAAGATGAAGCCGACCGTGGCGTCCGAGAGGAAGTCCCGCTCCTGCTCCGCCAGCCCGGCAAGCTCCGCCTTCACGTCGAACCGGCTCTCGATATCCGGGATGAGGCGGGTGCGGAGAAACTCCGAAACCTCCGCCGCCGCGGCCGGATCGTCCTCGGAGACGTCGCCGGAGACGCGGATCGTCGCCAGCCCGTCCTCCCGTCGCACGGCGGAGAAGCCGGTGCGCGCCGTCGTCTCGATCACTTCGGACAGCGCGACATGGGCGCCGGAGGGCGCGCGCACCCGCGCCCGGTCGAGGTAATCCGCGTTCATCTCCGCCTCGGGCAGCGAGACGAGGACTGTCGCCGTCCGCCCGTCGAGCAGGTATTCCGCCGCCTCGATCCCCGAGAGCCGGTTGCGGAGGTCCCGCCCCACGCTCTCCGTCGAGAGGCCGAGCGCCTCGCCCTTCGGCGTGAGGGTGAGGAGGAGCTCCGTCTTGTCCCAGGCCAGCGAATCCTCGACCGAGGTGACCGCGGCGAACTTCGTCAGCTCGAACTTCAGCGCCTCGGCGGCGGCCTTCAGCGTCTCCGCCTCGGCGCCGACGAGCTTCACGTCGATGGAATCGCCGCCCGGCCCCCGCCCGTCATGGCGGATCGCCATCGTCTCCAGCATGGGCAGGCGGGCGATCTCCTCCTCCCAGGCGGCGATGAAGACCCATTGCGAATAGGGCCGGAGGTCCGGGTCGATCAGCGTGACGGCGAGGCCGCCGAGCTGGTCCGGGTCCTTCGCGTCCGCGCCGGAAAGCCCGCGCCAGCCGATATTGCCGCCGACCTGCGCCACCGCATAGTCGAGCCCGGCGACGCCCCGCTCCTCCGCGAAGCGGGCGTTCACCCGCTCGAGCGCGGCCTGCATCTCGCGGAGCTGCGCCAGCGTGTCCTCCCGCGTCGCGCCGGGGAGCATGGCGATGTTGGCGTTGACGGTCGTGACCTCGGGCGAGGCCCAGAAGCGCCATGTCACCGTCCCGTCCCGGAACAGGGAGACCGAGAGCAGCACGGCGCAGATCGCCCCGGCGACGACCGCATAGCGGGCGCGGATCGCATGGCGCATCAGCGGCAGGAAGACACTGCCCCGGAACCGCTCGAACCCGCGGTTGAAGACCCGGCCCGGCGCGTCGTACCAGGCCTCCCGCGCCCTGCCGGCGAGCGCATGGCGCATGTGGGCGGGCAGGATCAGGAAGCATTCCAGCAGGCTCGCCGCCAGCACCGCGATCACCGTCAGCGGCACGTCGAGGATCATCGAGCCGAACCGGCCCGAGACGAAGGTGATGCCCGCGAAGGCGATGATCGTCGTGATCGTGGCGGCGAAGACGGGCGAGGCCATGCGGATCGCCCCCTCCTCCGCCGCGACGGCGGGCGGCAGGCCCGTCGCCGCCAGATGGTCCGCGTGCTCCCCCACCACGATCGCATCGTCCACCACGATGCCGAGGCAGATGATGAGCGCGAAGAGCGAGACCATGTTGAGCGTGATCCCGGCCATCCACATGAAGCCGATCGCCGCGCCGAAGGCCGCCGGCACGCCAAGGGCCACCCAGAAGGCCGTTCGCGCCGAGAGGAAGAGAAAGAGGAGCCCGACGACGATGGCGAGGCCGAGGAGCCCGTTTTCGAGCAGGATGTTCAGCCGGTCGGTGATCTGGTCCGCCTGGATCTGCGTGAGCCGGATCTCCACGCCCTCGGGCAATTCCGCCGCCAGCGCGTCCGCATGGCTCTGCACGAGCCGCTGCATGGCGATGGAATCGCCCTTCTCCTCCCGGTCCACCCGGAGCGTGACGGCGGGGTTCTCCCCCCAGAAATAGGCGACGCCCTTCTCCACCCCCTCCGTCTCCACCGTCGCGACATCGCGGACGAGGAGCCGCTCGCCCCCTGCGTCGGAGCGGATCGTGATCCCCCCGATCTCCTCCGCGCTCCGCCGCGTCTCCCCGGTGCGGAGCCGGGCGCCGCCTTCCGAGACGGCGCCGGCCGGCCGGCTCTCCGCCCCGGCGCGGATCGCGGCGGCGATCTCGGCGAGCGTCAGGTCGTGCCGCACCAGCATCGCCTCGGGCGTCGAGACGCGGATCACCGGGTCCTCCGCGCCGAAGATCCGCGTCCGCGTCACCCCGGCGCGGAAGAGGCGCGTCTGCAATTCGGCGGCGTAGCGCGTGAGCTGCGCCACATCGGCGGGGCCGTGGATCACCACGTCCGTCACCCGGTCGCGATAGGCGGCGCGGGTGACGACCGGCTCCTCCGCCGTGTCGGGGAGATTCAGCACCGCGTCCACCGCCGCCTTCACGTCGTCGGTCCCGCGGCTCATGTCCCAGCCTTCGGTGAACTCGACGGAGATCACCGCCCGCCCCTCCCGCGCGGTCGAGGCGGTCGATTCCACCCCTTCGAGCGCGAGGAGCGGCGGATCCAGCACCGCGACGATGGCGCGGTCCACGTCCTGCGGCCCGGCCCCCGGCCAGAGGACGGAGACGGTGACGCGCTCCACCACGATGTCCGGCAGGTACTGGCTGCGGAGATTCGTGGCGGAGACGAGCCCGCCGACCAGCATGAAGAGGAGGAGGAGGTTCGCCGCCGTCGGATGGCGGGTGAAATAGCGGATGAGCGCGTTCATCCCGCGCGGCCCATGCGCGTCTCCAGCTCGTCCACGATCCCGGCCGGCGCGCGCCCGCTCCTGAGCGCGTCGAGCAGCCGGGCGCGGGCCGGGGCCGGCATCTCGTCCGCCTCGACGAAGCGGATGAGCCGCAGCCGCCGCTCCGGGTCGAGCTCCACCAGCGGCTCCGGCGCGCGCTCCAGCGGGCGGACGAGCACGCCCGGCCCGAGCTGCGGCGCGCGGGCGGCGACGTATCGCGCGCCGTCCGGCGCGCCGGAGACGATCAGCAGGTCGCCCTGCCGGCGGAGGATCGTCGTCAGGAGCGGGCGAAGCCGGCTCTCCGCATCCACGAGCAGAAGCTCCCCGCGTTCGTCCGCCGCCGCGGCGGGGATGATCGCCACCTCGGCGAGCGGCGGCTCCTCGACCGTGACGGAGACGAAATCGCCCGGCCGGAAGATCGCGGCCGCCTCCGGGTCGAGCCGCGCATAGACGAGCCGCCCCGTCTCCCCCGCGCCGACCATCGCGCCCGCCCGCTCGATCACCCCCGGCGCGGAGAGCGGCGCCGAACCCGCGGAGAGGGAGACGAGCACCGGCCGCTCGACCAGCCGGCCCTTCGCATCCAGCAGCCGCGCGAACTGCTCCGTGGTGACGCGAAACGCGGCTTCGAGCGCGCCGGGGTCGATCAGCGCGGAGAGCCGCTCGTTCCGCGCCACGAGCCCGCCGCGGACGACGGAAACCTCCGCCACCAGCCCGTCGAAGGGCGCGCGGATCACGGTGTCCGCCAGCGCGCGCCGCGCCTCCGCGAGCGCGATCTCCGCCCGGTCCCGGTTCAGCGCCGCCCGGTCGATGCGGATTTCGGCGGAGATCACGGCCTGCCGGCGGCTGGCGAGCGCCTGTTCCGCCGCGGCGAGCATCATCTCCGACTCCTCGACCTCGGCCGAGGTCGAGACGCCGCGCCCGGCGAGGTCCCGCCGCCTTTGCGCCCCCGCCTCCCTCAGCGCGCGCTGCGTCTCCGCCGCCTCCGCCTCGATCCGGGAGATGACGACCGCCTGCCGCGCCTCGGCGAGGTCCGCCTCCGCCTCGCGCAGCGCCGCCTCCGCATCCCCGACGGCGGCCTCGTATTCGCTCGGATCGATCCGGAGGAGCACGGCGCCGGCGGAGACGGCGGCGCCGTCCCGGAACTCGGGGGCGATCTCCACGATCCGCCCGGCGGCGGAAGCGCGAAGCTCCAGCGTCCGCCAGCTCGCGATCTCGCCATAGGCGTCGATCACGGGGCGGGCCACGCCGGTCTCTATCTCGCGCATGTCCACGGCGAAGACGCGCTCGGCGGCGGCCTCCGCCGGGCGCGAAGGGGCCTCGCGCCGCGCGTCGGCGAACCGCCAGCCGCCCCAGAGGAGAAGGCCGGCGGCGACCGCAAGCCAGAGTCCGCCTGCGATGCTCCGCGTCAGAAACCGCATGTCCGCCCCTTGATCCTGCGTCGGGCATGATAGCGCCTTTCGCCCGAAAGGCGCATCCATAGCATGCGATACGGCGCCGCCCCGCGGCTCCGTCGCCGAACCGGCCGTTCGCGCTTGAACCGAGCGCCGCCCCCTGTTCATATCCGGCGCAAAGCCGCCCGTGTCCGGAGGCGGCCGCAATCGGAGGAAAGTCATGAAATTCACGCCCATCGTCGCCGCCGCCGCGCTGTTCGCGGCCCCGGCCTTCGCGCTGGAGCTGCCGAAACAGCTGACCTGGACGGCCTATGACACCGGCTCCGCCGGCTACAACCAGGCCGTCGCCATCGGCTCCGCGCTCCAGAACGCCGCGGGCACGAGCCTTCGCGTCCTGCCCGGCAAGAACGACGTCTCGCGCACCGAGCCGCTCCGGCAGGGCCGCGTCGAGTTTTCCGCCACCGGGGTCGGCGGCTCCTTCATGGCGCAGGAAGGCGTGTTCGAATTCGGGGCCGAGAACTGGGGGCCGCAGAAGATCCGCGTCATCCTCGCCAACAATGGCGGCGCGGTCGGCCTCGCCGTCGGCGTTGCGGCGGACGCCGGGGTGACGACCTATGCCGACCTGAAGGGCAAGCGCGTCGCCTGGATCGCCGGCGCCCCGGCGCTCAACGTCAATGTCGGCGCCTATCTCGCCTATGGCGGGCTGACCTGGGACGATGTGGAGCGCGTGGATTTCGGCGGCTTCGGCGACAGCTGGAAGGGCCTGACCAACGGGCAGGTGGACGCCGCCTTCGCCTCCACCAATTCCGGCCTCGCCTATGAGGCGGCCGCCGGCCCGCGCGGCCTGATGTGGCCGCCCATCGACCCCAACAACGCAGAGGGCATCGCCCGGATGCGGGATATCGCCCCCTTTTTCGCGGCGATGACCGCGACGGTGGGCGCCTCGATCGACGGCGGGCCGGGCGCGCCGACGGCGGGCTACGCCTATCCGGTGCTGACCGCGATGGACACGCAGGACGCCGACCTCGTCTACAACATGACGAAGGCGATGGTGGAGCTTTTCCCCGAATATGACGGCAAGGCCCCCGGCATCGGCGGCTGGGCGCTCGCGAAGCAGGACTTCCAGTGGGTCGTCCCCTATCACGAGGGCGCCGTGCGCTACTTCACGGAGGCCGGCGTCTGGACGGACGAGGCCGAGGCGCACAACGCCAACCTCATCGCCCGGCAGGAGGCGCTCGCCGCCGCCTGGGAAGAGCTGAAGGCCGCCGCCCCCGCGAACTGGGAGGAGGCCTGGGCCGCCAAGCGCAACGAGGCGCTGACCGCCGGCGGATTCGCCCTCGTCTTCTGAGCGGCGCGGCTGACCTCGGCGCGGCGGGCCCCGCCGCGCCGACCCTGACCGAAGGGCGAGCATCATGGCATCCTCAGACCCGCGCGACGCGGCCCTCGCGCCGCCCGCGCCCATGTCCCGCGCCGCGGAGCTGGCGACGGCGGTCCTGACGCTCGCCGCCATCGCGCTCTCGATCCATCAGCTCTTCAACATCCAGCTCTTCGGGATCGTGCTGATCGAGGGGCGGTATCTCTACATCCTCGCCGGGCTCTTCCTCTCGCTCACCTTCCTCGTCTTTCCGCTCAACCGGGCGAAGGGCGCGCAATGGCATGACTGGGCGCTCTTCGCCCTCGCCCTCGCCGTCAGCGCCTATTTCGCCGCCACCGCGCTTCAAAGCCTGACAAGCGGCTGGGAATTCGCGGCGCCGGACGAGGCGCGCTGGGCCTCGATCATCCTTTATCTCCTGATCCTGGAAGGGACGCGCCGCGCCGGCGGGCTGGTGCTCTTCATTCTCGTGGCGCTGATCTCGCTCTACCCCACGGTGGCGGACAGGATGCCGGGGCCGATCTCCGGCTTCGCCTCCCCGTTCTGGGATCTCGCGCCCTATCACATGATCTCTTCCGAAAGCTCCTTCGGCATCCCGATGCGCGCCTTCGGCTCCCTCGTGATCGGCTTCATCCTCTTCGGCGCGGTGCTGCAGCAGACGGGCGGGGGCAAGTTCTTCAACGACCTCGCCCTCGCGCTCGTCGGCCGCTTCCGCGGCGGCGCGGCGAAGGTGGCGATCTTCGCCTCGGGCTTCATGGGCTCGATGTCGGGCTCCGTCATCTCCAACGTGCTGACGACGGGCGCCGTCTCCATCCCCGCGATGAAGAAGACCGGCTTCTCCGCCCGCTACGCCGCGGCGACGGAGGCCTGCG
Organism: Pikeienuella sp.; assembly: GCF_046290545.1. Classification (NCBI taxonomy): domain Bacteria; kingdom Pseudomonadati; phylum Pseudomonadota; class Alphaproteobacteria; order Rhodobacterales; family Paracoccaceae; genus Pikeienuella; species Pikeienuella sp. The sequence goes on along the minus strand of NZ_JBKAGV010000004.1, from coordinate 149,547 downwards.
CCTCGACCGGCGGCGTCCTCATGCCGCCGATCATGGGGGCGACGGCCTTCGTCATGGCCTCCTTCCTTTCCCGCCCCTATATCGAGATCGCGATGGCGGCGGCGATCCCCTCGCTCCTCTTCTATTTCGGCCTTTTCGCGCAGATCGACGCCTACGCCGCGCGGCGCGGGCTGAAGGGGCTGGAGCGGGCGGACGTGCCGAGCCTTTCCGGCGCGATGAAGGACGGCTGGCCCTATATCGCCGTCTTCGCCGTGCTCATCTTCCTGATGGTCGCCTGGCGGATGGAGACGCTGGCGCCCTTCTACGCCACCGCGCTCCTCCTCCTCATCAACCAGCTCCTGAAGCGGCACCGCTTCACCGGCGCCGGGGTGCTCACGCTCGTCGTCGGCATCGGGCGCGCGCTGGCGGAGCTGACGGCGGTGCTGCTCGGCGTCGGCCTCATCGTCGGCGCCTTCTCGGCCACCGGGCTTGCGGGCACGCTGGTGAACGAGCTGATCTTCCTCGCCGGGGAATCGACCATCGCCCTCATCCTGATGGGCGCGCTCACCGCCTTCGTCTTCGGCATGGGGATGACGGTGACGGCCTGCTACATCTTCCTCGCCGTCGTGCTCGCCCCCGCGCTGGAGCAGGCGGGGCTGAACCAGCTCGCCGTCCACCTTTTCATTCTCTACTGGGGGATGGTGAGTTTTATCACACCGCCGGTCGCCCTCGGCGCCTTCGCGGCGGCGACGATGGCGGGCGCCGGGCCGATGCGGACGGGGCTGGAGGCGATGCGCCTTGGCGGCGTGATCTACATCGCGCCCTTCTTCTTCATCCTCAACCCGGCGCTGGTCGGCGAGGGGACGACGGAGGAGGTGCTGGTCACGCTCACCACGGCGCTCGCCGGAATCTGGCTTATTTCCGGGGCGCTTCAGGGCTATCTGAGCCTTGTCGGGCGGCTCGGGGACGGGGCCGCCGGCCTCGCGCTCCGGACCGCGCTTGCGGTCGGCGGCTTCCTCCTCGCCATGCCGGGCGGGGGGGAGACGGGGCTCTCCCACACCGCGCTGCTCGTCGCCGGCCTCGCCCTCTCGGCCCCTGCGGTGCTCTATGCGGCGACGGCGGGGCGGCGGCGGCCCGCTTGACCGGCAAGCGCGATTCGGGCGATTTTTAGTCAATTATTGTTCTGGAGGTCGCGCATGAAGCACTTCGCTTTCGCATCCGCTCTCGCAGCGGGACTTTTCGCCGCCGCCTCGGCCCTCGCCGCGCCCGTCGCGCCGCCGGGCGGCGCCATCGCCGGCGCATCGGGAACCTTCGCCTCGGAACGGGGGGTGGACGGCTTCGACATCATGATCAACGGCTCCTTCTTCGCCGCATCGAACCTGGCGAGCACGTCAGCGCCACGGAATTTCATCGCCTCCGCCGAGATCGGCCTCAACGGCTCCACCGTGTTCGGCGGTTCGGCGGAGACGGGCCCGGTCGTGATCGACGATCTCCTCTTCGCCGGGCTCGCGATCTTCGGACCGACGATCGACGTGACGACCTTCGCGCCGCCGCTCATCGAGGGCGTGTTCGACATCAAGGATGTCGATCTCTCGCTTTTCGGAACATCCCTCACCGACCTGCTGCCCTTCGCCCCGCTCCTGCCCGAAGTCGCCTTTTCCGTCGCGCTGACCGGGTTCGGCGGAAACGCTGTCGAAGGAACCTTCGGGTTGACGACCTTCCTCTCGGACGCGCTTCTCGGCGCGACCGGTCTTGGCGCGCCGCCGGCCTCCGCCACGTTCAGCGGCGAATTCGCGATACAGCCCGTCCCCGTCCCGGCCGCGCTGCCGCTCGCGCTCACCGGCGCGGCGCTCCTCGGCGGGCTCGGATGGCGCAAGCGCCGCAAGGCCGCGCGAGCCGCCTGACCTGGCGCCGGACATGCGAAGGGCGGCCCCATGGGCCGCCCTTTTCCGTGCCCGCCCCGGCTCAGAACTTGTAGCGAAGCTCCAGCCGCGCGCCGTAGAGGTCGTCCGCCGGCCCGTCCTGCACGCCGTAGATCGCATCGGCGCGGATGATGAACTGGTTCGTGATCGGGATCTGGTAGCGCAGGCTGAACGCATACTGGTTGTCGCTCACCGCCCCGTTCTCCCCGTCCCACGGGATCACCACCGCGACCTCGCCGACGAGTTGCTGGTCGAGCCCGAAGAGATACTGGACGCCGATGGCCCCGCCCAGCGTATCCCCCGCCGTCGGGTCGAGCGTGGGGAAGCCGGTGAGGTTGTCCGTCTCGAAGGCGAGGCCGGTATTCTTCAGCACTCCGCCCGCCGCCCCGGCGCGGGCCACGGATTGCGGGTTGTCCTTGCCGAGCCAGAAATTCGCGTAGGGAATCAGCGTCAGCGGCAGATGCGTGATGAGCGCATTCTCCGACAGGAGGAGGAACCCGTTCGCCGCCTTCTTCCGCCCGCCGCCCGGCGCCTGCCCGATATTGACGATGGCGCGCGTGGCGTTGGAGACCTTGCCGAAATACCGCTTGGAAAAGCCCGCCGTGAGGTTGAGATAGGAGAAGTCGCCGTCCGATTTGTCCTTGTCGTGGATATAGGCGACCCCGGTTTCGAGATATCCTTCCGCGACGTCGAAGAAGCCGGCGACGCCGATCATCGCCGCCTCCGCGTCGTCCTGCAGGCCGGCGCCGTTCCGCACGCCGGGCGTCGTGATCTCCTGGGCGCCGCCGAAGAAGGTCAGGTCGAAATTGGTGATCCCGAGCGCCGCGCTGTTCTTCGCCGGGATCGTGAAGGCGGCGCCGATGAAGGCGTCCTCCAGCCAGATCCCGTTCTGGAAGAGGAGCGGCATCCGCCCGAAGGAGAAGGGAAGGTCCCAGGGCTGGTATTCGTCCGAAAGCCCCGCGACGATGGCGCCGAGATCGCCTTCGAAGAAGAGCGTCGTCGGCTGGTTCCCGAGCTTGACGCTCGGGTCCTGCTTCCGGTCCCGGTCCGGCCCGGCGAACTCCCACCGCGTCTGGTTCGCGCCGTTCTGGAAGGGCTCCCAGAACATCAGCACGCGCTCCGTGCCCGTCAGCTGGAGATTGGCGAAGAGGTTGAGGTCGACCGCCGCCTGGCCGACTTCCTTGCCCGCGGCGTCCTTGTTGTAGGCGATGGCCGTCCGCGCATCGCCGAAGAGGATGAGCTGCGGCGTGATCCGGTTCTTCTCCCCGAAGATGGCGTAGCCCTCGCCGATCTCGCCCGGCCCGTACAGATCGCGCCCGATCTCCAGCAGCGGGCGGGCGACGGGCACCGCGCTCTTGCCGCCATAGATCTGGATCTGCGCCTCCGGGTCGTAGACCTCGGAATAGGTCGGGTCCGACTTGAAGGCGCCGTCGTCGAATTCCGTCTCCCGCGTCCGCGGGTCGCGCTCGGGCGGGCGCAGATCGGCCGCGAGGTCGGCGATCTCCATCGCCGCGCGCCCCGGAAAGCCACGGATCGGCGCGGCGGCGAGCGGGGCGGCGAGCAGCAGCGCCCGGTCCGCCTCGTCGAGCGCGAGCCCGAGATCGACGGGCGCGCCGGCCGCCGCGGCCGCCCCGGTGGCGAGCAGCGCGGCGGCGGAGGCGCCGCGCCGGAGAAGGCTCGCGATGCTCACTCCGTCACCTCGAACTCGACGGCGACCGGATGGATATCGATCATCCATTCGTTCATCGTCCGCTCCATCTCCTCCGTCGCGAGGACGAACCGCATGAAATACATCGGCTCCGCCCGGCTCCGGAGCCGCCCCTGGATGCGCCATGTCCCCGGCCGGTCGATCAGTTCGCCCGGAACCTTGTATTCCGCATCCTTGAACCCGAGCGGCGGGATGGAGCGGCCCTCCATCCGGATGAAGGGCGGATGGTTCAGCACGGAGGAGGGCACGCCCGAGGGCCGGATATGCGGAATCTGGTCGATGTCGAAATTGACCGGCAGATACATCTCCCGGTCCGGCCCCTTCACCGAGGTGACGAGGAACTTGGTCTGGAGGTTGAAGAGCTGGTCGTCATGCTCGATCGTCCCCGCGGCCACGTCCGTCGAGTGGATGTCCGCCATGTCGCCGATGCTGTCCACATAGCCGGACTCGAACACGGTCTTCCCGTCCGGGTCGATCAGCGCGACGTTGAGCCAGATCTCGGGCTGCGCGCCGAGCGAGCCGGAGGGGAGGTTGTGCCCCTCGTCGATGTTGTTCACGCGGAAGCGGAAGGCGAGGTCGCGGCCCACCTTCGGCCCGCCATCGTCGAAGAACGGCCCGTCGAGGCGGGAGGAATTCTCCATCACCGCGATCCGGTCCTGCCGCTTCAGCTCCAGGAGCCGCAGGTTCTGGTCGAGCACGTAGCGCGCCGTCTCCCGCTCCTGCCGTTCGCGCCAGACATCGGGGAAATCGGCGGCGACGTCACCGCGCGCCAGCCTGTCCTCCCAGTCCGGAACGCCCCAGCCGGCGCGCCAGTCGAACCGCAGCCATTCGGTGATGGACCAGTTGAGCGCCCGCGGGTTGAACGGGAAGATGCCGGGATGGGCGATCGGATAGCCCGGCCCGAAGAAGGCGTGGTTCGAATGCTTGCGGTTCGGGTCGCCGACAGGGCGCCCGTTCACGATGGCCACCGGCCATGTCTCGTAGCCGTTATGCAGGCCCGGGTCCTTGCCCATATGGCAATCCTGGCAGGTGATCCCCTTCTCCGCCGCCGGGGAGGCGCGATACTGCTCCCAAACGACTTCGAGCTTGATGCCGGGATGCACGGCGACCTGGTGGCAGGAGACGCAGAACTCCGATTTCGAGATCTGGTCGAACTGGATGGCGCCGAGATGCATCGGGCTCCCGCTGTCCTCCGGGCCGGTGGCGACGCCGTAGCGGTCCGCATCCTCCAGCACCGTCGCGATGCCGGGGCCGTTGCCGGCGCCCTTCATCGGCTCGTAGATCGTGCCGGGAGTGATGTGCCGCTCCCCGTTCACCTTGCCGAACTGCGCCGCGGCGCGGTGGCAGGTGACGCAGGTGATCCCCTCCCGGCTGATCTGGCTCCGCTCCCAGAGCGGTTTTTCCCTCGGCTCGGCGAGCTGCGTCCCGATCTGCTGGTGGCACCGCACGCAGAAGGTGTTGATCGTGCCGGAGGCGAGCTCGTTCAGCCGCTGCTCGAACCGGTGGAACATCGGGCTGATCGAGGCGTAGGCGTGGTTGGAGGAGGCCCATTGCCAGAAGATCTTCTGGTGGCATTCCGCGCATTGGACGGCGGAGGGGAACTCCGATTCCTTGAAGACGGCGGCGTGCGGGTCCGCCGGCGCGCGGAGCTCGTTCCGCTGCGCGACGGAGAAGGTTGCGTCCGTCGGCGTCTCGGGCTGCGTCTGCGCTGCGGCGGCCCCGGCGAGCCCGAGGAGGGCGAGGGCGGCGAACAGGAGCGGTCGCATTTCGTGACTCCTCATCTGGCGGCGATGCGCGCGATTTCCCCGAGGGAGGCGCGCACATCAGCGGCTGAATAGGCGTTTGCGGAGGCGAAGGCGGAGACGCCCCGCGCCATCGCGTCGAGCGCGGCGGCGGCGTCGGCGGCGGAAAGGGCGTCGAGCCGGTCCAGCTCGTCCACCAGCGATCCGGCGGAAAGCACGGCCTGCTCCGCCGCCTCGTATTCGGAAAGCCGGCCGTCCTGATAGGCGCGGGCGATGCGGATGAGGGAGCGGCGATTGTCCTCCACCGTGAACTCGTGCGCCTTCAGCTTCGCCTCCACCGCTTCGAGCGTCCGCTTGAGATCGGCGGAGGAGGCGATCACCGCCTCCCAGCTTTCGGCGGAGCGGCGCTTCAGCGCCTCGACGTCCTCGCGGATGCGGGCGGCGAGGCCGGGGTCCACAAGCTCCGCCGCAAAGCCCGCGAAGAGGATGTTGGCCGACTTGATGCGCGGCAGCGCCACCCGCTCCACCCCCGGCCCCTTCTGGGAGCGGTGGCAGGCGCGGCATTCGAAATGCGAAAGCTCGGGGAAGAGCCCCTTCGGCCCGTGCTTCGGATCGACGACCAGCTCGAGGATGCGCCGCGCCTGCGCAACCTGCCCGAGCGCCCAGACCTTGACGCCGAAGGGCCAGGGCTTCCGCTGGAGATAGTCGTCATCCACGGTGAAATGGGCGTAGCCGGCGCGGTTCTCCGGGTTCGTCTTGGTGAACCAGGAATAGAAGCCAAGTTCGAACGGCAGCGTCGGATGCCCGGCCGCCATCATGTTGTGGCTGACGAAGCGCTCCCCGTCCCCGACATGGCAGCCGAGGCAGAGATCGGCGCGGGCTGACGGGTCCGTCGTCGGATACATGCCGTTGGCGAGATTCTCGCCATAGAAATAAAGGCCCGCCGTATGGACGCCGAGCCAGGCCGAGGCCGGGCCGTGGCAGGCCTCGCAGGTCACGCCTTCCGTGATGTCGAAGCTCTCCTCGCGCTTTTCCGGCGGGAGCGGCAGGGCGTGGCAGCCGAGGCAGAGCTTCTGCTCCGTCGGCGCGCCGAGGCCGAGCCGCGCCGTGATCGCCTTCGCGCGCGGCGAGTTCAGCGCCGTCCAGGAGTTGGCGTGCGGGTCGCTCTCTTTCCAGACGATGTATTCCCGCTGGCTCACCGCGGAGTTCGGCCAGGGCTCCGAGGCGGCATGGCAGGTCGATGCGCCGCAGGTCGTCGCCCCGAGCGCGACGCCGAGCGCGGCCTCACCTGCGAGAGCGGCCGCGGGTCCGAACCCGAAAAGTATAATCGCCGCAGCGATCCGCGCGAATATCGCCCAGCCCCGCATTTCTATCTTTCGATCGGGCGCGCACAGCGCCTTGGACACAGTTCACAACTGTACGAAACGACATTACGTCGCAGGCCACAGGCTTGCAATCTCAATTCGGATTCACACCTGAGATGGTTGGCTTCGCCTGTGACGATACCAATGCGCCCGCCTTGTCGGCGTGGCTGTGCATTTTCGCACACAACCCGGCTTCAGGCGCCGGCCACTTCCGCTGCAATGCCGGAGACGATCTCGCGCACCAGCGCCTCGTCCTCGCCCTCGGCCATGACGCGGATCACCGGCTCCGTGCCCGAGCGGCGGATCAGGAGCCGCCCCTTCCCGGCGAGCCGCGCCTCCCCCTCCCGGATCGCGGCGAGAACGGGCGCCGCCTGCATCGGGTCCGGCCCCTCGCGGCGGTAGCGCACGTTCTGCAGCACCTGCGGCAGCGGCGCGAACATCCGCAGCACCTCGGAGGCCGGCTTCCCGCTCTGCTGGATCGCCGCGAGCACCTGGAGCGCGGCGACGAGCCCGTCCCCCGTCGTGGCGTAATCGGTGAGGACGACATGGCCGGATTGCTCGCCGCCGAGATTGAGCCCGCGCGCCCGCATCTCCCGCACCACGTGCCGGTCCCCGACCGGGGTGCGCACGAGGCCGAGCCCGACGCCGCCGAGCATCCGCTCCAGCCCCATGTTCGACATCACGGTGGTGACCACGGCCCGCCCCGAGAGCCGCCCCGCCTCGCGCCAGCGCGCCGCGATTAGCGCGATGATCTGGTCGCCGTCCACGATCCGCCCGGTCTCGTCGATCAGGATCACCCGGTCCGCATCCCCGTCGAGCGCGACGCCGAGCGCGGCGCCATTGGCGACGACCCAGGCGGCGGCGGCGTCCGGCGCGGTCGAGCCGCACTTCTCGTTGATGTTGGTCCCGTTCGGGGAGACGCCGAGCGGCAGAACCTCCGCCCCCAGCTCCCAGAGCACGGTCGGCGCGGTGCGATAGGCCGCGCCGTTGGCGCAATCCACCACCACCTTCAGCCCGGAAAGCGAGAGCGCCTTCGGGAAACTGGCCTTCGCGACCTCGATATAGCGGCCGACCGCATCGTCGAGATGCTTCGCGCGCCCGATCTCCCGCGAGGGGGCGAGCGCGGGCCGGTCCATCAGCGCCTCGATCCCCGCCTCGTCCTCGTCCGAGAGCTTGAACCCGTCGGCGCCGAAGAACTTCACGCCATTGTCCTCGAACCCGTTATGCGAGGCGGAGATCATCACGCCGATATCGGCGCGCATCGAGCGGGTGAGCATCCCGATCGCCGGGGTCGGGATCGGGCCGGTGCGCAGCACCTCCATGCCGACGGAGGTGAAGCCCGCCTGCATCGCCGCCTCCAGCATGTAGCCGGAGAGCCGCGGGTCCTTCCCGATCACCACGCGATGCGCCCCGCGCGTGAAATAGCGCCCCGCGGCCATGGCGAGGCGCATCGCCGTCTCCGCGGTCAGAACGCTTCCGTTCGCCTCGCCGCGCACGCCGTCCGTGCCGAAAAGGCCGCTCACCGCCGCTCCTCCGCAAAGCCCGAGGCGGCGGACCAGACGGTCAGCGCCGCCCGCGTCTCCGCCACGTCATGCACACGCAGGATATGCGCGCCCTGGGACGCGGCGGCGAGCGCGGCGCCGAGCGAGCCGGCGAACCGCGCGGAGGGCTCGTCCACCCCGGTCAGCGCGCCGATGAAGCGCTTGCGCGAGGCGCCGACGAGCAGGGGCCGCCCTAGCCCGTGGAAGGCCGCGAGCCCGGCGAGGAGCTGGAGATTGTGCGCCCCGGTCTTGCCGAAGCCGATCCCCGGGTCGACGATCACCCGCTCCGGCGCGACGCCCGCCTCGGCGCAGGCGGCGATCCGCGCCTCGATCCAGGCGTAGACCTCGATCAGCGCATGGCGATAGCTCGGCGCGTCCTGCATCGTCCGCGGGTCGCCCTGCGCGTGCATCAGCACGACGGGGCAGGCGAGCGAGGCGGCGAGCGCCAGCGAATCCGGGTCGTGCGACAGCGCGGAGACGTCGTTCCAGATCGCCGCGCCCGCTTCGATCGCGGCGCGCGCCGTCGAGGCGTTGCGCGTGTCGATGGAGATCGGCGCCTTCAGCCCCGAAGCGACCATCCGCTCGATGACGGGCAGGACGCGGTCCTGCTCCTCCGCCGGGCTGACGGGCCGCGCGCCGGGGCGCGTGGATTCCCCGCCCACATCGATGAAGGCCGCGCCGGCCGCCGCCATGTCGAGCCCGCGCCGCGCCGCCTCCCCCGCGCTCTCGCCCGGCCGCCCGTCCGAGAAACTGTCCGGCGTCACGTTCAGCACGCCCATCACCTGCGGCCGGTCCAGCGCCACGCCCGCCGCCGGAGCGCGCGGCGCCGCGAAGGTGGCGAGGGCGTCGGGCGCCACAGATTTCAGCGGGAGCTTCCGGGATTCGCGGTTGACGCTCACCGTCTCGACCTTGTGGAAGCGGACGGGGCCGCCCGCCAGCGTCATGCCGTCGCCGCCGCCCCCGGCCTCACAGATCGGCCGCAACAGGAAGTCTCTCAACTGGGCCCTCGCTCGGTCTTTCCGCTCAGGGGTTAACGGATTCAGGGGTGCAGGGCAAACCGCCCTATAATACATTTTCTCGATGTTAATTATTTCTTGTGAAGTTTGGTGCTTGTGTTTTATTGCCATCCACATCCCGCGCGCCTAGGTTCTCGATCAGCCGCCCGGAACCCGGAGAAACGCGCCATGACGCTCCGCAGCCAAGAGAAGACCGCTCTGCCGGCCCTCGTTGTCGGCGCCGGCCCTGTCGGCCTTTACGCCGCCTTCCAGCTCGGGATGCGGGGCGTTCGCCCCGTGATCGTCGATTCCCTCTCCTTCGCCGGCGGCCAGCTCGCCGCGCTCTATCCCGAGGGCGTGATCGAGGACGCGCCGGGCGCGGGCCCCGTCTCCGCCGGCGCGCTCGCCGCGCGGCTCGAGGCGCAGCTTGCGCCCTTCCGCCCGCTCCGCCTTTACGGGCGGCGCGCCACCGCGCTCTGGGGCGGGCTCGAAGGCGGCTTCAACCTCGAGACGGAGACCGGGGAGACGATCACCGGCGCCGCCGTGATCTTCGCCGGCGGCGCCGGGGCGATGCGGCCGAAGCGGCTCGTCGCCGAGGGCGTCGCCGCCGTCTCCGCCGATGCGATCCGCTATGACGGCGCGGTCGGGCGGGACGCCCGCGCGGTCGCCGTCGTGGGCGAAGGCCCCGCCGCCATTGACGCCGCCCTCGCCGCCGCGCCGGGCGCCCGCCGCGTCACGCTGATCCACGCCCTGCCGCTCCGCGCGAACGAGGAGCGGGCGGCGCGGCTCGCCGCCGCCGCAGGTTCCGGGCTCGACATCTTCCAGGGCGCGGTCGAGCGGCTCCGCGCCGAGGGCGGCCGCCTCGAAACGGTCGAGGCGCGGGGCGAGGCCGGGAGCCGCGCCTTCGACGCCGACCTCCTCCTCGTCGAGGCGGGGCTCGAATATGCCGGCCGCGGCCTCACCGGCCTCGCGCCCGTCGCCGACGCGGCGACGGGGGAGACGGAGGTCCCCGGCGTCTTCGCCATCGGCGGCGGGCGGGAGGTGGTCGGCGGCGCCGGCTATCTCGCCGCCGGCTTCGCAGACGCGCTCCGCGCGGCGGAGGCCGCCGCCGCCCGCCTCGCGCCCCCCGCCCCGCGCGCCCACGCGCGCCGCTTCGAGATCGCCTGACCCGAAAGGAGCCGATCATGGCCAAGCCCTTCACCCCCGTCGCGCTGACCGCCAACGACCTCCTCGAAGGGGACGCCGTCTGGTGGACGGGCGAAGCCTGGTCCCCCAGCGTCTCCGCAGCGCTCATCGCGCGGGACGAGGCGGAGGCCGCCCTGCTTTCCGCCCGCGCGGCGGACCCGGCGGAGGGCGCCCGCGTCGTCGGCGCCTATCTCGTGGAGTTCGACCAGGCGGGCCGCCCCCGCCTCCGGCGCGAGGCGATCCGGGCCGACCGGGAGCCGACCTTCGCCTATGGCGCCGCCGCCCCGCTTCGCGACGCGGCCTGACCGGAGCCCCTCATGTATCGCTATGACGAGTTCGACGCCGCCTTCGTCGAGGCGCGCGCGGCGGAGTTCCGCGACCAGGTCGCCCGCCGTCTCTCCGGCGCGCTGACGGAGGAGGAGTTCCGGCCGCTTCGCCTGATGAACGGCCTCTACCTCCAGCTTCACGCCTACATGCTGCGCGTCGCCATTCCCTATGGCGTGCTGAACGGCGGGCAGATGCGGGCGCTCGCCGAGATTTCGGAAAAGTATGATCGCGGCTACGGCCATTTCACCACGCGGCAGAACATCCAGTTCAACTGGCCGAAACTGCGCGACGCGCCGGACATCATCGACGACCTCGCGAAGGTCGGGATGCACGCGATCCAGACCTCGGGAAACTGCATCCGCAACACGACGACCGACCCTTTCGCCGGCGTCGCGCCCGACGAGATCGAGGATCCGCGGGCGACCTGCGAGCTGATCCGCCAATGGTCATCCCTCCACCCGGAATTCACCTTCCTCGGCCGCAAGTTCAAGATCGCGGTGACGGGCGCGGAGGCGGACCGGGCCGCGATCCGGGTCCATGACATCGGCGTGCAGCTGGTGCGGAACGCGGCGGGCGAGCCCGGCTATCGCATCCTTGTCGGCGGCGGGCTGGGGCGGACGCCGATGATCGGCAAGGTGGCGCGGGAGTTCCTGCCGAAGGCGGACCTCCTGCCCTATCTCGAAGCCTGCCTCCGCATCTACAACCTCTTCGGGCGGCGGGACAACAAGTACAAGGCCCGCATCAAGATCCTCGTCCACGAGATCGGGATCGAGGAATATTCCCGCCTCGTCGAGGAGGAATTCGCCGCGATGGACGGCACCGCGGCGCCCGACGCCGCCGAGATCGCGCGGATCGAGGCCTATTTCGCGCCCCCCGCCTATCGCGAGCGGGCGGGGACAAGCGCGCTCTTCGAGCGGATGAAGCGGGAGGATGCGGGCTTCGCCGCCTGGACCCGCCGCAACGTCCACCCCCACCGCGTCCCCGGCTACGCCGCGGCGACGATCTCGCTGAAGCCCATCGGCGGCGCGCCGGGGGATGCGACGGCGGAGCAGATGCGCGCCATGGCCGAGGTCGCGGAGCGCTGGTCGCTCGATGAATTGCGCGTGACGCACGAGCAGAACATCGTCCTCCCCCATGTCGCGCTCGATGACCTTTACGCCGTCTGGACCCGCCTTCGCGCGCAGGGGCTCGACGCGGCGAATCGCGGGCTGGTGACGGACATCATCGCCTGCCCGGGGCTCGACTATTGCGCCCTCGCCACCGCCCGCTCCATCCCCGTCGCGCAGATGATCGCGGAGCGCTTCGCCGACCAGGCGCTGCAGGAGAAGATCGGGCCGCTATCGATCAAGATCTCGGGCTGCATCAACGCCTGCGGCCACCATCATGTCGGCCATATCGGCATCCTCGGGCTCGACAAGGCTGGGGTCGAATCCTACCAGATCACCATCGGCGGCGACGCGACCGAGACCGCCGCGCTCGGGGACCGGACGGGCCCCGGCTTCTCCTACGAGGAGGTGACGGGCGCGATCGGGGCGCTGGTCGAGACCTATCTCGAAAGGCGGGAGGCGGGGGAGACTTTCCTCCAGTGCTATCGGCGGCTCGGCATGGATGCGTTCAAGGAGAGGCTCTATGCCGCTGCGTGACGATGGCGGCCCGATCCCGGACGGCTGGACCCGGGTCGAGCCCGGCGCCCCCCTCGCCCCCCGCTCCCTCCTCGCGCTCGATGACGCCGAGGCGCGGGGCGAGGCGCTGGCGGGCGTCGCGCCCGAGGCGCTCGGCATCGCCATCCCCAACGACGCGGAGCGCGCGCGCGTCGCGCCCTGGCTCGCCCGCGTCTCCCTCATCGCCGTCGCCTTCCCCGCCTTCAATGACGGGCGCGGCTTCTCCCTCGCCCGCGCGCTCCGGGCGAAGGGCTATGCGGGCCGTCTCCGCGCCGCCGGGCCGGTGATCGCCGACCAGTACGCCTATCTCCGCGAATGCGGCTTCGACGAGGTCGAGATTCCCGAGGCGCTCGCCGCCCGGCAGCCCGAGGCGCACTGGGCCGCAGCGGCGAAGCGCGTCGGCCTCTCCTACCAGCAGGGCTATGACGGGCGGCGCAACATCCTCGCCGCGCGGGCCATGGCGCGCGGCCAATGAACCTCGGGATGATCGAAACCCTGCCCGAGCCGCGGCTCTTCCCGCGGCTCACCCCGGAGGCGCGGGCCGAGGCGCTTTCCCGCCTTTTTGACGGGCTCGACGCCGGGGAGATGCTGGAGGAGGCGCTCTTCGGCCCGCTCCGCGGCCGCATCGCGCTCGTCTCCTCCTTCGGGGCGGAGAGCGTCGCGCTCCTCCATCTCGTCGCGAAGGTTGACCCGGCGACGCCGGTGATCTTCCTGGATACGGAGATGCTCTTCCCCGAAACGCTCGCCTATCAGCGCGAGCTGGCCGGGCTCCTCGGCCTGACCGACCTGCGCGTCATCCGCCCCGCGCCGCAGGACGCGGCGGAGGCGGGCCCGGAGGACGTGGATCGCTGCTGCCACCTCCGCAAGATCCGGCCGCTCCGCGCCGCGCTCCGGCCCTTCGACGGCTGGATCACCGGGCGCAAGCGCCATCAGGGCGGCGCCCGCGCCGCGCTGCCCCGGTTCGAGACGGACGAGGAAGGGCGGCTGAAGCTCAACCCGCTGGCGGACTGGGAGGCGGAGACGGTCCGCGCCTATGTCGAGGAACACGATCTGCCGCCGCATCCGCTCGTCGCGAAAGGCTATCCCTCCATCGGCTGCGCGCCTTGCACCACCGCCGTGAAGCCCGGCGAGGACCCGCGCGCGGGCCGCTGGCGCGGCTCCGCGAAGACGGAATGCGGCATCCATTTCATCGGCGGGAAGGCCGTGCGCGGCCCGGCGCCGGCGACGTTCGACAGGCTCTGAGGGCTATACGCGCTCGATACGCAGTGCGCCCGATACATTGATCCATAACGAAAACGGCCAAGTCGCAAGCTAAGTCGAGGCGGAGGCCCCTTGCAACGATCAGCGATGCGGCGCCCGGTTTCAATCAGGCGCCCGGCGGATCAGACCCGCGGCTGATCCGCCCGCGGCCGCCGCCCCCCGGCGGCCGCGTTTCCGCGCCCGCCGCGGCGTCCGAGGGCGTATCTTCGACGTTCGGGAAGGCTTGGCGCCCCTCGGCCTGCGGCTTGCGCCTCCGGCCGACGGCCTCGGCATCTCTCCACTGGAGAGATGCTCTTCGAGGCCGGGCGCCCGTCATTTCGAACGCCGTCACATACCCCCTCACACCACGGGGCAAAGCCCCCCGTCGAGATTGACCGACGCGCCCGTGATATAGGTCGCACGCGCCGAGGCGAGGAAGGCGACGAGGTCGGCGTAGTCCTCGGCCTCGCCCACCCGCCCGAGCGGGACCATCTTCCCGAAATTCTCGTAGATCGCGCCCGGCCCGTTCTCGCCCCCGCGCCGGTCCCATTGCGCGGATTTCAGGAACCCGATGCAGATCGCGTTCACGCGGATGTTCTCGCCCGCATATTCGTTGGCGAGGGACTTGGTGAGATTGAGCCCCGCGGCGCGCATCACGCTCGTCGGCAGCATCCGCGCGCCCGGCGCCTTGCCGCCGCCGATCGAGGCGTTGACGATCACGCCGCCGCCCCGCGCCCGCAGATGCGGAACGGCGAGCCGGCAGAGCCGCGCCGCCGCCATCACCTTCAGCTGGAAATCCGCCTCCCATGCGGCGTCCCCCAGCGCCTCCAGCCCGAAGGCGGCGGAGGCGCCGGCGTTGTTCACGAGGATGTCGAGCCCGCCGAAGGCGGAAACCGTCTCCGCCACCAGCGCCTCGCAATCCGCCGCGCTCGTCACGTCGGCCCGGACGGGCAGAACGTCCCCCCCGATCCCTTCGGCGGCGGCGCGCACATGATCCTCCCGCCGCCCGCAGATGACGACCTTCGCGCCTTCCGCCGCCAGCCGCCGCGCCGTGGCGAGGCCGAGCCCGTCGCTCCCCCCCGTGATGATCGCGACCTTGCCGCCGAGTTCGAGGTCCATGCCTAGCTCCCTTTCCGCGCTGTGAAGAAGACGCGGCGGAACGGAAACCAGCAGCCGCCCGCCCCGTCAAGCGGATAGGCCGCCGCGAGCGCCTCGTCCCAGAGCGCGGCGAAGCGCGCCGCCTCCCCCGCGTCCAGCGCATCGAGGATCGGGCGGCCGCCGGTCGAGGAGGTGAAGGCGCGGACGGGGTGACCCCCCGCCCCGGGGCGCTCCATCCGCTGGAGATACTCCGTCTCCCAGAGGTCGAGCGCGAAGCCCGGCAGCAGCGCGGCGTAGTCCGGGAGCGGCAGCGGGCCGGGGAAGGGCGTCCAGCCCGAGAAGAGATCGGGCCGCACCGCCGCCGCCGCTGCGATCATCGTCCGGTGCGAGGGGCGGTCGAGCTGCCCCGGCATCTGCACGGCGAGCGCGCCGCCTTCCACAAGGAACCCGGCGAGGCGGGGGATCAGCGCCTCATGGCCGCCGAGCCAGTGCAGCGCCGCGTTGGAGAAGATCAGCGCCGGCGGCGCGCCCGGCTCCCAGGAGGCGATGTCCGCCTCCTCCACCGCATCGAAGAGCGGCGCGGCCTGTCCCAGCATCGCGGCGGAGCCGTCCACCCCGGTGAGCCGCCGGTCCGGAAACCGCGCCCGGAGCGCCGGCGCCGCCGCGCCCGCGCCGCAGCCGAGATCGACGAGAGGGCCAGGGGGAAGCGCCGGAACCCGCGCCAGAAGGTCGAGCGCGGGCCGGAGCCGGAGATCGGCGAAGAGCGAATAGGCGGCGGGGCTCCAGAATCCGAGCCCCGCGGCGCCGGTCAATTCGGCTGCGGCTCCATGCCCCCGTCCGCCTCGCCGCCGCGGCGCTTGCCGGCCTTCGGGATCGAGGCGAGGCGGGATTTCGCGCCGCCCGAGGGCGGCGGAGCGCCGTCTTCCGGCCGGTCGAGCGGTTCGCCCGCGATGACCTTGCGGATCTCGTCGCCCGTCAGCGTCTCGTATTCGAGGAGGCCCTGCGCCAGCCGCTCCCATTCGTCGCCATGCTCGGTGAGGATGCGCTTCGCCGTCGTGTAGCCCTCGTCGATGATGCGGCGCACCTCCTCCTCGATCAGCCGCTGCGTCTCGGAGGAGATGCGGAGATTGCCGCCATAGGCGCCGAGATAGCTCTCGGTCTGGTCCGCATAGTCGATATTGCCGAGCTTCTCGGAGAAGCCGAACTGCGTCACCATCGCCCGCGCGATCTTGGAGACCTGCTGGATGTCCGAGGTCGCGCCGGAGGTCACGCTGTCCTCCCCGAACTTCAGCTCCTCGGCGACCTTGCCGCCCATCGCCATGGCGATCTTGGACGTGTATTTCCGCCGCGTCACCGAATACTGGTCCCGCTCCGGCAGGGACATGACGAGGCCGAGCGCGCGGCCGCGGGGGATGATTGTCGCCTTGTGGATCGGGTCATGCTCCGGCACGTGCAGGCCGACGATGGCGTGGCCGGCCTCGTGATAGGCGGTGAGGGTCTTCTCCTCCTCGGTCATGACCATGGAGCGCCGCTCCGCGCCCATCATGATCTTGTCCTTCGCCTTCTCGAAATCCTCCATCGTGACGAGCCGCTTGCCGGCGCGCGCGGCGTGGAGCGCCGCCTCGTTCACGAGGTTGGCGAGATCGGCGCCGGAGAAGCCGGGCGTGCCGCGGGCGATGATTTTCAGCTCGACGTCCGGGCCGAGCGGCACCTGCCGCGCATGAACCTGGAGGATCTTGTCGCGCCCGCCGACATCGGGGTTGCTCACCGTCACCTGCCGGTCGAACCGGCCGGGGCGGAGCAGCGCGGGGTCGAGCACGTCCGGCCGGTTGGTGGCGGCGATCAGGATCACGCCCTCGTTCGCCTCGAACCCGTCCATCTCGACGAGGAGCTGGTTCAGCGTCTGCTCCCGCTCGTCATTGCCGCCGCCATAGCCGGCGCCGCGATGGCGGCCCACGGCGTCGATCTCGTCGATGAACACGATGCAGGGCGCGTTCTTCTTCGCCTGCTCGAACATGTCGCGGACGCGGGAGGCGCCGACGCCGACGAACATCTCGACGAAGTCGGAGCCCGAAATGGTGAAGAAGGGCACGCCCGCCTCCCCCGCGATGGCGCGGGCGAGCAGCGTCTTGCCGGTGCCCGGCGGGCCGACCAGCAGCGCGCCCTTCGGGATCTTGCCGCCGAGGCGGGAATATTTCTGCGGCTCCTTCAGGAACTCGACGATCTCCTCGAGCTCCTCCTTCGCCTCGTCGATGCCGGCCACGTCGTCGAAGGTGACCTTGCCGGTCTTCTCCGTCAGCAGCTTGGCCTTCGACTTGCCGAAGGACATCGCGCCCCGGCCGCCGCCCTGCATCCGGTTGAGGAAGAAGATCCAGACGCCGAAGATGATGAGCATCGGCAACCAGAAGCCGAGCGTGGAGAGGAGCCCGCCCTGCTGCTGCGGCTCGACGATCACGCGCACGTCGCCCTGGCGCAGCGTGTCGATGATGTTCGCGCCCAGCGGCTGATAGGTGGTGAAGGCGCGGCCGTCAGTGGTGCGGCCGGTGATCTTCTCCCCGTCGATCGCCACCTCGGCGACCTGTTTCTGCTCCACCTTGTTCAGGAACTCGGAGAAGGCGACCTGCCCGCCCGTCGTGCGCGACCCGCTGTCGCTGAACACGTTGAAGAGCGCGACGAGGAGGAGGATGGCGACAGCCCAGAAGGCGAAGTTGCGCGCGTTTCCCACGGATACGGAATCCTTCGATGACGTCGCGGGGCGTCATCCCGCGTTCACGTGAAGATAAGGTATAGGGATGCGCGATCAATGCGTCGACCCTGCGGCGGCGGCGCGCGGGGCCTTCTTCCTTCCTGCCCCGGGCCCGATCCGGGACCCCGCCGAACGAAGCGCCGGGGCGTCCGAAGCCCGGCTAAAGGCCTCTGAAACAATTCATCACGACTTTTTCTAAACAAAATCAAGCCTCCGACCACGATTTCCATGGAAATCGCCCGAATCCGGCCCTTCGGGCCCAGCCCCTCAAGCCGATTGACCGCGCGCCCCGCCCCTGCCCTAATGCGCGGGACCGGGAGCATAACCCGGCGCCGGGAGAGATCGCCCATGACCCGCGTGATGATCGTGGAGGACGAGCCGCATATCGTCGAGAGCCTCAGCTTCCTCTTCGCGCGGGAGGGGTTCGACGTCCGCGCGATCGATGACGGCGCCGCCGCCCTCAAGGCGCTGGAGGCCGAGCCGCCGGACGTTCTGGTGCTGGACGTGATGCTGCCGGGCCTCGACGGGTTCGAACTCCTGCGCCGCCTTCGCGCCGCGCCCGCGCTGAAATCCCTCCCCGTCCTCATGCTCACCGCGAAGGGCCAGCGCCGCGACCGGGAGATCGCGGAGGCCGCGGGGGCGGACCGGTTCATGACCAAGCCCTTCTCCAACGCAGAACTCGTCGCCGCGGTGAAGGCCCTCGCGGCCCCCGCCTGAGATGAACGGCCCCGGCTTCACCGGCGGGGAGCGCGAGCCGCCGCCGCTCACGCCCGCGGAAGCGGAGGCGGACGCCGCCGGCTTCGCCGCCGCCCGGGCGCGGGACGCGGCGCTGATCCTGCCGCTCTTCGGCGCGCTCCTCTTCCTCCCGCCGCTCGTCGGCGTCTTCGCGACGGATGCGCGGCTCCTCGGCGTGCCCCTCATCGTCGTCTGGCTCTTCGCCGCCTGGGGGCTGCTCATCGTCCTCGCCTGGCGGCTGTCGCGCCGCCTCGCGCGGATCCTGGCGGAGGCCGACGGGGGCGGCGGATGACGGTCTCCCCCGACGCCATCCTCCTCGTCTCGCTCGCCTATGTGGCGCTCCTCTTCGGCCTCGCCTGGTGGGTGGACCGGCGGGCGGCGCGCGGCGGCGGGCGCTGGCTCCGCTCGCCCGTCATCTACACGCTCTCCCTCTCCGTCTACTGCACGGCCTGGACCTTCTACGGCGCGGTCGGCTCCGCGGCGCGGAACGGGCTCGAATTCGTCACGATCTATCTCGGCCCGACGATCCTCTTCATCGGCTGGTGGTGGCTGATCCGGAAGCTGGTGCGGATCGGGCGGACCCACCGGATCACCTCGATCGCGGACATGATCTCCTCCCGCTACGGCAAGTCCGGCCCGCTCGCCGCCTTCGCCACCATCGTCGCGGTGACGGCGACGACGCCCTATATCGCGCTCCAGCTCCAGTCGCTCACGCTCTCCTACGAAGCCATCACCGGCGGCGACCCGAGCCAGGACGCCGCCATCGCCGCCGTCGCCGCGCTCGGCCTCGGGCTCTTCACCATCCTCTTCGGCACGCGGACGCTGGACGAGAACGAACGGCATTACGGCGTCGTCGCCGCCATCGCGGTTGAGGCGGTGGTGAAGCTCGCCGCGCTCGTCGCGGTCGGCCTCTACGCGATCTGGTGGGTCGCCGGCGGCCTCGAGCCGACCTTCGCGGCGACGGATGCGGAGGCGCTGAAGCTCGACCAGCTCTTCGACGCGCGCTGGGCCGCGCTCATGTTCCTCTCCGCCACCGCCATCATCTGCCTGCCCCGGCAATTCCAGGTGACGGTGGTGGAGAACACGGACGAGCGGCATCTCCTCACCGCCTCCTGGATGTTCCCGGCCTATCTCCTGCTCATCTCGCTCTTCGTCCTCCCCATCGCCGCGGTGGGCGCCATGGCGGGGATCGGCGGGAACCCCGATCTCTATGTCCTCACCCTGCCGCTGAAGCGGGGGGACGACGCGCTGGCGATCCTCGCCTTCATCGGCGGCTTCTCGGCGGCGACCTCGATGGTGATCGTCTCCACCATCGCGCTCTCCACCATGGTCTCCAACCACATCGTCGCGCCGCTCTCGGTCCGGCTCATGACGCGGGACGGGGAGGAGCGCTCGGGCGACGTGCGGAGCGCCCTCCTCGCCTCGCGGCGCGTGGCGATCCTCATCATCCTCTGCCTCGGCTATACCTATTTCCGCGTCTCCGGCCGGTCCGACGCGCTGGCCGCGACCGGCCTCATCGCCTTTTGCGGCGTGGCGCAGTTCCTGCCCCCGCTTCTGGCCGGCATCTTCTGGCGCGGGGCGACGAAGGCGGGGGCCGCGGCGGGGCTCGCGATCGGCTTCGCGCTCTGGCTCTGGACTCTCTACCTCCCGAGCTTCGGCGGGGATGTCGCGATCCCCGCCTCGGTGCTGACGGAGGGGCCGTGGGGCCTCTCATGGCTGAGGCCGCATGGCCTTTTCGGGGCGGAGGCCGCGGACCCGCTGGTTCACGCCACGGCCTGGAGCGTCGGGCTCAACGCCGCCGCCCTCGTCCTCGTCTCGCTGATGACGACGATGAGCCCGCTGGAGCGGCTGCAATCGGCGCTCTTCGTCGGCGCCTTCCGGGCGGAGCCGATCCGCGCCTTCTCCCTCGTCCGCCGCTCCGCGGCCTCGACCGATCTCTACATCCTCGCCCAGCGCATCCTCGGCTCAGGCCCGGCGACCGCCCTCTTCCAGAGCGCGGCGGCGCGGCAGGGCAAGGCGACCGGCCTGCCGGACCCGACGCCCGTCTTCATCTCGGGGCTGGAGCGGAACCTCGCCGGCTCCGTCGGCGCCGCCTCGGCCCATGCGATGGTGAACCGCATCGCGGGGGGCGAGACGATCTCGATGGCGGAGCTGGTGGAGATCGCGGACGAGAACGCGAAGCTCCGCCGGGCGACCGAGGCGCTCCGGGCCAAGACGGCGGAGGCGGAACAGACGGCGCAGCAGCTCCGCGCCGCCAACGAGCAGCTCCGCACGCTCGACGCGCGGAAGGACGAATTCCTGAGCCAGGTGAGCCACGAGCTTCGCACGCCCATGACCTCGGTGCGGAGCTTCGCGGAGATTCTGGAGACCAACCCCGACCTCGACGCCGCGAAGCGCCGCCGCTTCGCCGGCATCATCCAGGCCGAAAGCCTCCGCCTCACCCGCCTCCTCGACGAGATCAGGGACCTTTCCTTCCTCGACGATCCGAACGCCGGTGCGGACCTTCGCCCGGTGGACGCCGAGGCGGCGCTGGACGCGGCGGCGGAGATCGCCCTCGCGCCCCATCAGGCCGGGCGGGTGGAGCTGATCTGGGCGGGGCGGAGCGGCGGCGCCGCGATCATGGCGGATCCGGACCGGCTGGCGCAGGTCTTCATCAACCTCATCTCGAACGCGGTAATCCACAACGACAAGGAGGTGGCGCGGCTGACTCTGGCGACGCGCGCGGAAGACGGCGCATGGACGCTCGAAGTCTCCGACAACGGCCCCGGCGTCGCCGAGGAGGACCGGGAGCGCATCTTCGAGACCTTCTTCCGCCGCTCCACGAAGGGCTCCGCCGGCCTCGGCCTGCCGATCTGCCGCAAGATCATGCGGCTCTTCGACGGCAGCATCGAGATCGCGGAGGCGAAGGACGGGGCGCGCTTCGTGCTGCGAGCGCCGCTGGCGGCGGCGGCGCAGGCGGCGGAGTGAGGGGCGAGCGCTTTCGGAACGCTATTTCTGATTATCATTAAATTACAGATATATAACCCCTCTGCACACTGTGTGCACACACCTCACCCCGCCAGCGACCGCAGCACCCGCCAGCCCTCCTCCCCCTGTGGCCAGAAGCTCTCGATGGTCAGCTCCGCCGCCGCCGGCGCCGCCGCCGTGCCGAAGATCGTGGTGGCCGAGAGGAGGTCGAGCCGGCCTGCCGGCGTCTCGAGGCTGAGCGGCATCGCCGCCGCCTCCTGCATCCGGCCCGGCGGGCGGGCGCCGGGCGGGGCGGGGAGGTCCGCGAGCCGGTCCCTGAGGGCGAGGAGCGCGGCATCCCCGCACTCCGCCGCGTCGCGGGCGAGGCGGCGGAGGATGTAGGCCCGCCAGTCCCGCCAGTTGACGATCATCGGCCCGAGCCCCTCCCGGCTCAGCGAGAGCGTGAGGACGCAGACCGGCGGCTGAAGCAATTCGGTCGAGGCCGCCGCCATCAGCCGCTCCGCCATCGGGTTCGCCGCGACAAGCCGCCAGTGCCGGTCCACCGCCAGCGCCGGACAGGGCATCGCCGCCGCGATCATCCCCTCCGCCGCCGCCCGCACGCCGGAAAGCGCCGGCGCCTCCAGCGGCGCCTCCGGAGCGGGCGGGGCAAATCCGGCGGCGAGGTGGAGCGCGTTCGCCGCCCGCGGCGGCAGGTCCAGCGCCTCCGCCAGCCGCGCGACGATCTCCCGCCCCGGCTTCGCCCGCCCGGATTCGAGGAAGGAAAGGTGGCGCTGGGACATCGGCGCCTCCGCAGCGAGATCGAGTTGGGAGACGCGGCGGCGGCGGCGCCAGTCGCGCAGCATGGCGCCGAAGGGATTGGGCTCGTTCATGGCGCGAAATTACCGCCGCCGGACCAGCCGCGCCATTACCTCGCGCGTAATCGCCGCGATTCCCCGAATCCCGTTACTTCGCCTCGGCAGAAAGGGAGAATTCGTGATGACCATGACCGAACAGAAACTCCGCGCCGTCTTCCGCCTCGACGCCGCCTCTGGCGCGCTGATGGGCGCGCCGCTCGTCGTTTTCGCGGGGCCGCTCGCGCCGCTCCTCGGCCTGCCGGAGCCGCTGCTCTTCTGGGGCGGGTTAGCGCTCTTCCCCGTCGCCGCGACGATGCTGGCCGCCGCGGCGACGCTGGCGCGGCCGCTTGTGCTCCTCGTCGTCTGGGGCAACGTGGCCTGGGCCGTGGCCTGCGCCGCGCTGATGGCCGCGCTGCCGGTGACGGGCCTCGGCGTTCTCTTCCTGCTCGTCCAGATCGCCTTCGTCCTGGCGATGGCGTATCTGGAGAGCCGGCCGGCAACAGGCGGGGAGATGGCGGCGTGAACACCGAACAACTGCATCAGGCGATGCCCTTCGCGAAGACGCTGGGCCTTCGCCTCCTCTCCGCCTCGGCGGACCTCGTGGAGGCGGAGATGGAGGTGCGCCCCGATCTCTGCACCGCGGGCGGGATCGCGCATGGCGGGGCGATCATCGCCCTCTCGGATTCCCTCGGCGGGCTCGGCGGCTTCCTCGCCCTGCCCGAAGGCGCGAAGGGAACGACGACGATCGAGTCGAAGACGAACCTGCTTGGCGCCGCGAAGGCGGGCGAGACGCTCCTCGCCCGCTGCGCTCCGGTCCAGAAGGGTCGGAGACTTCAGGTCTGGAAGACCGAGGTGTCGGTGAAGGGCGGCGGCGCCGTCGCCCTCACGATCCAGACGCAGATGACGCTCTGACCGCAAGCGGCTTTCGCCGCTTGCGGCGATGCGAGGCTCCTCAGGCCGCCCGGCGGAAGCGCTTCAGCCCCGCGAGACCGGCGATGGCGGTCGCGAGGAGGAAGACCGGCGCCGGCAGCGGAATCGCCGGAGCATCCCGCGAGTCGATGACGGCGAGGCCGCGGATGTCCGCATTCGCGCCGAAGCTGCGGAGCAGCGTGGTGGCGATCATCCCCGAGGAGTCGGCGCTCAGCGCGATCTGGAAGAGCCCGGTGATCCCGGTTGCCGCATCCGTCAGGATCGCATAGCCGACATCGTCGAAGCCGCCCATTCCGTCGAACGTGGAGAAGATGTCGAACCCGCCCTGAGTCGTGAGGTCGAAGCCGAAGGAGCCGACGGTGCCGAGCGTGCCGGCGTTGTTGCCGAGCGTGATCAGAGAACCTGTCGCCGCGTCGATCGCCATCTGCATCCCGCCCTCCGCGGTCGGCGCGCCGCCGTTGGCGACAGAGTCGCGATAGGCGTTGGCGAAGACTTCCGGCGTCGCCCCCTCGTTCTCGTCGCCTGCGACATAGAAGAGCGAGGTGAACTGCGTGACGGTGTCGGTGGTCTGGTTGAACACGAAATTCGCCGTGTCCGTGTCCACCACGCGCAGGCGGTCGATGTTGTTGTTCCAGTCGATGGCGATCACGTCCGCTGCGCTCGCCGCGGGCAGACCGGCGCGGAACGTGGCGAGGCCGGTCGTCGGGTTGATCAGGTATATGGCGTCATTCGCGGCGCTTGCGCCGTAGAGTTCGCCTGTCTCCTTCTCGAAGTCGATGTCGATCAACGAGATCGATGCGCCGCTCGAGTCGCGGATCGCGACGGAAAGCGGGCTGGCGGAGCCGGCTATCGGCCCGAGGCGAAGCAGCGAGGCGCCGCCATCGCCGAGCGTGAAGCCGATCGGCGCAGCGCTCGCCGCGACGGGCAGCAAGAGGGACGCGAGAAAAAGCGGAACCGAACGGAAGAATGGCATGGCGTACTCCCATGTGGCGGCCGGACAGGCCGCGTTAACGCTACGTTAACAAGGTGCCCGATTCCCGTTGCGGCTGAAAGGCAGTTCCACCGGGCGGGACGCGCCGCCGCTCGGCGCGTGCGTTTTCTCACATTCCCGAGCGGTCAGCCGCCAGCCGCTTCAGAGGCGCGGAACGCCCGCGGGCGCGGCAGACCGAGCGCGAGGCCGGCGACGATGAGCCCGAGCCCCAGCCAGAAGGCCGGCGGCCATTCCTCCCCAAGGATCGCGCCGCCGGCCAGGACGCCCGTGATCGTCACCACATAGGCGACCTGGCTGGCGAAAACCGGGCCGGCCCGGCCGATCAGGTGGACGAAGAGACCATAGGCGAGGAGGCTCCCCGGAACCGTCAGCGCGAAGGCGAGTTCGGGCCGCCCCGGCTCCGAGAGCGAGAGCGGCGCCGGATCGACGAAGAGCAGCGCCGGCGCCGTGTAGAGCGCGGCGAAGAGCGTCATCCCCGCGAGGATCTGCGGGGAGGAGAGGCCGGGCGGGCGCCGGAGCGCGATGAAGCTGTCCTCGCAGGCGTAGGAGAAGGCGCCGAGCGTCGCGACCGCGACCCAGAGCGCCGGCGCCGCGCCCCGGTCCGGATCCGCGATGATCCAGACGGCGGAGAGCGCAAGAACGAGCCCGAAGAGCCGCCGCGCCCGGAAGGGCTCGATCTTCAGGAGCGCGGAGAGGCCGATCTGCATCAGCGGCACCGTCGCCATGCAGACGGAAAGGATGCCCGCGCCGACGTTCTGCGCTGCGAGGAACAGCAGGAAGGACGGCGCCGCCCCTCCGAGCACGCCAAGTACGGGGACGAAGCGCAGGAAGGCGCGGTCGATCCGCGGCGCGCGGCCGAGAAGCGCAAGCGCGGCCCAGATCAGCGCCGCCATGGCCGCCGAATGCCAGAACGTGACGGCGAGCGGATGCCCGCCGCCCGCCATCACCATTCGGGAGAGCGTGAAGGAAAGGCCCCAGAAGCCGCCGCAGAAGAGGAGGATCGCGATGTTGACGCCCATGCGCTCCCCTCTGGACGGGCCGGCGCGCCGGGTCAAGCGCCGCGCCGGCGTCTCCTCGGAACCGAAGGTTCCGCAAGGCTAAGCCGCCGGCGCCATACCGGAACACGCCTCGGAGACCCCGATCCTCTCGGCGCAGATCGCCACCGTGTCGAGGCGATCGAAACCGCAACGCACCCGATCGGCAGCGGGGACGGCGGCAGGTCAGTCGCCCGGTCTCGACGGATTACACGATCGCAGCCGAGGCGCGAAGGGTCGCGGCGGCGAGGGGCAGGCGCATGGCAGGCGCCAATCCTGTCATGCGCGCCAAGGCGCCGCGTCACGCGGCCGCGACGCTTCAGGCCGCCTTCGCCTCGATCCGGAATGCGTGGAGCAGCGGCTCGGTATAGCCCGAGGGCTGCGCCGCCCCGTCGATCGCCAACGCCATCGCAGCGCGGAAGGCGGGGCCGTCAAAGCCGGGCGCCATGGGGCGATAGGCCGGGTCGCCCGCATTCTGCGCGTCCACCTTCGCCGCCATCCGGCGGAACGCGCCCTCCACCTCCTCCCGGCTCACCACGCCGTGGCGCAGCCAGTTGGCGATGTGCTGGGCCGAGATGCGGCAGGTCGCGCGGTCCTCCATCAGGGCGACGTCGTGGATGTCCGGCACCTTGGAGCACCCGATCCCCTGATCCACCCAGCGGACGACATAGCCGAGAATGCCCTGGGCGTTGTTCTCCAGCTCCTCCCGGCGCTCCTCCGGGCTCCAGTTCGCGCCGCGAGCGACCGGGATGCGGAGGAGGTCGTCCCGCCGTGCGCGACGCCCGCCCGCCGCGATCTCACGCTGGCGGGCCTTAACGTCGATCTCATGATAATGCATGGAATGCAGTGTCGCCGCCGTGGGCGAGGGCACCCAGGCGCAGGAGGCGCCGGCCCTGGGATGCCCGATCTTCTCCCGCAGCATCGCCGCCATCAGATCGGGAGCCGCCCACATGCCCTTGCCGATCTGGGCGCGTCCGATGAGCCCGGCGGCGAGGCCGGTGTCCACGTTCCAGTCCTCATAGGCGGAAATCCACGCCTCGCCCTTCATCGCCGCCTTCCGCACCATCGGCCCGGCCGCCATCGAGGTGTGGATCTCGTCCCCCGTCCGGTCGAGGAAGCCGGTGTTGATGAAGCAGATGCGGGCCTTCGCGGCGCGGATGCATTCCTTGAGGTTCAGCGTCGTGCGCCGCTCCTCGTCCATCACGCCGATCTTCACCGTATTGGGCGCGAGGCCGAGCGCCAGCTCGACATGGGCGAAGACCGCATCCGCGAAGGCGACCTCCTCCGGCCCGTGCATCTTCGGCTTCACGACGTAGACGGAGCCGGCGGGGCTGTTCGCCCGCGCGCCCCGGATGTCATGGAGGGCGCAGAGGACGGTGACCATCGCGTCCAGCAATCCTTCCGGCGCCTCGTTCCCCTCGCGGTCCATCACGGCGGGATTGGTCATCAGGTGGCCGACATTCCGCACGAGCATCAGCGCCCGGCCCTTCAGCTTCAGCGCCGAGCCGTCCGGCGCGGTGAAGGCCCGGTCGGCGGCGAGGGCGCGGGTGAAGGTCTTGCCGCCCTTCTGGACACTTTCGGTCAGGTCGCCGCGGCAGAGCCCGAGCCAGTTGCCATAGGCGAGAACCTTGTCCTCCGCATCGACAGCGGCGATGGAATCCTCGCAATCCATGATGGCGGAGACCGCGCTTTCGAGGATGACGTCGGCGACGCCGGCCGGATCGGCCTTCCCGATCCGGTGCGCCCGGTCGATCACGATCTCCGCATGGAGGCCATTCCGCTCGACGAGGATCGAGGACGGCGCCTGCGGCGCCCCTGAGAATCCGGCGAAACGCGCAGGTTCGGCGAGCGCGCGGCGACCTTCAGGCGTCTCCGCGACAAGAGCGCCCCCCTCCACCCGGTACGCAGTCACATCGCCATGCGACGCGCCTGCGAGCGGCGCGGTCCGGTCCAGAAACGCTTTCGCGGCGGCGACGACCGAAGCGCCCCGCTCTGCGTCATAAGGGCCGGGGGCCGGAGCCGCGCCCAAAGCGTCTGTCCCGTAGAAGGCGTCATAGAGCGAGCCCCAGCGGGCGTTCGCGGCGTTCAGCGCATAGCGCGCGTTCATGACGGGGACGACGAGCTGCGGCCCCGGGATCTCCGCAATCTCCGGGTCCACGTTCTCGGTCTCGACCGTGAAGTCCGGCCCCTCGGGCAGGAGATAGCCAATCTCCTCCAGAAAGGCGCGATAGGCGTCGGGCGCCCCCGCGCCGTGTTCTTCATGCCACTCTTCGATCTGCGCCTGAAGCGCCGCGCGGCGTTCGAGCAGGGCGCGATTCTGCGGCCCGAACTCATGGATCAGCGCGGAAAGACCTTGCCAGAAGGCCGCCCGCTCCACGCCCGACCCGGGCAGAGCCCGCTCGTCAATGAAGGCGGCGAGCCGCGCATCCACCTGAAGTCCTTCGATCTCCACGCGCACAGACATGACGTCTCCCTTCGTATCCCACGGGATGCCGGATACGGGAGGCGCGGAGCGGATTCAAGGCCGGAGTTTCCGATCGGAAACTCGCTCAGGAGGCGAGATGCGCGAAGAGGATCGAGAGACCGAGCGCGACCAGCAGCGCCCCGCCGGCCCGTTCCGCCGCCGCGCCGAACCGCGCGCCGAGCATCCCGGCGAGCATCACGCCGGCGACGGAGGCGGCGAAGGTCGCGCCGGCGACGGCGAGCGCGAGCGGCAGGATCGGCGCCTCCACCAGCGCGAGCGAGCCGCCGACCGCCATTGCGTCCACGCTCGACCCGAAGGCCGCGGCGATCAGGCCGAGCGCGCCGGCGCGCCGCGTCGAAACCTCCCGCGCGCCGCCAAGCATCATGCGGAGCCCGACGGCGGAGAGGAGGCCGAAAGCGATCCAGTGGTCCCAGGCGGCGAGCGCCTGCCCCGCCGCATGGCCCATGGCCCAGCCGAGCGCGGCGAGCCCGGCCTCCATCGCGGCGAAGAGAAGCCCGATGCGCAGCGCTGAAAGAAGGCGCGGGCGATCCATAGCAGCGCCGCGGCCCATCGAGGCGATCATCGCATCGATGGAGAGGCCGAGGGCCAGCAGGGCGAGGGCGGGCGCGGACATGGTCGACCTCCATCCGGATCGTGGATGCAGCAGATATGAAAGCGAAAGTCATTTGTCAATGATTTCAATATGTTGAATGGTTCTGAGACGCAGTTGCATCTGGCCCGCTTGAACCGGCCGCCCTCTGCGCCATAGTGCCCGACCATCGAGAAGGAGCCCGCCCATGCGCCCCGAAGACGCCGCCCCCCGCGCCGCGAAGACGATCCGCCTTTCCGAGTATCGCGCGCCGGACTGGCTGGTGGAGGAGACGCGGCTCGTTGTCTCCCTCGGACCCTCCGCGACGCTGGTGAGGGCGGCGATCCGGTTCCGGCGGAACGGAACCGGCCCGGCCGACCTCGTGCTGAACGGCCATTCCATGAAGCGCGTCGCCGCCGCGGTGGACGGCGCCGCGCTCCCGCCCGAGGCGCTGGTCGAGGGGGAGGAGACGCTCACGATCCCCGCCCGGCGCCTCCCCGAGGGCGGATTCCTGTGGGAGGCGGAGACGGAGATCGATCCGGCGGCGAATACGGCGCTGGAAGGGCTCTACATGTCGAACGGCATGTATTGCACCCAGTGCGAGGCGGAGGGCTTTCGCAAGATCACATACTATCCCGACCGGCCGGACGTGATGGCGCCCTTCTCTGTCCGGATCGAGGGGGACCTGCCGGTGCTCCTCTCCAACGGCGACCTCGTGGAGGAGGGCGAGACGGCGGAGGGGCTCCGCTTTGCGGAATGGCGCGATCCTTGGCCGAAGCCCGCCTATCTCTTCGCCCTCGTCGCGGGGGATCTCGTGAGCCATGACGACC
Source organism: Pikeienuella sp. (assembly GCF_046290545.1). Taxonomy (NCBI): domain Bacteria; kingdom Pseudomonadati; phylum Pseudomonadota; class Alphaproteobacteria; order Rhodobacterales; family Paracoccaceae; genus Pikeienuella; species Pikeienuella sp. Next base: position 120,667 of record NZ_JBKAGV010000004.1, on the reverse strand, counting down.
GCTTTCGCACGATGTCGGGCCGCGACGTCTCCCTCCGCATCTGGGTGCGGAAGGGGGACGAGGGGCGCTGCGGCTTCGCGATGGACGCGCTGAAACGCTCCATGCGGTGGGATGAGGAGAGATACGGGCGCGAATACGACCTCGACCTCTTCCAGATCGTCGCGGTGGACGATTTCAACATGGGGGCGATGGAGAACAAGGGCCTCAACATCTTCAACTCGAAATACGTGCTGGCGAGCCCCGAGACGGCGACGGACGGGGATTACGAGCGGATCGAGGCGATCATCGCCCATGAGTATTTCCACAACTGGACGGGCAACCGCATCACCTGCCGGGACTGGTTCCAGCTCTGCCTGAAGGAGGGGCTGACCGTCTTCCGCGACCAGCAATTCTCGGAGGATGAGCGGAACGGCGCGCTCCAGCGGCTCGGGCAGGTCTCCACCCTCCGCGCGCGGCAGTTCCGGGAGGATGCGGGGCCGCTCGCCCATCCGGTCCGCCCGGAGGCTTACGAGGAGATCAACAACTTCTATACGGCGACGGTCTACGAGAAGGGGGCGGAGCTGATCCGGATGCTTCGCGCCCTTGTCGGCGACGGCGGCTACGCCAGGGCGCTCGACCTCTATTTCGAGCGGCATGACGGGCAGGCCTGCACGATCGAAGACTGGCTCAAGGTCTTCGAGGACGCGACGGGGGCGGACCTTTCCCAGTTCGCGCTCTGGTATTCGCAGGCGGGGACGCCGCGGATCACGGTTTCCGAGGCCTGGGAGAACGGCGAGTACGCCCTCACGCTCCGGCAGGAGACGCGGTCGACGCCGGGGCAGGCGGAGAAGGCGCCGCTTGTCATCCCCTGCGCGCTCGGGCTTCTCGGCCCGAACGGGGGGGAGATGGCGGCGGAGACGGTGGTGCTGCGGGAGGGGGAGCAGACCTTCCGCTGGACCCTGCCGCACCGGCCTGTCGCCTCGCTCTTCCGCGGCTTCTCCGCCCCGGTGATCGTGGAGCGGGAGATCGGGCCGGAGGGCCGCGCCTTCCTGATGGCGCACGATCAGGACCTCTTCAACCGGGCGGAGGCGGCGCGGGGCTTCGCGCTCGACATCCTGCTCGGCGGGGCGGACCCTGCGCCCTTCCTCGACGCGCTGGAGACGATGGCGGGGGACGAGGCGCTCGCCCCCGCCTTCCGCGCCCATCTGCTCGGCCTGCCGGGCGCCGGGGAGCTGATGCGGGAGCAGGCTTCGCGCGGCCGGGCGGCGGACCCTTCGGCGCTCTTCGGCGCCTCCGAGGCGCTGAAGGAGGCGGTGGCGGCGCGGCTGGAGGCGCGGCTCTTCGCGCTTTACGGGGAGATGGAGACGCCCGGCCCCTACAGCCCGGATGCGGAGAGCGCGGGGCGAAGGGCGCTCCGCAACGCCGCGCTCGGCCTTCTTGTCAGGCGGGAGGGCGGAGCGGCGCTGGCGGCGCAGGCGGCTTCGGGCGGCGCGATGTCGGAGCGGCTGCCGGCGCTGATGGCGCTGGTTCATTCCGGGGCGCCGGAGGCGGCGCCGATGCTCGCCCGCTTCGCGGAGGATTTCGGCGGCGACGCCGGGACGATGGACAAGTGGCTGACGATCCAGGCCACAGCGCCGCGGCCCGAGACGCTGGAGCGGGTGGCGGCGATGGCGGGGGCGGCGGACTTCCCGTGGCGGAACCCCAACAAGCTCCGCGCCCTCGTCGGCGCCTTCGCGGCGAACCCGGTCGGATTTCACGCGCCGGGGGGCGAGGGCTATCGCTTCTATGCCGACTGGCTGATCCGCATGGACGGGACGAACCCGCAGACGGCGGCGCGGATGTCCGGCGCGTTGGAGTCCTGGGCGACGCTGGCGGAGCCCTGGCGGGGCGCGATGCGGGCGGAGATCGAGCGGGTCGCCGCGGCGCCCGGCCTTTCCCGCGATCTCGGCGAGATGACGGGGAGAATGTTGGCGGGCTGAAGCCTGCGCACAGTGAGCAGAGGGGTTATATCATTGAAAATAAACCATAATCAAAACTTTCGAAATTTTTTCCGTGCGTGATCCTTAGGCGGCGCGGCGGCGGACGCGCTGCTTGTGTTCACTGGGCGGGAGGGTGTTTCCCGTCGGGCGTTTGGCTTGGGCCCGTCGCGATCTCGGGGCCGGTTCGGCGCGTCAGGCGGCGCTGCCCCGCGGGCGCGAACGCTAAGGCGCGGGAGATCGTCGGTCGAACCGACCCCGCCGGCGCCATCCGGAACAGTATCAGATACGGGCGCAAGGGCTGCCGCACGCGGAACCCGCCTCAACGAGGGGGTCAAGCGGATGCAGGGGCCCCGCCGCCGCTCAGAGCGAGCCGAAGCCCTTGGTGAAGCCGGAGAGGGAGATCGCAATCTCCGCCTTCTCGCCGTTCAGGGCCATGATGGTCATGGTCGCGGCGTTCCCCTTCTTCATCTTGTCGATGAAGTCGGCCGGCACGGGCTCGGAGGCGATGCAGGCCCGGCTGTCGCAGACCTGGAAGGCCGCGCGGCCGATTTCCGCCCCGTCGATCTTCACCTCGACCCCCGCAGGCAGGAACACGCCGAGCGGCGCGTCGATCTGGATCACGGCGGCGATCTCCACCCCGTTCGGCCCCTGGGCTCCCGGCGTGCTGCGGAGCGCGACGCGGAGCGCGGGCTGCCCGTCCGCCCGGTTGCCGACCTGCGTGAGAATGCAGTTTTCCGGCGCGTTCACATCGCAGCGGATCTCCCACGCGCCGTGGGTCGCCTTCAGCGTCGAGCCCGGCTGGGCGCCCTGCTGCGCGAACGCGGCGAGCGGTGCGAGGGCGAGGATCGCGGCGGCTGCATGTCTGAAGAGCACGGTGGGCATTCCCTGTCTTGCTTTGCGCCGCGTCGCGGCGTCGTTCGGGGAGTGATGATCGGTCGGGGCCGCGAAATCAAGTCGGGTCGGTCACACCGCGGTTCCGAACGAAAGAAAAGGCGCCCTTTCGAGCGCCCTTCCTGCGAGGCTGAACGCCTCTTGTCTCTCCCTGTCGAACCGGCCGCGGCAAGTTCTGGGTCGGAAGCTATGCGGAGTCTTCAGACCGGTCAACGGGAAATGAAAATCCTGTGACGGAAACCGACGCCGGCGCCGAAGGGCGGAAGCCCTGCCCTCAAGACAAAAAAAGGCCGCGCCGAAGCGCGGCCAAGTCCGACAGGGAGGAGTGCAGGCGAAAGCCGCCTGCAACGTCAATATGGGGGTTCATGGTTAAGAAAAGATGTGCAGATGTGCGCATATCGAAAAAGGAGGGCGAAATGGCCGGATCGGACGGCATTTTCATCGGCGGAGGCGGGGACGGCTACGGATCGGCGCAGGAATTGCTGCTGAAAACGGCGAATCGGCACGGCCTCATCTCCGGCGCGACCGGAACGGGAAAGACCGTGACGCTCCAGATTCTCGCCGAGGGTTTCTCCGCAGCCGGCGTCCCCGTCTTCCTGTCGGACGTGAAGGGCGACCTGACGGGGCTCTGCGAGGCGGGTTCGCCCGAGCACAAGCTGCACGGCGCCTTCACGAAGCGGGCGGAGACGATCGGCTTCTCCGATTACGGCTACGACGCCTTCCCCGCCGTCTTCTGGGACCTTTACGGCGAGGCGGGCCACCCGGTGCGGACGACGGTGACGGAGATGGGCCCGCTCCTCCTCTCCCGCCTGCTCGAACTCACGGAGGCGCAGGAGGGCGTGCTCAACATCGCCTTCCGCCTCGCGGACGAGGAGGGGTTGCTGCTGATCGACCTGAAGGACCTTCAGGCGATGCTGGTCCATGTCGGCGAACGGGCGAAGGAGCTCTCGCTCCGCTACGGCAATGTCGCGCCCGCCACGGTCGGCGCGATCCAGCGGCGGCTTCTGGTGCTGGAGGGACAGGGGGGCGCGCATTTCCTCGGCGAGCCGGCATTGCGGCTCGAGGACATGATCCGCACCGCGCCGGACGGGCGGGGGCAGATCAACCTCCTCGCCGCCGACCGGCTCATGCGCTCCCCGCGGCTCTACGCAACGTTCCTGCTCTGGCTTCTCTCCGAGCTCTTCGAGACGCTGCCGGAGGTGGGGGACCCGGAGAAACCCGTCTTCGTCTTTTTCTTCGACGAGGCGCATCTCCTGTTCGACGGGGCGCCGAAGGCGCTGGTCGACAAGGTGGAGCAGGTGGCGCGGCTGATCCGCTCCAAGGGCGTCGGGATCTACTTCATCACGCAGAACCCGGCGGACGTGCCGGACGACATCCTCGGCCAGCTCGGCGCGCGCGTGCAGCACGCGCTCCGCGCCTACACGCCGCGGGACCGGAAGGCGCTGAAGGCCGCGGCGGAGACGTTCCGCCCGAACCCGGCCTTCGACACGGAGGCGGCGATCATGGAGGTCGGCACGGGGGAGGCGCTCGTCTCCACGCTCGGGCCGAAGGGCGCGCCCTCGATGGTCGAACGGACGCTGATCCGCCCGCCCTCCTCCCGCCTCGGGCCGGCGAGCCCGGAGGGGTTGAAGGCGGCGCGCGCGGCCTCCCCCCTCGCCGGGATCTACGAGGCGGCTTTGGACCGGGAGAGCGCCTTCGAGATGCTGCGGGGCGCGGCCGAGGCGGCGGCGCGCGAGGCGGAAGAGGCGGAGGCGCGGGCGACGCGGGCCGAGGCGGAGGACCGCGAGTTCCGCGCCGCCCGCCGCTACCAGCCGCCCGCCCGCGCCGCCTCCCCGCGCCGCGCCTCCCGATCCGACAGCGTGGGCGAGGCGCTGATGAAGCAGGTGGTGCGGACGGCGGGAAGCCAGATCACCCGCAGCCTCGTGCGCGGGGTGCTCGGCGGGCTTTTCAGAGGAAGGTAAGGAAATGCAGACAATCGTAGCTATGCTGAAATTCGTGGCAGGGACGCTGAACTCAATAGCACTAGCTTTTCTTGTCGTGGGATACATAAATCCACGATTTGAACGAGGTGATGAAGTTAAGCCCGATCCGTATCTATTAGAAAAATTCTCAGGAATATTCGACGGTCAGGTAAAGCTTCTTTCATTTCAAAGTGGTTACAATTTTAACTTCCTGTTAACTGGAGCTCTGATATGTGCAACCGCGCTCCTAGCAATCGCTTTTGCTAGAAATCTAGAGAAAGACTGAAAGGGTGAGAAAATGTCGACAGCATTCCCATGGTTCGTTTTCGCCGGCTCACTCATCTCAGTATTAGCTTTGTGGTCTATTGGTCTGGTCTTGAAGCACAAACAGCAATGGAGGCCATCCCAAGAATTGACGGCAGAATCACAAGAAATTTCTGGCACCGTATTTTCGAAATAATTTGTGCCTTCTAATTTTAAAGTGATTGAACGTTGATTTCTCAGCAGGTTCCGGGGGCGGTGAGCCCGCCCCCGGCCAGGCCTCAGCGCGGCTCGCTCGCCAGCGCCTTCATGATGGCGACGCACATCACGAGAAGGACGATTGTGAACGGCAGCCCGGTCGAGATCACCATCGACTGGAGCGAGGAAAGGCCGCCGACCGAGAGCAGCAGCACGATCGCCACCGCCCCTTCGAACACGCACCAGAAGACGCGCTGGGGGACCGGCGCGTCCACCTTCCCGCCCGCCGTGATCGTGTCGATCACCAGCGAGCCGGAATCGGAGGAGGTGACGAAGAAGACGATCACGAGGACGATGCCGACGAAGGAGGTGATTTCCGCCAGCGGCAGCGCCGCCAGCATCTCGAAGAGCTTCAGCTCCAGCGGCGCATCCTGCGCGGCGGTGTAGCCGTCCGCGACGACCTGATTCAGGGCCGTTCCGCCGAAGACCGACATCCAGAGCACGCAGACCAGCGAGGGGACGAGGAGCACGCAGATCACGAATTCCCGCACCGTGCGCCCCCGGCTCACGCGGGCGATGAACATGCCGACGAAGGGGGACCAGGAGATCCACCAGGCCCAGTAGAACGAGGTCCAGCCCTGCATGAAGTTCACGTCCTCCCGCCCCACCGGGTTCGAGAGCGCGGGCAGGTATTCGATGTAGGCGCCGAGCGAGGAGGCGAAGCCGGTCAGGAGCGCCGTCGTCGGCCCGACGATCAGAACGAAGAGGAGGAGCAGGAAGGCGAGGCCCATATTGACCTCGGAGAGCACCTTCACGCCGCCGTCCAGCCCCCGGAGCACGGAGACGAGCGCGACGGCGGTGATGGCCGAGATCAGGATCACCTCCGTCGTCGGCCCGACAGGAATGCCGAAGAGCGCGTTGAGCCCGGCATTGGCCTGCGTCGCGCCGAAGCCGAGCGAGGTGGCGAGGCCGAAGAGCGTGGCGAAGACGGCGAGCGTGTCGATCACATGGCCGGGCCAGCCCCAGACCCGATCCCCGAGCAGCGGATGGAAGGCGGAGCGGATGGTGAGCGGCAGGCCCTTGTTGTAGGTGAAGAGCGCGAGCGCGAGCGCCACAACGGCGTAGATCGCCCAGGGGTGGAGGCCCCAGTGGAAGATCGTCGCCGCCATGCCGAGCCGAGCCGCCTCCGCCTCGTTCCCCGCCGCGGCGCCGAGGGGCGCCCAGTCCGTCCTCAGGCCGCCTTCCGCCGCCGTTCCCCCGAGGGAGGAGGAGAAATGGCTCATCGGCTCCGCGACGCCATAGAACATGAGCCCTATGCCCATGCCGGCGGCGAAGAGCATCGCGAACCAGCCGGGATAGGAATAGTCAGGCGTCGCCTCCTTCCCCCCGAGGCGGACGGCGCCCCAGGGCGTCACGATCAGCACGAGACAGAAGAGCACGAAGACGTTGGCCGCGGAGAGGAAGAACCAGTCGAACCCCTTCGTCACGGCGGAAAAAAGCCAACTGAACGCCGCGCCCGCCTGTTCCGGCAGGGCCAGCGTATAGAAGACGAAAATCACGATCGAGAGCCCGGAAATCATGAAGACCGGGTTGTGAATATCGAAGCCGAACGGCCCCAGTTTTCCTTCGACGTTATCCTGACCGATTTCATAATCCGTATCGATCAGCGCGCCGCCGGCGGCATCGCCGTCGCTGCTGGTCATGGCATGGTTCCCTTTTGTTGAAGGGCCCAAGGGAACATTTCAGGCGCGGCAGGTCAACCTTCAGCCGAGAAGCACCTGCCCGGCCGGATAGCGGACGCGCGGTCGGCTCTGCGTCGCGAGGAAGAAACCGAGGGTCAGCGGTCCGACGCGGCCGAGGAACATGATCGCGATGATCGCCGCCCGCCCGAACCCGTCCAGCTCCGCCGTCGCGCCGCGGGAGAGGCCGACCGTGCCGAAGGCGCTCGCCACCTCGAAGGCGATGTCGAGGAAGGGGCTGCGGTGGGAAAAGGTCAGGACGAAGACGCCGAGGAAGACGACGACGAGGCTGATGGAGACGAGCGCCATCACCTTCACCACCTCCTCGAGCCCGATGGAGCGGCCAAAGGCGCTGAGTTCCGTCCGCCGCCGGAAGAAGGCGATCGTGGCGAGGATCATCACGAGGAAGGTCGTCACCTTGATCCCGCCCGCGGTGGAGGCCGGGCCGCCGCCGATCAGCATCAGCGCGATGAACATGAGCGAGGTGGAGTCCTCCAGCGCCGCGATGTCGGTCGTGTTGAAGCCGGCGGTGCGCGTCGTCGCGCCCTGGAACCAGCTCACCACGAGCTTTTCGAGGACCGAGTCGAATTGGCCGAGAGTCCGGGGGTTGGACCATTCGAGGATCGCAAAGAGCGCGAATGAGCCGACGAGGAGCCCGGCCGTCCCCGCCAGCATCAGCTTCGAGTGCATGGCGAGCCGGCTCCAGCGCCGGCGCCGCCAGAGATCCGCCACCACGACATAGCCGATCCCGCCGGCGATGAAGAGGAGCGGGATGACGACATTGACCAGCGGATCGGTCGCATAGGGCACGAGGCCGGGCGTGAAGGTCGAGAAGCCGGCATTGTTGAAGGCGGAGATCGAGTGGAAGACGGCGTGCCAGAGCCCCGCGGCGAGGCCGTGGTCCGGGACGAAGACGAGCGCCAGAAGCGCCGCTCCCGCCGTCTCGAAGAGGATGACGACGCGGAGGATGATCCGCGTTAGGCGCAGGACGTCCCGCACCGAGGTCTGGTCGAGATCGTCGCGGAGCCAGGCCTGCGCGCCGATCCCGACCGGCAGGCCGAGCGCCCCGAGGATCAGCACGGCGAAGACCATGAGGCCGAGGCCGCCGAGCTGGATCAGCGCCGCGATCACGCCCTGGCCGAAGGGCGTGAAGGCGACCGCCGTGTCGACGACGATCAGCCCCGTCACCGTGATCGCGGAGGCCGAGGTAAAGAGCGCGTCGGACCATGTGACGGAGCCGTCATTCGCGAAGGGAAGCTTCAGCGCCGCCGTCCCCGCCAGCATGGCGAGGAGATAGAACCCCGCAAGCGCGGCGGGCGGCGGCGTCCGCGCGAGCCGGCGCCGTATGGCGCGGCCGAGGGCGAGCGTCATGGCGCGGCTCAGATCGCGTCGCCGAACCGGCGAAGGTCCGGCCGGCGGCCGAGAACGAGGAGCCGGTCTTCCTTCGCCAGGGCGAAATCTTCCTCGGCGCAATCGTGGAACTTGGCGCCCCGCATCACGCCCAGCCCCCGCAGATCGAACTTTTCCGCAAGCCTGAGGCCCGGCACAGTCTTGCCTTCGAGCCGCTGGGGGACGCCGATGGTCACGACATGGAAGCCGTTGCCTAGGCTCACGTAGTCGCGAACCGCGGGGTTGTGCAGCACCTGCGCGGCGTGCTGGCCCATCTCCTGCTCGGGAAGGATCACGCGATCCACGTCCAGCTTGGAGAGGATGCGGTGATGCGTCCGGCTCGCGGCCTTGGCCCAGATCGTCTTGAGCCCGAGCATCCGGAGATTCATCACCGTGAGGATGGAGGCCTCGATGTTGCGGCCGATGGCGACGACCGCGACGTCATGCTGGTCCGCCCCGGCGTCGCGGAGCGCGGCCTCGTCCGTCGCGTCCATGATGAGAGCCTGCGAGAGAGACGACCCCATCACGGAGACGCGGCGTTCGTCGAGGTCCACGCCGGTGACGTAGTTTTCGAAACGGGCCAGTTCGGAGGCGACCGTGGAGCCGAAGGCGCCGAGGCCGATGACGATGAAGGAGCGCTTGCGCTCGTACATTCGGCTCTCCCGAGCCACGCGGTCTGCTGCGCCGCGTGGCGGAGGATAGGCTTTCGCAGGTGCGAAGGAAAGGGCGCAGAACCCTCGCAACGGCGCGGCTTATGGCCTCGACAACCTTTCTGCGGTATCCTTGCGGCTGGCTGCGAACGGGCGAGGAGCGGCGCCGTGTGCTTCATCTGTGGGCTGACCGGAGGCCGCGCCGCCTCTCTTCTTCATCGCGGAAACGCCGAAGCCGAGTCGGTGTTCGGCACTGTGGGCGACGATCACCTGATCGGCATGCAGGGCGACGACACGCTTCGCGGCGGACCGGGCGACGATACGATTGCAGGCGGGCTTCACAACGACGCCCTGAGAGGCGCCGGCGGCGACGATGTGATCCGCGGCGGGGCCGGGGACGACATCGTCTGGGGCGGCCGCGGCGACGACCGCATGTTCGGAGGCGAAGGCGCTGATCGCTTCGTGCTCTCCGCCGGCGACTGGATGGGCGGCCCGACGCGCGATGTGATCCTCGATTTCGAGGAAGACGATCTGATCGATCTGAGGGCGGTCTCCGACGATGAGCTTGTCTTCATCGGCGAAGACGGCTTCTCGGGCGCCGCCGGGGAGGTGCGCATCAGGCACACGAACGCGGGCAATACCGTCGTGATCGTGGATGCGGACGGCGACGGCTCGGCCGACGGGCGCATCGTCGTCAAGGGCTCCACGCAGGTGAGTGTCGACGACTTCCTGCTCTAGGCCCCGCAGGACAGGCGCGGCCGTTCACACCCCGCGATAGGGCTCCACGTATTGCAGGGCCATGTCCCACGGGAAGAAGATCCAGGTGTCCTGGCTCACCTCGGTGATGAACGTGTCCACCATCGGGCGGCCCTTCGGCTTGGCGTAGACGGTGGCGAAATGGGCCTTCGGATAGAGACGGCGGACGACTTCGAGCGTCTTTCCGCTGTCCACGAGGTCGTCGATGATGAGAACGCCCTCGCCGTCGCCCATCATGGCGGCGTCCGGCGCCTTCAGCACCACGGCGTCTGCCTGCGCCTGATGGTCGTAGGACTTGACCGAAATCGTGTCGACGATGCGGACATTCAGCTCCCGCGCGATGATGCAGGCGGGGACCATGCCGCCGCGGGTGATGGCGACCACCGATTTCCACTCCCCGCCGGGGAGCGGGCCGTGCTTGTCCAGCCGCCAGGCCAGCGCCCGGCTGTCCCTGTGGATCTGGTCCCAGGAGATGTGGAAGCCCTTTTCGTGCGGCAGACGGTCGTTCATCACTTGCGGCCCGTGGCGACGTCGATATCCGGCGCGTCCTCCGCCTTCATGCCGACGACATGGTAGCCGCAATCGACATGGTGGCACTCGCCGGTGACGCCGGAGGCGAGGTCGGAGAGGAGGTAGAAGCCGGCCTTGCCCACATCGTCCTGCGTCACGTTGCGGCGAAGGGGGGAGTTCAGCTCGTTCCATTTCAGGATGTAGCGGAAATCGCCGATGCCGGAGGCGGCCAGGGTCTTCATCGGGCCGGCGGAGAGGGAATTCACGCGGATGTTCTTCGGGCCGAGATCCATCGCCATGTAGCGCACGGAGGTTTCCAGCGCAGCCTTGGCGACGCCCATGACGTTGTAGTGCGGCATCACCTTCTCCGCCCCGTAATAGGTGAGCGTGACGAGGGAGCCGCCCTCCGTCATCAGCCGCTCCGCGCGCTGCGCGATGGCGGTGAAGGAATAGCAGGAGATCATCATGGACTGGGCGAAATTGCCCGCCGAGGTGTCGACATAGCGGCCCGTCAGCTCGTTCTTGTCGGACCAGGCGATGGCGTGGAGCACGAAGTCGAGCCGGCCCCATTCCTTTTCGATCCGGTCGAAGACGGCGTCGATCGAGGCGCCGTCGGTCACGTCGCAGGGCTCGACGATGGGGGCGTTCACGCTTTCGGCCAGCGGGCGCACGCGCTTTTCCAGCGCCTCGCCCTGGAAGGTGAAGGCGAGCTCCGCCCCTTCCCGCGCGCAGACCTCGGCGATGGCCCAGGCGATGGACATCTTGTTGGCGACGCCCATGACGAGGCCGCGCTTGCCGGCCATCAGCCCCGTTTCCCGACCCATCCGACCGTCTCCCGCCATTCTGTCGCGCCTCGGGCTTTACGGGTTTTGGCGGGGGCGGGCAAGGCGCGGCGGATGGTCGAAAGGCGCGACGCGACGCGCCCGGACGACGGGCGCGTCGGGCTCCGGGCCGAAGCCCCGCCTCGCTGCGGGTTCAGGTGATCCTTTCGATGCTGGCGCGGATCTCCTCCGGTTCGAACACGCGCTTCCAGTCATCCCGCATCAGGACGGGCTTGCCGAACTCGATGGCCTTGTTGCAGGCGTCGGAGAAGACGCCGTCCACCTCCCGGAAGATGACGGCTCCGAGGATGTTCATGTGGCCGAGCAGGAAATCCCGCGCCGCCTCGGGCGGCACGCCGCGCGCGACGACCTCATCCATCGCTTCCCGCATCACGACGAGTAGGGAGGCGGCGACGGTTTCCGAAAGGCCGGGCTCCAGCAGCGCCATGCCTTCGAGCGTGACGCGGTGGGAGCGGGCGACGGGGGCGTAGATCGCGCGGGCCACGCGCTCGCCGAGGGCGTAGTCTTCCTCCGGACCCTGCATCAGGGCGTTGACGACGCCCTGCTTCGCCGCGATCCCGCCGAAGAAATCCCGCTTCGCGGCCGGCTCCGTCTCGTCGTTGAAGATCGGCGGGTGGCAGGGATGGGTGACGAAATAGGTCACGTCCGCCCGCTCCGGCAGATGCCCGGCGAAGGGCGCCGCCGCGTCGAGGCAGATGATCATGGAGCCCGGCGGCGCCTTCGGGACGACCGAGGCGGCGACGGCGCGAATTGCGGTGTCGGGCACGGCGAGGACGATGACGCGGGCGCCCGCGAGGGCCTCCTCCGCGCTCACGCAGTCGACGCCGAAGGCGGCCTTCACCCGCGCCCTGCCCGCCTCCGCGACCTCGACGCGCACGGTCTCGAATTCGGGGGACTTCGCGAGGTTCGCGCCGAGGCGCATCCCCATCTTGCCGCCGGCGCCGAAGAGGGCGAGCCTGATCATTCCTGCATCCTTTCCGCAGCCGGGCGCCGCGCGCCCCTTTTCAAACTGGTATGATGAGTTGATGATCGGGCCGGCGAGTCAAGGGGGGCGATGATGAAGGAGACGGGGTTGCCGGAGGGCCCGCTCGTCGCCTGGTACGGCGACGACTTCACCGGGGCGGCCGCGGTGATGGAGGCGCTGGCCTTTTCCGGCCTTCCCGCCCTACTCTTCCTCGAGCCGCCGACGCCGGAGCGGCTCGCCCGGTTTCCGGGCCTCCGCGGCGTGGGCCTCGCCTCCACCGCCCGGACCTGGAGCCCCGAGCGGATGGCGCGGGAGCTGCCGCCGGCCTTCGCCGCGCTCCGGGCGCTGAACCCGGCGATCCTGCATTACAAGGTCTGCTCGACGCTCGATTCCGCGCCCGGGATCGGCTCCATCGGCAAGGCGATGGAGATCGGGGCGGATCTCTGCGGATCAGCCCTCGTCCCCGTCCTGATCGCGGCGCCGCAGATGCGGCGATACCAGTTCTTCGGGCATCTCTTCGCGGGCGCCGGGGCCGGCGTGTTCCGGCTGGACCGGCATCCGGTGATGGCGCGCCATCCGGTCACGCCGATGGACGAGGCGGACGTGGCGCTGCATCTCTCCCGCCAGTCCGGACGGATCGAGGCGGGCTGCGTCACGCTTGAAGCGCTCGCCGCGGCCGACCTGAGGCGGCCGGCGCGCGAGGACGGGCGGATCGAGGCCGTCACGCTCGATTCCGTCGATGCGGCGAGCGAGGCGGAGGCGGGGCGGCTGATCTGGGAGGCGCGGGAAAGCGCGCCTTTCGTCGTCGGCTCGCAGGGCGTGGAATATGCGCTCGTCCGCCATTGGAAGGCGAAGGGCTGGCTCCCCGAAGCCGCGCCGGCGGGCGGAATCGGGCGCGCGGCGCGGACCTTCGTCGTCTCGGGCTCCGTCTCCCCCGTCACGGCGGCGCAGATCGCGTGGTCAGGGCGGAACGGCTTCGCGCTCATCCCGTTCGACGCTGCGGCGGCGGCCTTCGGCGGCGCGGCGCTGGAGGGGGAGATCGACCGGGTGCGCGAAGCCGCGCTCGCCGCCATCGGCGCGGGGCGCGACCCGCTGATCCACACGGCGAACGGGCCGGACGATCCGGCGGTCGCCCGGTTCCGCGAAGCCTGCGCCCGCGCCGGGGCGGAGGCGGAGGCGGTCAACCGGCGGGTCGGGGAGAGCCTCGGCGCCCTCCTCGCCGCGCTGTTGGCGGAGGCCGGGCCGGCGCGCGCCGTCGTCTCTGGCGGCGACACGTCAGGCCACGCCACGGGGCGGTTAGGGCTCTTCGCGCTCTCCGCCCTCGCGCCGACGATCCCCGGCGCGGCGATCTTCCGCGGCCATGCGGACGGGCCGATGGACGGGCTCGAAATCGCGCTCAAGGGCGGGCAGATGGGGGCGGAGGACTATTTCGGCGACGTCCGTGAGGGAGGAGGCAAGGCATGAGCCGGGTGACAGCAACTTACGAGATCGAATCCCCGGTTGGCGTCGCGCGCGCCGCCGAGGTGCTCGCCGGGGAGCAGTCCACCGGCACCTTCGTGCGGCTCGCGGCGGAGACGGACGCGCTCCGCGAGCGCTCCGCCGCGCGGATCGAGGCGATGGAGATCACCGGCGTGTCGGACCGGCCCGCCCTGCCCTGCCGGCTGGAGGGCGAGCGGTTCGAGCGCGGAACGGTCACGATCAGCTGGCCTGTCGGGACGTTCGGAACCTCGCTCCAGACGCTGATGGCGACGGTCGCCGGCAACCTCTTCGAGCTGGCGGAGCTTTCCGCCTGCCGGCTGACCGGGCTGACGCTGCCGGAGGACTTCGCCCGCGCCCATCCCGGCCCGCAATTCGGCGCGGCGGGGACGCGGGCGAAGATGGGCGGGCATGAGGGGCCGCTGATCGGCACCATCGTGAAGCCGAGCGTCGGGCTCAGCCCGGAGGAGACGGGCGCGCTCGCCGCGAGCCTTGCGGAGGCGGGGATCGACTTCATCAAGGACGACGAGTTGCAGTCGGACGGGCCTGATTGCCCCCTTGCGGAGCGCGTCGCCGCCGTGATGGCCGTGCTGAACCGCCATGCGGACCGGACGGGGAAGCGCATCGTCTACGCCTTCAACATCTCGGGCGAGGTGGACGAGATGCGCCGGCGGCTCGACCTCCTGAGCGCGCACGGCGCGACCTGCGCGATGGTCTGCCTGAACGCCGTCGGGCTTTCGGGGCTTCGCGACCTGCGGAACCACAGCCCGCATCTCATCCACGGGCACCGGGCGGGGTGGGGTCTTTTCTCCCGCTCGCCGCATATCGGGGTCGGCTTCCCCGTGATGCAGAAGTTCTGGCGCCTCGCCGGGGCGGATCATCTCCATGTGAACGGCCTCGCCAGCAAGTTCACCGAGCCCGACGCCTCGGTCGCCGCCTCCGCGCGCGCGGTGCAGGCGCCCGTGGCGGAGGGCGGGCCGGCGCATCCCGCAATGCCGGTCTTCTCCTCCGGGCAGACGATCCGGCAGGTCGGGCCGACGCGCGCGCTCCTCGGCAATGACGACCTGATCTTCTGCGCCGGGGGCGGCATCCTCAGCCATCCGGGCGGGGCGGGCGCCGGGGTGCGCGCGCTCCGGCAGGCGGCGGAGGCGGCGCGGGACGGGGTCGCGCTCGAAGACGCCGCCGCCCGACACCCGGAACTCGCGGCTGCGATGAAGGCCTTTCCGCCGGTCGCCTTCGGCTGAGCCTCGGTCAGGCGGGCGCGAGGAAGGCGACGGCGTGGGCTCCGAGCGCGAGCCTGCCGCCCGCGACCGGGACGCGCGGCGCTGCATCCCGCCAGCCTGTCCCGGCGACGGCGGCGGGGAAGGCGCCCTCGTCCAGCAGAACCGCCTCCTTCGGACCCGCGGCGCCCGAGAGGGCGATGTCGACCGGCTCGCCGGTGAGGTTCGCGAGGATGAGAAGCGCGCCGCCCTCCCCCTCCGCGGCAAGCGCCTGCACCGCCCGCGGCGCCCCGCTCTCCGCGGAGAGCGGCCGGCCGCGAAGCGCGGCATAGGCTGCGAGTACGTGCCAGGAGGGGCGGAGCGCGGCGCCAGCCGCATCCATCCACGGCGAAGCCTCCGGACCAGGAACATGGAGGACGCCGGAAGGCCCGGCGATCGCGGCGAGCGTTACGGCCTCCACGCCCGCGCGGGCGGCATGGGCGAGATAGCCCGCATACCAGGCGGCGCCGAGCAGCCCCCGCTCCCGCGGGTCAACGCGGTTCATCGCCTGCCGGATGTTGTTCGGGTTCTCCGCCGGAACGGCGCCGTAGGGATTGTCCCGCATCGCGATGGCGGCGGGGAAGATCCAGCAGGGCTTGCCGCCCGCAAGCGCGCGGGCGGAGGAGAAGATGGAGGGCAGCGCCTCCAGATTCTCCGTCACCGAGAGATCGTCCCCTGCATGGACGATGGGGCAGCCGGAATGGCAGATGAAGTCGAGGAGCGCGGCGGGCGGGCGCTTCCGGTTCAGTTCGGTGAAATAGCTGAACATGCCGCCGCCAAGAGTGACGCCCGGAAAGGCGGCGCGCCCCTCGGCGAAGAGGGTCTCCCATGCGGGCGCGGGCGGGAAGACGGAGCCGGGCAGCGTGCATTTGAGGTCCGAGGCCGGGGAGATCGCGACGCGCCCGAAAGAGGCGCCGCCCGCCCGCGCCGCCTCCGCGATGAAGGCGAGGTCGCGTTTCAGGACCGCCGGGTCCGCCGTCGGCGCGCCCGATCCGTCCTCGCAGGGCACGACCGCCTCCAGCACGAGTTCGGCGCCCGTCTCCCGCCCGAGCGCGGCGAAGCGGACCATATCCTCCGCGCCGCAGCCCTTCCGGGCGTCGAACCGGCAGACGAGATGAGAGGGGCCCAGAGTGCGGAGCGCCCCCGCCCGCTCGAGCGCCGCCGCAGCGTGCTCCGCCGGCGCTGCGAGGCCGAGGCGCGGGAGAGCGTGCGGGAGCGCCGCGCCGACCTTCACCGGGATCGCGCCGCCGCCTGCGGCGAGCGCCGGAGCAGCCAGCGCGCCGGAGAGGCGCAGCGTGACGCGCTGCCTCAGCGCCTCGCCCTTCGCCAGAACGTAGGGCCAGGGGAGCGCGAGCGGGCGCACATAGGTCTTCCAGGAGGCGTCCATCCAGTTCCGGTGGTCCTCCATCTCGAAGGCGTCGCCCTCCATCCGGCAGGTGAGGCGGAGGCCGGGGATCGGCTCATGCGTCAGCGCGCGGATGTCCCGGAAGGGGCAATCCGGGTCGATCACCTCCGGGAAGCGGCTCTCCACGATGCGCCCGTCCACATGCTCGACGGTGAGCGGCGCGCCGACCGTGCCGGCGAGGGGGTGGAGGACGACGAAGCCGGTGCGGTTCGTCGTGAAGTCGGAAAGCGCCTCGCCTTCCGCCTCGAAATCGAGCGAACCATCGGGCCGCCCGACGATCCGCGCGCGGTAGCGGATCGCCGCCGCGTCATCCCGGCAGGTCGCCTCGTAGCGGGCGGAGAAGCCTTCCGGCCCCTGCTCGACCGCCAGGTCCGTGATCTCGGGGAGGCAGGTGCCCCAGTTACGGTCCCGCGCGAGGAAGGCGATTCCGCGGATCACCTCGACGCCGTTGAGGCGGATGTAGCGGAGCGCGCCGGCTTCCAGCTCCGCCGTGAGCGGCCCGGCTTCGAGGCGGATCGTCTCCGCCACGGGCTCCTCGGTTCCGAAGAGGATGACGTTGCGGCTCGGGTTCATCGCTCCCTCCCTCAATCGCGGATCGCGCGGCCCGTCGCCGCGTCGAAGAGATGCGCGCGGGCCATGTCGGCGGCGAGCGCGACGCGGGCGCCCGGCCGCTCGACGGCGTGCGCCGGAAGCTCCGCCGTCGCCTCGACGCCGCCGAGGCGAAACTGCGCATAGGTGCGCGCGCCGGTCGGCTGCACGAGGTCGATCTCGACGTCGAGCCGGGGGCGCGGGTCGCCTTCGCCCGGGCGGACGAAATGCTCGGGCCGGACGCCGAAGAGGAGGTCCCGCCCCTCCGGAGCCGGGCGGGAGAGCGGGAGGCTCCGCCCGCAGGAGAAGCGGAGCGCGCCGCCCTCCGCCCGGCAGGGGATGAAGTTCATCTGCGGCGAGCCGAGGAAGCCGGCGACGAAGCGCGTCTCCGGCTTCTCGAAGAGGTCGAGCGGGGCGCCCTGCTGCTCGATCCGCCCGTCGCGGAGGAGCACGATCCGGTCCGCCAGGGTCATCGCCTCGATCTGGTCATGGGTGACGTAGACGGTCGTCTTCCCGATCTCCTGATGCAGGCGCTTGATCTCCGCGCGCATCCCGTCGCGGAGCTGGGCGTCGAGATTGGAGAGCGGCTCGTCGAAGAGGAAGAGCCGCGCATCCCGCACCACAGCGCGGCCGATGGCGACGCGCTGGCGCTGCCCGCCGGAAAGCTCGCGCGGCTTGCGGTCCAGATAGGTTTCCAGCCCAAGCATCGCGGCGGCCCGGACGACGCGGGCGCGCACCTCCGCATCGGCGACCTTCCGCGCGCGGAGGCCGAAGGCGATGTTCTCGAAAACGGAGAGATAAGGGTAGAGCGCGTAGTTCTGGAACACCATCGCCACGTTCCGGTCCCGCGGGCGGAGGCCCTCCACCGCCTCCCCGTCGATCTTCACGCGGCCCTTGTCGATCTCCTCCAGCCCGGCGATGCAACGCAGAAGCGTGGACTTTCCGCAGCCCGATGGGCCGACGAAGACGCAGAACTCCCCCTCCGCAATGTCGAGGTCCACGCCCTTCAGCGCGTGGACCTTCCCGTAGTGCTTGTGCACGCCCTCGATCGACAGCCGCCCCATGCCTACCCCTTCACCGCGCCGAGCGAGATGCCGCGCACCAGATACCGTTGCAGGAGCGTCACCGCGATGAAGATCGGGATCGTCCCGAGCACGCTCATCGCCGCGATCTTCGCCCAGAAGTTCGACTGCCCGCCGAAGTAATGCGTCACCTGGACCGGGAAGGTCGTCACCTCCGCCCGCGTCAGCACCAGCGCGAAGATGAACTCGTTCCAGGCGAAGACGAAGGTGAAGACGGCGGTGGCGAAGAAGCCGGAACGCGCCATCGGCAGCACGACGCGGAGGAAGACCTGCCAGCGCGTGCATCCGTCCACCAGCGCGCTCTCCTCCAGCTCCAGCGGAATGTCCTGGATGTAGCCGCGCATCATCCAGACGACGTAGGGCAGGTTGAAGGCGGTGTAGAGCAGGATCAGGCCTAGATAGCTGTCCACCAGCCCGACCTTCACGTAGAGCAGGAAGACCGGGAAGACGATGACGATGGGCGGCACCATCCGGTTGGAGAGCAGCCAGTCGGTGAAGAAGTTCCCCCCCGTACGGAAGCGGGCGATGGAATAGGCGCACATCGTGCCGATGATCATCGCCGCGGCGGTGGAGACGGAAGCGATCACGACGCTGTTCCAGATCGTCACCACGTCCCCGTCCTTGAAGAGGACGGCGTAGTTGGCGAGTTGCAGGCTTTCCGGCCACCAGACGGGCGGGCTCGAGAAGATCTCTTCCGGCGTCTTGAAGGAGATCATGAAGAGCCAATAGACGGGAAAGAGGAAGAGCAGCGTCACCGCCACGGCGGCGAGATAGCGGAGCGCGAGGCCCGCCCCCCGGTCCGGCCGCATCATCGCTCGATCTCCATGCGCCGGAGCACGATGGTGATGGTGACGACGAGGAGCAGGATGACCACGAAGCTCATCGCCGCGGTGTAGCTCGTCTCGAATTGCTGGAAGCCCAGGACATAGGCGTAGATCGAGAAGGTTTCCGTCATCGTTCCCGGCCCGCCGCGCGTCAGCGCCCAGACAACGTCGAAGAGCCGGAAGAGGTCGAGCGCCCGGATCAGGATCGCGATGGCCATGACGGGCCAGATCGCGGGCAGGATCACGAGGCGGAAGCGCCGCCAGAAGCCCGCGCCGTCAAGCTCCGCCGCCTCGATCTGGCTCCGGTCCACATTCGAGAGCGCGGCGAGGAGGAGGAGGAACATGAACGGCGTCCACTGCCAGACCTCCGCCATGAGGATCGCCGCGTAGACGAAGGAGGGATCGATCGTCCAGAGGATCGTCACCGGCTCGTCGGAGAACCAGCCGAGGATCTGGTTTATCGGGCCGAAGCGGTTGTCGAAGAGGAGCCGCCACGTCGCCCCCGCGACGACGGGGGAGATGGTGACAGGCAGGACGAGGAGCGCGACGAAGACCTGCCGGCCCGGCATCCGGTCAAGAAAGAGGTAGGCCATCGCGAGGCCGAGGATCAGCTCGGCCGGGAGCGCGATGGCGAGGAAGAGGAGCGTGTGGCCGAGCGATTCCCAGAACCGCGTGTCGCCGACGAGCGCGCGGTAGTGTTTCGCGCCCTGGAAGCTCGTGTCCTCGAACATCATGTCGACGTTCTGGAAGGAGAGGATCAGCGAATAGATGACGGGGAAGAGGCCGACGAGGAGGATCGTCGCCACCGCGGGCACGATCAGGAGATACTTGAAGTTCCGGTCCGTATAGGGCGTGCGGGCGGCTGCGGTCACGGCGCGGCCCCTTTCGTGGCGCGATGGGATGGGCGTCGCGTCATGGCGTCAGCCTTCAAGCGAGGGCGGCCGGCCCGGTGAAGGGCCGGCCGCAAGGGTTCAGGCGCCGGCGGGATAGGCGTTGGGCTTGCCCGCCCAGGCGGCGTATGCGGCTTTCTGCTTGTCCATCCCGATCCGGTCCGTCAGCGCGTCCCACTGCCCGGCCACGTCGTTCAGGATCGCCTGCGGATCCTCCCCCGCCCAGAGGCGGGAGACGCCCTGGCGCAGCGCCTCCTCGTAGCGGTCGGTCTGGATGATCGAGAGGTCGAGGAGGCCGGAGACGGCGCCCGCCTCCAGCGCGGCGAGGTATTCGGGCGCCTGCGGCCAGCGGGACTTGTACTCGGCGGAGGCGAAATGGCTCGCCCGGAACGGATCGCGCAGCGCATAGGGGAGCTGCACACGCTCCATGCTGATCTCCTCCGAGTTCAGCCACTGGATGAAGAGATAGGCGGCCTCCTTCTGCTTCGAGGAGGCGGAGACGGAGAGCGCGAAACCCGCCGCGAGCTGCGGCGCGCCGCCCGGCGGCGTGGCGTAGCCGACCTTGCCCGCGATGGTCGATTTCGGCACCCAGGAGAGCGCGTCCTGATCCGTGCCGTAGCCCGCGGCCCAGCGGCCATAGGGCGGCCAGGAGATCGTCATCGCCGTATCGCCCTGCAGGAAGGCGGCGAGGTTCTCGACGAAGCCCCAGGTCTGGACGCCGGCGGGCATCCACTTGTTCTCCTCCACCCAGTCGGAGAAGACCTTCACGCCGGCGGCGGAGTTGACGGTCGCCTTCATCGTGTCGCCGTCGAAGAACTTCCCGCCCTCGACGCGGAACCGCTCCTGGAACATGAACTGCGCATAGGGCGCGTCGCGGAAGAAGGCGGCGCCGTATGGCTTGCCGCCGGTATGCTCCGTGATGAAGGAGCCGACATCGTCGAATTCCTTCCAGGTCTTCGGCGGAACCGGCAGGTCATAGCCGTGCTTCGCCTTGAAGGCGGCCTGGATCGCGGGGTCCCCGAGGATGTCCGTCCGGTAATACATCACGAAGACGTCGCCGTCGTCCGGGAAGCCGTAGATCGACCCGTCCACCGTCATCTGGTTGTCGCGATAGACCGGGGCGATGTTCTGCAGCTCTTCGCGATAGCCGTATTTGTCCACCATCGGGTCGAGCGGCTCGAGCGCGCCGGCGCGGACGAGGTCCGGCATCCAGGCGGGGATGACGTTCAGCGCGTCATAGGCGCCGGTTCCTGCGCGATGCTCCTGCAGGATCTTGGTGAACATCTCGGCGGTCGGCACCTCGATCACCTTCACCTTCACGCCGGTCGCCGCCTCCCATTTCGGGCCGGAGAAATTCAGCGGGTCGAGCGATTGCAGGCCCGCCTCCCAGACGATGGTGATTTCGGAGCCGGCATATTGCTTCGCGGCCTCCACCGCCGCGGCCGCCGCAGCGGCATTGGCGCGGCGCGGCAGACCGAAGGCGGCGGCGCCGGCGAGCGCCGAGGCCGATATCATGAAGCGGCGTCTGTCCATGTCTTCCTCCCTGTCAGGCCGGCCTCCGCCGGCTCGCTTTCATCTCAGCCGAAGAGCCGCGCGCAGCGCGCGAGCTTCGCCCGGAACGCTTCGGTTTCCAGCACATCCCGGTTCACGACGCCGCGCGGCGCCTCCCCCCGCATCACGGCGAGCGCCGCCGCAATGTCCGCCGCGCCGTTGCCGGCGAAGCATTCGTCCGTCCAGCAGAGCGCGTGCGGCGTCACGATCACGTTGTCGAGCTGCAGGATCGGCTCGTCCGCCGGGCAGGGCTCCACCTCGAACACGTCGAGCGCGGCGCCGGCGAGGCGGCCCGAGGCGAGCGCCTCGTGGAGCGCGCGCTGGTCCACGATGGGCCCGCGCGCGGTGTTTATGAGGAAGGCCGTGGGCTTCATCGTCGCGAGCCGGGCCGCGTTCACGTAATGGCGCGTCGCCTCGCTGAGGGGCACGCTGACCGAGAGAAAATCCGCCTCCGCGAAGAGCCGCTCGGAGGAGACGAGCTCGACGCCGAGCGCCTGCGCCGCCGCCGCGTCTACATAAGGATCGTGCGCGATCATCCGCATCCCGAAGGGCGCGAGCAGGCGGAGCGCCTCGGCCCCGATATTGCCGATCCCGAGCTGGCCGAAGGTCTTGCCCACCAGCCCCTCGCCCATGAACTCGCCCCGACGCACCCAGCCTTCCGGCCCCTGCCGGCATAGCCGGTCCTTGATCAGGAGCTTTTGCGAGAGGGCTAGAACGTAGGTGACGATGGTGACGGCGACGGGCCGGCGCACGCCGTCCGGCGTGATGGCGAGCGCGATCCCGTTCGCGTCGCAGGTGGGCAGGTCCACCGTGTCGTAGCCGACGCCGAACCGGGCGACGAGCGCGAGCCTCCCGCTCTTCGGCGCGGAGCCCGGCCCGAACCGGGGGGTGAGAAGGATCAGCGCGTCGCAATCCTCAAGCGCATCGCCAGGGATCGCGCCGTCTGCGGCGTCCACCCATTTCGTCTCGATCCGCGGATCGGCGGAGAGCGGCGAGAGATCGAAGCTCGGATAGGTCGGCGTCCCGTCCGCCTTGCGGAAGTCTCCGGAGAGCGCGACGCGGAACCGCTCCGCCATGTCAGGGCGCCTCGCCCGGGCAGCCGGCGCGGATTTCCGAGACGGCGGCGGAGAGCGCGGCCTGATACATCCAGACGTCGCCCCAATAGCAGACGAAATCGACCCCTTCCGAGAAGAGTTTCTTCGACTGCTCCACATCGGGGATCAGCCGGCCGATGGCCTTGCCGTGGCGGCGTGCGGCGGCGTGGGTGTTCGCCACGGCCTCCAGGAATTTCGGATGCTCGAACTCGCCCGGAATCCCGAGCGAGGCGGAGAGGTCGAAATGGCCGATCCAGAGACAGTCCACCCCGTCCACGGCCGCGATGGCGTCGGCGTTCGCCGCGCCCTCCGACGTCTCGATCTGGGCGAAGATCGTGGTGCGCTGGTTGGCGGCGGCGAGTTTCTCCAGCGTCGGGCCGGCGCGGTAATTGTCATGCGCGAGGCCGAGGCCGACGCCGCGCCCGCCGCGGGGCGCGTATTTCACCGAGCGGACGATGGCCTCCGCCTCCGCCGCCGTGCCGACCATCGGCAGCATCAGCCCCTCCGCTCCCATGTCGAGCGCGCGGGCGATGTGGTGATATTCGCGGGAGGGAACGCGGATGATCGCCGGGAGCCGCGCCGCCTCGAAATAGCGGACGACGCTCTTGATCGTCTCGTTGTGGAAGCCCGAATGCTCGCAATCGAAGAGAACGAAGTCGCAGCCGGCGTTCTTCAGCATATGGCCGATGCCGGGCGTCGCGAACTCGACGACGAAATGGCCGACCTTGAGCGCGCGCGTGCGCGCCATCTCCTTCAGGCCCATGCGCCTCCTCCAGGCAGTCTTTTCTTGTTGATAACTGATTATACCAGTTGATGAGCCCGGGCAAGCGGCGCGTTCAGGTCCGGTCCTCCAGATGGCTCTTCCGGTAAAGCTCGTTCGCCCGCTCCAGATGGTCGCTCATGCGCCGGGAGGCGGCCTCCGCGTCGCCCGCCTCGAGGGCGGCGAGGATGCTCTCGTGCTCCTCCAGCGTGAGCGCCTCCAGCCCCCTCACGCTGACGGCGCCGAAATAGAAATCCCGGAGCCAGAGGAAGACGGCTTCGCTCACCACGGCGAAGAGCGGGTTGCCGGCGATGGACGCGATCTCCCGGTGGAACTCCCCGTCGAGCGCCACGAAGCGCTCCCGATCCGCTCGCGCCTCGCGCTGCGCGGCGAGGATCGCGCGCAGGCGCGCAAGATCGCGGGACGAGCGTTTCCGGGCGGCGAGGCGGGCCATCCCGGCCTCGAACATCGTCCGCGCCTCTTTCAGGTTCTCGAGGCTGGCGGCGGAATGGACGAGGAGGTGGCGCATCGTCTCGCCGAGCTGGTCTACCGTCCGGCTGAGCGAGGGGGAGACGACGCGGGCGCGGCCGCCATGCCGGATCTCGACCAATCCGGCGTGCTGAAGGCGCTGCAGCGCCTCGCGCACCGCGGGGCGGCCGATCTCGTGCGCGGCCATCAGCGCGCGCTCAGAGGGGAGGAGATCGCCCGGCTTCAGCCGACCGGACCTGATATCCTCGATCAGCGCCTCGGCGACGGGTTCGGCGAGCTTGCGGCGGGCGGCGGGAATGTCGCTCATGATACCAGTTTTCTATCCCGAAACGCGCCCGGCGCCAATGATCGCGGCGGCGTTGTGCAGTGGCGAAGGCGATGGTAACGAGTCGATGAAGATCGGCGGAATGCGGGTTCGGCGCCTTCGCGTCCGCACCGGAGCGGGGGTGGCGATGAACCGGAGACCGAATGTGACCGCTCCGGAGCCTCGTCGCTGATGGCGGGAGGCCGGCGCATCACCCTCGCCGTCGATATCGGCGGCACCTTCACCGACCTCGAATTCCGCGATTCCCTCAGCGGCGCGACCCACAGCCTGAAATCGCCAACGACGCCGGAGGACCCGGCGCGCGGGCTGACGGAGGCCGTCGCCCTCGCCGGAGAGCGGTTCGGCTTCGCGCCCGGGGACGTTTCGCTCATCCTCCACGGCACGACCATCGCGACCAACGCCGTCCTGACGCGGGACCTGCCGCAGGGCGCGCTCATCACGACCGAGGGCTTCGAGGACGTGCTGGAGATCGGGCGCCATGCGCGGACGGACATCTACGCGCTCCGCGGGCCGGACCGGACGGTGCTGATCCCGCGCCGCCGCCGCTTCGGCGCGCCGGGGCGGATCGATGCGCGGGGGAACGAGGTTCGCCCGCTCGATCCGGAGGGGCTGGCGGGCGTGGTCGAGGCGGTCGCCGCGGCGGATGTCGAGGCGGTCGCGATCTGCCTCCTCAACGCCTTCGCCAACCCGGCGCACGAGATCGCGATCCGCGACGCGCTCGCCTCACGGCTCCCGGATGTCGCGATCTCCTGCAGCCATGAGGTTTCGCCCGAGATCCGGGAATTCGAGCGGACGGCGACGACGGCGCTGAACGCCCTCCTCGTCCCCGTCATCGGCCGCTATGTGACGACGCTCCGGGCGCGGCTGGCGGAAGCGGGGATCGGCGCGCCCGTGCTCCTCATCCAGTCCAACGGCGGGGCGATCAGCCTCGACGCCGCGGCGCGGCTTCCCGTGCGGCTGCTCCTCTCCGGGCCTTCGGGCGGCGTGCTGGCGGCGCAGTCGCTCGCCGGGCGGCTCGGGATTCCGGACGTCGCCGGGGTCGACATGGGCGGCACGAGCTATGACGTCGCCGTCGTCGCAGGGGGCGAATGCGGCGTCGTCGCCCAGGGCGAGATCGACGGCCTGCCGGTGCGGGCGCCGATGGTGGAGATGATCACCATCGGAGCCGGCGGCGGCTCTGTCGCCCATCTCGACGCGACGGGGCGGCTGATGGTCGGGCCGCGGAGCGCGGGGGCCATGCCCGGCCCCGTCTGCTACCGGCGCGGCGGCGAGGAGCCGACGGTGACGGACGTGAACCTGATCCTCGGCCGGCTCGACGGCGCGCGCTTCCTCGGCGGCCGCTTCGCGCTGGACCGGGAGGCTGCTAGGGCGGCGCTGGAGGCGCGGATCGCCCGCCCGCTCGGGCTCGATCTCGACCGGGCGGCGGCGGGCGTCCTCGCCGTGGTGAACGCGAAGCTCGCCGCCTCGATCAAGACGGCGCTCTTCGCCCGCGGGCTCGACCCGCGGGATTTTGCGCTGATGAGCTTCGGCGGCGCGGGCGGGCTTCATGCCTGCGAGGTGGCGGAGGAACTCGGCGTGCGCCGCGTGATCTTCCCCCGCGATCCCTCCACCTTCTCGGCGCATGGCATCCTTTCCTCCGACATACGGCATGACCTTTCGCGCGCCGGTATCATGCCTCTGGAGGAGGCGAGCCTCACCGGAATCGCCGCAATGGCCGCGGAGCTGCGGGAGGCGGGGGAGGCGCTGCTGGAGGCGGACGGAATCGAGCCAGGGCGGCGGCGCGTGAATTTTTCCGCCGATATCCGCTACCGCGGGCAGGCCTTCGAGCTGATGACGGAGCTGCCTGAAAGCCCGCTTTCGGCGGGGACGCTTTCGGAGTTGCGGGAACGGTTCGAGGCGCAGCACCGGCGGCGTTTCTCCTTCGACGATCCGGCCGAGGCGGTTGAGATCGTGACCCTGCGGCTTACGGCGACGGGGCTGCTCGGCGAGGAGGGCGCGGCGGCGCCCGCCTACGCCGCGGGCGAGGCGGCTGAGCCCGGCTCACGGCCCGTGCATGTCGGCGGCGCATGGGCGGAGGTTCCGGTCCTGCGGCAGCTCTCGCTCCCGCCGGGCGCTCTGGTGGAGGGACCCGCCGTGATCGAACAGGACTACACGACGATGCTGATCCCCGGCGGCTGGTCCCTGACCATGAGGGAGACCGGGGACATGATCGCGGAGAGGAGAGCATGACGCGGGCCGAAATCCATCCTGACCCGATCCTGCTCGAAATCGTCGCCGCGGCGCTCGTCTCGGCGGCGGAGGAGATGTCCGTTACCGTCTGGCGCACCTCGCGTTCGACCACGGTGCGGGAGCTTCTCGACTATTCCACCGCGGTCTTCGACGGGGAGGGGCGGAACGTCGCGCAGGCGGCGCGGATGCCGGTGCATCTGAATTCGATGGAGCTCTGCCTCCGCCACATCGTCGCGCATCACATCCCGCTGGCCGAATGGCGCGACGGCGACGTGATCGTGACGAACGATCCCTATTGCGGCGGGCAGCACCTGCCGGATTTCATCGCCTTCAAGCCTGTATTCCACGAAGGTCGGCGCATCGGGATCACCTGCGTCCTCATCCATCATGTCGATGTCGGCGGCGGCGCGGCGGGCGGCTACAATGCCCATGCGGTCGAGGTGTTCCAGGAGGGGCTGCGCCTGCCGCCGGTCCGGATCGTGCGGGCGGGGGAGATGCAGGAGGATCTCTTCGCCACGATCCTCCAGAACGTGCGCGAGCCCGAGACCTTCCGCGGCGATTTCCTGAGCCAGATCGCGGCGCTCGACGTCGGCGCCCGCGCCATGAGGCGGCTGGCGGACCGCTATGGGGCGGAGACGCTGGAGGCGGTCGGCGCGGCGCTGCTCGACCATGCCGAGGCGGCCATGCGCGGGGCGATCTCCGCGCTCCCCGATGGAAGCTACCACGCCGAGGATTTCGTGGACGGCGACGGGCTGGAGCCAGGCGCGAAGCGCATCGCCGTGGCGCTGACGGTTTCGGGCGACGAGATCGCGCTGGACTTCGCCGGCACGTCGCCGCAGGCCAAAGGGCCGATCAATGCGACGCTGGCGACCACGACCTCCGCCGTCTACTACGCCGTGATCGCCGCCTGCGGCGTGACCGCGACGGTCAATTCCGGCTGCTACCGCCCGATCCGGGTGTCGGCGCCGGAGGGCTGCCTCGTCAACGCCGCCTTCCCCGCGCCTGTCTCCATGCGCATGCTGCCGGGGCACAAGATCGCGACCGCGGTGCTGCGCGCCTTCGCGGAAATCCTGCCGGAGCGGATACCGGCCAGCTATTACGGCACCACGTTCAACCACGCGGTGAACATCCGCCATGCGGACGGGCGGCGGCAGGTCTATTTCGACGCCGAGCTCGGCGGCTGGGGCGCGCACCCGGAGCAGGACGGGCCGAACGGCCTCGCCGCCGGGTTCCATAACGGGCAGAACACGCCGGTGGAGATGATCGAGGCGCTCTTTCCGCTCCGCTTCGTCCGCTACGGGCTCATCCCCGGGTCGGGCGGCGCGGGGCGGATGCGGGGCGGGCTCGGCATCGTGCGGGAATGGGAGTTCCTGGCGGAGAGCGGCCTTCTCAACACCTCCTTCGACGTGTTCGACAAGGCGCCCTACGGGCTCGCCGGCGGGGCTCCGGGACGCTGCGGCGCGCTGAGCGTGACGCGGGGCGGCGTGACGACGCCGCTCGCCGCCAAGACGATCGGTTATCCGCTGCGCCCCGGCGACATCGTGCGGATGGAGACGCCGGGCGGCGGCGGGCATGGCGACCCCGCGCTCCGGGACGAGGCGGCGCGGGCGGCCGACAGGGAAGACGGTTATGTCGTCGACTGAGGCCCGGAAGGGCGAGCCCCTGCCCCGGCGCATCTCCCGCTGGCTCGCATGGCTCGCCGGCGCGATCATCCTCTTCGGCTGCGCCGTTCCGATCACGATAGACGTCGCCGCACGCTATTTCCTCAATCGCGGTCTGGTGGAAAGCTTCGAGATCTCGGGCTTCGCCCTCGCCGCCTGCATCGGGCTCGGCCTCGGCTACACGGTGACGACGAAGGCGCATATCCGGGTCGATTTCCTGATCGCGCGGCTCCCCTTTCCGCTTCGCGCCGCCTGCGACCTGATCGCGGCTTTCGCACTGGCAATCGTCGCGGCGGCGCTCGCCTGGTTCGCGCTCGGCATGGTCACGAAGAGCTGGGAGCTCGACGCGCGCTCCATGTCCCTCCTCCGCATCCCGCTCGTCATCCCGCAGGGGCTCTGGTGGATCGGGCTCTTCTGGTTCGCCTGCATGGCGGCGCTGGCCCCGGCCCTTGCGATCCTCCGCCTCGCGCGCGGCGACAGGGCCGGGTTCGAGGCCGCCATCGGCGTCGCCGATCTCGGCGCCGAGGTCGAGGAGGCCGCGCGGGCGGCGGAGGGGAAGCGATGATCGGCGCGGCGCTTGCGCTTCTTCTCGGCATGCTCGCGGTCGGCGTTCCGGTGGCGGCGGTGCTGGCGCTGACGGGCTATGTCCTTTCCGAGCAATACGCCTTCTTCCCGATGACGGGCGCGGCGGGGGCGCTGGCCTGGAATTCGAGCCACGAATTCATCCTCATCGCCGCGCCGATGTTCATCATGATGGGCGAGCTGATGCACCGCTCCGGCGTCTCCGGCAATCTCTTCAACGCGCTGACGCCGTGGTTCGCGCGGCTGCCGGGGCGGCTGATGCACACCAACATCGCGGCGAGCGCGGTCTTCTCCGCCACCTCCGGCTCCTCCATCGCGACGGCGGCGACGATCGGCACGGTGGCGATTCCGAACATGGACAAGGGCGGCTACAACCGGCCGCTCTTCCTCGGCTCCATCGCGGCGGGGGGGACCCTCGGAATCCTCATCCCGCCGTCGATCAACATGATCATCTATGCGGTGCTGACGGATACGTCCGTGGCCGATCTCTACGCCGCCGGGATGATCCCGGGGATCATGCTGGCGGGGCTTTTCTCCCTCATCGTCCTCCTACTCGTGCTCTGGCGGCCGGGCTGGGGCGGCGCGCCGATCCCGCGCGCGGGGCTCTGGCGCGCGCGGCTCAGGGGGCTTCCGCATCTCGTTCCCCCGCTCGTCCTCTTCGCCATCGTCGTCGGCAGCATCTATGCCGGCCTCGCGACTCCGACGGAGGCCGCCGCGCTCGGCCTGATGGCGACGCTCGCGCTCGTGGCGGCGAACGGGAAGCTCACGCTTCCCATGATGCTCATGGCCTTCGAGGGGACGGTACGGACGACCTGCATGATCATGCTGATCGTGATCGCGGCCTTCTTCCTCAACTTCGTCATGGTCTCCATCGGGCTCGTGCAGGCGATCACCGACGCGGTGCTCGGCCTCGGCTGGGAGCCGTTCTGGATGCTGCTGGCGATCATCGCCTTCTATCTCCTGCTCGGCTGCTTCATGGAGACGCTGAGCATGATGATCGCGACCACGCCGATCATCGTTCCGGTCATCGTCGGGCTCGGCTACGACCCGATCTGGTGGGGGGTGATCTTCGTGATCCTGATCGAGGCGGCGCTGATCACCCCGCCCGTGGGCATGAACCTCTATGTCGTGCAGGCGGTGCGGAAAGGGGGCGGGGCGTTCAGCGACCTTTTCAAGGGCGCGGCGCCCTTCCTCCTCGCAATGCTGGCCATGATCGCGCTTCTGCTCGCCTTTCCGGAGCTTGCGCTCTGGCTGCCGACGATCGTGAACCCCAAATCCGGCTGAAGACGCCGGCTTTCAACAGGAGAGAGACATGAAACATCTGCTTCCCGCCGCCCTCGTCGCGGCCCTCGCGGCTCCCGCCGCCGCACAGGAGATGCCGGCGACCGAGTTCAACGTGGTCGGCTCCATCGGCGGCCTCTCCATGTACAAGGAGAAGGAGCTGCCGTTCTGGACCGAGCAGGTGCCGGCGGAGACGGGCGGCAAGATCACGGCGAACGTGAAGCCCTTCACCGAGCTCGGCATGAAGGGCGGGGAGATCTTCCGCCTCGTGAGCGACGGCACGCTGCAGATGGCGACGACTGTGCTGGCCTACAATTCGGGCGAGGTGCCGCGGAATGAGTCGGCCGATCTCGTCGGCCTCGTCACCAGCGTGGAGCAGCTCGGCGAGATCGTTGAGGCGTGGCGGCCCTCCTTCTCCACATTCCTGGAGACGGAGCACAATATGAAGCTCCTCGGCTTCGGCACCTACCAGGCGCAGGTGATCTATTGCCGGGACGAGTTCACCGCCATTTCCGATCTCGCCGGGCGGAAGGTGCGCGCCTCCGGCGCCTCGCAGCAGGCTTTCGTGAGCCATCTCGGCGGCTCGCCGCTTACCATCGCCTTCGCCGAGGTGCAGACGGCGCTGACGAGCGGCGTGGTGGATTGCGCAATCACCGGCGCGCTTTCGGGGTACAACGCGCGCTGGCATGAAAGCGCGAAGTTCATCTCCCCGATGCCGGTCAACTTCGGCGTCGCCGCGCAGCTCGCCAATCTCGACTGGTGGAACGGGCTCGACCCGGCGGTGCAGACCTATCTCGCGACGAGCCTCCGCGGGCTGGAGACGGAGATCTTCGCCCAGGCCGCGACCGAGACGGCGACCGGCCTCGCCTGCAACACGACCGGCCCCTGCCCGCTCGGCGAGCCCGCGGGCATGACCCTCGTGCCACTGACGCCCGCGGACGAGACGCTGCGCGAGGAGGCCGTCGCCGCCGCGATCCTCCCCGCCTTCGCGGAGCGCTGCGGCGAGGCCTGCGTGGCCGACTGGAACGCGAGCGTCGGCACGGTGCTCGGCGTCACGATCGAGTGACGGGCTCCGGCAGTTCGGGCATGTGACACTGGAGAAAGGCGCGGGCCCCGGTCGTGAACCAGGCCTGCGCCAGACCGGGGCCGAGCGGCTCCAGCCGGAAGGCGTGGCGCGCCCCGCCGCGGAACGCATCGTAGCGCGTCCAGTACGCGTCTCCCTCGAAACCGTAGACGCCCGCCTCCGCCTCGCCTGTCGCGAAGCGGAGGGCGCAGGCGCCGTCGGCCCGGTATTCGACCTCGGCGGCGAAGGCGCGCGTCTCGGGATCGAAGTTGAACACCCGGCGGCCGGCGATGAACCGGCGCACCTCCTCTTCGTTCATCATCGGCGTCTCCCCTCCATTCGTGGGCGAGACTAGCGCGGCTCCGTCCCCTCTGGCCAGCGCGCGCCCGTCTCAAAGAAATAGGGGCGGGCGCGGAGTCTGCGGAAGCCGCTCCGGTAGGCGCGCGGGCCGCTTCGGAAACGGGCACGGAAGGCGCGGGAGAAGGTCGAAAGGGAGGAGAAGCCCGTCGTCGCGGCGACCTCGGTCACCGGCGCTTCCGAATACATCAGCATGTGCCGCGCGGCGTTGAGCCGGATGGCGAGATAGCGGCCCGACGCCGTCTCCCCGAGATGCAGGCGAAAGAGCGCCTGAAGCCGCCGGAGGGAAAGCCCCGCGGCGGCGGCGACCGCTTCTATCGGGAGGGGGATCTCGATGTTCGCCTCCATCGCCTCGATGGCGCGGCGGAGCCGCGGGTCGGGGATCGTCTCGGCGGCGGTCAGCGGGTCTCCCTGTCGCGTCTCGCCCGGGCGGCCCGGCCCTGCGATCAGGTCCGCCTCCACGAAGCGGGCGACGGCGGGCCCGTGGTCCCGCTCCACCACGGCGAGGAAGAGATCGTGGCACGAGAGATGGCCGCCGCAGGTCAGGCGCGGCCCGTCCATCACGAAGATCTCGTCGCGGAAATCGACGCGAGGGAAACGCTCCGCCACCGCAGGCCGCACCTCCCAGTGCGTCGTCGCGCGGCGCCCGTCCAGAAGGCCGGCCTCCGCGAGGAAGACGGCGCCGAAATCCACGCCGCAAAGCTCCACGCCCTGCCGCACGAGCCGCCGGAGCCAGGGGAAGAGCGCGCGCTTCCACGGCTCCGGCTGGTCATAGGCGGCGACGACCAGCGCCATGTCGAGCCGCGGGTCCTCGGCGAAGGTCGCGCCCGGGACAACGGCGATCCCGACCCCGCTCTCGACCGGCGCACGGCTCTCCCCGACGAAGATGATCTCGTAGGCGGGGCGCTGGAAGAACCGGCTCGCCGCGCGGAGCGGCTCGAGCGCGAGGAGCGCCGAGGAAAGCGACATCGCCGGGGTGACGACGACTCCGACCCTGCGAATTCGTGGGGGCGAAGGCGGGAGGGCGCTGCGGCCTCTCGTCACGATCCGTTCATCTTGCATCGTCTCAGGTTAACTTTGCAGCGCCTGAAGACAAGCCTGCAGCCGCGAATCGCCCGATGCTGATTTCGACAGCCGCCGCCCGCCCGGCGGCGCAGACTGCGGAAGGCCACGATGCTCGACCGAACCGACTCCCCCCGCCCGCTCCCCGCCGACGCCGCGCTGCGCGCCCGCGCGGCCTCCGTCATCCCCGGCGGGCTCTGGGGCCACATGAACGCGGCGCGGATGCCGGCCGACTTCCCGCAATTCTTTTCCGGCGCCGAGGGCTGCCGGATACGGGATGCGGACGGCAACGAATATGTGGACTTCATGTGCGCCTACGGCCCGATGGCGCTCGGCTATCGCGACCCGGAGGTGGAGGCGGCGGCGGCGGCGGCGCTGGCGAAGGGGGAGGTCTCGAACGGCCCCTCGCCCGTCCTCGTCGATCTGGCCGAGCTCCTGGTGGACACGATTCCGCATGCCGACTGGGCAATGTTCCAGAAGAACGGGACGGATGCGACGACGGCCTGCGTCACCATCGCCCGCGCCGGGACGGGGCGGCGGAAGATCCTCGTCGCGAAGGGCTCCTATCACGGCGCGGTTCCGTGGTGCACGCCCTCGATCGCCGGGGTGACGGCGGAGGACAGGGCGCATCTCGTCGAGTTCGAATACAATGACGCGGCCTCGCTCCGCGCGGCGGCGGAGGCGGCGGGGGCGGACTTCGCGGGGCTCATCGTCACCGCCTTCCGGCATGACGCGCGGAAGAAGCAGGAGATGCCGACGGAGGACTTCGCCCGCGCCGCGCGGGCCGTCTGCGATGCGGCGGGGGCCGCGCTCATCATCGACGACGTGCGCGCGGGGTTCCGGCTCCATGTCGGTGGCAGCTGGGAGCCTTACGGGGTTCGCCCCGATCTTTCGGCATGGTCGAAGGCCATCGCGAACGGCTGGCCGCTTGCCGCGGTGACGGGGAACGACCGGTTCCGCGAGGCG
Source organism: Pikeienuella sp. (assembly GCF_046290545.1). NCBI lineage: Bacteria > Pseudomonadati > Pseudomonadota > Alphaproteobacteria > Rhodobacterales > Paracoccaceae > Pikeienuella > Pikeienuella sp. Next base: position 87,604 of record NZ_JBKAGV010000004.1, on the reverse strand, counting down.
GCGACGCAGATCTTCGTGACCGGCTCCTTCTGGTGCGGGGCCGCCGCGATGGCGGCCGCGCTGGTCTCGATCCGCCGCTTTCGGGAGACGGACGCCATCCCCCACATGGCGGCGATGGGGGAGCGGCTCCGGGCCGGGATCGCGGCGCAGGCCGCGGCGCATGGCGTCACGCTCAGCCAGACGGGGCCGGCGCAGATGCCGATGGTGCTCTTCGAGGATGACGAGGACCTTGCGAAAGGCTTCTGCTTCGTCTCCGCCGCGCTGCAACGCGGCGTCTATCTCCACCCCTGGCACAACATGTTCCTCTCCGCCGCGCACCGGCCGGAGGACATCGACTTCGCGCTGGAGGCGACGGACGCGGCGCTCGCCGAAGTCGCAAGGAGGTTCGGATGAATCCGGGCAGCAATTCCGACGCTTTCCTCGCGGACCGCGCCCGCTTCGTGCGGACGGAGACGGTTCGCCTCTCCCGCATCGCGGGGGCGGGGCATTATTCCTCCACCTTCTCGGCGGCGGAGCTCTTCGCCTGCCTCTATTACGACCATCTGAAGCTCGACCCGGCGAATCCCGCCTGGGAGGAGCGGGACCGGTTCGTGCTCTCCAAGGGGCACGCTGCCATCGGGCTCTATCCGGTCCTCGCCGATCTCGGCTTCTTCGCGCCTTCAGCGCTGGACGACTACACCCGCCTCGGCAGCCCCTTCGGCGACCATCCGGACATGAAGAAGATTGCGGGGGTGGATTTCTCCTCCGGCTCGCTCGGCCACGGGCTCTCCATCGGGCTCGGCATGGCGCTGGCGGGGCGGATCGGCGGCAAGGGCTACCGCGTCCATGTCATGCTCGGGGACGGGGAGCTGCACGAGGGGCAGATCTGGGAGGCGGCGATGGCGGCCGGGCATTACCGGACGCAGGGCCTTGTCGCCATCGTGGACCGCAACACGCTCTGCATCGACGGGACGACGGAGGAGATCATGTCCGTCGAGCCGATCGAAGAGCGGTTCGCCGCCTTCGGCTGGGCGGTGAGCCGGATCGACGGCCATGACATCCCGACAATCCGCTCAACGCTCCGCGCGCTGAAGCCGGCGGGGGAGGGGAAGCCGCAGCTCATCGTCGCCGACACGATCAAGGGCAAGGGCGTGAAGCGGATGGAGATGGCGCTCAACTGGCATGTCGGGAATCTCGTCGGGCAGGATTACGACGACGTGATGGCCGAACTCATGGGCGAGGAGGACTGATCATGGCGGATGCGCAGGACCAGTCCGAAATCTTCCGCGGCACGCAGGCGGGCGGCGCGCTGCGCGACGCGCGCTCGGTGCAGGGCACGCCCGCGGCTGCTGCGCCGGCCTTCATCCTTGGGGAGGAGCTGGCGGACATGGCCGACGCCGACCCGCGCGTGGTGGCGCTGACGGCCGACCTCGCCTCCGCCAACCGGCTCGTCGAGTTCAAGGGGCGGCATCCTCAGCGGTTCTTCGACATGGGGATCGCGGAGAAGAACATGCTGACGGTCGCGGCAGGGCTCGCCTCCTGCGGCTATGTGCCTTTCGCGGCGACCTTCGCCTCCTTCTGCGCGCTTCTCGGCGCGGAGCAGATCAGGACGGATTGCGCCTATCCGCGCATGAAGGTGCGGGCCATCGGCCATCATTCCGGCATCTCGATGGGGTTCTACGGCACCTCGCATCACGCGACCGAGGACCTCGCGATGATGCGGTCCATCGCGGAGCTCACGGTCGTCTGCGCGGCGGACGCCAACGCGCTCCGCGCCATCCTGCGGGAAAGCGTGGACCACCCGGGCGCGATGTATATCCGCCTCGGCCGCGGGCGGGACCCGGTGGTCTATGACGAGGTTCCCGCGCTCACGTTCGGGCAGGCGATCCGGCTCCGCGAGGGGAGCGACATCACGATCATCGCCACGGGCGCGGTGGTGCGGGCGACGCTCGATGCGGCGGCGCTGCTGGCGGCGGAGGGGATCGAGGCGCGGGTGCTCGACATGCACACCGTGAAGCCGCTCGACCTTTCGGCGCTGGAGGCCGCGGCGCGGGAGACGGGGGCGATCCTGACGGTGGAGGAGGCGAACATCGTCGGCGGGCTCGGCGGCGCGGCGGCGGAGGCGCTGGTCGACATGCCGCGCATCCCCTTCCGCCGCCACGGCGTGCCGGACGAGTTTGCGCCCGTAGGCCCGCCCGCCGCGCTCTACGCCCATTACCGGCTCGACGCGGCGGGAATCGCCGCCGTCGCCCGAGAAACCCTGAAGAGGGCCTGAAGCCCCTGAATCGACACTGGCAACGACAGAGGAGTCACGACATGTTCCGCTTCCCGGCCCCGAGGGCGAGAGCCGCGCTCGCCGCCCTCATCCTGCCGCTGGCGCTCGCCGCGCCGGCCCATGCCCAGACGCTCGTGATCGCGCGCGATATGGACGTGAACTCGCTCGACCCGCATCGCGGCTTCTGCGACACCTGCCAGATCGTCTTCTCCTCCGTCTACGAGCGGCTGGTGGATCTGGCGGCGGACAACAAGACCATTATCCCGCTCCTCGCCGAGAGCTGGACCTCGAACGAGAACCAGACCGTCTACACGTTCACGCTGAACGCGGGCGCGAAGTTCGCGGACGGCAGCCCGGTGACCTCGGCCGAGGTGAAGTGGAGCCTCGAGCGGCTCGCAAGCCTCAAGGCCGATCCGGGCTTCCTGATGGACGGGCTCGCCTCCATCGAGACGCCGGACGCGCGGACGGTCGTCATCACCATGGCGGCGCCGAATTCGGAGCTGCTTGGCATTCTCGCCGCGCCCTACGCCTCCATCGTCAACGCGAAGGTCGCCGAGGCGGCCGGCGCCGCTTCCGGCGCGGGCGCCGATACGGCGGACACGGCGGAAAGCTGGTTCCTCGCCAATTCCGCCGGCAGCGGGCCCTTCACACTGGCCGCCTATGCGGCGGATGACGAACTCCGCCTTGCGCGCAACGCCGCCTACTGGCGCGATGCGCCGGCGGCGGCGGAGGTGGTGATCCGGCAGGTGAAGGACTCGGTCACCCAGGCGCAGATGCTGCAAAGCGGCGGCGCCGACATCGCCATGCAGGTGGACGCGGACACGGCGGCGGGGCTTTCCGACCCGAACGTGGTCGTCAACACCGTTCCCTCCTTCAACTTCGTCTACATCGCGCTCGGCGCCGGCGCCGAAGGCATGCCGATGAAGATGACGAAGCCGGTGCGGGAGGCGATCGGCCTCGCCATCGACTATGAGGGCGCAATCGACCTGATTGTAGGCGGGGAGGGCAAGCTCCAGGCCGCGCCGATCCCGAACGGCTTCCCCGGGACGGACGGGCTGCCCCTACCGAAGCGCGACGTGGAGAAGGCGAAGGCGCTGCTGGCGGAGGCGGGCGTGACCGGGCCGGTGACGCTCGACGCCGTCTATCCCTCCGTCAACGTCTATGGCGTGGACTTCAACCTCCTGATGCAGAAGGTGCAGCAGGACCTGACCGAGATCGGGATCGAGCTGGAGCTTCAGCCGGTCACCTTCGCCGTCTGGCGCGAGCGGATCGGCGCGACGGGCATTCCCGTCACCGCCGTCTACTATGCGCCGGACTATTTCGGCTCGGGCCAGTACGCCAGCTTCTTCGGCCTCTATGAAGGCTCGCCCTGGTACAACCGGAGCCATGCCGCGAAGGCGGAGGATGCGGCGAACCCGAACATGGCGGAGAAGATGGCCGCAGCCCTCGCCGCCCCGGCGGACAAGGTTGACGCCGCCTTCCACGAGGTCGGGATGGAGATGATCTCGGACCGGATCATCATTCCGGTGCTGAGCCCCAACCTCATTCTCGCGCACCGGGCGAATGTGGAGGGCGTCCGCTACAGCGCCTGCTGCAACCTGCCGCTGGCCGAGATCTCGGTGAAATGAGGCTTGGCCGGGGGGCGGCGCCCCCCGGCCTCCCCCGGTGCCGCTGATGACGCGCTATATCGTCCGAAGGCTGCTCGCCATGCCGCTCCTGCTGCTCGGCGTGGCGACGGCGGCCTTCTTCCTCTCCCATGTCACGAAGGCGGACCCGCTCTCCGCCATCGTCAGCGAGCGGCAGATGAACAACCCGGAGGTCGTCGCCGCCGCGAAGGCGCGCTGGGGGCTCGACCGGAGCGTGCCGGAGCAATACGCGATCTATATCGGCAACCTCCTCCAGGGCGACCTCGGCACGTCCTTCCGCACCCGCATGCCGGTGGCGGACGACATCCGCGCGCGGCTGCCGGCGACGCTGGAGCTCGTGCTGTTCGCCATGGTCTTCGGCGTCGTCGGCGGCGTCGCGCTCGGGATCGCGGCGGCCCGATGGCGGGACACGATGATCGACCATGCGGCGCGGCTTGTCGCGCTGATCGGCTCCTCGATGCCGGTTTTCTGGACGGGGCTGATCCTTCTCTACGTTTTCTCCGTCGCGCTCGGCTGGCTGCCCGGGCCGGGGCGGATCGACGCGCGGGCGGTTCCGCCGGCGGGGGCGACGGGCTTCTATACGCTCGACGCCCTGCTGGCCGGGGATTTCGAAGCGTTCCTCAAGGCGCTCTCCCATCTCGTCCTCCCCGCCTTCGTGCTTGGCTGGGCGGTGATGGGCGTCATCTCCCGCCTCGTGCGGGGCTCCATGCTGGACGTGCTGGAGCAGGACTACATCCGCACGGCGCGCGCGAAGGGTGCGGGGGAGCGGCGGGTGCTCGTCGTCCATGCGCTCCGCAATGCGATGATCCCGACGCTGACGATCATCGGCCATTCCTTCGCCTATCTCATCACCGGCGCGGTGCTGACGGAGACGATCTTCGCCTGGCCGGGCGTCGGCTCCTATGCGGTGGACAGCGCGCGGACGCTGGATCATCCGGCGATCATCGGCGTGACGCTCGTCGGCGCGGCGGCCTTCCTGCTCTCCAACCTTGCGACGGACGTCGCCTACGCCGTCTTCAACCCGCGGATCGGCTTCGGCGGGGCAGATGGCTGAGGCGCTGGCGCGGGCGCGGCGCCCTTCCTGGCTGACGGTTCCGGTCGCGCTCGGCATCGTCGTCGTGACGTTCTGGATCGTAGCGGCGCTGACCGCGCCGCTCTGGGGGCTCGACGAGCCGCTGAAGATGGTGGCTCGCCGGCTCCAGCCGCCCTCGGCTGAGCACTGGCTGGGGACGGATGCGCTGGGGCGCGACGTCTTCAGCCGCACGATCCACGGCGCCCGGATCTCCCTCGCCATCGCGGCGGTCGTCGTCCTCGCCGCCGTCGCGATCGGCGCGGGGCTCGGCGCGCTCGCCGGGTTCTTCGGCGGATGGTGGGATACGGCGGTGATGCGGCTGGTTGACGTGACGCTGGCCTTTCCGCCCGTCCTGCTCGCCATGGCGGTGGCGGCGACTCTGGGGCCGGGGCTGGAGAATGCGGCGGTCGCGCTCGTCGCGGTCTGGTGGCCGGTCTATGCGCGGCTGATGCGCGCGCAGGTCCTGGAGGTGAAGACGCGGGAGCATGTGGAGGCGGCCATCGCCGGCGGCGCGACGCGCGCGCGCCTCCTCTTCAAGCACATCCTCACGCTCTGCTGGACGCCCATTCAGGTGAACGCGACGATGGATGTGGGGCAGGTCATCCTCCTCGCCGCCGCGCTCTCCTTCATCGGGCTCGGAGCCTCGCCGCCGACGCCGGAATGGGGGGCGATGATCTCCGAGGGCGCGACGCAGTTCTACTCGTGGTGGATCGCCTTCGGCCCCGGCTTCGCGATCCTCACCCTCGTGCTCGGCTTCAACTTCCTCGGGGACGGATTGCGGGACCTGATGGACGAACGGTCCTCCCGATGAGCGCGCCGGCGCTGGAGATCGCGGACCTACGGGTCGCCTTTCCCGGCGGGCTCGAGGCGGTGCGCGGCGTCTCGCTCTCGGTCGCGCGGGGGGAGGTGCTGGCGGTGGTGGGCGAGTCGGGCTCCGGCAAGTCGCTCACAATGCTCGGCGCGATGGGCCTCGCGCCGCGCGGCGCGCTCGTTTCGGGCTCCGTGCGGCTGAAGGGGGAGGAGCTGATCGGCGCGCGGCAGGCGCGGCTCCGCGCGCTGCGGGGCGACCGCATCGCGATGATCTTTCAGGACCCGCTCTCGGCGCTCAACCCGGTCCTCCCCGTCGGCGAACAGATCGCAGAAGCCATCCGGCTGCACCGCCCGCGCATGGGGCGGAAGGAGATCGGGGAGCGGGTGCTCGACCTGCTCGCGCTCGTCTCCGTGCCGGACCCGAAGCGGCGGGCGGCGCAGCATCCGCATGAATTCTCCGGCGGCATGCGGCAGCGCGCGATGATCGCGATGGCCATCGCGAACGACCCGGACATCCTGATCGCGGATGAGCCGACCACCGCGCTCGACGTGACGGTGCAGGCGCAGGTGATGGAGGTGCTCGCCCGGCTGCGGGAACGGCTGGGCCTCGGCCTCGTGCTGGTGACGCACGATCTCGGCGTCGTCGCGGGTGTCGCGGACCGGGTGGCGGTCATGTATGCGGGCAAGGTGGCGGAGGAGGCGGCGGTCGATCCGCTCTTCGCCGATCCGCGGCATCCCTATACGCGCGGCCTTCTCGGCTCGGTCCCCCGGATCGCTGGCGGGGCGACGAGGCTGACGTCGATCCCCGGGGCGCCGCCGCGGCTCGGCGCGCGCGCCGAGGGCTGCGCCTTCGCGCCGCGCTGCGCGCTCGCCCATGCGGCTTGTGTGGCGGAGCCGCTTCTCCGCCCCGCAGGCTCCGGCGCGGCGGCGTGCTGGGCCGCGGACGCGCCCGCGCCCTCCCCGGCGGCGGAAGCGCACGGGGAGAGGCGCCACGCGGCCACGGGTGCGCCGCTGATCTCCGTCCGCGATCTGGTCAAGGATTATCCGCTCGGCCGTAGTCTCCTGCCCTGGCGATCGGCGGACCGGCTTCGCGCCGTCGCCGGGGTCTCCTTCGACATCGCGGCGGGGGAAACGCTTGGCCTTGTCGGGGAATCGGGCTGCGGTAAGTCCACGCTCGGGCGCAGCGTCCTCGGCCTGATCCGGCCGACATCGGGTTCCGTTGCGTTTCGTGAGCGGGAGATAGCCGGGCTCTCCGAGGCGGAGATGCGACCGCTGCGCCGGCATCTGCAGATGGTGTTCCAGGACCCGTTCGGCTCGCTCCATCCGCGGATGCGGGTGGGGGAGATCGTGGCGGAGCCGCTGCGGCTCCTCGGGGAGGTCGGGCCGAAGGCGGCGGCCAAGGCCGAGGCCTGCCTTGAACGGGTCGGGCTCGAAGCGGGCTTCGCGCGGCGCTGGCCGCACGAGCTTTCCGGCGGGCAACGCCAGCGCGTCGGCATCGCGCGGGCGCTGGCGCTGGAGCCGGAGGCGCTGGTGCTGGACGAACCGGTGAGCGCGCTCGACGTGTCGATCCAGGCGGGGGTTCTGAACCTGCTCGCCGACCTCCAGGGCGAGCTTGGCCTCGCCTATCTCTTCATCGCGCACGACTTGGCCGTGGTGCGCCACATCTCGCATCGCGTGGCGGTGATGTATCGCGGCCGGATCGTGGAGATGGCGGCGGCCGACGCGCTCTATTCCGCGCCGCTCCATCCCTATACCGAAGCGCTGCTTTCCGCCGCGCCGCTGCCCGACCCGGCGGCGGAGCGGGCGCGACGGCGCATTGCGCAGAAGGAGCCGGAAGCCGTCGGGGCGGCTCCGGGCGGCTGCGCCTATCGCGACGCCTGCCCGCGCGCCGGTGCGGAATGCGCCGAGGCGCCGCCGCTCGCGGCGAGGGGCGAAGGGAGGCTCGTCGCCTGCTGGCGGCCCGGCTGACCGGCGCTCACTCCGCCACGACGACCCGCGTTCCCCAGCCCTCGCACGTCTCGCAGAGCGGCCTCGGCAGCGGCGCGTCGGTGAAGACGGCGTCGAGTTCCGCGAGCGAGGCGATCCGCGCCGGGGCGGAGCGCCCGAGCTTCGAGGCGTCCATCACGAGAAAGGCCTGTCGCGCCTGGGCGAGGATCGCCCGACTGACCCGCACCTCGGCGAGGTCGAAGTCCAGAAGATCGCCGTCCATGTCGAGCGCGGAGACGCCGATCACCGCGAAATCGACCTTGAACTGGCCGAAGAACTGCGTCGTCAGGTCCCCGACGAGGCCGCCGTCCGAGCGCCGCAGCGCGCCGCCCGCCACCATGATCTCGCAGCCCGGATTGGCGACGAGGATGTTGGCGACGTTCATGTTGTTCGTCACCACCGTGATGTTGCGATGGTTCACAAGCTCCCGCGCCACGGCTTCCGTCGTCGTGCCGAGATTGAGGATCAGCGAGCAATTCTCCGGGATCTCGGCGGCGCAGGCGCGGGCGATGGCGGCCTTCGCCTCTTCGTTCATCACGCGCCGACGTTCGTAGCCGATGTTGACGACGCCGGTGCGCGCCACCGCGCCGCCATGCACCCGGTCAAGGAAGCCGGCGTCCGCGAGGTCGCCGAGGTCGCGCCGGATCGTCTGCAGCGTGACGTCGAAGCGCTGCGCAAGTTCCTCGACCAGAACGCGCCCCTCGGCGCGCGCGATCTCCAGGATCTCCGTCTGCCTGATCGTGAGGGCCAACGGCGCCGCTCCCTGCCGCGCCGGTCCTTTCGGCGCAGAGGCGACCGTAATTCCGCGAAACGATCACGACAACCCCTCGCAGATATTCGTTTTGACGCCGATTCGCGCAAAAACGAAAATCCTCTTGACCGAAACCGCGCGCCGGGGCACGACTCCGCGCCAAGGGGCGAGACCCCGGGGGAGGATAGGCGTGTCAGACGACGAGCGGCCCGAAGCGGCCGATCTCTTCATCATCGGCGGCGGCGTGAATGGCTGCGGGATCGCGCGGGACGCGGCGGGCCGCGGGCTTTCCGTCATCCTCGCCGAGGCCGGCGACCTCGCGCAGGGCACATCCTCCGCCTCGACCAAGCTCTTTCACGGCGGACTCCGCTATCTCGAATTCTTCGAGTTCCGGCTGGTGCGGGAATCGCTGGAGGAGCGGGAGACGCTGCTGGTCGCCATGCCCCACATCTCCTGGCCAATGCGCTTCGTCCTCCCGCTCAGCGCCGAGATGCGGTTCGACGGCGACACGCCGACCTCCCGGCTCCTCACGCGCATCATGCCCTGGATGAAGGGGCGACGCCCGGCCTGGCTGATCCGGCTCGGCCTCTTCCTTTACGACACGCTCGGCGGGCGGAAGATCCTGCCCGCGACCCGCAGCCTCGACCTGACGAAGGACGAGGCCGGGAAGCCGCTGAAGCCCGCCTTCCGCCGCGCCTTCGAATATTCGGATTGCTGGGTGGAGGATTCCCGCCTCGTCGTCCTCAACGCGCGGGACGCGGAGGCGCGCGGCGCGCGGATCATGGTCGGCCAGCGCGTCGTCTCCGCGGAGCGGCGGGGCGGCCTCTGGGAGGTGACGACGGAAGGGGCGGCGGGGCGGCGCGTCCACCACGCCCGCGCGCTCGTGAACGCCGGCGGCCCCTGGGCGGCGGGCGTCATCCGCAACGTGACGCGGATCAATTCCAGCGAGAAGATCCGCCTCGTCCGCGGCAGCCACATCGTCACGCGCCGCCTCTTCGAGCATGACCGCTGCTATTTCTTCCAGGGCGCGGACGGGCGGATCATCTTCGCGATCCCCTATGAGGGCGAGTTCACGCTGCTCGGCACGACCGACAGGGACCATGACGGCGAGCCTTCGGAGGCGCGCTGCACCGACGCGGAGCGGGATTACCTCCTCGCCTTCGCCTCGACCTATTTCGAGAAGCCGGTGACGAAGGAGGACGTGGTCTGGACCTATTCCGGCGTCCGCCCGCTCTATGACGACGGGGCGAGTTCCGCGACGCAGGCGACGCGGGACTACGTGCTGAGCCTCGACGCGCCGGGAGACGCGCCGCCGCTCCTCAACATCTTCGGTGGCAAGATCACCACCTATCGGCGGCTGGCGGAGAGCGCGATGGCGAAGATCGCGCCCTTCTTCCCCAAGGCGGGGCCATCCTGGACGGCGCGCGTGGCGCTGCCGGGCGGCGACTTTCCGCATGACGGGTTCGACGCGCTCGTGGACGGGCTGCTTCGCGACCATCCGTTCCTCGCGCTCGCCCATGCGCGCCGCCTCGCCCGCGCCTACGGCACGGAAGCGACGAAAATCCTCGCCGGGGCGCGCTCCGCCGCCGATCTCGGCCGCGATTTCGGCGCGACGCTGACGGAGGCGGAGCTGCGGTGGATGATGGAGAAGGAATACGCCCGCACGGCGGACGACGCGCTCTGGCGCCGCACCAAGCTGGGACTCCGGCTTTCGACCGAGCAGAAGAAGGCCGTCGGCGCGTTCATGGCGGCGGCGGCGCCCGCATACGCGACCGCGGAGTGAGGGAGCGGGGATGACGCTGGAGCTTTCAGGCGTGGCGCGGACGGTCAGCGGGCGGGTCCATATCCACCCGACCGATCTGCGGCTGGAGAAGGGGACGATGAACGTCCTCCTCGGGCCGACGCTTTCCGGCAAGACGAGCCTGATGCGGCTCATGGCCGGGCTCGACAAGCCGAGCGCCGGGCGCGTGCTGCAGGACGGGCGGGACGTGACGGGGGTTCGGGTTCAGGACCGCGGCGTCGCGATGGTCTACCAGCAGTTCATCAACTATCCGGGCCTCACCGTCTTCGAGAACATCGCCTCGCCGCTCCGCATTCTCCGCCGCCCGGCGCAGGAAATCGACAGGCGCGTGCGGGAGGTGGCGGAAATGCTGCGGCTGACGCCGATGCTGGGCCGCCGGCCGCTGGAACTTTCCGGCGGGCAGCAGCAGCGCTGCGCCCTCGCCCGGGCGCTGGTGAAGGAGGCCGGGCTCGTGCTCCTCGACGAGCCGCTGGCCAATCTTGACTACAAGCTGAGGGAGGAGCTGCGGGCGGAGATCCCCCGCATCTTCGAGGCCTCCGGCGCGATCTTCGTCTATGCGACGACGGAGCCGGAGGAGGCGCTCCTTCTGGGCGGGGCGACCGCAACGCTCTGGGAAGGGCGGGTGACGCAGTTCGGCCCGACGCCGGAAGTCTATCGACGCCCGGCGGATGCGACGACGGCGCGCGTCTTCTCCGACCCGCCGATGAATTTCGTTTCCTGCGTGAAAGCCGGCGGGCGCCTTCGTTTCGGGGAGGGTTCGGAAGCGCCGGCGGAAGGCGACGCGGCGGCGCTGCCGGACGGGCGTTATCTCGCCGGGTTCCGGGCCAACCATCTCGCGCTGGAGCGCCCCTCGCCCGCCGCCATCGCCTTCCGCTGCGCCGTCGGCGTCAGCGAGCTGACAGGGGCGGAGACGTTTCTGCATGTCGATCACGGGCAGGAGCGCTGGGTCGCGCTCGTCCATGGCGTACGCGCGATCGAGCCGGGCGCGGAGGCGGAGCTTTGGCTCGACCCGACGCACGCATACCTTTTCCGGGAGGACGGGCGGCTGGCCGCCGCGGCGCCCTATGCGGCGGCCGCGCTGAAGGGAGCCGCCTGACATGGCCCGCATCACGCTCGAAAACCTCGCCCACAGCTACCTGAAGGCCCCCCAGGGAGACGCGGATTTTGCGCTGAAGGAGATGACGCATGTCTGGGAGGATGGGGGCGCCTATGCGCTGCTCGGCGCCTCCGGCTGCGGCAAGACCACGCTGCTCAACATCATCTCCGGCCTCGTCCGCCCGAGCCGCGGGCGCGTTCTCTTTGGAGAGCAGGACGTGACGCAGGAGGAGACGGCGGCGCGCAACATCGCGCAGGTGTTCCAGTTCCCCGTCGTCTACGACACGATGACGGTGCGGGACAATCTGGCCTTCCCGCTCCGCAACCGCGGCATGGATGCGGCCTATGTCGCCCGCCGGGTCGAGGAGGTCGCCCGCATGATCGGCATGGAGGAGGCGCTCGGCCGCCGCGCCAAGGGCCTGACGGCGGACGCCAAGCAGAAGATCAGCCTCGGGCGGGGCATGGTGCGGGAGGATGTCAACGCGATCCTCTTCGACGAGCCGCTGACGGTGATCGACCCGCACATGAAATGGGAGCTGAGGACGCAGCTGAAGCGGCTCCATCGCGAGTTCGGGCACACGATGATCTATGTCACCCATGATCAGACGGAGGCGCTCACCTTCGCGGACAAGGTCGTGGTGATGCACGATGGCCGCGTCGTCCAGCTCGGCGCGCCGGAGGCCTTGTTCGAGCGGCCGGAGCACACGTTCGTCGGCTATTTCATCGGCTCGCCCGGAATGAACTTCTTCGACGCGACGGTAGAGGGGGCGGTCGCCCGTCTCGGCGGCGCCGCGATGCCTCTCGGCGCCGCCTATCCGCAACTGTCGGGGCGGGTGCAGGTCGGAATCCGGCCCGAACATGTGACCCTGACCTCGGGCGCGGGCCTGCCCGTCACGATCCGCAGGGTCGAGGATGTCGGCCGGCACCGCATCGTGAGGGCGGAGACGCCGGCCGGGCCGCTCGACATCGTGCTGCCGGAAGGCGAGCCGCTCGGCGCGGGGGCGACCCATGCCCGTTTCGCGCCGGATCGCGTGAACGTCTACCGGGACGACTGGCGCGTTGCGCCCGCAGGGACGCCCCAGGGGGAGGCCGCCTGATGGAGAAGACCCAGAACAACAGGGCCTGGTTTCTCGTCCTCCCCGTCCTCGTCATCGTCGCCTTCTCGGCGGTGATCCCGCTGATGACGGTGGTCAACTATTCCCTGAACGACACGTTCGGGAACAACCAGTTCTTCTGGGCCGGGCTCGAATGGTTCGAGGAGATGGTGACATCCTCCCGGCTCCATGACGCGCTCGCGCGGCAGGTGCTTTTCTCCGCGATCATCCTCGCGATCGAGATACCGCTCGGCGTCTTCATCGCGCTCAACATGCCGAAGAAGGGATTCTGGGCCAGCGTGTGCCTCGTTCTGATGGCGCTGCCGCTCCTCATCCCGTTCAATGTCGTGGGGACGATCTGGCAGATTTTCGGGCGAGTGGATATCGGCCTTCTCGGCCACACGCTCGAAGCGGCGGGGATCGACTACAACTACACCAACGATCCGCTCGACGCCTGGATCACCGTCATCGTCATGGATGTCTGGCACTGGACGAGCCTCGTCGCGCTCCTCGCCTATGCCGGGCTCCAGTCCATCCCGCAGGCATATTACCAGGCGGCGCGGATCGACCAGGCGAGCCGCTGGAGCGTCTTCCGCTACATCGAGTTGCCAAAGATGCGGGGCGTGCTGCTGATCGCCGTCCTCCTCCGCTTCATGGACAGCTTCATGATCTACACCGAGCCCTTCGTGGTCACCGGCGGGGGGCCCGGCAATTCCACCACCTTCCTCTCCATCGACCTCGTGAAGATGGCGGTCGGGCAGTTCGACCTCGGGCCGGCGGCGGCGTTCTCGCTTATGTATTTCCTCGTGATCCTGCTCGTCTCCTGGGTGTTCTACACGGTGATGACCAATCTCGACCGGGAGGATTCGAAATGACCCGCCCGACCGGCTCCGCCGTCGTGATGACGGTCTACATCCTGTTTCTCCTGATCCCGATCTACTGGCTCGTGAACATGAGCCTGAAGACGAATGCGGAGATCACGTCCAGCTTCACGCTCTTCCCGGCGGAGCTGACCTTCCGCAACTACATGGTGATCCTGACGGACCCGAGCTGGTACATGGGCTATGTCAACTCGATCATTTATGTTGTCCTGAATACGGTGATTTCAATTACCGTCGCACTGCCGGCGGCCTACGCCTTCAGCCGCTACAACTTCCTCGGGGACAAGCATCTCTTCTTCTGGCTGCTGACGAACCGGATGGCGCCGCCGGCCGTCTTCGCGCTGCCGTTCTTCCAGCTCTATTCCAGCGTCGGGCTCTTCGACACGCATATCGCCGTTGCGCTGGCGCATTGCCTTTTCAACGTGCCGCTCGCCGTCTGGATCCTCGAAGGGTTCATGCGGGGCGTGCCGAAGGAGATCGACGAGACGGCCTATATCGACGGCTACAGCTTCCCCGCCTTCTTCGTGAAGATCTTCATGCCGCTGATCGCGTCCGGCATCGGCGTCGCCGCCTTCTTCTGCTTCATGTTCTCCTGGGTGGAGCTTCTCCTCAGCCGAACGCTGACCTCGGTGGACGCGAAGCCCATCGCGGCGACAATGACGCGCACCGTCTCCGCCTCCGGCATGGACTGGGGCGTGCTGGCGGCGGCGGGCGTGCTGACGATCATTCCCGGCGCGCTCGTGATCTATTTCGTCCGCAACTACATCGCCAAGGGCTTCGCCCTTGGCCGCGTGTGAGGAGGACGCCATGAGCGAAGCCGCTTCCGCCCGCACTGTCCGCTGGGGCGCAGTCTATGCCGGCGCGGGGGCTGCGCTGTTGGCGATACTCGGCGCGATCCTGCTCGCCGCGCCGAGGAAGGACGGGGCGCTGGACTGGTTCGCGCCGATGATCCCGGGCGGCTGGATGGCATGGACCCTGCCGGTTGCGCTCTTCTTCTACGTGATCGGCTCGCTTCTCGTCGTTTTCACGATCCTCGCGATCCGCTTTCCGGAGACGCCGCGCGTCGGCGTTCTCAGGATCGAGACGACGCGGGGCGACCGGCTCTTCATCTCTCTGCTCGGGACGGGCTTCATCTGCCTGGCCTGGCTCTTCTTCGCCGGCTCGCCCCTCTGGGGCGGGCTCGCGCTCGGTCTCGTCTGGGCCGCGGCGGTGTTCCGCTGGGTCTAGGGAGAAATGCAAACAAGGACTGCTCTTCAAAGGGAGGAAACCTGATGAGACTGCACAAGACGTCAACAGCGATGGCGCTGGCGCTCCTTGCGCTCGGCTCCGCGCCCGCCTGGGCGGACATGGAGGCGGCGAGGGCGTTCCTCGACGCGGAGATCGGCGATCTCTCCACGCTCGACCGCGCGGCGCAGGAAGCGGAGATGCAGTGGTTCATCGACGCCGCCAAGCCCTTCGCGGGCATGGACATCCGCGTCGTCTCGGAAACGATCACGACGCATGAATACGAGGCGAAAGTCCTCGCCCCCGCCTTCACCGCGATCACCGGCATCAAGGTGACGCATGACCTGATCGGCGAGGGCGACGTCGTCGAGAAGCTGCAGACCCAGATGCAGACGGGCGAGAACATCTACGACGCCTATATCAACGACTCGGACCTGATCGGCACCCACTGGCGCTACCAGCAGGTGCGCATCCTCTCCGACTGGATGGAGGGCGAGGGCGCGGCTGTCACCAACCCGAACCTCGACGTGGCGGACTTCATCGGCACGAGCTTCACCACCGCGCCGGACGGCAAGCTCTACCAGCTGCCGACGCAGCAGTTCGCGAACCTCTACTGGTTCCGCTACGACTGGTTCAACCACCCGAAATCGCAGGAGGATTTCAAGGCGAAGTACGGCTATGACCTCGGCGTGCCGCTGAACTGGTCGGCCTATGAGGACATCGCCGAGTTCTTCACCGGGCGGGACATGTCCTATGCCGGCGGCCCCTCCGAGGGCGTGTTCGGCAACATGGACTATGGCAAGAAGGACCCGTCGCTCGGCTGGCGCTACACCGACGCGTGGATGTCGATGGCCGGCATGGGCGATGTCGGCGAGCCGAACGGCCTGCCGGTGGACGAATGGGGCATCCGGGTGGACGAGAACAGCCGCCCCGTCGGCTCCTGCGTCGCCCGCGGCGGCGCGACGAATGACGCCGCGGCGGTCTACGCCGTCACCAAGGCCATCGACTGGCTGCAGCGGTTTACGCCGCCCGAGGCTCAGGGCATGACCTTCGGCGAGGCCGGCCCGGTGCCCGCACAGGGCAACATCGCGCAGCAGATGTTCTGGTACACCGCCTTCACCGCCGACATGGTGAAGGAAGGCCTGCCCGTGATGAACGACGACGGCACGCCGAAATGGCGCATGGCCCCCTCCCCGCACGGCGCCTACTGGGTCGACGGGATGAAGGTCGGCTATCAGGACGCCGGCTCCTGGACGCTGATGAAGTCCACCCCGGTGGACCGGGCTCAGGCCGCCTGGCTCTACGCCCAGTTTGTCGTCTCGAAGACGGTGGACGTGAAGAAGTCCCATACGGGGCTGACCTTCATCCGCGAATCCACCATCCAGCACGACAGCTTCACGGAGCGGGCGCCGCGGCTCGGCGGGCTCGTCGAGTTCTACCGTTCCCCGGCGCGGGTCCAGTGGTCCCCGACGGGCACGAACGTGCCGGACTATCCGAAGCTGGCGCAGCTCTGGTGGCAGAACATCGGCGACGCGATGTCCGGCGCGAAGACCCCGCAGGAGGCGCTGGACGCCCTCTGCGCGGAGCAGGAGCGGGTGCTGGAGCGGCTGGAGCGGGCCGGCGTGCAGGGCGATATCGGGCCGAAGATGAACGAGCCGCAGGACGCGGCCGTCTGGCTCGACGCGCCGGGCGCCCCGGTCGCGAAGCTCGCGAACGAGAAGCCGGCGGGCGAGACCATCTCCTATGACGAGCTGATCAAGTCCTGGAATTGAGCTTTCACTGACGACGAAGGGCGGGGCCTTCCGGGGCCCCGCCCGATTGCGTTTCGGCGCCGCCGGCGCTGTGAGGACCAATCTCGTGACATTCTCCATCCTTCAGCCGCCCCGGATCCTTTTCGGCAGGGGCGAGGCCGCGAAGGCGCCCGCCCTCGCCCTCGGCTTCGGGCGGCGCGGCGCCGTCATCCACGGGCGGGACGCGGCGCGCGCGGCATGGCTGCTCGACGCGCTGGCCGAGGCCGGGGCGGAGACGCTCGCCCTCCCCTGCCCCGCCGAACCGACCTTGCCGATGCTGGAGGCGGCGCTCGGCCCCCTCCGCGACTTCCGGCCGGACTGGGTGCTCGCCCTTGGCGGCGGCGCGGCGCTCGATTTCGGCAAGGCGCTCGCCGCCCTCGCCCCCGGCCCCGGCGCGCCGCTCAACCATCTCGAGATCGTGGGCCGGGGCGCGCCGCTCGCCGCCGCGCCGCTTCCCTTCCTCGCGCTCCCCAGCACGGCGGGAACGGGCGCGGAGGCGACCAAGAACGCCGTGATCGGCGTCCCCGACCGGGCCCGGAAGGTGAGCCTCCGCGATGATCGAATGATCGCCCGCGTCGCCATCGTCGATCCGGCGCTGACGGACCGGTGCCCCCGCGCCGTCACGCTCGCCTCCGGGCTCGATGCGGTCACGCAGCTGATCGAACCCTTCCTGAGCGCGAAGGCCACGCCCTATTCCGACGCATTGACCCGGCCCGCAATCGCCCCCGCCCTCACGGCGCTGAAGCGGCTGATGGAGGGGGAGGACAGGGCGGCGCGCGACGCGATGGCCTGGGCCTCTCTCTCGGGCGGGCTCGCCCTCGCCAATTCCGGGCTCGGGGCCGTCCACGGCCTCTCCGGCCCGATCGGCGGCGCGACGGGCGCCGCCCACGGCGCGATCTGCGGAACGCTGCTCGGCCCCGTTCTCGCGCTCTACCGCGAAACGCTTGGCGGGCCCGCGCGCGAGCGGCTCGAAGCGGTCTTCGGGATGATCGCCAGCGCGCTCGGCAGCGCGGCGGAGAACGCGCCCGAGACGCTCGCGGCATGGGCGCGCGGCGCCGGGCTTCCGGGCCTCGCCGCGCTCGGCCTGGCGGCGGAAGCACATGGCGCGGTCATCGAGGCCGCGCTCGACTCCTCCTCGATGAAGGGCGCGCCGACAGCGCCTTCGCCCGCCCATCTTGCCGCCGCGCTGAAGGCCGCCTGAGAAGGGTCGGCCTTGAGTCGGAGAAGCGTCGCATTCTGCGAGGGTGAAGGGCGAGCGCGCGGCCCGATTGAAGCGCGCCGCCGCCGCCACTATGGTCCGGCCGGGGGCGAGAACAGGCAGGGCATGCGCGGAAACATCGAATCGAGCCTCCCGCCGAACCCCTGGTCGGCGCCGCGAAGGCCGGCCGCCCCGACGCCCGTGGTCTATGACGGCTCCCGCGGCCGGCTCTTCGGCCTCGCGCTCGGGCGCATGGCGCTGACGATCCTCACCCTCGGGATCGGCCGGTTCTGGATGACGACGCGGCTCCGCCGGCATTACTGGGCCTCGATCCGGATCGACGGCTCGCCGCTGGAATATACCGGCCGGGCGATGGAGAAGCTGATCGGCTTCCTCGTCGCGGTCGTGATCCTCGCCGTCTACATCTCGCTCGCCAATCTGGCGCTGACCTTCGCCGGCCTCGCCTGGCTCGAAGGAAGCGTCGTCGGGCTGCAATTGCCGCTCCTCGCGCTGGCCCCCGCGCTCTTCTGGGCGCAGTACCGGGCGCGGCGCTACATCCTCGCGCGCACCCGCTGGCGCGGCGTGCGGTTCGGGCTCGCGCCCGGCGCCTGGGGCTACGCCTGGCGGGCGATGGTCTGGTGGGGGCTGACGCTCCTGACCCTTGGCCTCCTGTATCCGCTGACGCAGCATCGCCTCGCCCGCTACACCACGGCGCGAAGCTATTTCGGCGATCTCCGCTTCACGCAGGAAGGGGGCGCGGGGCCGCTGATGCGGAGCTGGCTCTGGGTCTGGCTCCCGGCGGCGGGGCTCGCCGCGGCCGCAGCGGGTTTCGCCGCGCTTGGCAAGGAACCGGGGCCGGAGGCCGCGCTCGCTCCCTTGCTTCTCCTTTTCGTCGCTCTCGGCTTCGTGCGCCATCAGGTCTTCAGTTTCAGGCATCTAAACTCGCTCAAGACGCTCGCCGGCAAGACGCGCTTCTCCGTTTCGCTCGGCTTCTGGCGGGTCGTCGGCATTTACGTTTCCGGCGCGCTCGCCATCGGGCTCGGCGTCGCCGCGACGGCGGCCGTGTCGAGCCTTGCCGCCGCCGCGCTGATCGGCGATCCGTCCGCGCTCTTCGCGGCGCTGGCGGAAGGGCGCGCGCCGGACGTGACCGGGCTGCTCGCGCTGGCCCTTCTCGCGGCGGCCTACCTGCCGGCGGTCGCGGTCTGGTCCGCGCTGGGACACGCCTTCCTCACGCATCCGCTGCTGAAGGCGGCGTGCGCAGGCCTCCTGATCCACGATCTCGAAGCGGCGGAGCGGGCGCGCCAGCGTGCGCATGACGAACAGGCCGAGGCGGGCGGCTTCGCCGACGCGCTCGGCGCGGATATGGGCGGCGCGTTCTGATGACGGCGCTGGCGCAATACGACCTCCTCGAGGCGCCGGGCCGATATTTCGACGGGCGCTCGGCCGCGCCGGTCGAGGTGATCGTGAAGTTCGGGGACGCTTCGTTGATCCTCATGCGGATGGACGAGACGCCGATCGCCCATTGGTCCCTTTCCGGGCTCCGCGACCTCGGGGGCGGGGGCGGTGCGCTTTCGCTGACGCCCGACGACGAGAGCGACGAGCGACTCACGATCTCCGACCCGGACATGGTCGCGGCGATCCGGAAGGTCTGCCCCGACCTCGCGGCGCGGCCGCGAACGGCGCGGCCGCGCTGGCGGCGCGCCCTGCTCTGGGGCGCGGCGGCGCTCGTTTCGGTCTGGCTCATCGTCTTCCACCTCGCCCCCGCGCTGGCCGACCGGCTTGCGGCGCTGATCCCGCCGGAGGCGGAGGCGGCGATGGGGGAGGAGATGGTCGACCAGTTCGCGCGGCTCTTCGCCTCCGGCCCGCCGCGCTTCTGCGAGGGCGGCGCAGGCGCCGCTGCGCTGACGCGGATGACGGCGCGTCTGGAGCGGGGCGCAGGGGCGCATCTGCCGCTCAAGGTGCGGGTGCTCGACGCGCCGATGGTCAACGCCTTCGCCCTGCCGGGCGGGCGGATCATCCTCTTCCGCGGGCTCCTGCGCGCGGCGGAGAGCCCGGAGGCCGCAGCGGGCGTTCTGGCGCACGAGATCGGCCATGTCGTCGCCCGCGACCCGACGCGCCTCGCCCTCCGTTCTGCCGGAAGCGCGGGATTGATCGGGCTCCTCCTCGGGGATTTCACGGGCGCGACGGCGACCGTGGCGCTCACCGAGGCGCTGCTCCGCTCCGGCTACCAGCGCGAGGCCGAGGCTGCCGCGGACGCTTTCGCGACGCGACTCCTCGCGGCGGAGGGATTGCCGGCGGCGCCGCTCGCCGGCTTTTTCCTGAAGCTGCGGGAGAAGGCGGGGGAGGGGGGCGTCTTCAACCATCTCTCCTCCCACCCCGACCCGGCGGCGCGGGCGGCGGCCGTCGGCGCGGAGGATGTGGTGGGCGATGCGCCTTTCGAGCCGATCCTCTCGGATCAGGACTGGGTGGCGCTCCGCAACATCTGCCGGTAGCGCGGCAGGAGGAGGATCGGCGCCGCCATGATCGCGGCGGCGATCCAAGGCGGCCGGATCTCGAACGAGAAGTCGAGATTGGCGAGGAGAATGCGCCGCCACGGCGCCCCCGTCATCCCAGCATGCCACGCCGCCTCCAGCCCCGCGGCGGATACGCCCGCAAGCGCCGCCGCAAGCAGCAGCGCCAGCGCCGGCGGAGCCGCCCGCAGCGCCCGGAGCCGCAACAGCACAAGCCCGCAGAAGATCCCCGCGAGCAGCGCCGGCTGCGACACATCGAGCTTCGACTGCATGAAGTAGTGGAGAACGCCCAGAGCCGTCAGCGGATAGACGAGCGCGTGTAGCCGCCGCCAGTTCCCCCCCATCCGCCGGATCGCCCTGTCGAAGGACGTGGCGGCGAGCGCGGCGAGGCCGAGGAGCGCGACAAAGCCGACGATCAGATAGACACGGCTCACGATCTCCGTGGCGACCTTCAGCACGTTTCCGTTCATGTAGAGCACATAGAGCCCGAAATGCGCGGCGACGAAGCCGAAGGCGAAGAGGCCGATCATCCGCCGCAAGCCGATGAGCCGCCCATAGCCGAGATGCGCCCGGAGCGGCGAGACGGCGAGCCCCGCGAGGAGGATATAAAGCGTCCACTCACCGGTGAAATGCGTCGCCGCCTTCTCGGGCTCCGGGCCGATCCATCCGAGTGCGAGAAGCGCGATGAGCCATAACGCCGGCGCAGCAAGGGCGGCGAAGGCAGCCGCGCGGATTGCCGAGAAACGGCCGGCGCGATCCTTCCAGGGCGTAAGGTCGTCGATGGTCATCTCGTCCCCCTTCGCCCCTGATATGGGCGCGACGCCGCCGCGCCGCCTCCCGCTCACGAAACCGTCACCGCCTCCGCTTGACCTCGATCAAGGCGCGGCGACCGCCCGCCAGACCATATGGCCGGGAACCCTGAAGGACCAAGCATGCCCGCCGACGCGAACGCCGCCCCGCCCAAACTCTACGCCGCGCGCGAGCCGATCTTCCCGAAACGGGTTTCGGGCTGGTTCCGCACGCTGAAATGGCGGCTGATGATCCTCACGCTAGGGATCTATTACCTCACGCCCTGGATCCGGTGGGACCGCGGGCCGGAGTTGCCGGACCAGGCGGTGCTGGTGGACCTCGCCGGGCGGCGGTTCTTCTTCTTCTGGATCGAGATCTGGCCGCACGAATTCTATTTCGTCGCCGGCCTCCTCATCATGGCGGGGCTGGGGCTCTTCCTCTTCACCTCCGCGCTCGGGCGGGTTTGGTGCGGCTACGCCTGCCCGCAGACGGTGTGGACCGATCTCTTCATTCTCGTCGAGCGCTGGGTGGAGGGGGACAGAAACGCCCGGATCCGGCTCCTCAAGCAGAAATACGACCTCCGCAAGCTCCGCCTGCGGCTGACGAAGTGGACGCTCTGGCTGCTGATCGGAATCGCAACCGGCGGCGCGTGGGTGTTCTACTTCGCCGACGCGCCGACGCTCGCCGTCGACCTCGCGACCGGTCAGGCGCATGTGATCGCCTACAGCTCCATTGCGCTGCTGACGGCGACGACCTTCGTCTTCGGCGGCTTCATGCGGGAGCAGATCTGCATCTACGCCTGCCCCTGGCCGCGCATTCAGGCGGCGATGATGGACGAGCAGACGCTGACTGTCGCTTATCGCGAATGGCGGGGGGAGCCGCGGGGCAAGCACATCAAGGCCGACGGCGCGGCGACACTCGGCGATTGCGTCGACTGCAACGCCTGTGTCGCCGTCTGCCCGACGGGGGTCGACATCCGCAAGGGTCAGCAGCTCGCCTGCATCACCTGCGCGCTCTGCATCGACGCCTGCGACGACATCATGCACAAGCTCGGCCGCGAGCGGGGGCTGATCGACTATCTCTCCCTCGCCGACGAGAAGCGGGAGCAGGCGGGCGGCCATGCCGTTCCGGCCTGGAAGCGCATCTTCCGGCCCCGCGTGCTGATCTACACGGCGGCCTGGAGCGCCGTGGGCCTCGGGCTGCTCTTCGCGCTTTTCATCCGCTCGGAAGTGGACCTGACCGTCGCCGCCATCCGCAACCCGGTGAACGTGACGCTTTCGGACGGCTCGGTGCGGAACGCCTATGACCTCCGGGTGCGCAACAAGCAGGGCGAGGCGGCGGAGTTCCGCGTCTCCATCGTGACGGAGGAGCCGCTGCGCCTCGCCATCGAGGGGACGGACGAGCGGCGCGTCTCCGTCGCCGCGGACGAGACGGGCCATGCGCGGGCCTATGTGATCGCGCAGCCAAGTGGACCGGCGGCGACAGGCGGGCGCTCGCCCCTCCGGTTCTGGATCGAGGATGTGGAGACGGGCGCCCGCGCCAGCGCGGATGTGAGCTTCGTCGGAAAGGGAGAGTGAGATGGCCGGGAACGCGAACACGGGCAAGCCGCTGACGGGGCGTTTCGTCTTCTTCTGCTTCGCGGGGGCCTTCGGCGCGATCCTCGCGGCGAACATCGCGCTCGCCGTCGCCGCGGTCGGCAGCTTCCCCGGCATCGAGGTGAAGAACGGCTATGTCGCCAGCCAGAGCTTCGAGCGGGAACGGGCGGCGCAGGTCGCGCTCGGCTGGTCGGCGAAGGCGGACTACGCCGACGGGCGGCTCGTCATCCGCGTGACGGACCGCATGGGGGACCCGGCGCCGCTGGCGGATTTCGCCCTCCGCATCGGGCGGCCGACGACGGAAGCCTTCGACGTGACGCCCGAGATCACCGAAACCGCGACGATGGAGAGCGCGGAGATCGAACTGGCGCCGGGTCTCTGGCGCCTCGACGTGAAGGCGACCGGGCGGGGCGGAGAGAGCTTCCGCCAGCATCTCGTGATCGAGGTGAAGGGATGACCGCCGCCTGCCCCGCTTGCGGCGGCGCCGCCTTCGCCCCGGCCCGCCCCGCCGCCGCGCGCGCCGGGGCTGATGCGCGGACGCTGATTCTCTCCCTCCCCGACATCCATTGCGCCGGCTGCATTGCGGGCGCGGAACGGGCGCTTTCCGCCGTCCCCGGCGTCGTCTCCGCCCGCGTGAACCTGACGCTGAAGCGCGCGACCGTGCGCGTGTCCGACGCGGTCGCGGCGGAGGCGCTGACCGACGCGCTCGCCCGCGCCGGGCACAGGGCGCTCGAACTCGACGCGGCGACGCTCGCCGGCACCGGCGACGACGAGACGGGCCGAGCGCTCCTCCTCGCCATCGGCGTTTCGGGCTTCGCGATGATGAACGTGATGCTCCTCTCCGTCTCCGTCTGGTCAGGGGCGGAGGCGGCGACGCGGGATTTCCTGCACTGGGTCTCCGCCGCCATCGCGCTGCCTGTCGTCGCCTTCGCCGGGCGCCCCTTCTTCGCCAGCGCCTGGGGCGCGCTCCGCGCGCGGCGGCTCAACATGGACGTGCCGATCTCCCTCTCGATCATTCTCGCCTCGGGCATGTCGCTCTTCGAGACATGGGCGGGCGGGCGGCACGCCTATTTCGACGCCGCGGTCGCGCTGACCTTCTTCCTGCTTCTCGGGCGCTATCTCGATCATCGCGCCCGCGCCGCCGCACGCTCCGCCGCGCGGGAGCTGACGGCGCTGGAAAGCCCGAAGGCGATCCGCCTCGCCGCGGGCGGGCGGGAGACTGTCGCGATCTCCGAGTTGCGGGTGGGCGACCTCGTCCAAGTCGCGCCCGGAATGCGCGCGCCGGTGGACGGGGTGCTCGCCGAGGGCGCCACCGACATGGATCGCTCCCACCTGACCGGCGAAACGGTCCCGGTGGCCGCCGGCCCCGGCGCGTCCGTCTCGGCCGGGGAGATGAACCTCACCGGCCCGGTGACGCTCCGCGCGACCGCGGTGGGGGAAGACACCTCGCTCAGGCGGATGGCGGAGCTCGTCGCAGCCGCGGAGCGCGGGCGCGGGGTCTATCAGACCCTGGCCGACCGGGCCGCGCGGTTCTATTCGCCGGGCGTCCACCTCCTCGCGCTCTCCGCCTTCGTCTTCTGGGTCTGGCATGCCGGCGACATGCGCTTCGCGCTCAATGTCTCGGTGGCGGTGCTCATCATCACCTGCCCCTGCGCGCTCGGCCTCGCAGCGCCAGCGGTGGCGACGGCGGCGGCCGGGCGGCTCTTCCGCCGCGGCATCCTCCTCAAGAGCGGCGATGCGCTGGAGCGGCTGGCGGAGGTCGATGTCGCCGTCTTTGACAAGACGGGGACGCTGACGACCGGGAGGCCCCGCCTCGCGACCGAAGCCGCGCCGCAGGTCCTCGCCGCCGCCGCGGGCCTGGCCCATGGCTCCGCACACCCCTATGCCCGCGCGCTTGCCGAGGCGGCGGAGGCGGCCGGGCTCTCGCCCGTGCCGGTTTCGGGCCTCGCCGAAAGGCCGGGCGCGGGCATGGAGGGGGAGATCGAAGGGGAGGCCGCGCGGCTCGGCTCCGCCGCCTTCACGGGCGCGCCGGATGACGGCGGCGCGGCGATCTGGCTCCGCCTTGGCGAAGCCGCGCCCTTCCGCTTCGGCTTTGCGGACGAGTTCCGGCCCGGCGCCGCCGCGCTCGTCGCCGCGCTGAAGGCGCGGGGAATCGGCACGCTCCTCCTCTCGGGCGACGGCGCCGAGGCGGTGGAGGCGGCGCGCGCCGCGCTCGGGATCGACCATGCCGAGGCGCGCGTCTCTCCGGCGGAGAAGCTCGAACGGCTCAACGCCCTCGCCGCCGCTGGGCGCAAGGCGCTGATGGTGGGGGACGGGCTGAACGATTCCGGCGCGCTCGCCGCCGCCCATGTCTCGGCCGCGCCGGGCTCGGGCCTGGACGCGGCGCGGGTGGCGGCTGACATGGTGCTGCTGAAAGCCGACCTTTCCGCCCTTGCGGGCGCGATGGAGACGGCCCGGTCCGCGCGGCGGCGCATCCTCGAGAATTTCGGCCTCGCCGCGGCCTACAACCTCGTCGCCGTGCCGATCGCGCTCGCCGGTTTCTGCACGCCGCTGATCGCGGCGCTGGCGATGTCGCTCTCCTCGATCACCGTTTCGCTCAATGCGCTGAGGCTTCGCTGATGGACATCCTCGTCTTTCTCATTCCCGTCTCGCTATCCCTAGGCGCGCTCGGGCTCCTCGCCTTCCTCTGGACGCTCCGCTCCGGCCAGTTCTCCGACCCGGAAGGCGACGCCGCCCGCATCCTGCTAGACGATGAGGATCTCGCGCCTCAGCCGCCCCGCCCTTCGACGAACCGTCGATAGAGCGCCGGCGTAACGCTCACCGTCAGCAGGATGCGGAGAATGTGGTGCGTTGTGACGAAGACGGGGTTCGCCCCGATCGTCAGCGCGACGAGGCTCATCTCGATCACCCCGCCCGGCGCGAAGGCCATGACGTAGACCTCCGGCCGCTCCCCCGTCAGCGGCGCGAGCATCGCCCCGAAGCCGAAGGCGAGGAGGAGCGCGCCCGAGGCGGTCAGCGCCGTCAGCCGCGCCGCGGCGATGAGGGCGGCGCGCGTGAGCCCCGCGAAGCGCGCGCCGAGCGAGGAGCCGATCACCACCTGAGCCGCGATCACCGCAAAGGCCGGCGGCTGCGCCTCGACCACCCCCGAGAGATGCGTCGCCCCGCTGAGGAGGATCGGGCCGATGATGTGCCCCGCGGGAATGCCGAGCCGCTTTCCCAGAGCCCAGCCGACCGCGCCCACCCCGATCAGCAGGGCATAGTCCTTTGCGTTCGCCGCGACATGCGCCGGGTCGAAGGTCACTCCCGCCGCGCTGCCGACCACCTCGCCCGTGACGACGAGAAAGCCGAGCGGCACCAGCGCGATGACGAACACGATCCGAAGGAAGTGGAGCGCCGAGATCGTCTTGACGTCGCCGCCCGCCGCCTCGCCGAGGATGATGCTTTCGATCAGCCCGCCCGGCGCGGCCCCGAACCATGAGGTCGGAACGTCATAGCCGCCGAACCGGCGCAACGCATGGTAGCCGAGCACCTGCGCGGCGATCGTGTAGACGAAGAGCGCGATCACGCCAGGCCACCAGTCCGGCAACCGCCCGAGCAGCTCCGGCGTGAACATGCCGCCAATCATTACGCCGATGATCACGACGAAGCTGTTCCGGAGCCATTCGGGAAAGCGGACCGGGTTGAGACGGCCGGGGAGCAGGAGGCACCAGAGCGCGTTCGCCGTGATCGCGCCCAGCATCCACGGCATCGGCGCGCCGATGAGCGTGAACACCCACCCCCCCGTCGCGCCGAGCGCGATGCACAAGAAGAGGCTCGCCGCCTCCCTCCCGGTCAGCAGCGCGGGCACGGCCCGGGGCTTCCGCTTCGGCTCACGCGGCGGCCGCCTCCGTCTCCCGCAGCTTCGCCAGCGCCTCGCGCGACACCGCAAAGCGCGGCCCGTGCCGCTCCGCCAGCTCCGCGGCGCGCGCGGCGAAGGCGTCGATCCCGATCCCGCGGATGAACTGGAGCGCGCCGCCCGTATGGGCCGGGAAGCCGATGGCGAAGATGCCGCCGAGATTGGCCTCGACCTCGGAGCGGATCACCCCCTCCTCAAAGCAGCGCAGCGTCTCGATGGCCTGGCGATAGAGCAGCCGGTCCTCCGCCTCCTGCATCTTGACCTCGCGGTTGCCCTCCCGGAACTGGTCCAGCCCCGGCCACAGCGTCTTCGTCCCGTCAGGGTGATAGTCGTAGAAGCCGCCGCCGTAATGCCGGCCGCCGCGCCCCATCTCCACCATCCGGTGCGCCACGGCCTTCGTATGCGAGCCGTCCGCCGGAAAGCCGTCCTTCACGCCCAGCCGCGCGTCGAGCGCGAGGTGCGTGTCGTGCACCTTCTTCGAAAGGACCATCGAGACTTCGTCATGCACGGCGAGCGGGCCCACCGGCATGCCGACGCGCCAGGCGGCGCGTTCGATGGCGACGGGGCTCATCCCGTCCATGAGCAGGGCTTGCCCCTCGTCGAGGTAAGTACCGAACACGCGCGAGGTGAAGAAGCCGCGGCTGTCGCTCACCACGATCGGCATGTAGCCGAGCTTCGTCACGTAGTCGTAGCCCTTCCGCAGCGTCTCGTCCGAGGTCGCCTCGCCCATGATGATCTCGACCACCTTCATCTTCTCGACGGGCGAGAAGAAATGGAGGCCGATGAAGCGTTCGGGCTCAGGGCAAGCCTTCGCGAGAAGGGAGATCGGCAGGGTGGAGGTGTTGGAGCCGTAGATCCCGCCGGGCGCAAGGCGCGGGAAGGTCTCCGCGATCACCCGCTCCTTCAGCGCGACATCCTCGAACACCGCCTCGACGATCAGGTCCACGCCCTCGAAGGCCGCGTCATCCGCCGTCGGCTCGATGAGGGAGAGGAGCGCGGCGCCCGCCTCCTCGCCCATGGCGCCCTTCTTCACGGCGGCGGCGGCGAGGCCGGCGGAATGCGCCTTGCCCTTTTCCGCCTTGGCCGGCTCCGTATCCTTGAGGATCGTCCGCATTCCGGCCGAGGCCTGCGCCCAGGCGATGCCCGCGCCCATCATGCCGGCGCCGAGGACGGCGACGGAGCCGGGCGCCCATCGCTCCCCCGCGGGCCGGGCCGAGCCCGCCTTGATCGCCTGCCGCCCGAAGAAGAAAGTGCGGATCGCGGCCTTGCATTCCTTCGTCACCATGAGCGCGACGAGGCCGCGGCTTTCCTGACGCAGGGCCGCCTCGAAGCCCATGCGCATCGAGTTCACCGCGATGTCGAGGATCTTCTCCGGCGCCGGCATGAGCCCGCGCGTTTTCTTCACCAGCATGGCGGAGGACGCCATGATCATCGGGCGGACGCGCGGATGCGTCGTGTCGCCGCCGGGGTAGCTGAACCCCTTCCGGTCCCACGGCTGCTGCGCGGCCGACGGGTTGGCCTTGATCCACGCCTTCGCAGCAGGAATGAGATACTCGCGGCTCGCCACGATCTCGTCGACGAGGCCGTAAGCCTTCGCCGCCGCCGGTTTCCAGGGCTTGCCTTCGAGGAGGACGGGCAGCGCCTTCTCCAGCCCGAGCAGGGCCGTCAGCCGCACCACGCCGCCCGCGCCCGGCAGAAGGCCGAGCGTCACTTCCGGCAGGCCGACAACCGCCGCCGGATCATCGACAACGATCCGCCGGTTGCAGGCGAGGCAAAGCTCGTAGCCGCCGCCAAGCGCCGCGCCGTTGATCGCCGCGACGACGGGAACGGGCAGGAGTTCGATCTCCCGATAGGGGCGCTTGTTCTCCTCGACATAGCGGAGCGTCTCCGCATCCGCCGTTTCCATCGAGCCGAGGAGGTTGAGGTCCCCGCCCGCGAAGAAGGTCTTCTTGGCGGAGGCGAAGACGACGCCCGTCAGCCCCTGCTCCGCCCGGAGCTTCGCCAGCGCCCAGTCCATCGACGGAAGATACTTCTCGTTCATTGTGTTGGCGGACTGGCCCGCCATGTCGAGCGTGACGGTGACGATCCCGTCCGCATCCTTCTCGTAGCGGATATGCTCGTGCGCGTCGCCCATCGCTCAGACCCTCTCGATGATCGAGGCGACGCCCATGCCGCCGCCGACGCACATGCAGATGAGCGCCCGCTTCAGCTTCCGCCTCTCCAGCTCGTCCAGCATGGTGGAGACGAGGCAGCCCCCCGTTGCGCCGAGCGGATGGCCCATCGCGATGGCGCCGCCGACGACGTTCAGCTTCTCGTCCGGCACGTTCAGGTCCTTCTGGAGGCGAAGTGCGACGGAGGCGAAGGCCTCGTTTATCTCGACAAGGTCGATGTCGTCCATCGTCAGCCCGGCCTTGGCCAGCGCCTTCAGCGAGGCGGGGCCGGGGCCGGTGAGCATGATGGTCGGGTCCGTCGCAGTCAGCGCGATGGCGAGGACGCGGCCGCGGGGCATGAGGCCAAGGTCCTTCCCGACCCGCTCGTTGCCGACCATGATGAGCGAAGCGCCGTCCACGATCCCGCTCGAATTGCCGGGGGTGTGGACATGATTGATCCGCTCGACCTCCGTGTACTTCGCGAGCGCAACCGCGTCGAAACCCATCGCGCCCGGCCCGGCGAAGGAGGGTTTCAGCGCCCCGAGCTTCTGCATGTCGGTGTCGGGCTTTATGAAATCGTCCTTGGCGAGGATGACGATCCCGTTCTCGTCGGTCACCGGCACCACCGAGCGGTCGAACCAGCCCGAGTCGCGGGCATGGGCCGCGCGCTTCTGGCTTTCCATCGCGAAGGCGTCCACATCGTCCCGGCTCCAGCCCTCGATCGTGGCGATGAGGTCGGCGCCGATCCCCTGCGGCACGAAGCCGGTGGCGATCGCCGTCTCCGGGTCCTCCGCGAAAGGGCCGCCGTCCGAGCCCATCGGCACGCGGGACATCGATTCGTAGCCGCCGGCGCAGACGAGATCCTCCCACCCGCTCGCGACCTTCGCGGCGGCGGTGTTGAACGTGTCGAGGCCTGAGGCGCAGAAGCGGTTGACCTGCGCGCCTGGCACGCTCTCGTCCCATCCCGCCTTCTGCAGCGCGATCTTCGGGAGGACGGAGCCCTGCTCCATCACCGGCATGACGCAGCCGAGCATCACGTCGTCCACCCGGCTCGTGTCGAGGTCGTGCCGCCGCTGCATCTCCTCCAGAAGAGTTGTGACGAGCCGGATCGGCTTCACCTCGTGGAGCGTCCCGTCCTGCTTGCCCTTGGAGCGGGGGGTGCGGATGGCGTCATATATGAAGGCGGCTTCGGTCATGGCTCTCTCCTCCTCGGCGTTTTGCGAGTTATAGGGCGCCCGCGGCGCGGCGGAAGCCCCTCAGCCGGCGCGGCCGGGGGTGACGCGGCGATAGGTGTCGAAATGGCGCCGGAGCGCGGCGGCGCAGCCCTCCGCGTCGCGCGCGAGCGCGGCGTTCAGGATGTCCGCATGTTCCTGAAGGAGTTCCGCGCCGCGAAAGCCGAGCTTCGGGTCGAGCGCGATCACGTGCTGCTTGAACTGGTCGAAGGCGAGCCGGTGCTGCGCCAGAAGCCGGGCCGACCCGCAGGCGGCGATCAGCGCCTCGTGAAAGACGCGATCAGAGGCGGACCAGAGTCGGAGCTGCGCCGCATCGAGCGATTCGCCCCGCATCCGCCTCTCGAGATGCGCGAGCCGGTGATGCGCCGCCGTCAGGTTCGCCTCCCATTCCATCCCGCCCCGCGCGATCGAGAGCCGTGCGCCCTCGGTCTCGATCAGGATGCGGAAATGCGCGATCTCCCAGATCACGTCGGGCCCGGTCCGCGCCGCGCGAAAGCCGCGCTGTGGCAGGCTCTCGATGAATCCCTCCGCCGCGAGGCGGATCAGCGCTTCGCGGATCGACGCCGCCGAAGCGGCGTAGCGCGGCGCGAGCCGCTGGGGCATGAGTTTCGTTCCAGGCGAGATGGCGCCGGCGACAATCTCATCCCGGAGCCGCGCATATACGGCGCCGGACAGTGCGGCCATGATGTTCCCCCCAGGCCTTCTTTTTCGCGCGAGCATAGGCCAGAATTTCGAAATTCGAAAGAATTTCGATATCGCCGTTGTGGGACCGATGCGACCTTGCTAGCCTCGCCCTCAAGCTGCGGCGAAAGAGCCGCGGCGCGAAAAAACCGTCAGCAATCCTCGGGGAGGACATGATGAAACTGAACGCATTCGCAGCCGGACTCGGCGCCGCCGCCGTCGCGGCGCTGCTCGCCGGAGCCGCCGCAGCGCAGCAGACGACGCTGCGCATCCAGACGCACTACGCGCCGGAAACCGTCTCCGGCAAGCTGGCGCAGCGCTTCGTGGACGACGTGCAGGTCATGTCGAACGGCGAGATCGCCATCGAGATGTTCTTCTCCTCCTCCGTGGTGAACTCGGTCGAAGGGTTCGACGCGGCGGCCACGGGCATTCTCGATTGCGAGATGCATGGCGGCGCCTACCAGACCGGCAAGAACCCCGCCTTCCAGTTCGTGGGCGACATCATGGGCGGCTATGACACGCCCTATCAGCAGCTCTCCTGGCTCTATCATGGCGGCGGCCTCGAAGCCGCGCAGGAGCTTTACAACAAGTTCGGCATGCAGCTGATCGGATGGTGGGTCTACGGCCAGGAATCGCTGGCCTCGACGAAGCCGATCCGCGGCGTCGCCGACCTGAAGGACTGGAAGTTCCGCTCGCCGCCGGGCCTCGAGACGAACATCTTCGCTTCGCTCGGCGCCAGCCCGATCGTGATGGACTTCACGGAGATCTTCACCGCGCTCGAATCCGGCATCATCGACGGGGCGGACGCCTCCGGCATCGCGAACAATGTCGGCCTCGGGCTCTATGACATCGCGAAGTACACCAACTTCCCCGGCTTCCACTCGATGCCCTCCGACCATCTTGCCTGCAACAAGGCGCGCTGGGACGGGATGCCCGAGCATCACCGCCGTATCATGGAGCGGGCGATGGAATCGCTCGCGCTCCAGACGGCGCTGACCTTCGAGAAGGCGAACAACGAGGCCGCGGCGAAGCTGCGCGCCGAGGGCGTCGAGGTCGCCGAATGGTCCGCCGAGGACCGCGCCGCATTCCGCGCCGCCGCCCTCGCGCAGTGGGAGCCCTTCGCGACGACGCCGGAGGCGAAGGCGCTGGTCGAGAGCCACATGGCCTATCTGCGGGTGCTTGGCCTCGTCGAGTGACGCGCATCGACTGAGTCTTGGGGCGGCCCTTCGCGGGGCCGCCCTCTTTCCCGTCTCTGAGCGCGGAGCCCTCCATGAAAGAGCACGAACGCACCGGCCCGGTCGACTACCTGACCTGGGGGTTCAGCCGCGTCTCCATGTGGGCGCCCGCCTTCCTTGTCGTCATCATGTTCTACGAAGTCTTCATGCGATATGTCTTCGCCAAGCCGACGATCTGGGTGAACGAGATGTCGCTCTGGGTCGCGGGCGGCATCTATCTGACGGCGGGGCTCTATTCACTGCAGCAGCGCAGCCATATCCGCATCACCATCATCTATGACTTGGCGCCGCGCCGCTTGCGGAAAGTCTTTGACCTGATGTCGCTCTTCTGCGTGCTCGTCTTCGCCTTCTGCGTGATCTGGGGCGGTTTCGGCGAAGCCTGGGCGAAACTGCTGAGATGGGAGACGTTCGGCACGGCCTGGGATCCGCCGATCCCGGCGACGATCAAGCCGCTGATCCTGATCACGCTGGCGATCGTGGCGATCCAGTCGATCTCGAACCTGATCTATGACTGGAACCGGGAAGAGACGCACGAAGTCGAGGACGAGGAAATCGCGGAACTCCGGGCGGCCGTCGGCGCCGAAGAGCCGAAGGCCTGAGCCGATGTTCGATATCGGCACGATCTCCCTCGTCGTCCTGATCGGCATGTTCGTGCTGCTTGCCATCGGCATGCCGCTCGGCCTCGCTTCGGGCTTCCTCGCCGTCGTCGTCATGGTGATGAAGTTCCCGCCGGACCTCCTTTTCGGCAATTTCGGCACCGGCCCGCTCAACATCCTCTCGCAGCGGCTCTATTCGATCACGACAAACTACGTCCTGATCTCGATACCGCTCTTCATATTCATGGCCGTCCTTCTGGAGCGAAGCGGCATCGCGCGGGACATGTATTCCTCGCTCTCCATGTGGATGTCCCGCACCCGTGGCGGCGTCGCGATGGTGACGGCGATCATGGCGGTCGTCATGGCGGCGATGTCCGGCATCATCGGCGGGGAGGTCGTGCTTCTCGGTCTCATCGCGCTGCCGCAGATGCTGCGGCTCGGCTACAACCAGAATCTCGCCATCGGCACGATCTGCGCGAGCGGTTCGCTCGGCACGATGATCCCGCCCTCGATCGTGCTCATCTTCTACGGACTCATCACCGAGACCTCGATCTCCGCGCTCTTCACCGCCGCCTTCCTGCCCGGCTTCATGCTGGCGGGGCTCTACATGTTCTACATCTATGTCCGCACCCGGTTGCGGCCGGAGGAGGCGCCGCTGCCGCCGCCCTCCCCGGACGACATGACCGGGGCGGAGAAGGCGCGCTACGGGACGGTGTTGATCTCGATGATGGTCGGCGCGCTCGCCGCCGCCATACTTCTCCGCATGGCGGTCGTCACCGCGACGGGCGCTTTCGACGAGACGACGCGGATGCTCGATCTGCGTACGGGCGTAACATGGGGCGCCATCCTCGCCCTCTGCGTCGGCTACATCTTCTTCTATCAGGGGGCGTCGGTCGCGAAGGGCGCGTGGGACCGGGGCAAGGGTCTCGTGTCGCCGCTCCTGATCGTTTTCGTCGTCCTCGGCTCGATCTATGGCGGCGTGACGGGGATCACCGAGGCGGCGGCGATGGGCTCCGTCGCTGTGCTCGTCCTCATCGTGCTGCGCGGCGAGTTCTCCTTCCGGCTCCTCCGCGAAGCCTCGATGCGGACCTTCAAGTCCACCGGGACGATCATCTGGGTGACCTTCGGAGCCACGGCGCTCGCGGGCGCCTATACCATCGCCGGCGGGCCGACCTATGTCGCGAACCTGATCCTCGGCCTCGAGATGGGGACGCTGGGCGTTCTCCTCTTCATGATGCTGATCTTCCTCTTCCTCGGCGCCTTCATGGACTGGACGGGGATCGTGCTGCTCGTCATGCCGGTCTTCCTCCCCATTGTGCTCAAGTTGCCGAAGGAAGAACTGGGCCTCTTCGGCGGGCTCGATTCGGTGACGATGGTGAAGGTCTGGTTCGGGATCCTCTTCTGCGTGAACATGCAGGTGAGCTTCCTCTCCCCGCCCTTCGGGCCGGCGGCCTTCTACCTCAAGTCGGTCTGCCCGCCGCACATCACGCTGCCGGACATCTTCAGGAGCTTCCTGCCCTTCATCGCGATGCAGCTGATCATCCTCGCGGTGATCCTCTTCTTCCCGCAGATCACCACGGTCTTCCTCTAGGCCATGCGGGCGATCATCAAGCGCATCGATTCAGGTCTCTACGAGATACCCCTCGCGGAGACCCTCACCGACTCGATGCACGGCGAGATGCGAGCCTTCGAGATAGTGACGGCGCGCGTGACGGATTCTGACGGCGCCGAGGGCGTCGGCTACACATTCACCTGCGGGCGGAACGGCGGCGCGATCCATGACATCCTTTCGCGCGAGATCGCCGAGATCGTCGCAGGAGAGGAAGCCGACCGGATGGAACATCTCTGGCGAAAGGTCTGGTGGGCGACGCATTATGGCGGGCGGGGCGGGCCGACAGTGCTCGCCCTTTCAGCCTTTGACATCGCCCTCTGGGATCTTGCGGCGAAGAAGGCCGGCGCGCCGCTCTGGCGGCATCTCGGAGGGCATGACCCGCAGGTGAAGTGCTATGCGGGCGGCATAGACCTCATGCTGAGCGCCGAGCAGCTGATCGCACAGACCGAGCGGAACCTTGCCCGCGGTTTCCGCGCCATCAAGATGAAGGTTGGGCGCGAGCGGCTCTCAGAAGACATCGCGAAGGTTGCCGCGATGAGGGCCTTTCTCGGCCCGGAATTCCCGCTGATGCTGGACGCGAACATGAAATGGACGGCGGACCAGGCGGTGCGCGCCGCCCGGGCCTTCGCGCCGCATGATCCCTTCTGGCTTGAGGAGCCCTGCGAGCCGGAGAACGTCGCGGGCCATGCGCGCGTCGTGCGCGAAGGCGGCGTTCCGGTGGCGACGGGCGAAAACCTCCGCACGCTCGCAGAGTTTCGCGCCTTCATCGCCGAAGGCGCCGTCACCTTTCCCGAGCCGGACGTGACGAATTGCGGCGGCGTGACTGTCTTCATGAAGATCGCAAAGCTGGCCGAGGCGTTCGGCCTGCCGGTCACGAGCCATGGCGCGCATGATTTCACCGTGCATCTTCTCGCCGCCGCTCCAAACGCGTCGTATCTTGAGGCGCACGGATTTGGTCTCGACCGCTTCATCGAGCACCCGATGGAGATCAGGGACGGTTTCGCGACGGCGCCTGAACGCCCCGGCCACGGCGTCATCTTCGATTGGCGGGGCCTCGAACCCTTGAGGAGAGCATGATGGAGGCGCTGAACGCAGAGCAGAAGGCCTTCTACGAGGCGAACGGCTATCTGATGCTCGAAAGCCGCGTGCCCCTGCCGGTCATCGAGGAAATCCGGGCGGAGATCGCCCGGTTCGAGGCCGAGGCCGCGGGGATGACGGGGTCGAACGACCGGCTCGACCTCGAGGACACCCACAAGCCGGACGCGCCGCGAGTCCGCCGCATCAAGCTGCCGCACACGATCTCCGAGCCGGTCGCCCGGCTGATGCGGTCGGACCATATCCTCGCCCCGGCGCGGGACCTGATCGGGCCTGACCTCCGGCTGCATACGACGAAGCTCAACATGAAGTCCGCCGGCTACGGCGCCGCGGTCGAATGGCACCAGGATTTCGCGTTCTACCCGCACACCAACGCGGACGTGCTGGCCATCGGCGTGCTGATCGACGATCTCGCGCCGGAGAACGGGCCGCTCATGGTCTTCCCGGGCTCGCACAAGGGGCCGATCCTCGACCATTTCGAAGACGGGCTCTTCGTCGGCGCGGTGGATCTTGCCAGGGAAGGACTGGACGTGAAGGACGCCGCCGTGCTGACCGGCCCGGCGGGCTCGATCTCCATCCATCACGGCCATGCGCTGCACGGCTCCGCCCTCAACCGTTCCTCCAAGGACCGGCGGATGCTCTTCTACGAGATGATGGCGGCGGACGCCTTCCCGATCATGGGCTCGGGCACGCCCTTCGGCTCGTTCGAGGAGTTCAACGCCCGGATGCTCTGCGGCCGTCCGACGGACCGGCCCCGGCTCGAGCCCGTCTCGGCGCGCATCCCGCTGCCGAAGCCGGCGAAGGCCGGCTCGATCTACGAAATCCAGTCGGGCCTGAAGGCGCGCGCCTTCGAGCGCGCCTGATGCGCGTCGCAATCGTCGGGCGGGGGCTGATGGGCTCCGCCGCCGCGCGGCATCTCGCGAAGGCGGGGCATGAGGTCGTCCTCGTCGGGCCGGACGAGCCGGCGGAAAAGCGCACGCATCGCGGCGTCTTCGCCTCCCATTACGACGAGGGGCGGATCACGCGGAAGAACGCGACGGACCCCTACTGGGCCGAAGTCTCCATCGCCTCGATCGCTCGCTATGCGGAGATCGAGGCGGAGAGCGGAATCGGCTTCTTCGAGGAGCGCGGCGCGATGATCGCCGGCGCGGAAGGCGGCCCGCTCATGCAGGCGGCGCGCGCGACGCAAAGGGCGCTCTCCATCGAATGCGAGGCGCTGGACCGCGCGGCGCTCCGCGCCCGCTTCCCGTTCTTCGCCTTTCCGGACGACTGGGCGGCGCTCTACGAGCCGACGGGCGCCGGCTGCATATCCGCGCGCCGCCTCGTTGCGGCGCAGACGGAGGCGGCGCGGCGGCGCGGGGCGGAGATCGTTGCGGAACCCGCCGTGGGGATCGAGGAGACAAAGGGCGGCGTCGCGGTCCGAACCGCCGCAGGGGTAGTCCACGCGGAGCGAGCCCTCGTCGCCTCCGGCATGATGACGGACCATGTCCTCGGGCGCGCGCCGAAGCTTTCGCTCAACGCCCGGACAGTCGCGCTCTTCGAGGTGACGGAGGCGGAGGCGCGGCGCCTCGCCGCCATGCCCTCCCTCGTCTTCCGCTGGAGCCGAAAGGGCGACCCCTATCTCCTTCCCCCCGTCCGCTATCCTGACGGCGCCTGGCGCGTGAAGCTCGGCGGCGACCCGGAGGATGTGAAGCTCACAAGCCCGGAGATGATCGGGGAGTGGTTCCGCTCCGGCGGGAACCCGGAGGTGCGCGACTTCCTTGAGGAGGCCTATCGCGAGCTCATGCCCGACATTCGCATCGAGCGCGTGACAATGGACGCCTGCGTGACGACCTGGACAGGGGACGGCTACCCCGAAATCGGCCGCCTCTCCCCCCGCATCGCTGTGGCGACGGGCGGCAACGGCGCCGGCGCGAAATGCTCGGACGAGCTGGGTCGGCGCGGTGCGCTGGCGCTTTTAGAAGAACTGGAGGATGCGACATGACCAAACCCGCCATAGGATTCATCGGCCTCGGCCTCATGGGCGGCGCGATGTGCCAGCGGATGCTGGACCTCGGCTATCCGCTCACCGTGCTCGGCAACCGTACCCGGACGGAGCTGGAGAAGGCGACGGCGCGCGGCGCGACGGAGGCGAAGAACGCCCGGGAGGTCGCCGCCGCTTCCGACATCGTCATGCTCTGCATGGACACCTCCGCCAATGTCGAGGCGCGGATGCGTGGCGCAGACGGCGTGATCGCCGGGCTGAAGCCCGGAACCGTGGTGATCGACTTCGGCACCTCGCTCCCCGACAGCACGTCGGCGCTCGGCGAGGAGGTCGCGGCGGCGGGCGGCGTCTATCTCGACGCGCCGATCTCCCGCACCCCGGCGCAGGCGCGGGACGGGATGATCAACCTGATGATCGGCGGCGATCAGGGCGCCTTCGCCAAGGTGCAACCGGTGCTGAAGGACCTCTCCGAGAACGCCTTCCATGTCGGCCCGCTCGGCGCCGGGCACCGGATCAAGCTCATCAACAACTTCTTCGCGATGACGACGGCGATGGCGATGTCCGAGGCCTTCGCTATGGCGGACAAGGTGGGCGTGCCGCGCGACAAGCTCTATCAGATCATGTCCGCCGGCCCGCTCCGCTCCGGCATGATGGACTGGATCAAGGCCGCCGCCATAGACGGCGACCCGACGAAGCTCGCCTTTGCGGTGAAGAACGCGAAGAAGGATGTGGGCTATTACGGCCAGATGGCGGAGGGGGCGGGCGCCGTCTCCCTCATGTCGGGCGCCGCGAAGCAGGTGCTCTCGCTCGGCGTCGCGGAGGGCTACGGCGAGAAGATGGTGCCGGAAATGCTCGGCTTCTTCGAGGCGCTCTACGCGGGGAAGTAGGGCTCTACTCCGCCGCCTTCGGCAGGGCGGCCGGCGGTTCGTCGAACTCGAAGCTTTCGAGCTTCGCGGCGCGGCCGCCGGCCTTCGATGCGCTGATCTTGATCTTCTCGACGTCCTGCCGCGCCTGCTCGAAATGCCGGTCGAGCGCGCCCACGCGGTCAACAAGCCGGTCCACATCCGCGGTCAGGAGCGACAGTTCGCGCCGGATCGCCCCCGCCTGCTCCCTCATCCTTGCATCCTTCAGGATCGCCCTCATGGTGTTGAGCGTCGCCATGCAGGTGGTGGGGGAGACGATCCAGACCCGGCGCGCGAAGCCCTCCCGCACAACATCCCCGAAATTCGCGTGAAGCTCCGCATAGACGGCCTCGGAGGGCAGGAACATCAGCGCGCCGTCCGCCGTCTCCTCCGCGATGATGTAGCGCTCAGCGATGGCTTTCACATGGGCGCTCACCGCCCCGCGGAAGGCGCGCGCCGCCTCCACCTTCTCCCGCTCCGTCGCGGCCGCGCGCAGCGCCTCGTAGGACTCAAGCGGGAACTTCGCGTCGATGGCGATCGGCCCCGGCGGGTTCGGCAGATGGATCAGGCAATCCGCCCGCCTTCCGTTCGAAAGCGTCGCCTGGAAGGCGTAGGCGTCGGGCGGCAGCGCCTTCGAGACGATGTCGGCGAGCTGAATCTCACCGAAAGCGCCGCGCGCCTGCTTGTTTGAAAGGATGTCCTGGAGGGAGAGAACGTCCCCCGAGAGCTTCTCGATATTGGTCTGCGCCTTGTCGATGGCGGCGAGACGCTCCTGCAATTCGGCGAGGCTCCTCGTGGTGCGCTGCGCGGAGCCGTGCAGGCTCTCCCCCATCGCCTTCTGCACCTCTTCGAGCCGCCGCTCCATCGCCTCGGTGATGCGCGCCTGCCCCGCCGCCTGCGCCTCCGCGACCTGGACGAGCCCGCCCGCGAGCCGGTGCTGCCCCTGGTCAAGCGTCCGCACCGCGCCGCCGAGATCGGAAAGAGCCGCGGCCAGCGGCGCGGTCGCCTCCGCGCTCCGCCGCGCGGCGCGGAGCGCGAGGAGGAGGACGAGGAGGATCAGGAAGGTCGCCGCCCCGCCCGCGGCGAGCGCGAGGGTGAACGGGTCGGAAAGGTCGAAGGAAAGCGTCATCGCCGGCCGAAGAGCCGCTCGATCCCCGCAAGGTCGAGGCTGACGGAGGTGGGCCGGCCATGATTGCACTGGCCGGAATTCGGCGTCGCCTCCATCTCGCGGAGAAGGGCGTTCATCTCGTCCACATTGAGCCGCCGCCCGGCGCGCACCGAACCGTGGCAGGCGATGCGGGAGAGGACGGCGTTGAGCCGCGCCTCCAGCGAGCGCGCCGCCCCGCCCTCCGCCAGTTCGTCCGCGAGATCGCGCAGGAGCGCGCCGGCGTCGCAGTTGCCGAGCATGGCGGGCGTCTCCCGGACGCAGAGTGCGCCGGCCCCGAAACCCTCCACCGCGAGGCCGAGCCGCGCGAGATCGGGCGCGATCTCCAGCACCCGCTCGGCGTCCTCGCCCGGCAACTCGACGATCTCGGGGAGAAGCAGCGCCTGCCCCGCCGCTCCGCCCGTGGCGAGCGCGGCCTTGAGCTTTTCGTAGACGATCCGCTCATGCGCCGCATGCGCGTCCACGATCACCATGCCGGTCCCGGTCTGCGCGACGATATAGGTCTCATGGATCTGCGCCCGCGCCGCGCCGAGCGGGCGGGAGAGCGCCTCCGGAGCGGGCGGCTCCGGCTCGGCGCGCGCGGAGGGCGAGGAAAACTCCCCTGCGAGCTCCCCCGGCCCCTGGAAGCGCAGCGCCTCCTCCCGCAGCATCGGCGTGCCGCGATAGTCCTGCTGATAGGTGAAGGCCCCCGCCGGGCGCGGCGGCGGCGGCGCGAAGGCCCCGAAGCCCTCTGTCGGAACGGAAGCGGCGCTCCGATGCCCCGCCCCCGCCAGCGCATGGCGAAGCGCGGAGACGACGAGCCCGCGCGCCAGCGCCGGCTCGCGGAACCTCACTTCGGTCTTGGCGGGGTGGACGTTCACGTCCACCCGCTCCGGGTCGCAGTCGAAGAACAGCGCGGCGGCGGGCCGCCGGTCCCGGCTCATGAGGTCGGAATAGGCGGCGCCGAGCGCGCCGATCAGCAGCCTGTCCGCCACCGGGCGGCCGTTGACGAAGAGAAACTGCTGTCGCGTCGTCCCGCGTGAATAGGTCGGAAGCGCGGCCCATCCGGTCAGCCGCAATCCCTCCCGCTCCGCATCGATCTCGAGCGCGCTCTCGGCGAACTCGCGGCCGAGGAGCCGCCGCAGCCGAGAAAGCGGGCTTTCCGGCTCCGCGCGGAGGAGGAGGCGCGGCTCGCCTTCGGAGAGGTCGGAGAGGGTGAAGCCGACGCCGGGCGCCGCCATCGCGAGCCGTCGCACCGCCTCAGCCGCAGCCTGCAGCTCCGCCCGGTCGGACCGGAGGAACTTCAGCCGCGCGGGGGTGGCGAAGAAGAGATCGCGGAGCGAGACCTCCGTCCCCTCACCCCGCGCCGCCGGCCGCGGCCGCTCCACCGCCCCGGCGCGCGCCTCGATCGCCCATGCCTCCGCCGCCCCCCTGGCCCGGCTCGTCAGCGTCATCCGCCCGACCGCGGCCATCGAAGGCAGCGCCTCGCCGCGGAAGCCGAGCGTGCGGATGTCGAGAAGGTCCTCCCCGTCCGTCTTTGAGGTGGCGTGGCGCTGGAGCGCCAGCGGAAGCTCCTCCCGCGTCATCCCCTCGCCGTCGTCGCTGACGCGGATCAGCGTCTTGCCGCCGTCCGCAAGGGCGACGTCGATGCGCCGCGCCCCCGCGTCGAGCGCGTTCTCCACCAGTTCCTTCACCGCCGCGGCGGGCCGCTCGATCACCTCGCCCGCAGCGATCCGGTTCGCCGCGGCTTCGGTCAGGAGCCGGATGCGCGGCGGCGCATCGGCGCCGATATTGCGGTCGGGGGCGTTCATGGCGCCAGCCATAGCATGCGGCGGGCGGCGCCGCAAAGGCGCGAGCAAGGTCCGCTTGCCCCTTCGCCCCCTCTGTGGCCATCTCCACCGGGAGGAGGTCAGGGCATGGCCGAAATCGAGCTGAAGCTTCTCGTCGACGAGGCGGAGGCCGCTGCGTTCTGGCGCCGCGCCATCGCAGCCGGGCTCGCGGAGGCGGCGCCGAAGCCGCGGCTCCTCCGGTCCGTCTATTTCGACAGCGAGGATCATGCGCTGAAGCGGGCCGGAATCGCGCTCCGCCTGCGGCGGGACGGACGGCGATGGGTGCAGACCGCAAAAGCGAAGGCGGCGCTCAGCGGCGGACTTTCCCGCGTTGAGGAGTTCGAGGCTCCGGCTCCGGGCGGTCGGCTCGACCTTTCGATGATCGACTCGCCCGCGCTCCGGGAGGAGATCGCCGCCGCCGGCCCGCTCGTCCCGGTCTGCGAAACCTCCATCCGCCGCGCCGCGGGCTTGCTGACGCGGGGGGACGGGCTCAAGGCCGAGCTCGCCGTGGACAAGGGCGAGATCATCGCCGGCGACGCGCAGGCGCCCCTCTGCGAGGTCGAGTTGGAGCTTCTGGAGGGGCCTGTCGCCGGGCTCTACGACCTTGCGCTGGAGCTGGCGGGGGACGGCGTTCTGCGCTTCTCCCGCCTCTCGAAAGCGGCGCGGGGTTACCTGCTCGCCGCCGAGGGGCGGATCGAGAGGAAGCCCGCAGTCCGAAACGCCGAGACGCCGCCCCTTCACGGCGGGATGACTGCGGAGGAGGCGGCGCAGGCCGTGCTCCGTGAATGTCTCGCGCAGATCGCGGCCAACATGGAGTTCTCCGCCACGGCGCAGGATCCGGAAGGGCCGCACCAGCTCCGGGTCGGGCTTCGACGCTTACGCAGCACGCTCTCCGTATTCGGCTCGGCGCTGAAGGGGCCGGAGAGCGCCCGGCTCGGCGCTGAGACCCGATGGCTGGCCGGTGAGGCGGGGCGGCTCCGTGACCTCGAAGTCGCCCTCGACGACGTGGTGGGGCGGGAGGCGGCCGCGAATCCGGGCGAGACGGGTTTCGTGCGCCTCGCCGCCGACCTCCTGGCCGCCGTCGAGGCGGAGCGCGGCCGGCTCAGGGAGACGCTGCGGGGCGAGCGGGCGCGGGCCTTCGTCCTCCATCTCGCCCGATTCGCGGAATGCCGCGGCTGGCTCCTGCCCGAGGACATCGGGCAGACGGCGCGGCTGGCGGAACCCGCGCCCGCCCTCGCCTCCGCGGCGCTGGACAAGGCATGGCGGGCTGCGGCGAAGCGGGCGCGGGGGCTTGAGACGCTGGATGTCGAGGCGCGCCACGAGCTTCGAAAGGCGCTGAAGAAGCTCCGCTACGCAATCGAGTTCGCCGCGCCGCTCTACGGCCCGAAGAAGGTTTCGGCGTTCATCAAGCGCTTGAAAGCCTTGCAGGATATCTTCGGGGACCTGAACGACGCCGCGATGGCGGAGGCGCTCTTCTCCGCCCCCGGCGCGCCGGGCGAGGGCGACCCGGCGGCGCAGCGCGCGATCGGCCGCGTGCTCGGCGCCGCGAATGCGCGGGCGGATGAGAAATGGCGCATGGCGACCACGCTCTGGCGCGAACTGGAGGGCGTGAAGACCTTCTGGCGCTGAGCGCCTCGTCCCTCCGCGCCTCGCAGTTTCTGGGGAGACCGAAGCTGCGAATTTCCGAATGCGAATAAATCCGCGAATATGGAGAACGGGTAACCTTTCGTTAACCTTTCTCACCGGAGTATGACCATGCGGGACTGGATGATGACGACTCTGGCTTCCGTTCGGCGCGCCGCCTCCGCGGCCGGCATGACGGACCTCGCGGACGAGATGGACGTCGCGATCCTGGTGGCCGCCAACGAGTTCGCCGAACGCGGCTTACTGGGCGGGAACGAGCCTCATGTCGAAGGCGCTGGACGCGATCGTGGAGAAGTTGTCAGCCATCCCCGACTTGTCGGGGCTTGGGGACGTCATTGAGGCGATCCGCACGACATACGACGTAGACCATGTCTACTACTACGCCGTCTCGC
This sequence comes from Pikeienuella sp., assembly GCF_046290545.1. NCBI lineage: Bacteria > Pseudomonadati > Pseudomonadota > Alphaproteobacteria > Rhodobacterales > Paracoccaceae > Pikeienuella > Pikeienuella sp. Next base: position 44,717 of record NZ_JBKAGV010000004.1, on the reverse strand, counting down.
TGGGCCTCGACACGCCGGTTTTCGAGGACACGCGGGGCGGCGGCCTGACGCGGGACCAGGGCATCTGGCGGCGGGACGGCCGCTCGATCGGCGCACTCTCCTATTCGGCGGACTGGATCCACCACTACTTCGAGGCGAAGTTCGACCTGATCGACCCGGTTCTGAACGGCTCGCTCGGCAGCTTCGCGCCGCTGGACTGGGGCCGGCTCGACTGGTCGGATCCCGGACGCCGACGCTTCTTCAACGAGGCGGGGGAGCACGGGATCGGCAATCAGGGCTACACCGTGCCGGTGCGCGGCCCGGGAGGGCAGTTCGCGATCTTCACCGTGAACAAGGCGTGCGCGCCCGCGCTCTGGGCCAAGTTGCTGGACGATTACCGCTCCGATTTCATGCTGCTGGCGCACTACACGCACCAGCAGGCGCTCCGCTTCGCAGGGACCGCGCGGCAGGACCTCGCGCGCCCGCTCTCCCCGCGGGAGCGGGACGCGCTGCGCCTCCTCGCCGAGGGCGTGAGCCGGGCGCGGGCGGCGGACCGGCTCGGAATTTCGGAGAACACGTTCCGCGTTTATGTAGACAGCGCCCGCCACAAGCTCGGCGCACTGAACGTGCCGCACGCCATTGCCCTCGCCGCCTATCGCGGGGTGATGACGCCGCAATAGCAGGCGCTCAGCGAAGCCCTTGTGAACGCGGGATGAATCCGCAACGCGCGAAAGCCGGCGTGAACCCCGCTCGTTTACCACGATCCTCGTCAAGAAAACGAGGAGCGTGCGATGCCCTTCACGATGATCCACGGCGAGGACCTCGCCGCCTTCCCGCAGCTTCGCGACGAGATGTTCCGCGAGCGCGGCTCGATCTTCAAGGACCGGCTCGGCTGGTCGCTCCGCACCGATGCGGCGGGGCGGGAGATGGACGAGTATGACGGGATGAACCCGCTCTACAACATCGTGACGGATGAGGCCGGCCGGCATCTCGGCTCCACCCGGCTCATGCCGACGACGGGCCGCACCATGATCGCGGATCATTTCGCGGAGCTGACGGACGGCGTACCCGTCTCCTCCGCCGCGATCTGGGAGGTGACGCGCTTCTTCGTCTCGCCGAAGGCCGGGCGGCGGGCCGCGCCGGCGCTGATGTGGGCGGGCTGCGACCTCGCGCTCCGCGCCGGCGTCGACTTCTATGTCGGCGTGACGGGTGCGCATATGGTCCGCGTCTTCTCCGCCTGCGGCTGGACGCCTGAAGTGATCGGGCGGGGGACAAGCGCGGAGGGGGAGATCGTCGCCTGCCTCTGGGAAGTCTCGAAGGCGCAGGTCGAGACGCTGCGCATCCGGGCGGCGCTGCCCGCAGATTGCAGCCCGGTCGAGATCTTCCGCCCCGCCGCGGCCTCCGCCGCGCTCGCCGCCTGACGAGACGCGGCGCCCTGCGCCGCAGCGCGAAATGCGACCGGGCCGCGCCGCTTTCCTCTGGCCGCGGCCCGGCCCGGCGCGCTATTCGGGCGCATGGCCTACTCCTTCCTCTCCATCCTCCGCGAAGGTCTCACGGGCAACCGCGGCTGGAAGCCGGTCTGGCGCGAGCCGGAGCCGAAGCCCCATTATGACGTCGTCATCGTCGGCGGCGGCGGGCATGGACTCGCGACCGCGTGGTATCTCGCCCGCAACCACGGAATCACCAACGTCGCGGTGCTGGAGAAAGGCTATCTCGGCTCCGGCAATATCGGCCGGAACACGACGATCATCCGCTCCAACTACCTCCTTCCCGGCAACGAGCCCTTCTACGAGCAGTCGCTGAAGCTCTGGGAGGGGCTGGAGCAGGACATCAACTACAACGCGATGGTGAGCCAGCGCGGCGTGCTCAACCTCTGCCATTCCGACGCGCAGCGGGACGCCTATGCGCGACGCGGCAACGCGATCCTCATGGCCGGCGCGGATGCTGAGCTTCTGGACCGGGAGGGGGTGCGTGCGCTCTGCCCGTTCCTGAATTTCGACGATGAGCGCTTCCCCATCACCGGCGGCCTTCTCCAGCGGCGCGGCGGCACCGTGCGGCATGACGCGGTGGCGTGGGGCTACGCCCGCGCGGCGGACGGGCGGGGCGTCGACCTGATCCAGAACTGCGAGGTCACCGGCTTCCGCATCGAGAACGGGCGCGTGAAGGGCGTGGAGACGACGCGGGGCTTCATCGGCGCCGGCAAGGTCGCCATGGCAGCGGCGGGGCGCGCGGGCCAAGTCGCGGCGATGGCGGGCCTCAGGCTCCCCATCGAAAGCCATGTGCTCCAGGCCTTCGTCTCGGAAGGCCTGAAGCCGGTCATCCCCGGCGTCATCACCTTCGGCGCCGGGCACTTCTATGTCAGCCAGTCGGACAAAGGCGGGCTCGTCTTCGGCGGCGACATCGACATGTACAATTCCTACGCACAGCGCGGGAACCTGCCCGTCGTGCAGGACGTCTGCGAGGGGGCGATGGCGATCCTGCCCATGCTCGGGCGCGCGAAGCTCCTTCGCTCCTGGGGCGGAATCATGGACATGTCGATGGACGGCTCCCCGATCATCGACAGGACGCCGGTGGACGGGCTCCTCATCAATTGCGGCTGGTGCTATGGCGGGTTCAAGGCGACGCCCGCCTCCGGCTGGTGCTTCGCCCATCTGATCGCGACCGGAGAGCCGCACCCCAACGCCGCCGAAATGCGGCTCGACCGGTTCGAACGCGGCTACGCCATCGACGAGCGCGGCGCCGGCCCGCAGCCGAATCTCCACTGAGGCCCCATGCGCATTCCCTGCCCCTTCTGCGGCCCCCGGATGCTGGAAGAATTCGTCTATATTGGCGACGCCGCGCTGCTGCGCCGCCCGGCCGAGGGCGCGACATGCGACTATGTCTTCCTCCGCGACAATCCTGCGGGGCGGCATCGGGAACTCTGGCGGCATGAAGGCGGCTGCGGCGCCTGGCTCGTCGTGGAGCGGGACGTGACGACGCACGAGATTTTCGGCGCTGCGCTGGCGGAGGCCCGCGATGCAGGTTGACCGGCTCTCGGGCGGCGGGCTGATCGACCGCGCGGCGCCGCTCCCCTTCTCCTTCGACGGCGAGGTCTTCGAGGGCTACGAGGGTGACACGCTCGCCTCCGCGCTGCTGGCCAACGGCGTGCGGCTGATGGGCCGGTCCTTCAAGTATCACCGCCCGCGCGGCCCGCTTTCCGCCGGGCCGGAGGAGCCGAACGCGCTCGTCACCGTCGGCGGCGGCGCGAAGGCCGATCCGAACGTTCGTGCGACCATCCAGGAGCTTTACGCCGGGCTCTCGGCGGCGAGCCAGAACCGCGTGGGCTCGCTCCGCTTCGATCTGATGGCGGTCAACGACCTTCTCCACCGCTTCCTTGGCGCCGGCTTCTACTACAAGACCTTCATGTGGCCGGCGGCGTTCTGGGAGAAACTCTACGAACCGCTCATCCGCCGCGCGGCGGGGCTCGGCGCGCTCTCCGGCATGGCTGATCCCGACGACTACGAGGTGGCGCACGCCCATTGCGACCTCCTCGTGATCGGCTCCGGCCCGGCCGGGCTGATGGCGGCGCTGACCGCGGGGCGGGCCGGAAGGCGGGTGATTCTCTCGGAGGAGGATTTCGCCTTCGGCGGGCGGCTCAATGCGGAGAGCTTCGAAGTCGGCGGCAAGCCCGCCGCGCTCTGGGCGGCGGAGGCGGCGGCCGAGCTTGCGGCGCTGCCGAACGTGCGCCTTATGCGGCGCACGGCTGTCTTCGGCGTTTATGACGGCGCGGTCTATGGCGCGCTGGAGCGGAATGCGGGCCATCTCGGCGCCCCTCCTCCCGGCTTGCCGCGGATGACGATGTGGAAGGTCCACGCCCCCCGCGCGATCCTCGCTTCGGGGGCGATCGAGCGGCCCATCGCATTCGGGAACAACGACCGGCCCGGGATCATGCTGGCAGGCGCGGTTCGCGCCTATGTCAACCGCTACGCCGTCCTCCCCGGCCGCCGCGCCGTGGTCTTCACCGCCTGCGACGACGGCTGGCGCACGGCGCGCGACCTTCGCGCCGCCGGGGCGGAGGTGACCGTGGTGGACGCGCGGCCCGGAACGGGCCGGGACGAAGGCTTCCGCACGATCCGCGGCGGCGCCGTGGTCGATACGGTAGGGCGGCTCGGCGTCTCCCATGTCACGCTCCGGCATCCGGGCGGGACGGAGGACGGAGCCTCGGCCGATCTCGTCGCCGTCTCGGGCGGCTGGTCCCCCGCCTTGCACCTGACCTGCCATCTCGGCGGCAAGCCGGTCTGGCGGGACGACATCGCCGCCTTCGTCCCCGGCCCTGCGCTTCCGCCGGGCATGCATGTCGCCGGCGCGGCGCGGGGGGATTTTACAACCCTCGCCTGCCTCCGCGGCGGCGCGGCGGAGGCGGCGGCGGCGCTCGGGCTCTCGCCCGCAGAGGCGCCGGAGGCGGAAGACGGCGCGGCGGGCGTCGCCCCCTTCTGGCATGTGAAGGGCGGAAGCCGAGCCTTCCTCGACCAGCAGAACGACGTGACGGTGAAGGATGTCGAGCTCGCCCATCGCGAGGGCTTCCGCGCCGCCGAGCACATGAAGCGCTACACGACGCTCGGCATGGCGACCGACCAGGGCAAGACGGCGAACATCCCCGCCCTCGGGATCATGGCGGAGCTGACGGGCCGCACGATCCCCGAGACCGGAACGACGACCTTCCGCCCGCCCTGGACGCCCGTTCCCATCGCCGCCTTCGCCGGGCGGCACAAGGGCAAGCACTTCCACCCGACGCGGCTGACGCCAAGCCATGACTGGGCGAAGGCGAACGGAGCGGATTTCGTGGAGACGGGGCTCTGGCTTCGCGCCCAATGGTTCCGCCGCGGAGCGGAAAAGGGCTGGCGCGACAGCGTGGACCGCGAAGTGGTCGAGACCCGCGGCGGCGCCGGTTTTTGCGATGTGACGACGCTCGGCAAGATCGACGTCAAGGGGCGGGACGCCGGCGTATTCCTAGACCGGCTCTACCGCAACACGCTCTCCACCCTCCCCGTCGGGCGCTGCCGCTATGGCCTGATGCTCAGGGAGGACGGAATCGTCTTCGACGACGGCACGGCGGCGCGGCTTGGAGAGCAGCATTTCCTCGTCACGACGACGACGGCGAAGGCGGTGCAGGTCTTCCGCCATATGGAATTCGCGCGCGCCTGCCTCTGGCCGGAGATGGAAGTCTCCCTCGTCTCCGTCACCGAGCAATGGGCGCAGTATTCCCTCGCCGGGCCGGAGGCGCGTGAGGTTCTGGCGCGGATCTTGGAGCCCGGAACCGACCTCTCCAACCAGAGCTTCCCCTACTTGGCCTGTGGCGCGGCGACGCTGCGCGGCGGGGTCCCGGCGCGGCTCTTCCGCCTCTCCTTTTCCGGAGAGCTGGCGTGGGAGATCGCGGTTCCCGCCCGCTACGGCCATGGCCTCGCGGAAGCGCTGTCGAAGGCGGGCGCCGTGCCCTACGGCGTCGAGGCGCTGGGAGTCATGCGGGTGGAGAAGGGGCATCCGGCCGGGAACGAGCTCGACGGGCGGACGACCGCCGCCGATCTCGGCCTCGCCGCGCTCGGCGCGAAAAAATCCACGGGCTTCATCGGGCGGGAGATGGAGCGGCGGGAGGGGCTCCAGGCGGAGGGCCGGCCCGCGCTGGTCGGCCTCCGCCCCGTCGATCCTTCAGCGAAACTCCTCGCCGGCGCGCACCTGCTCGAACCGAACGCCGCTCCGAAGACCGAGACGAGCCTCGGCTGGGTCTCTTCCGTCGCCTTCTCGCCCGCTCTCGGCGCCTCCATAGGCCTCGCCTTCCTGAAGGGCGGCATGGCGCGAAAGGGCGAGCGGCTGAGAATGTGGGACGGTCTCCGTGGCGCGGACGTCGCGGTGGAGGTCGTGAGCCCCGTCTTCATCGACCCGGAAGGAGCTAGGCTCCGTGGCTGACCGTCCGATCCTCCCCCGCCCCGTCTTTCCGGCCGATCTCTTCCCCGAGGGCGCAGGCCTCGCGCTGCCCGGCGTCCGCTTCGCGGAAGGGTCCGCGCGCGGGCTTGTCCATCTCGCCCGGCCCCGCGAGGCGGGCCTGCCCGGGCCGTGGCGCTGGGCGGAGCATGACGGGCTCGTCCTCATCGCCCTTGCCCCCGGCCAGTGGCTGGTCGAGGGGCCGGAGGCGGGGCTGGAAACCGAAGCCGCCTCCCGCTTCGGCGGCTTCGCAACCGATGTGACGGACGGCTACGTCCCCTTTCGCCTCTCCGGCCCTCTGGCGCCCGCAGTTCTCGCCCGGCTTTCGAGCCTCGACTATGGCGACGAAGTCTTTTCCGTCGGCGCCGCCGCCCGGACGCCGATGATGCAGATCGGCGTCGTCATACGCCGCCTCGCGGATGAGGATGGGCCGGCCTTCGCGATGGAGACGCCGCGCTCCACCGCGCGCGATTTCGCCCATGACGTGCGAGCGGCGACAATTTCCGCAGTATCACGGGAATAGCCGCCGTCGCCCGGCGTTTCCCACGCGGAAAGGAGAAACGCCATGCAATACTTCAAGCTCATCCGCGCGGGCATCAACCCTCAGCCCTTCCTCGCCGAAATCGCGTCGGTCGACGGGGCGTGGGACCTCTCGACAGGCCGGCAGGACAAGATCGCCGTGCAGCGGGAGGCCCTGGCCATCCCGCTGCGCGGCCTGAAGAAATCCGCCATCAACGGAAGGAAGCGCCGCGACGTTCACGAAAGCCGCTGGACCACGGCCTCCGCGCTCTATCCCCGCGCCTGCCGCTTCCTCGAAGAGACGGCGGAGGCGCTGGATTGCCTCCTCAGCCGCGCCAAGATCGTCAGCCTCCCTGCCGGCAAGCGCGTCTATCCGCATATCGACCGCGGCGAGTATTACCGCCTCCGCGGGCGCTATCACTTCGTCCTCCGCTCCACCGCCGGCTCCTGGCTCAAGGCGGCGGAGGAGGAGGTGCGGATGAAGGAGGGCGAGCTCTGGTGGTTCGACAACGACCAGATGCACGAGGCCTTCAACGACGGGGACGAGGACCGGATCCACATGATCTTCGACCTTCTGCCCCGCGCGAAGGCGCATCTCGCCTTCCCCGGCCTCGCCGAGCCCGCGCCCGCCGCCTGAGGCCTGCCGGGCGCAATCCCAGAAATCCCGTCGCGCAGCTCGCCATTGGCGCTTGCGCGGCGGAGCGTTATTGCGCTTACTTCATCTTGCGCTGCAAAATGTGAGGGCTGGGTGAGCGACCGGACCGCGCTCGTCGCGGAGAACATCTTCAAGAGCTTCGGCGAGCTCAAGGTTTTGCGCGGCGTCTCGGTGACGGCGTCCAAGGGGGACGTGATCTCCATCCTGGGCTCTTCGGGCTCGGGCAAGTCGACCTTTCTGCGCTGCATCAATTTCCTCGAAACGCCGGACAGCGGGCGCATCGTCCTCGAAGGGGAGGAGGTGCGCCTCAGGTCCGAGGGCCGGGGCCGCCCGGCGGGGGCGGACCGGAAGCAGATCGCGCGCCTCCGCTCCCGCCTCGGCATGGTGTTCCAGCAGTTCAACCTCTGGTCGCACATGACCGTTCTCCAGAACGTCATGGAAGGCCCCGTTCAGGTTCTGAAGCGGGACCGGGCGGAGGCGCGGGACGAGGCGATGGCCGTGCTGGAGAAGGTCGGCATCGCGGCGAAGGCGGACGCCTGGCCGGCGCAGCTTTCAGGCGGGCAGCAGCAGCGCGTCGCCATCGCGCGCGCCCTCGCCATGCGGCCGAGCGTGCTTCTCTTTGACGAGCCGACCTCCTCGCTCGATCCCGAGCTGGTGGGCGAGGTGCTGAAGGTGATGCGCAGACTCGCCGAGGAAGGTCGCACCATGCTCGTCGTGACGCATGAAATGGGATTCGCGCGTGAGGTGTCCTCCCGCGTCGTCTTCCTCCACCAGGGCGTGGTGGAGGAGGAGGGGCCGCCGGCCCAGGTCTTCGCCCAACCGAAATCCGAGCGCTGCCGGGCCTTCCTCGCCAGCGCGCTGTAACTTGTGAAAGGGAGCCTTCGCATGTGGAAGACGATCGAAGCCGCAGGTATCGCCGCCATCCTCGCGGCGACAGCCGGCGCCGCAGCCGCGCAGACGGTGCGGATGGGAACGGAGGGCGCCTACCCGCCGTACAACTTCATCAACGACAAGGGCGAGATAGACGGGTTCGAGCGCGAGATGGGCGACGAAGCCTGCAAGCGCGCCGGGCTCGACTGCGTCTGGGTGAAGAACGACTGGGATAGCATCATCCCCAATCTCGTCTCCGGCAACTACGACACGATCATCGCCGGCATGTCGATCACCGACGAGCGGGACGAGGTGATCGACTTCACCGATCCCTACATCCCGCCCTCGCCATCCGCCTATGTCGCGCTCGCGGGCGCGGATGTCGACTTCGCCGGCGGCGTGATCGCGGCGCAGACGAGCACGATCCAGGCCGGCCACATAGCGGAGACGGGCGCGACGCTCGTCGAATTCGCGACGCCGGACGAGACCATCGCGGCGGTGCGGAACGGCGAGGCGGACGCGGTGCTGGCCGACAAGGACTATCTCGAACCCATCGTCAACGAGAGCGGCGGCGAGCTTGTCTTCGTGGGCGAAGACGTGCCGCTCGGCGGCGGCATCGGCATGGGCCTGCGGGAGAGCGACGGGGAGCTTCGCGCAAAGTTCAACGCCGTCATCGCGGAGATGAAGGCGGACGGAACGCTGAACGCCATGCTCGCCAAGTGGTTCACCGAGAACACGCCGAAGTGGTGAGAGCGCGCCTGCGCCCCCGTTCGTTCAGGGGGCGCGCATGATCGGCGATTGCTCGGATCCCGCCGCGCTCGAGGGCGCGGCGTGGATGCTCTGCTATCTGACGACGCCGAAGCACATGAATTTCTACTGGAGCTTCCTGACCGTTCTGGGGCTCCTCGCCGTCACCGTGCCGTTCATCATGGCCTTCGGCCTCGCCGGCGCCTTCGCGAAGCGCGCGCGCATCGCGCCCGTCCGCTGGCTGGGCGGGCTCTACACCACAATGGTGCGCGGCGTGCCGGACATCGTGTTCTTCCTCTTCGTGCCCATCGCGCTCGACCAGGGCATCGAATATCTCCGCCACCGGGTACTCTGCCCGGAAATGTCGGGGCCGGTCTGGGTCGGCAACGACTTCGTCGTGTGCGCCGCCGCGAAGGCGCCGCTCTCCACCGCCTCGGCCTTCGTGCATGACGTCTACGGCTTCGCGCTCGCCGTCGTCGCCTACGCCATCGTCTTCGGAGCCTTCGCGGCGAACGTGATCGACGGCGCTCTCCGCGCCGTGCCGAAGGGGCAGGTCGAGGCGGCGGAGGCGGTCGGCATGTCCCCGGGCCAGATCCGCCGCCGCATCGTCCTGCCGCAGATGTGGGTCTACGCGCTGCCAGGCCTCTCCAACCTCTGGATGATCCTCGTGAAGGCGACGCCGCTCCTCTTCCTCCTCGGGATCGAGGACATCGTCTACTGGGCGCGGGAGCTCGGGGGCATGAAGACGCAGGCCTTCGACTACCCGCATCCCGACTGGCGGCTCTGGTATTTCGGCGCGCTGATGATCTTCTACCTGCTCCTGACCTGGGTGAGCCAGATCGGCTTCGGCCGGCTTACGGCGTGGGCCTCCCGCGGCATGGCGGGCGCGCGGTGAGCTGCGCCGAGGCGCTTCACGCCTACGGTCTCCGCGCGATCGGGATCGGGGAACGGCTGCTTCCCCGCTCGGAGATAACGCTCTGCGAGCAGATCGTTCTGATCGGCTCCGGCATGATCTGGAACCTCTATTTCGCCGGTCTGGCGCTCCTGCTCGGCTTCGGCTTCGCCGTCATTCTCGCCCTCGGCAAGGCGAGCGCCTCGCCGTTCGCCGCGCTTCCGGCGCAGGGCTTCGTCTATTTCTTCCGGGGAACGCCGCTCTTCATCCAGTTCTTCTTCGCCTATGAGAGCTTCGTGCTGCTGCCCAAGGTCGGCGTGACGCTCGATCTCGGCTTCGTCGTGATGAATGCGGAGACGGGCTGGCTGACGCGCGCCTGGCTCGGCGCGCTGATCGTGCTCTTCCTCAACACCTCGGCCTATACCGCCGAGATCTTCCACGGCGCGCTCCGCGCCGTGCCGCGGGGGGAGCTGGAGGCGGCGGATTCCGTCGGCATGACAGGATTCCGGAAGTTCCGCCGCATCGTCTTCCCGACCATGCTGCGCCTCGCCTGGCCGAGCTATACGAACGAGGCGATCTTCCTCTTCCACGCCACCGCGCTCGTCTTCTTCTCCAGCTTCCCGGCCTGGCGGCAGCAGGGGGACGCGCTCTACTATGCCGCCTATTTCGCGGAGGCGACATTCAACCCCTTCGTCGCCTATCCGATCGTCGCCGGATATTTCGTCGCCGGAACCGTGCTCCTGATCCTCGCCTTCGGCCTCGTCGGCGCGCGGCTGAACCGGCATCTGCCGCGGGAGGCGCGGGCGAAGTTCCGCTTCCGCCCGCAATTCATCCGCTGAACCTCAGTTGAACCGCGCGAGGCGGAAGGGCGCGAGGCGCGCGTCCTCCTCCCCGTCCACGATCTCCGCCGCGCCGATTTCCCCGAGTAGCGGCGCGAGCGTGACGCCGCTATGCGTCGTGGCGAGATAGAGCCCCTCCGCCCCCCGCGCCGGACCGAGGATCGGCAATCCGTCCGCCGGCGTCGGGCGAAGGCCGAGCATCACCGCCCCCTGTTCGACCCCCGCGACGCCGGGGAGCCGCCGCCGTAAAGTCTCCAGCATCAGCGCGGCGAGCGCCCGCGGCTCCCGGTCGATCATCCCCTCATGCGCGCCGCCGCCGGAATAGAGCTCGCCCGCGACGATCCGCCCGTCCGCCTCCTGCCGGAAATGGATCTCGGGCGTCAGCACGAGATGCCGCAGCACGGGCGGCAGGGGGCGCGTATGGAGGATGAGGCCGACCCGGTTCTCCATCGGCAGCCGCACCCCCGCCGACTCGAGCAGCGCCTCCGAGCCGACGCCAGCGGCGACAACCACGCGATCCGCCGGCAGCGGGCCGAAATCCGTCTCCACACCGGCGATCAGCCCGCCCTCCGTCAGGAAGCCCAACGCTCGGCAGCCGACCATCCGCTCCGCGCCGAGCGCGACGGCGGCGGCGAGCAGCGCCTCCGTAGCCGCCACCGGGTCCGCCGCGCCCTCGGTGGGGCAATGGAGGCAGAGTTCGGGCGGGTCCGCCACGTCGGGCTCCAGCCGGGCGAACTCCTCCCGCCCGATCAGCCGCGCCTCGTGCCCCGCCGCCGCGATCCCTTCCGCTTGCGCCTGCAGCTCGGCGCCGCCCGCCTCCCAGGCGAGCGAGCCGCCCCAGCGGAGCGCCGGGCCGATGACGGGCGCCGCCCGCCGCCAGGCTTCGAGCGCGTCGAGCCGGAGCCGGAGATAGGCGGGCGTCTGCACGTAGTTCGCGTTGATCCAGCCGAAGGATTTCGCCGTCGCCCCGCCCGCCGGCCGCGCCGCCTCGACTACCGTCACCGAGGCGCCCTTTCTCGCGAGCGCGTGGGCGAAGGCCGCGCCGATGATCCCCGCCCCGATCACGATGACCCGCATCGTCAGCCCCTTTCGTCCGAACCCATCCGCCGCTCCAGCCAGCGCACGAAGGCGGAGATGACGAGGACGAGCACCAGATATTCGAGAATGAGGAACGTGTAGAGTTCCAGCGGCCGGTATTCCGTCACCGAGAGCTCGTTCGCCCGCCGCGTCAGCTCCTGCACCCCGATCACGGAAGCGAAGGCGCTCATCTTCACGATGTAGATGAACTGGTTGGCGAGCGGCGGCAGGATGCGCCGGATCGCCTGCGGCAGGATCACGTAGCGCATCGTCTGCGCGCGGGAGAGCCCGACCGTCCGCGCCGCCTCCGCCTGCCCCTTCGCTATGGACTGGATGCCGCTGCGATAGATCTCCGCCGTGAAGGCGCTGTCGGAGACGGCGAGGGTGATGACCGCGCCCCAGAACGGATCGACCGTGATCGGGACGCCCATCGCCCGGAAGAGGAGCGGCAACCCGTAGAACACCCAGAAGAGCATGGGCAGCAGCGGGATCGAGCGGACGAACTCGACATAGACCCGGTTGACGATCCGCCATCCCCGCCGCTCCGAGAGCGCCGGCAGCGCGATCAGGAGGCCGAGCGAGGCCGAGATCAGGATCGCGAGGAGCGACATGGAGATCGTCATCCAGAACCCGCCGATCAGGAACCGGATGTTCGTTTGCCCCTGCGCCGTCGTCGGGTCGATCACATACCAGCCCCAGGCGGCGCCCGAGGCGCAACCCGAAAGCAGCAGCGCCGCGAGCGCGGCGAAGATCAGCCGCCCGCTCAATGCGCGAGGATCCGGGCGAGAAAGTCGCGGCAGCGGGCCGATTTCGGCGCGGCGAAGAATTCGTCCGGAGGCCCGCTCTCCACGATCTCGCCGCCGTCCATGAACACCATCTTGTCGGCGACCTTCCGGGCGAAGCCCATCTCGTGCGTGACGACGACCATCGTCATCCCTTCCTCCGCGAGGCTCACCATCACATCCAGCACCTCGGCGATCATCTCCGGGTCGAGCGCGGAGGTCGGCTCGTCGAAGAGCATGATCTTCGGCTCCATGCAGAGCGAGCGGGCGATGGCGACGCGCTGCTGCTGCCCGCCGGAAAGCTGGGCGGGCCGCTTCATCGCCTGCTCCGGAATGCGCACGCGCTCAAGATAGCGCATCGCCCGCGCCTCCGCCTCCGCGCGAGTGAGGCCGCGCGCCTTTATCGGGCCGAGCGTGAGGTTCTCCATCACCGTCAGGTGAGGAAAGAGGTTGAACTGCTGGAAGACCATGCCGACCTCGCCGCGCAGCGCCGATCCGTCCCCCGTCACCTCGGCGCCGTCGATGAGGATGCGCCCCTTCTCGTGCCGCTCCAGCCGGTTGATGCAACGGACGACGGTGGACTTGCCGGAGCCGGAGGGGCCGCAGATCACCACCCGCTCCCCGCGCTCCACGCGCAGGTCCACGCCCTTGAGGACGTGGAACTCGCCGAACCATTTCTCCACGCCCTGCATCAGGATCGCGGGCGCCGCGCCGTCTCTCGCCATGTCCCGCCCCGCCCGCTTCGCTCAAGAGCACGCTAGGCCGGAACTTCGCGATGGAACAGTCCCGAAGGACAGGTTTTAATCGACCTTGCGCCGCCGCGCCCTAGGTCGCGGTCAGTCAATCCGCGCCCGCCCGGGCGCATCAGGGAGTCCGTCACATGAAGCTTTTCCCGATCACGGCCATCGCGGTCGCGCTTTCGTTCATTTCGGCGCCCCCGGCGCTCGCCCAGTCCGCCCTCAACGAAATTCTCGACGGCGGCGTGCTCAAGGTCGGCACGACGGGGGACTGGAACCCGATGTCCGTCCGTGACCCGGCGACGAACAGCTACAAGGGCTACGACGTCGACGTGATGACGGAGCTCGCCAAGGACCTCGGCGTCACGCTCGAATTCGTGCCGACGGACTGGAAGACGCTGGTGAACGGCGTCACCGCGGGCGCCTATCACATCACCGGCTCCGCCTCGATCAGCCCGGCGCGGATGAAGGTCGCCGGCTTTTCCGAAAGCTATGTGCAGGTCGAGATCTATCCCTTCGCGATGCCGGAGAACGCCGGCAAGTTCGACGGGTGGGAGAGCATCAACCAGCCCGGCGTGAAGGTGGCGACCGAACTCGGCACGACCTTCGAGGCGCAGTCCAAGGCGTGGTTCCCGAATGCGGAGATCACCGTGGTCGAGGCGCCGGCCCGCGGCTTCCAGGAAGTGCTGGCCGGCCGCGCCGACGTCTTCATCACCTCGAACATCGAGGGCTCGACGCTCACGGAAAAGTTCGGCGTCGTCCGCATCGCCGGCGCGGAGGCGCGCGCGCCCTCCCCCATCGCGATGATCCTGCCGCAGGGCGATCAGGTCTGGATCAACTACGTCAACAACTGGGTCAAACTGAAGAAGCTCTCCGGCTTCTTTGACGAGACCGGGGCGAAATGGGGCCTCGTGAACTGAGGCCCCCTCACCAGAGCGGGTCGCCGACCGTGGAGACATGGGCGGCGACCACCTTCCAGCCGAGACCGGGGAAGCGCACCCAGGTCTGGCTCTGGCGGCCCACCAGCTCCCGCCCCCGCACCTTGAACTCGAGATTCACGGTCGCGAAATCCCGCCCGAGCGTGAGGATTTCGAGCCGGATGCGCCGCTCCTTGATCCCCGGCCCCGGCGGGCGGCGCACGCGATGCGCATGGATCTCGTCGAAGCCGTAGCCGTTCTCGTGCAGCGCATAGCGGATCGTGTGGGGGCTGCGCCAGAACGTGTCGTCCAGCACATCCACGTCCTTCGTATCCAGCGCCGTCTCGTAGCGCTCGAAGAGCGCGCGGACCTCGTCCACCACTTCGGGGATGTTCGGCGTGCGGTCGGGTTCGGTCATGCGGCATTCTCCAGCGCGGCGGCGAGGGCGACGAGGCTCATGTCCGCGCCCCGCGCTCCGATGAGGGAGAGGCCGACCGGCGCGCCCCCGACCTCCCCTAGCGGCAGGCTCACCTGCGGATGGCCGGCGAGGCCGCCATGGGCGCAGAGGCAATTGATCCGGTCCCGCGCCCGGTCCATCTCCGGCAGGGGCAGGTTCTTCAGCGGCGCCGGGCCCGGCGTCGTCGGCATGAGAAGCGCGGCGCCGTCCGCGGTCAGCTGCGCAAGCCGGGCGCGCGCCTCGTCCCGCATCAGCGCGGCCCAGGGCAGTTCCGTCGCTGGCATCGTCGCCCCCGCCATCAGCGATCGCGCGACAAGGTAGGAGAATGCTGGAACCTCCCGCTCCACCCAGTCGCGAAAGGTCGCCCAGGCCTCGGCCATCTGCAGCGTCCGCTGCGCCCGGCCCCAGACGGAAAGGCCCTGCGGCGCAAGCATCGCCCGCTCCGCCGGGCCGAGGAGCCGTTCGAGCCGCGCCACGGCGGGGGCGAGCGCCGCCTCGGTCTCCGAGCCGGCGAAGCCGAACGCGTCCGTCAGGATTACGAGCCGGGTCGGGAGCGGCCCCTCCCCCTCCCCGAATATCGCCGCCGAGACGCTTGCGAAGGTCGCCGCATCCCGCGCGAACCATCCGGTCGTGTCGGAGGAGGGGGCCTGCGGCGCCATGCCGTCGAGCGGGAGGCGCCCATGCGTCGGGCGTATCCCGTAGAGCCCGCAGAAGCTGGCGGGTACGCGGACCGAGCCGCCCGTATCCGTTCCGAGCCCGGCATCCGCCGCGCCCTGCGCCACGGCGGAGGCGGAGCCGGAGGAAGAGCCGCCGGGCACACGGCCGGGCGCGCGGGGGTTCAACGGCGTCCCGTAGAAGGCGTTCTCCCCGAGAAGGCCGAGCGAGATTTCATCGGTGATCGTCTTGCCGACGAGCGTCGCCCCCGCATCGAGGAGGCGGGAGACGGCGAAGGCGTGCCGCTCCGCCGGCGGATGCGTCCGCGCCCAGTCCGGATTGCCGCAACCCGTCACTGTTCCGGCGACGTCGAACAGGTCCTTCGCGACGAAGGTCAGCCCGGCAAGCGGCCCGCCCGCGCTCCCCTCGATCCGGAGCGCGCCGCCGGGGGCGAGAAAGTCCGTCGCATCTCTCATGTCGCCCCCCGCCGTCTCTCCGGGGAGCCTTTTCGGAAAGGCGGCGCCTGTCAATCGCTCCCTCAGCCGAACCGGCCGGCAAGCCACGCCTTCGCCTCGGGCGCTTCGGGCCGCGAGAAGAACTCCACGCTGTCTCGATCCTCCACCAGCCGGCCCATGTGGAAGAAGGCGATCTTCTGCGCCAGCCGCGCCGCCTGCTTCATGTTGTGGGTGATGATGACCACCGTCTCCCGCGCCCCGAAGCCGCGAATGATCTCCTCGATCTTCGCCGCGCCGATCGGGTCGATCGAGCTGCAAGGCTCGTCCATCAGCAGGATGTCGGGCGAGAGCGCGAGCGCGCGCGCGATGCAGAGCCGCTGCTGCTGGCCACCGGAAAGCGAGAGCGCGGAGGCGTTCAGCCGGTCCTTCACCTCGTCCCAGAGGCCGACATCTCGCAACACCCGCTCCGCCAGCGCGTCCTCCTCCTTCCGGCCGCAGGCGAGATTGTGAATGCGCGCGGCCCAGACGACATTATCCCGGATCGACATGGCGAAGGGATTGGGCCGCTGCGCCACCCAGCCGAAGCGGCTGCGGAGCCGGCAGGCCTCCTGCGCCGGATCGTTCACATCCTTCCCGCCGAGCATGATCCGTCCGGTCATCTCCGCCCCGCGCGTCTCGTCGTGCATCCGGTTGAAGCATTTGAGCAGCGTGGTCTTGCCGCAGCCCGAAGGGCCGACGAAGGCCGTCACCTCGCCCTTGTGGATGTCGAGCGACACGTCAAAAAGCACCTGCTTCTCCCCGAACCAAAAATCCACGTTGCGGCAGGAAAGGGCCACCGGCCGCGCCGGATCGTGCCGCGTCTCCGAAAAGGTCAGCCCCGTCTCGAGCCTGTCGAACATCGCCTCGCCTCCCTTGCATGAACAGGCGAAGCATCCGCCTTGCGCGGGTTTCCGCGGTTGATCGAGATCAGGCAGGCCGCGACGCTTTCGTGAACTTTCCGTAGCGGCGCCCGCCTTCACCGCCGCCCGCCCCTTGCCGCGCGGCCCCCGCTCCGCTTCACTCCGCGAAAATAGGGGGAGAGAGATGCGAAGTCCGTTCGAGACCGAGGAGCGTGCGGCATGGCGCCGGACGCTGGCCGATTTCGTCGCCGCCGAAATCACGCCGCATGCCGACGCTTGGGACGAGGCGGGGGAGGTCCCCTGGAGCCTCCATGAGCGGCTCGGCGCGCTCGGCGTCTGGGGTTTCGGGATCGAGGAGCGTTGGGGCGGCCTCGGCTTCGACGACGCCTTCATGCGCTGCGCGTATCAGGAGGAGATCGCGAGATGCGGCGCAGGCGGCGTCGGCGCCGCCGTCAACGGCCGCTCCATCTCCGTCGCCCCCGTCGCCCTTCTCGGGACGAACGATATCCGCGCCCGCGTTCTGCCCGCCGTCCTCTCCGGCCGGAAGGGCTCCAGCCTCGCCATCACCGAGCCCGGCGGCGGCTCCGACGTCGCCAACATGACGACCCGGGCGCGGCGGGACGGAAACCATTGGGTCATCGACGGGGAAAAGACCTTCATCACCGGCGGCATGAAATCCTCCTTCTACGTCGTCGGCGCGCGCACCGGCGGCGAGGGGATGAAGGGGATCAGCCTCTTCCTCGTCGAGGCGGGCGCGCCCGGCTTCTCCCGCACCGCGCTCTCCCGCAAGCAGGGCTGGTGGGCCTCCGACACGGCGACCCTGCATTTCGACGGCGTGCGCGTGCCGGCGGAGAACCTGCTGGGGGAGGAGGGGCGCGGCTTCCTCGCCATCATGCGCAACTTCAATTATGAGCGCATCGGGATGACGGCGGGCTGCCTCGGCGCGATGAAGGCCTGTTTCGAGGATGCGGTCGCCTGGGCGCGGGAGCGGAAGACCTTCGGCGCCCCCTTGATCGAAAGGCAGGCGATCCGCCACAAGCTCGCCGACATGTCGGCGCGGATCGACGCGACGGAGGCTCTGGTGAACCAGATATGCTGGCTGATGAACGAGGGCGAGACGCCGGTGGCCGAGATAGCGAAGGCGAAGGTCTTCGGCTCGAAGTCGCTCGAATTCGTCGCCTCCGAGGCGATGCAGATCATGGGCGGCGCCGGCTATCTCCGCGGCGGGCGGATCGAACGGACATGGCGGGAGGTGAAGGTCATGGCCATCGGCGGCGGCTCGGAGGAGGTGATGCGAGACCTCGCGGCCCGGCAGATGGGCCTGTGAGCCGCGCCCGCCTTCGGGAGCCCGGCCGGTGAGCGCCTGGGTATTTGTCGATCTGGACGGGACGCTGACGGACAGCGCGCCCGGCATCACCGCCGCCATCCGCCACGCGCTCCGCGGAGTCGGCGCGCCGGAGCCGGGCGAGGCCGCCCTCCGCGCCTGCATCGGCCCCTCCCTGCAGGAGAGCTTTCCCCGCCTCGGCGTGCCGGAGGCGGAGGCGTCGCGCGCCCTCGCCCTCTACCGCGAGCATTACAATGACGGCGGCATCTTCGACGCCCGCGTCTATGACGGCGCGCATGACATGCTCGCCGCATTCCGCGCGATGGGTTTCCGCCTCGCCCTCGCCACCGCGAAGCCCATCGCCTACGCGCCGAAGGTCACCCGCCATTTCGGCCTGGCGGACCTGCTCGACGCCGAATTCGGCTCGGAGCTCGATGGGCGGGGGACGGACAAGCGCGACCTTCTCGCCCATTGCCTCGCGGAGACGGGGGCGGACCCTGCCCGCAGCTTCATGCTGGGGGACAGGCTGCATGACGCGCGCGGCGCGCGGCACAACGGCGTCGCCGCCATCGGCGCGCTCTGGGGCTTCGGCGCGCGGGAGGAGCTGGAGGCGGCGGGCGTCGCCGCGCTCGCCCATGTGCCCGCGGAGGTTCCCGCCATCGTGGAGAGACTGAGATGACCGATCCGATAGATCCGGTGGAGCTGACGCAGGCGCTGGTCCGCCGCGCCTCCGTCACCCCCGCCGACGACGGCGCGATCCCGCTCCTTGCCGAACGGCTCGAAGCCGCCGGCTTCGTCGTGCATCGCTGCGACCGGAACGGGATCGCAAACCTCTTCGCCAAGGCGGGAACGGGCGGCCCCGTCTTCGGGTTCAACGGCCATACCGACGTCGTGCCGCCGGGCGAGCCGGCGGACTGGACGCATCCGCCCTTCGGCGCCGAGATCGCGGAGGGCCGAATCTGGGGCCGCGGCGCGGTGGACATGAAATCCGGCGTCGCCGCCTTCGCCGCCGCCGCCGCCGCCTACCGGGCCGAAGGCGGCGCGGGAACCGTCGCGCTCCTCATCACCGGCGACGAGGAGGGCGAGTCGGTCGACGGCACGCCGGCGATTCTCGACTGGATGCGCGCCAATGGCGAAAGCCTCGCCCATTGCCTCGTCGGCGAGCCGACCTGCCCCGAACGCCTCGGCGACATGATCAAGATCGGCCGGCGCGGCTCGATGACGGTGAAGTTCACCGCGACCGGCCGGCAAGGCCACACCGCCTATCCCCACCGCGCCGCCAACCCGCTCCACCCGCTCATGCGCCTCCTGGACCGGCTGGCGAGCCGGGACCTGGACCGGGGGACGGCGCATTTCGACCCCTCTACGCTCCAGATCACCACGGTGGACGTCGGCAACCCCGCCTCCAACGTCATCCCCGAGCGGGCGCGGGCGACCGTCAACATACGCTTCAATGACGCCCACACGTCGAAATCCCTCGCACTGATGCTGCTGCAGGAGGCCGCCGCCGCGAGCGCCGGAACCGGCGTGACGATCGAGACGGAGTTTCGCGTCTCCGGCGAGAGCTTCATCACCGAGCCCGGCCGCCTCTCCGACATCATCTCGGACGCGGCGGAGGCGGAGACGGGCCTTCGCCCCGCCCTCTCCACCACCGGCGGCACCTCGGACGCCCGCTATGTGAAGGCGATGTGCCCGGTGGCCGAGTTCGGCCTTGTCGGCCAGACCATGCACCAGGTGGACGAGAGCGCCCCGGTGGAGGAGATCCGCGCCCTCGCCCGCATCTATCGCGGCGTGCTGGACCGGTATTTCGCGGCATGAGATCGCCCCGCCTCGTCTGCGTCATGGGCGTCGCCGGCTGCGGCAAGTCCACCATCGGGCAAGGCGTCGCCGCCGGCCTTGGCGCCGCCTTTCTTGAGGCGGACGCGCTGCACCCCCCGTCCAACATCGCCAAGATGAGCGCCGGCACGCCCCTTACGGACGAAGACCGCTGGCCCTGGCTCGACGCCATCGCCGCCGCCGCGCCGAAGGCGGGCCGCGCCGTCATCGCCTGCTCCGCCCTCCGCCGCGCCTATCGGGAGCGGCTGGCGGCGGGCGCGGGCGAGCCGATCTTCTTCGTCCACCTCACGGGGAGCCGGGAGGAGATCGCGAAGCGCATGACGCTCCGCACCGGCCATTTCATGCCGACGGCCCTCATCGACAGCCAGTTCGCCACGCTCGAGCCGCCGGGGGCGGGCGAGCCGCATCTGGCGCTCGACGTGGCGCTGCCCGCCGACGCCCTGATCGAAAAAGCCCTGGAGGAACTCCGATGACCGACATCCTGATGATCGCCCCGATGCACCCAGTCTGCATGGAGGAGATCGCGCGCCTCGGAAACGTCCACCGGCTCTGGGAGGCGGAGGACAGGGCGGCCTTCCTCCGCGAGGTCGGCCCGAAGGTGGAGATCGTGGCGACGGACGGGCACTGGGGCTGCCCCCCCGCGCTGATGGCGGAGCTGCCCGCGCTGAAGCTCATCTCCTCCTACGGCGTCGGCTACGACAACATCAACGTGCCCGCGGCGAACGCCCGCGCGGTCCGCGTCACCAACACGCCGGACGTGCTGAACGACGCGATGGCGGAGATCACGGTCGGCCTGATGATCGCCCTCGCCCGCCGCATTCCGGAAGCAGAGGCCTACACGCGGCGCGGCGACTGGGCGGCGAAGGGCAACTTCCCCCTCACCGCCGAACTCACCGGCGCGACCGCGGGCATCGTCGGCCTCGGCCGGATCGGGAAGGAGATCGCCCGCCGCCTCGTCGCGATGAAGATGGAGGTCGTCTATCACGGCCGGAGCGAGCAGCCGGGCCAGCCCTTCCGCTATTTCGCCTCGCTGACGGAGATGGCGAAGGCGGCGGACTGGCTCGTCGTCATCACCCCCGGCGGGCCGGAGACGCGAAAGCTGGTGAACGCCGAGGTGCTGGCCGCGCTCGGGCCCGAGGGCCGGCTCGTCAACGTCTCCCGCGGCGCGGTGGTGGACGAGGCGGCGCTGGTGGAGGCGCTGAAGAGTGGCGCGCTCGGCGGCGCCGCGCTTGACGTCTTCGAGGACGAGCCCCGCCCCCATCCGGACCTCCTGTCCATGCCCAACACCGTCCTCTCCCCCCACCAGGGCAGCGCGACGGTGAGGACGCGCGCGGCGATGGGGCAACTGGTGGTGGACAACATCAAGGCGCATCTGGCGGGGACGCCGCTCCTGACGGAGGTGACGGGCTGAGGCGGCGCTCGCCTTCGCCGTGGCGAGATGGTCCCGGTGGAGGACAGCGAAAGCGGCTGTGCGGGGCGCCCGCGTTTTCTGCGCGGTTTTTCTGATTGCTCTTTTATATCATATATTTGACCCCCTTGCACAGCGTGTGCACACGCCTTGGCCCGGGCCCGAAGCGCGGCTTGACGACGGCGCCCGCCCGCCCGATCCTAGGGCGATGACCTACGCCCTCCTCTCCCATCCCGCCGCCCTCGGGCACGAGACGCCGCCGGGCCACCCGGAGCGCGTCGCGCGGTTCGAGGCCGTCTCCGCCGCCCTCGCCGCGCCGGATTTCGTCGACGCGCTGCGGGTCGAGGCGCCGGAGGCGGCGCGGGCGGCCCTGCTCCGCGCCCATCCCGAACGCTACCTCGCCGCCATCGAGGCCGCCGCGCCCGCCGCCGGCTCCCGCGCGCTCGACCCGGACACGCACATGTCCCCGGGCACGCTCGAAGCCGCGCGCCGCGCCGCCGGGGCCGCGGTGAAGGCGGTGGACATGGTGCTGGGCGGGGAGGCGCAGGCCGCCTTCTCCGCCATGCGCCCGCCCGGCCACCATGCGGAGCGGGAGCGGGCGATGGGCTTTTGCCTCTATTCGAACGCCGCCGTCGCAGCCCTCCACGCGCTGGAGGCGCACGGCCTCGCCCGCGTCGCGGTCGCGGATTTCGACGTCCATCACGGCAACGGCACGCAGGACGTGCTGGAGCGGGAGGCGCGGGCCGTCTTCTGCTCCTCCCACCAGTCCCCGCTCTATCCCGGCACGGGGATGGAGGATGAGACCGGCGTCGGCAACGTCTTCAACGCCACCCTTCCCGCCGGCGCCGGCCGCGCCGCCTTCGAGCGCGCATGGGAGGAACGGCTGCTGCCCGCCATCGACGCCCACGCGCCCGAACTCATCATCATCTCCGCCGGGTTCGACGCCCACCGGGCGGACCCGCTGGCGGAGCTTCGGCTGGAGGAGGCGGACTTCGCCTGGATCACCGGCCGGCTCTGCGACCTCGCCGCGAAGCATTGCGGGGGGCGGGTGGTCTCCCTCCTCGAAGGCGGCTATGACCTCGGGGCGCTGGCGGCTTCCGTCGCCGCGCATGTCCGGGTGCTGAAGGAGCGGGCGGGATGAGCGGGAAACCCATCGCGGAGATGAGCTTCGAGGAGGCGATGACGGAGCTCGAGGCCATCGTGGCGAAGCTCGAGAACGCCGCCGCCCCGCTCGACGAATCGCTCGATCTCTACGAACGCGGAGAGGCGCTCCGGAAGCGCTGCGACGAGAGGCTGAAGGACGCGGAGTTGCGCGTGCGGAAGATCGTCGCCGGGGCGGACGGCGCGGCGAAGGGCGCCGAACCTTTCGACGCCGAATGAGCCCCGAGGCCGAGCGCGCCTTCGCCGCGCGCCTCGCCGCCTCCGCGCGCCGGGCGGAAGCCGCGCTCGACGCCGCGCTGCCGCCTGAGGGGGCGGGCGCGGAAGGGCGGCTCGCCGCCGCGATGCGCCGCGGGGCGCTGGCCGGCGGCAAGCGGCTCCGCGCCTTCCTCGTGATCGAGACCGCTGCGCTCTTCGGCGCAGAGGAGGCGGGGGCGGACCGTGCGGCCGCCGCCCTCGAATGCCTCCATGCCTATTCCCTCGTCCATGACGATCTCCCCTGCATGGACGATGACGACCTTCGCCGCGGCCTCCCCACCGTCCATGTCGAATGGGACGAGGCGACGGCGGTGCTGGCGGGGGACGCGCTCCAGACCCTCGCCTTCGAACTCCTCGCCGACCCCGCCGCGCATCCCGACCCGGCGAGGCGGGCGGAAATGTGCCTGATCCTCGCCCGCGCCTCCGGCTTCGCCGGCATGGTCGGCGGACAGGCGCTCGACATCGCGGCGGAAACGGCGGAGCGGCCTCTCACGGTGGAGGAGATCGCGGCGCTGCAGGCGAAGAAGACAGGCGCCCTGATCCGCGTGGCGGCGGAGATCGGCGCCGTTCTCGGCGGCGCGGACGCGGAGGCGCGCGCCGCGCTCGTCGCCTATGGCGCCGCTCTCGGCGCCGCTTTCCAGATCGCCGACGACATCCTGGACGCGACGGGGGACGAGGCGGCGGCGGGCAAGCGGCTCGGCAAGGATGGAGAAGCGGGAAAGGCGACCTACGTCTCTCTCCTCGGGCTCGAAACCGCCCGCGCCCGCGCCGCCGCGCTGGCGGATGAGGCGGCGCTGCGCCTCGCGCCCTTCGGGCCGAGGGCGGCGGCGCTTGAAGCGGCGGCGCGCTTCGCGGTAAGCCGCACCGCCTGAGGAGGAGAGGGCCGCATGGCCGAAGGAAGCGACAACCGTCCGAAGACGCCGCTGCTCGACAGGGTCGAAGGCCCGGCCGACCTCCGGAAGCTCGACGACAGGTCGCTGCGCCGGCTGGCGGACGAACTCCGCGCCGAGACGATTTCCGCCGTCTCCGTCACCGGCGGGCATCTCGGCGCCGGGCTTGGCGTCGTTGAGCTGACCGTCGCCATCCACGCCGTGTTCGACACGCCGCGGGACAAGCTGATCTGGGATGTCGGGCACCAGTGCTATCCGCACAAGATCCTGACCGGGCGGCGCGACCGCATCCGCACGCTCCGCACGGGCGGCGGGCTTTCCGGCTTCACCAAGCGGTCCGAGAGCGAATACGACCCGTTCGGGGCCGCCCATTCCTCCACCTCGATCTCCGCCGCCCTCGGCTTCGCCGCGGCGCGGGATCTCGGCGGAGATCCGGGGGACGCCATCGCGGTGATCGGGGACGGCGCGCTCTCCGCCGGCATGGCCTACGAGGCGATGAACAATGCCGGGGGGCTCGGCAAGCGGCTCTTCGTCATCCTCAACGACAACGAGATGTCCATCGCCCCGCCCGTCGGCGCGATGTCGAAATACCTGACGCGCCTCTACGCCGGCGCCCCCTTCCAGGACCTCAAGGCCGCGGCCAAGACCGCCGCCTCCCTCCTCCCCGAGCCGTTCCGGGAGGGCGCGCGCCGCGCGCGGGACGCGATGAAGGCGATGACGGTCGGCGGCACGCTCTTCGAATCTCTCGGATTCTCCTATGTCGGGCCGATCGACGGCCATGATCTCGACCAGCTCCTTCCCGTCCTGCGCACCGTGAAGTCGCGCGCCGACGGGCCGGTTCTGATCCATGTCCTCACCAAGAAGGGCAAGGGCTACGCCCCGGCGGAGCGCGCGCGGGACAAGGGGCACGCCACGGGCCGCTTCGACGTCCTGACCGGGGAGCAGAAGAAGGCGCCCTCCAACGCGCCCGCCTACACCAAGGTTTTCGCGACTTCGCTAATCTCCGAGGCCGAACGCGACGCGAAGATCGTCGCGATCACCGCCGCGATGCCGGACGGGACGGGACTCAACCTCTTCGCGGAGCGCTTCCCCGCACGCTGCTTCGATGTCGGCATCGCGGAGCAGCATGCCGTGACCTTTGCAGCCGGCATGGCGGCGGGCGGCATGAAACCCTTCTGCGCGCTCTATTCCACCTTCCTTCAGCGCGGCTACGATCAGGTCGTGCACGACGTGGCGATCCAGAAGCTTCCCGTCCGCTTCGCAATCGACCGCGCGGGGCTGGTTGGGGCCGACGGGGCGACCCATGCCGGCAGCTTCGACATCGCATTTCTCGCCAACCTGCCCGGCTTCGTCGTCATGGCGGCGTCAGACGAGGCGGAGCTTCGCCACATGGTCGCCACGGCCCGCGCGATCGATGACCGGCCTTCCGCCTTCCGCTTTCCGCGGGGCGAAGGTGTGGGCTGCGAGATGCCGGAATTCGGTGCGCCGCTGGAGATCGGCCGCGGCCGGATCGTTAAGGAAGGGGCGCGCATCGCCCTCCTCTCCTTCGGCGCGCGGCTTCAGGAATGCCTCAGTGCGGCGGAGATGCTGGAGGCGGAAGGCTTGCCTGCGACTGTCGCTGACGCGCGCTTCGCCAAGCCGCTGGACCGTGACCTCATTCTCCGCCTCGCGCGGGAGCATGAGGCGCTGGTGACGGTTGAGGAAGGGGCGATGGGCGGCTTCGGCGCCCATGTCATGCACCTGCTCGCCGAGGAGGGGATGCTGGACGGCGGCCTTCGCATGCGCGTGATGGTCTTTCCCGACGAGTTCCTTGATCAGGACAGCCCCGACGCGATGTATCGCAAGGCCGGGCTCGACGCCGCGGAGATCGCAGCCAAGGCCAGCGCCCTCATCCCGGCCGCGGCGCGGCGGAGCCGGGCTTGAGCGACGAAGAGGACTGGTGCGCGGCTGGCTTCGGGATCTATATCCACTGGCCCTTCTGCCTCGCGAAGTGCCCCTATTGCGACTTCAACTCCCATGTCGCCCGCACGGTGGACCATGACGCCTTCCGCGCCCGCCTGATCGGCGAGATGGAGGCGGCGCGCGCGCTCACAGGCGCGCGCCGCGCGGACACGATCTTTTTCGGCGGCGGCACGCCCTCCCTCATGGAGCCCGCCACAGTCGGCGCGCTGATCGAAGCGACGGACCGTCTCTGGGGCCTGGCTCCCGACGCCGAGATCACGCTGGAGGCGAACCCGACATCGGTGGAGGCGGGCAAGCTACGCGCTTTCGCCGCCGGCGGGGTCAACCGCGTCTCGATGGGCGCGCAGGCGCTGAACGACCGGGACCTTCGCCTCCTCGGCCGCACGCATTCCGCCGACGAGGCGCGAGCGGCATTCGCTGTCGCGCGCGATGCCTTCGCCCGTGTGAGCTTCGATCTCATCTATGCAAGGCAGGACCAGACCCCGGAGGCATGGGCGGCGGAGCTCTACGAAGCCGTATCAATGGCGGTCGATCACCTATCGCTCTACCAGCTCACCATCGAACCGGGCACCCGTTTCGGGGAACTCCATGAGCGCGGCCGCCTCCGCGGCCTGCCGCCGGACGATCGCGCCGCAGATCTCTATTTCGCGACGCAGGAGACGCTGTTGGCGGCCGGGATGCCCGCCTACGAGATATCCAATCACGCGCGGCCCGGCTCGGAGAGCCGTCACAACCTCATCTACTGGCGCTATGGAGACTATGCCGGGATCGGCCCCGGCGCGCATGGGCGCCTCACGCTCGGCGGGCGGCGTCACGCGACCGAGACGGAGCGGGACCCGGGCCGCTGGCTCGCCGCGCCGCCCCCCGAGCCGGAGCTGCTGCCCGAAGGGGCGGAGAGCGACGAATACGCGCTCATGGCCCTCAGGCTGACCGAGGGGATGGACCTCGTTCGCCACGCCCGCCTCGCCGGCGCGCCAATCCCGGAGGCGCGCATCGCGCCGCTCGCCGAAGAAGGCCTCCTCAGGCGCGAGGGAGGCCGGCTAGCCGCCACGGCCGCGGGAAGGCCCGTCCTCAACGCGATCCTCGCGGCGCTGCTGGGCTGAACGGCCTCAGCATGACGCGGCGCGGCGAATTGAGGTTGCGGCGCGGCATGAGGGGGGCATAAGGTCGCGATCATGGGCAAGGGAGCGCGGCATGGCGGCGACGGCTGAGACTGCGACGACGGGCGGCGGAACCGAGCCGGTCATCATCAAGAAATATGCGAACCGTCGACTCTACAACACAGCTCGCTCGAGCTACGTGACACTCGATCATCTCGCCGGCATGGTCCGCGACGGGCAGGATTTCGTGGTTCGCGACGCGAAGACGGGAGAGGACATCACCCGCGCGGTTCTGACCCAGATCATCTTCGAGGAGGAGACCAAGGGCGCCTCCATGCTCCCGACCAACTTCCTCCGGAAGATCATCAGCCTCTACGGCGATTCGCTGCAGAGCGTCGTTCCAGGTTACCTCGAAGCGTCCATGGACGCCTTCGCCCGCAATCAGGAACAGATGCGGGAGAGCGTCACGCGGCTCTTCGGCGCCGCCCCCGGCATGGAGAATTTCGAGGCGCTAACGCGGCGGAACATGGAGATGTTCAATCAGGCGATGCGCATGTTCACGCCCTTCGGCGGCGCCGATCACGAGCGGCGGAGCGCCAAGGGGCAGCCGGCGCAAGACGAACTCTCCGAGCTGAAGACCCAGCTCAAGCAGATGCAGACCCAGCTCGACCGGATTTCCGGCAAGAACTGAGGCGGCGCGGGCTCAGCCGGCTGCGCCCCGCTCCGCCGAGTCCGGCCCGGACCACACGAGAGCGGGCCGGCCAAAGAAGAAGCCCTGGAAACCGTCTATGCCGATGCCGCGCAGAGTGCGCGCTTCCGCAGCCGTCTCCACGAATTCGGCGACCACCATCATGTCGAATTGCCGCGCAATGGCGACGAGCGCGGAGACCAGCATCTGATTGTCCGCCGAGGAATCGATGCCGCGGATGAACCCGCCATCGATCTTCACGAGGTCGAAGCGAAAGTCCCGCAGGTGGCGGAAGGACGTGCGGCCAGCCCCGAAATCGTCCAGCGCGAGCGCGGCTCCATGCTTGCGGATCAGCGCAAAGAGAGACGATGCGGCCCCGGCGCGGGCGATCGCAGCCTCCTCCGTCACCTCGACGATCAGCCGCGCGGCGCAGTCTGGCGCGGCGGCGGCGAACGCGGCGAAAGCCTCGGGCCATTTCCGCCGCGTCATGGCCGCTCCGGAAAGATTGACCGATACGCGGGTCGAGGGGTCGCGCGCCAGCGCATCGAAGGCGAGGGAGAGCGCGGCGACGTCCACTTCCTCGGTCATTCCCAGTCGTTCGAGCTCCGGCATGAAGTCCTGCGCCGGCATCGCCGCGCCCGAAGAGCCGGAGACGCGGATCAAGGCCTCACGGAAAAGGATTCGCTTCGAGGCGTCGGCGGCCACGACCGGCTGCAGCGCGATACTGGCTCCGCCCGTACGGATCGCGTCGAGCGCGCGACGGGCGCGACCGAGCGCATCCCGCTCCGCCTCGTCGTCGAGAAGGGAGATCTCGATCTCCGCCCCGTCCGCCTTGGCCCTGTCGAGCGCGCCGAGCGCGGCGGCGATCAGCGCCTCCTCCTGCCCGGGCTGAAGCGATGGGGTCCAGGCAAGGCCGAGGCGAGGGTCCACCGATGGGCCGGAAAGGGCGGCGGCCATCGCGTCAGCCAGGTCGCGCGCAAGGTCATGCGCCGCCTCGGGCGAGGCGGCGGGGACAAGAACGGCGTACTTCGCTCCTGAAAGCTTGGCGAGGCAGCCGCGCGGCGGCAGCGCATGGGCTAGTCGCGCCGCGGCGTCGGCGATCAGGCGGTCCCCCGCCTCATGCCCGTAGATTCGGTTCACGCCGCCGAGCGCGCCGGCCGTCGCCACAATCAGCGCCGCAGGCCCTGCAATCCGGCCGAAGCCGACCTTCAGACCGTCCCGCCCCGGAACCACGGCTCCCACCCTGCGCGCGCCCTTCGCTCCTCCGACGC
Organism: Pikeienuella sp.; assembly: GCF_046290545.1. Classification (NCBI taxonomy): domain Bacteria; kingdom Pseudomonadati; phylum Pseudomonadota; class Alphaproteobacteria; order Rhodobacterales; family Paracoccaceae; genus Pikeienuella; species Pikeienuella sp. The sequence continues at coordinate 16,385 of NZ_JBKAGV010000004.1, read as the reverse complement.
CGCCGAGGGCCGCGTTCAACACCATGACACCGCTCATGCACGCCCCCCCCGCCCTGAGAGACCGAAGCGCCAAACTTTCGAATCATGTCCGCCGCTTTCCGGTAACTGCGTAGCAGAGACCTTAGGGCGAGACGTTAACCGCCACGCTCGCCTTGCGTCGCCCTTGCGGATAGCTCTTGGCCGTCAGAGGGCGGGAGGACGCGATGAGAGATGAAGGTTTCGAAGGGCGGTGCCCCTGGTGCGGGTCGGACCCTTTCTACGTCGCGTATCATGACGAGGAATGGGGCCGGCCCGAACGAGACGGCCGGGCGCTCTTCGAGAAACTGATCCTCGACGGCTTTCAGGCCGGGCTCGCCTGGATCACGATCCTGAGGAAGCGGGAGGGGTTCCGCGCCGCCTTCGACAGCTTCGAGCCGGAGCGGATCGCGCACTATGGGGAGGCGGACGTCGCGCGGCTGCTGGCCGATCCCGGCATCGTGCGGCACCGCGGCAAGATCGAGGCGACGATCGCCGGCGCCCGCGCATGGACGAAGATGGGCGGGGCCGAGCCCTTCTCCCGCTTCCTTTGGGATTTCACCGGCGGCGCGCCCATCGTCAACAGCTTCGAGCGAATGAGCGATGTCCCGGCGGAGACCCCGCTAAGCCGCGAGTTGTCGAAGGCGCTGAAGTCGCGGGGCTTCAAATTCTGCGGGCCGACCATCGTCTACGCCTTCATGCAGGCGACCGGGATGGTGAACGACCATTTGATCGGCTGCCCGGCTCGCCGGGTCTGACAGGGTTCAGCGCCGCTCCCCGAACCGGTCCTCGAGCAACGCGGCCAGAGCGGCGAGCAGCGCCTCCGCTTCCGGCCCTTCCGCCTCTATTTCGAGCGTCGCGCCCTGTGCGGCGCCAAGCATGAGGAGCCCCATGATCGAGTCGCCGGAGACGGAGAGCCCATCCCGCATCACTTCCACGCGCGCGTCGAACCGCTCGACAGTCTCGACGAAGCGCGCGGAAGCGCGCGCATGAAGCCCCTTCTCGTTCCGGATCAGGAGGCGACGGCGCGGCAAGGCCGGTCAGACCGCCTTGGCCTGCAGCATGCGGCTCGCGCCGTCGACATATTTGCGCCCGGCCTCGATCGCGGCGTCCGCCGCCTCGCCAAGCGGGCGGGTGCGCGACTTGGCGAGCTTCACGAGCATCGGCAGGTTCGCGCCGTAGATCACCTCCACGCCCTCGCCCATGCACCCGATGGCGAGGTTGCAGGGCGTGCCGCCAAACATATCCGTCACAAGGACCACCCCCGATCCGTCGGATACGGAAGCGACGGCCGCATCGATCTCGGCCTGTTTGGATGAGAGGTCGTCATCGGGGCTCGTGGAAATGGCGACGGCGCCGGGCTGCGGGCCGACCACATGCTCCGTCGCCGCGAGAAGCTCACGTGCGAGGCCTCCATGGGCCACGATAACCAGACCGATCATTCGTTTTCCCGCCTGAAGCCGAGTCGCGGCGCACCGCAACATGAATTGGTTAACAGCTTGGTCAAGCGCGCCGCTCAGCGCAAGGGCGGCAGCGCTTCCGGATCCTCCGGCCCGCCCGAAGCAAGGGCGAGGAAAAGCGCCGCCGCCAGGAGCCGCGCCGGCCGGAGGAGGAGAGGAACGGAGACGCCCGCATGCGACCAGTAGCGACGCGGCGGAAGGCGCGCCTCCTCCTCGCGGTCCAGATCGAGCACGAGGCGAAGCGGCGCGGGCGGCGCGGCCGGTAGCCGCAGAAGGCCAAGCCCGCGCGCCTCGACGAGCACAGTCGCGCCAGGGCGGAGCGGCGCAGCGATGAGGCAGCCATTTGCGGGCGAGAGGAGGACGAGATCATCCGCCACGATCCCCGCGCCGAGCCCGGCCATCTCCAGCGCGAGCGTGGACTTGCCTGTCCCGGACCTGCCGAGGATCAGGAGGCAGCCCCCCGCATGGGAGACGGCCGCGCCATGCAGCGGGCTTGCGCTCAAAGCGGCAGCTCGAAGGTGAAACGGGCGCCGGCGGGCGGCGCCTTGGCGGCGCCGATGGGCCGGATGTTCTCCGCCCAGATCGTCCCGCCATGCGCCTCCACGATCTGCTTCGAGATCGACAGGCCCAGACCAGAATGGTCGCCGAAAGCCTCCTCGTCCGGGCGCTGGGAATAGAAGCGCTCGAAGATCGTCGTCAGATTCTCGTCCGGCACGCCGGGCCCCTCGTCCTCCACCGTGACGCGCACGCCGTTGGCGCGACGTTCCGCCGCGATCTTCACGGCGGCGCCCTTGGGCGAGAAGGTCAGCGCATTGCCGACGAGGTTCTGCAGCACCTGTCCGATTCGGCCCTGGAGCCCCCGGACTTCGAGCGGAAACGGCCCCGGCGCGACTTCGATCCGCGCCCCGCGCGCGGCGGCGGGCGCCTCGTTCATCGCCGCTATCGCTTCCATCAGATCGACAATGTCGAAGCTCTCCATCTCTTCCCGGGTCAGCTCCGCGTCGAGCCGGGAGGCGTTGGAGATGTCCGTCACCAGCCGGTCGAGCCTGCCGACGTCCTTCTGGATCACCTCCAGGAGCCGCGCCTGCATCTCCGGCGTCTTCGCGATCCTCAGTGTCTCGACTGCGGAGCGGAGCGAGGTGAGCGGGTTCTTGATCTCGTGCGCGACGTCGGCGGCGAAGCTCTCGATCGCATCGATCCGCTCGTATAGCGCCTCCGTCATCCGGCGGAGGGCGGAAGAGAGATAGCCGATCTCGTCCGTCCGCGCCGTTAGGTCGGGGAACCGGATTCGCTGGGGGTTGATCGGTCGCGCTTCCTGCGCCCCGCCCGCCTCCGCCGCCTCGGCAAGTCGTCGGATCGGCTTGGCGATGGTGTTGGCGAGAAGGACCGACAACGCGATGGAGATAGAGAGCGCAAAGAAGAAGACGGCGATGATGCTCCGCCGCTCCGCACGTACAATCTCGTCGATGTCCCCCCCCTCGGTCGAAAGCATGAGCACGCCGAGCACCGCCTTGAACCGCTGGATCGGCACTGTAACGGAGACGATCAGTTCCCCCTCGGAATTGATCCGCTCCCAGCGCGCCACGCCGCCGCGGAGCGCGGCGAAGACCTCCCGTTCCTCGGCCAGCCCGCCCTCGGGCGTTTCACGATAGAGCGGCGGCTCCCCCATGAAGAACCGCAGCGCGCGGCGATACGACCGCTCTATCACCGCCAGCGGCGAGCCAGAAGGCGCCGCCCCGGGGGGAGGCAACGGCAGCACCTCGATCCGGCCCGAGCCGGGCAGTAGCGCGCGGGTATCGCCCGTAAGTCTTCCGGCGCGGTCGAAAATCTGGGCGCGGAGGCCGGTTGGCTCCACCAGCCGCTTCAGCACCTCGTTCGCCCGCACCGGATCGAACCTGGTCCCGGAAGGCCCGGTCCCGGCCGCCTCAGCCACAGCCACAGCGATGATCTCTCCCTGGGTCTGAAGGCTCTCGCCCCGCTGCTCGATCAGCCCGTCGCGAAAGGAATTGAGGATCAGGACGCCGGTGACTAGCAGGCCGAGCCCGATAAGGTTGAATGCGACGATGCGCCGGGCGAGCGAGTTGGCCGGAGAGATCGCGCCGCGCCGCAGCCTGTTGCGGATGCGCCGATGGCGGGCGCGGACGGTGCGGCGGTTGCGGAGGCTCTCCTCGGCGACAAGGCCCAGCCACGCGGCCGCGGGGAGGATGACGCTCTCCCAGCCGAGATCGGGGGGGCGGCTCCGCCGTTTCGGCCCGCGGCCCGCCCTCCGGTCCCCCGCCTTATGGTCCATCGGCCCCCGCTCAGACCTCCTTGTAGCGGTAACCGACGCCGTACAGCGTCTCGATCGAGGAGAATTCGTCGTCCACCGCGCGGAACTTCTTCCTCACGCGCTTGATGTGGCTGTCTATGGTCCGGTCGTCGACATAGACTTGGTCGTCGTAGGCGGCGTCCATCAGCTGGTCCCGGCTCTTCACGAAACCGGGACGCTGCGCGAGCGCCTGGAGGATCAGGAACTCCGTCACAGTCAGGACGACGGGCTTGCCGCCCCAGGAGCAGGCATGGCGGAGCGGGTCCATCACGAGCCGCCCGCGGATGAGCACCTTGTCCGCCTCGGCGCGTTCGGCGCCGTCATCCTGCGCCTCGCGGCGGCGGAGCACCGCGCGGATACGCTCGATGAGCAGACGTTGCGAGAAGGGTTTGCGAACGTAGTCGTCAGCACCCATGCGCAGGCCGAGCACCTCGTCGATCTCCTCGTCCTTCGAGGTGAGGAAGATCACCGGCAGGTCGGAATTCTGACGCAGGCGGCGGAGCAGCTCCATCCCGTCCATCCGCGGCATCTTGATGTCGAGCACGGCCATGTCCGGCGCGCTTTGTGTCATCGCGGCCAGCGCCGAGGCTCCATCCGTGTAGGTGCGGACCTCGTAACCCTCGTTCTCGAGCGCCATCTGAACGGAGGTCAGGATGTTCCGATCATCGTCCACCAGCGCTATCACCGGCATGCCATCCCTCCCCGCGTGATCAACTTAACATCGTCAATACAAGCGCAGGGGCGCCGCCGCAATGCGTCGGGCTCCTGCGCCAATCCTTCGCACATCGCGGGCTTCGCTCCTGTCATCGTTCTGATATAGGACGCTCAAGCAAGAATGTTGCGCGAATCACCGGCGGAGCCTCCCGGCCCGCACCGTCGGCGGCGCGGTTCTTTTAAGCCGGGGCATCAGGGCGGGGCGGCGTGGGCCTCCCGTCGAAGAAGAGGGAACGCGCCGTCATGGACACGGGTCCGAAACCGACCATCGTCACAGGCGTCCACAATCCGGACGCCCCGCTTGAAGCCCTTGGCGCAGGCGGCTTCTCCGCCGTCCACTACAACCTGCTCGAACCGGCGCTGATGCAGCATGCCGTCGCGCGCGGCGAGGGGGAGATCGGCCAGGGCGGAGCCCTTCTGACGACGACCGGAAAGCACACGGGCCGCTCCCCGAAGGACAAGTTCGTCGTCGACGAGCCCTCGGTGAAGGACGCGATCTGGTGGGAGAACAACCCACCTATGGCGAGGGAGGCTTTCGCCAGACTAAAGGCGGACATGTTCAGCCACATGGCGGGCCGCGACTATTTCGTTCAGGACCTCTTCGCCGGGGCTGACCCGGCCCACCGGCTCAACGTCCGCATGGTGACGGAGCTGGCGTGGCACGCGCTCTTCATCCGCCACCTCCTCCGCCGGCCGGAACAGGCGGAGCTCGCCGGCTTCCTGCCCGGCTTCACCGTGGTGAACTGCCCCTCCTTCCTTGCGGACCCGTCAAAGCATGGCTGCCGCTCAGAGACGGTGATCGCGATCTCCTTCGAGGAGAAACTCGTCTTGATCGGCGGGACGTCCTATGCCGGCGAGAACAAGAAGTCGGTCTTCACACTCCTCAACTTCCTCCTGCCGGCGAAGGGCGTGATGCCGATGCACTGCTCGGCCAACCACGCGCCGGGCAAGCCGGAGGAGACGGCCGTGTTCTTCGGCCTCTCCGGCACCGGCAAGACGACGCTTTCCGCCGACCCGTCCCGCACGCTGATCGGGGATGACGAGCATGGCTGGTCGGACGAAGGGACGTTCAACTTCGAAGGCGGCTGCTACGCCAAGACGATCTCGCTAAGCCCCGAGGCGGAGCCCGAGATCTACGCCACGACCTCGCGCTTCGCGACGGTGATCGAGAACATGGTCTACGATCCCTACACCAAGGCGCTGGATTTCGAGGACTCGAGCCTGACGCAGAACATGCGCTGCGCCTATCCGCTCCCCTATATCTCCAATGCCTCCACGACAGGCCGCGGCGGCGCGCCAAAGAACGTGGTGATGCTGACCTGCGACGCATTCGGCGTGCTTCCGCCCATCGCGCGCCTGACGCCGGCGCAGGCGATGTATCACTTCCTATCGGGCTTCACGTCCAAGGTGGCGGGCACCGAAAAGGGCGTGACTGAACCGCAGCCGACCTTCTCCACCTGCTTCGGCGCGCCCTTCATGCCGCGCCGGCCCGAAGTCTATGGCGCATTGCTGCGCGACCGGATCGCGAGCGAGGGCTCGCGTTGCTGGCTCGTGAACACCGGCTGGACCGGGGGCGCCCACGGCGAGGGCTCTCGTATGCCGATCAGGGCCACGCGCGCGCTCCTGTCAGCCGCGCTCGACGGCTCGCTCAACAAGGTCGAGTTCCGGACGGACCCGAATTTCGGTTTCGAGGTGCCGATCTCCGTGCCCGGCGTCGCCGACGTCATCCTCGACCCGCGGCGCACCTGGGCGGACAAGGCCGCTTATGACGCTCAGGCGAAGAAGCTGGTCGAGATGTTCGTCGCCAACTTCACACAGTACGAACCGCATGTCGGCGGCGACGTGAAAGCCGCGGCGCCCAAAGCGGCCTGAAACCGGTGAAGGCCGTCGGCGCGGATGGATGCCGCGCCGGCTGGCTGGCTGTTGAGGCTGGCGGCGGCGCGGCGATTTTCCCGCGCCTCGCCGAACTCCTCTGTGCTTTCCCCCTTGCAATGATCATCGTCGACACGCCCATCGGCCTGCCCGGCGGCTGGACCGAGCGGCGAGAGACGGACGCCGCCGCGCGGGCCATGCTCTCTTCGCGCAACCGGGCCGGATGGCGCGGCGTAGGCTCCCGCGTCTTTCCGGCCCCGCCGCGCCCGGCGCTCGCGCTCTGGAGGGCGGGCGCGGACCATGGGACAGTGAACCGGGCGTCGGAAGGGCCTCGCTTATCCGTCCAGAGCTTCAACATCCTCGACAAGATCGACGATGCGGACAGGACGGCGACCCCGGAGATCCAGGATCGTCTCTGCGAGGGACACCCCGAGATCGCCTTCGCCCTTGCCGCGGGGGAGACGCTGGCGCCGAAAAAGCGCCCGGAGGGGCGCGCGGCGCGGCGCGAGCTTCTTTCCCGCCTCGGCTACGATCCTTCCTCGCTCGGCCTCACGCTCGGCCCTCGAACAGGCCGCTGGGGAGAAGACGACCTCCTTGACGCCTGCATCCTCGCCCATGTCGCCCGCCGCCGGATAGCGGGAGACGCGATCCGTCTGCCTGAAGAGCCGGGGCGAGACGCGCGGGACCTTCGGATGGAGATCTGGGCCTAGGACTTCGCTGAATTGTCGTCATGTCGCGCTAGCCTCGCTGGATGCGTCGCGCCGCCGCTTTCGCCGCCCTTCTCTTCGCCGCGCCCGCCGCCGCGGAACCGATCTCGTTCATCGCCATCGGCGACATGCCGAACGGCGATCCGGAGATCGTCCTGCCGGCCTATGAAGCGCTGATCGACGTGATCAACGCCCGCGATCCGGCGCTCGTCATCCATGTCGGCGACGTGAAGGCCGTCGCCGCGCCATGCTCCGACGAGGCGTTGCGGGAACAAGCGGCCTTGCTCGGCAGAATCGCCGCGCCTGTGCTCTTCACGCCGGGAGACAACGACTGGACGGATTGCCATCTGGAGGCGGCAGGAGCGCATGACCCGCGGGAGCGGCTGGCTTTCCTGCGCGCCGCCTTCTTCGGAGAAGGGAGGTGGAGCCGCCGGGCGGAGCCCGAACCGCTCGAACGCCAGGCGAAGGCCGGTTTTCCGGAGAATACACGGCTGCGCCCCGGCCCGATCCTGTTCGTGACGCTGCATGTCGTCGGCTCGAACAACGGGTTCGAGAGCCGGAATCCCGAAGCGGTCGCCGAATTCTTCGCGCGGGAGGCGGCGGCGCTCGCCTGGCTGGAGGAGAGCTTCGCCGTCGCGGGCGATGCGGCGGCGGTTGTCGTCGCGCTTCACGCAGACATGTTCGCGGAGGGGTTCGAACCCTTTCCGCGCGAGCGATGGCAAGGCGGCTCTGGCTTTGCAAGGATCGGCCCCGCGCTCCGAGACGCCGCGCTCGCCTACGGCAAGCCGGTCTTGCTGATCCACGGGGACGGGCACGTCTTCGGACTGGATAGACCGCTCCGGCGGACCGCGCCGAACCTCTTCGCGCTCGAGGTATTCGGGGCCCCGGACATGCATGGGGTTGAAATCACGGCGGACCCGGCGCGGCGCGAAGTCTTCTCCTTCGCGCCGATCCTCAACCCGGCGCAGCCGCGCTGACTTGACGGAGGGGCCGCCGGGGCCTACCCGCCGCGCATGACAGGTCGTCCCCGCTTCGCCGTCGCCGCAGGCGCGCGCCCCGTCGCGGAGGCGGCGGCGGAAATCCTTCGCGCGGGCGGCAACGCGGCGGACGCTGCGATCTGCGGCGCCCTCGTCGCCTGCGTGGCCGAGCCGGCATTAGCCTCGCTCTATGGCGGCGGCTTCCTGATGGTGCGGGAGCCTTCAGGGAAGGTCGGCCTCCTCGACTTCTTCGTGGAGACGCCGCGGCGCAAGGCGGCTTTCGGAGAGGTCGATCTGCGCGAGGTCGCGGCCGATTTCGGCGCGGCGCGGCAAGTCTTCCATATCGGAGCCGGCGCCGTGGCGACCCCGGGCGTTCCGCGGGGATTGGCGGAGGCGCATCGCCGGCTTGGCCGCGCGCCCTTCCGTGATCTGGCGGAGCCCGCGATCCGTATGGCGAAGGAGGGCGCCGCGCTCTCCGCCTTTCAGGCCGAAGTCCTGGCGATCATCGCGCCCATCGTCGCGGCGAGCCCCGCCGCCCTCGGAACCTTCGGAGACGGGACAGCGCCGCTGAAAGCCGGCGCTCCCTATCGAAACGAAAAGCTCGCCGACGTGCTGGAGGCATTCGCGCTGGAGGGGGACCGCTTCCTTCATGAGGGCGAGCCGGCGCAGGCGCTCGTCGGCATGGCGGGAACACACCTGACCGCGCTCGACCTCAGGCGCTACGAGGCGCGCTGGCGCGAACCGATGGAGGAGACGCGCAGGCGCTGGCGGCTTCGCCTCAACCCGCCGCCCGCGCTCGGCGGCGCGCTCGTCGCTTTCGCGCTCCGGCTGATGCGAGCGGAAGACGGGCCGGCGGAGACTGCGATGGCGCTGGAGGCGACGGCGCGGGCGCGGATCGAGGCGGCGCTCGACGGAGATGCGGCAGCGGGCGCTGCGCGGCTCCTCGCGCCCGATCTCGTCCGTCGCTACGAAGCGGAGCTGAGAGGCCGCCGCGCGGCGGTGGCGGGGACGACGCATGTTTCCGTCATCGACGGGGCGGGGATGGCGGCGGCGCTCACGCTCTCGAACGGGTCGGGTTCGGGCCTGATCGTTCCGGGGTCCGGGATCATGCCGAACAACATGCTGGGAGAGGAAGATCTCGTCAGCGCGGCGCTTGAAGACTGGGAGCCGGGCGTGCGTCTCGCCTCCATGATGGCGCCGACGATCGCCACGCATTCGAGCGGCGCCGTAGTCGTCCTCGGCTCCGGCGGGTCGGCGCGCATCCGCAGCGCGCTGGCGCAAACGCTCTCGCACCTGATCGACCGGGAGATGCTCCTGGAGGACGCGGTCGCCGCGCCACGCCTCCATGCCGAACGGTGGCCGGAGGCCGATTTCGAGGACCGGATTGGGGAAGAGCCGCGCGCCCGGCTGCTCCGCGCCTTCCCGGAGGCGCGAGGCTGGGCGGCGGACTCGATGTTCTTCGGCGGAGTCCACGCAGCCCGGCGCGAGGCGAAGGGCGCCCTGGAGGCGGCTGCGGATCACCGGCGGGACGGCTGGGCAATCACCGGCTGAGGCGCTGCGCAACTATCTTGCCGCACCTGCGGCGAAACGGGTCATTTCCTTGCGCGCGCGTTGACGGCGCGCAGGTCGCGCTATACTCACCACGCAACCGCAAGAGATCGATTCCGCGCCGCAACAGGCGGCAAGAGGAGAGACAGATGAACCAGTCCGCGCTGAGCCGCCCCGAGGCGGCACCTTTCGACGCAGCCGTCCTGCTGTCGGAGGCGCTGCCCTCCGTCGAGGCGGCGCTGGAGGAAGGGCGCGCTGCGCTGCGCGCGAAGGTTTCCGCGGGCGCGCGCCTCTCCAACGCCGCGCTGGAGTCCGAGCAGCACGCCGCGCATTGCCTCGCCTGGATCGCGACCTATGCCGAGAGCCTCAGGCAGCTTTCCGGCTGGGCCGAACGTCTCGCGGCGGAAGGCGCATTCGGGGAAATGGAAGCGCTCCTCCTCGCGATCGGCGCCGGCGAATATCTCGCGCAGCTTCGTGGCGGCCTTCCGATGAGCCAGGGCGAGCTGGCGCGGCTTTCCGACATCGGCGCGAGCGCGGCGCGGCTCGCTACACCCGCCATCGACCGGCTCGTCGCCGAAGGCAACACGGATGCCAACCGTCGCCGCCTTGTCGATCTGATGATCGAGCGGAAGGGGGCCGCGACCTACGGCGCAACCGGGCTCGATGACGAGTTCGAGATGGTGCGGGAGCAGTTCCGCCGTTTCGCGGACGACAAGGTGCTGCCTCACGCCCATGAATGGCACCTGAAAGACGAGCTGATCCCGCTCGAGATCATCGCGGAGATGGCGGAGCTCGGCGTCTTCGGGCTCACGATCCCCGAGGAATATGGCGGCTTCGGCATGGGCAAGATGGCGATGTGCGTTGTCTCCGAGGAGCTTTCGCGCGGCTATATCGGCGTCGGCTCGCTCGGCACCCGCTCCGAGATTGCGGCGGAGCTGATCCTTTGCGGCGGAACGGAGGAGCAGAAGCGCGCATGGTTGCCGAAGATCGCTGCGGCGGAGATCCTCCCCACGGCCGTCTTCACCGAGCCGAACACCGGTTCCGACCTCGGCGCGCTCCGCACGCGTGCGGTCAAGGACGGCGACGAATACGTCGTGACCGGTAACAAGACCTGGATCACGCATGCCGCGCGGGCGGACGTGATGACCCTCCTCGCCCGCACCGATCCGGATACGAGCGACTATCGCGGCCTCTCCATGTTCCTGGCCGAGAAGCCGCGCGGGACGGACGAAGCGCCATTCCCCGCCGAAGGGATGACCGGCGGCGAGATCGAGGTGCTCGGATATCGCGGGATGAAGGAATACGAGATCGGCTTTGACGGCTTCCGCGTGAAGGCCGCCAACCTCCTCGGCGGGGAGGAGGGGCAGGGCTTCAAGCAGCTGATGAAAACCTTCGAGAGCGCCCGCATCCAGACCGCGGCGCGGGCTGTGGGGGTCGCGCAATCCGCGATGGAGATCGCGCTCGGCTATGCGCTGGAGCGCAAGCAGTTCGGCAAGCCGCTTGCGGCCTTTCCGCGCGTCTACGGCAAGCTTGCGATGATGGCCGCCGAGATCAACATCGCGAGGCAGATCACCTACTTCTCCGCGCGCGAGAAGGACGAGGAGCGGCGCTGCGACCTCGAGGCGGGCATGGCGAAGCTTCTTGCCGCGCGCATCGCCTGGGCGAACGCCGACAACGGCCTCCAGATCCATGGCGGGAACGGCTTCGCGCTTGAATATCCGATCTCCCGCATCCTCTGCGACGCGCGCATCCTTAACATCTTCGAGGGCGCGGCGGAGATTCAGGCGCAGGTGATCGCGCGCCGGCTGCTCGAAGGCAACTGAGCCTCCGGGCTCCGCCGGTCCGGTGATGTGATGGACGGCGCGCGCGCGCGCCGTTAATCATTGCGTCATGAGCGGGGAAGTCAGAGAGGCGGAGCGGCCGGAGGATTGGCCGGCGCGGCCCCTGCGCGAGGACGCAGCGGCCTTTCTCGATCTTTGGGAGCTTCAGGTCTCGGAACGCGCGCGGAACGGCCCGCCCCCGGGCGACGGCGCGGGGTGACCGCCGCGCGGCCCGACCGGCGGGGGCAGCCGGCCCCGTTGATGCTTCATCTTCTCTCCGCCGCCGAAATCTTCGAGAGCGGCGCGCGCCTTGCGCCGCTGGCCGACCATCCGCGCTTTCCTTGGGCCTTCGCGCCGGACGACGCGGCGCGGGGGCTGGCCGCTCGGGTCGCCGCGGCTCCGGAGGTGGAGATGGCGCTTGCGCTACGGCTTGAGGGTGCGGCGCGGCTCGAGGCGCTGCTGAAGGGCCTCCGCCTCTATCAGGAAAGCCCGGTGTTCCGCGATCTGGCCGACCCTCCTGCGATTTGGCGCGCGGGCGCCTCGCGGCTGCTCGATTTCGGCCCGCCTTCTGGCCGGCCTGTCCTCGTCGCGCCCTCGCTCATCAACCGCTGGCATATCCTCGATCTCGACCACGACGTCTCGCTGATGCGACATCTTGCGGCGGGCGGACTTCGGCCCCTGTTGCTGGACTGGGGCGAGCCCGGGCCGGAAGAGCATGGCTTCGACCTTTCAGCCTATGTCTCCGCCCGCCTCCTGCCGGCCCTCGAACAGGCGGCGGCGCTCGGCGGCGGGCGGGCCGCGATGCTCGGCTATTGCATGGGCGGCGCCCTCTCCATAGCCGCCGCGGGAATGCGACCGGGCTCCGTCTCCCGCCTCGCGCTGATCGGCGCGCCGTGGGATTTCAGCCACATGACGCCAATGCGCGGCGCGCTCGCCTCCCTCGGCGTCAGCGGGGAGCGGGCGCGGCTGGCGCAGATGATCAACGCGGTGGCGGCAGCCTTCGGAGCCGTGCCGGTGACGGCGCTCCAGGCCGTTTTCGCGCAGCTTGATCCCGGCCTCGCGGCGCGAAAGTTCCGCCGCTTCGCCGCAATGGAGCAGTCAGGCGAGGCGGCCCGTCGCTTCGTGCTGATCGAGGACTGGTTGAACGCCGGCCCGCCGCTTTCGGGGCCCGCGGCCAAGGCGGCGCTGATCGACTGGCATCTCGAAAATCTCACCATGCGCGGGCTCTGGCGCGTCGGCGATCATCTGGCGGACCCCGCCCGCCTTTCGCTCCCCGTGCTCGTCGCCGCGGCGACGGAAGACCGAATCACGCCCCCCGGCGCGACCGAGGCGGTCGCCCGCCTTGCGCCGGGCGCCGTGATGTTGCGCCCCCGGTCCGGCCATGTCGGCATGATCGTCGGTCAAATGGCCGAGAGCGGGCTCTGGCGACCGCTGGCGGACTTTCTTTCCGGTTGAACGTCCTGTATATGCTGCAACGCAGCATGATCGCAGACGCAGGGCGGAACCTGCGCCGACGCGGAAACGCAAGACAAGGGATCGCCTCATGACCAACGTCGTCATCGCCGCCGCCGCACGCACGCCCGTCGGCTCCTTCAACGGCTCCTTCGCCGACGTCCCCGCGCACGAGCTCGGCGTCGTGGCGATCAAGGCCGCGCTCGCCCGCGCCGGCGTCGAGGCGGCGGAGGTCTCCGAGACCATCCTCGGCCAGGTGCTGACCGCCGGCCAGGGACAGAACCCGGCGCGGCAGGCGCATATCAACGCCGGCCTACCCATTGAGGCGGCGGCGTGGTCGATCAACCAGGTTTGCGGCTCCGGCCTCCGCGCGGTCGCCATCGGCGCGCAGCACGTCCAGCTCGGCGACGCCGACATCGTGATCGCCGGGGGGCAGGAAAGCATGAGCCTTTCCCCCCATGTCGCGCATATGCGCGCGGGCACGAAGATGGGCGACGTGAAGTTCGTCGACTCGATGATAAAGGACGGGCTCTGGGACGCATTCCACGGCTATCACATGGGCCAGACGGCGGAGAACGTGGCCGAGAAATGGCAGATCGCCCGCGACGCGCAGGACGCGTTCGCCGTCGCCTCCCAGAACAAGGCAGAGGCTGCGCAGAAGGCCGGCAAGTTCGCGGACGAGATCGCCGCCGTCACGGTCAAGACACGCAAGGGCGAGACGGTTGTGGACGCCGACGAATACATCCGCCACGGCGCGACCATCGAAGCGATGCAGAAGCTCCGCCCCGCGTTCACGAAGGACGGTACGGTTACCGCGGCCAACGCCTCCGGCCTGAATGACGGCGCGGCGGCGACCGTGCTGATGACCGCCGCGGCGGCGGAAAGGCGCGGGATCGAGCCGCTCGCCCGCATCGTCTCCTACGCCACGGTCGGCCTCGACCCCACGATCATGGGCGCCGGGCCGATTTTCGCCTCGCGCAAGGCGCTGGAGAAGGCCGGCTGGAAGGCCGAGGATCTCGACCTCGTGGAGGCGAACGAGGCCTTCGCCGCGCAGGCCTGCGCCGTCAACAAGGACATGGGCTGGGACCCGGCCATCGTGAACGTGAACGGCGGCGCCATCGCCATCGGCCACCCGATCGGCGCCTCGGGCGCGCGTATCCTCAACACGCTCCTCTTCGAGATGAAGCGTCGCGGCGCGAAGAAGGGCCTCGCCACGCTCTGCATCGGCGGCGGCATGGGCGTCGCCATGTGCGTCGAGCGCTGAGCGAAGAGAGGCGCCGCCAGGCGGCGCCCCTCCCTTGCCAAGGCAAGATTCTTTCGCGACAACGTCGCGAAGCCTAACGAAATAACCCCAAGGAGGAACGATATGGGACGTGTGGCTCTGGTCACGGGTGGAACGCGCGGCATTGGCGCCGCAATCTCGACGCATCTGAAAGCGGAGGGCTATGCCGTCGCCGCCAACTACGCCGGCAATGACGAGGCCGCGGCGGCCTTCACGAAGGAAACAGGCATCCCGACCTTCAAGTGGTCCGTCGCCGACTACGAAGCCTGCAAGGCCGGCGTCGCCAAGGTAGAGGCCGCGCTCGGGCCGGTCGAGGTTCTGGTGAACAATGCCGGCATCACGCGGGACACGATGTTCCACCGGATGACGCCCGAACAGTGGAACGAGGTGATCGGGACCAACCTCAACGGCGTCTTCAACATGACGCACCAGGTCTGGAACGGGATGCGGGACCGGGGCTTCGGCCGCGTGATCCAGATCTCCTCGATCAACGGGCAGAAGGGCCAGATGGGCCAGGCGAACTATTCCGCCGCCAAGGCCGGCGACATCGGCTTCACCAAGGCCCTGGCGCAGGAAGGCGCAGCAAAGGGCATCACCGTCAACGTGATCTGCCCCGGCTATATCGGCACGGACATGGTGATGGCGGTGCCGGAGAAGGTGCGCGAGAGCATCATTGCCGGCATCCCTGTGGGCCGGCTCGGCGAGCCTGAGGAAATCGCGCGGTGCGTCGCCTTCCTCGCTTCCGACGCCGCCGGATTCGTCACAGGCTCGACGCTCACGGCGAATGGCGGACAATATCTGACATAAGCCCGACTATTGCGGGCTAGAAACCGGGGGCGGCGCCGAGGGCGCCGCCCCTTTCGCTTTCGCAGCGGGGAGAAGGCGCTGCAGAAGCGATCATTCGCCGGGGACGACGCGGCCTCGCGGGGCCTTTCCCGAAGGGCGGGCGGCGGAGACGAGGCGCCGCACCGCGCTTGCGATCATCCGCCCGGCTTCCCGGAACGCCTCGGCGCGCGCGCGGCGGCCTGCTGCGAGATGCAGGGCGAGGTCATAGTCATAAGCCTTGTTTCGGCGTTCGATCGTTTCCATGGTCCGCTCCTTCGATCCCGACCGGGATCATCCTTGATGAAGAGGGATGTAGGACCTACGTTGCATCGCAACAAACGAGTTCCATGCCGGGTTCGATTAAAATGGCCTTGTCTGACCGCATGCCGCCCCTCACCGCGCTCCGGGCCTTCGAGGCAGCCGCGCGGCATCTCTCCTTCGCCAAGGCGGCGGAGGAGCTCTACGTCACTCCCGCCGCGCTTTCCTACCAGATCAAGAGCCTCGAAACAGATCTGGGCGTGCCGCTCTTCCGCCGGCTGAACCGCGCGGTGGAGCTGACGGAGGCGGGGCGTCTGCTCGCGCCGGGGGTCTCCGACGGATTCAACGCGCTCAAGGCTGCGGTGCGGAACGTGAACCGCCTGCGCGAGGGGCGTGGACTCGTTCTCACGGCAGGCCCGGCCTTCACCGCGAAATGGCTCGCGCCGCGCATCTACCGGTTCGTGGAGCGTCGGCCCGACATCGAGCTCAGGCTCGTCGCTTCGCTGAAGAAGATGGACTTCGCGCGGGACGAGGTGGACGCCGCGATCCGCTTCACCCGGCAGGACGAAGAGCCCGGCTGCTATGTGGAGACGCTGGTGCACGAGCTTCTCACGCCGGTCTGCGCGCCGGCCCTCGCCGAGCGGCTGAAGAGCCCGGCCGACCTTGCCGAGACGCCGCTGATCCATGACGGCAGCTTCTCCCTCATGCAGAATCCGCCGGATTGGGGGGACTGGCTCCAGGCCGCCGGCGTTGAGATGGACTGGTCGCGCGGCGTTCGCTTCCCCAATGCGGATCAGACGCTTGAGGCGGCGGCCGGCGGCGGCGGCGTTGCGCTGGGGCGTCTCTCCCTCGCGAGCGGAGACCTCCGCTCCGGCCGGCTCGTAGCGCCCTTCGACCTCGCCATCGACACCGGCGCCCATTTCAACTTCGTCTGCCCTGCCGGCATGGAGCGGCGGCCCGACTACGCGGCGCTCCTGGCCTGGCTGCGGGACGAACTCGCGGAAGAAAGCGCGCGCGCGGAAGGGATGCGCGTGGTCCGGGACCTGACCCTGTATCTGGTCCAGTCCTCATGCGACCTTCCGGGCTAGTTTCAGTTGGTCGGCGAACTCGGTCGGCGTCAAGCCGCCGAGCGCTGAGTGGGGTCGGT
>NZ_JBKAGV010000003.1:0-18898 GCF_046290545.1 Pikeienuella sp. | reverse complement strand
CGTGATCGCCGCCGTCAGAGACGTCTTCCCGTGATCAACGTGACCGATCGTCCCGATGTTGCAATGCGGCTTCGTCCGCTCGAACTTCGCTTTCGCCATCTTGTCAGGTCCCTGACTTGCCTTCGCGCGCGCGGCGCGCCCTTCGTTCCGGGCGGCGCAATAGGGGATAAACGATGCCGAGGCAACAGGGAAAACAGGGGCGGGCGCACCGGACGTTTCAGCGCCGCAACTCGCGGCGAAGGCGTGGAGCGGGTGAAGGGAATCGAACCCTCATCTTCAGCTTGGAAGGCTGCGGCTCTACCATTGAGCTACACCCGCGAGCGGGCGGCCGCGCGGCCGCCCGGAGCGGTCAGTTGACGGCGTCAGTCGCCGCCTTGGCCGGCTTGAACTTCACGCTTGTCTTCGCAGCGAAGGTCATCGTCTCCCCCGTGCGGGGGTTGCGGCCCTCGCGCGCGGCCTTGTGCGCGGCGGTGAACTTGCCGAGCCCGGGAAGGACCGCGGAGCCTCCGGCCTTCAGCGCGCCGAGCGCAGCGGCGGAATAGGCTTCGATCGCAGCCGCGGCCTGGGCCTGCGTCAGGCCCGCACCGGCCGCCACGGCGGCCACGACGTCGGACTTCTTTTCCATATCGGTTCTCCTGCCTTCGTTCGCGCGGCTCATCTTCGCGTCGCGGCCGCGACCCCTTATTAGTGAAGATTTCGGCCAAGAAAACCGCGAAATCGACTTCGCGAGCGGTTTTCAGCCGCAACCTGCGGCTGCAAGGCCGACTTTGGGGCTTGCGCCGGGCCTCCGGCGCGGCGAAGAGACCGCGTGAAGGCGACAAAAGGGGGATTTCGATGGCGCTCGTTCTCGTGACAGGCTCGAACCGCGGCGTCGGCCTCGAAATGGCGCGCCAATTCGCCGCGCGGGGCGACCGGGTGATCGCCTGCGCCCGCGCCGGCGCTCCGGAAGGCGAGGGGCTGGAGCCCGTCCGCCTCGACGTGACGGAGGCCGGCGACCTTTCGGCGCTTGCCGGGCGGCTCGAAGGCCGGGCGCTCGACCTGCTCGTCTGCAACGCCGGCGTGCTCAAGGGGCGCGGAGGCGTAGAGGACCCGTCGATGGACGCGGCAGCCTTCGCGGAGACCTTCGCAGTCAACGTCACCGGCGTTTTCATGACCGTCCGCGCCTGCCTGCCCGCGCTCCGCCGCGCGAAAGGCAAGGTCGCCGTCATCTCCTCGCAGATGGGCTCGACCGAACGCGCCAAGGGCTCCGCCTACATCTACCGCGCCTCGAAGGCGGCGGCGACGAACCTCGCCGTCTGCCTCTCGAAGGAGCTGGAGGCGGAGGGGATCGCGGTCGCCGCCTATCACCCGGGCTGGGTGCGGACCGACATGGGCGGCTCCGGGGCCGACATCTCGGCGGGGGAGAGCGCGGCCGGCCTCCTCGCCCGGTTCGACGAGCTGAACCTCTCCACGACGGGCGCCTTCCGCTTCTACAGCGGCGAGGCCATCCCGTTCTGACGGGCTTCTTCGGGGCGGTTCTTTCCCTCTGCGCCGCGCCGCGCTAAGGACCGGGCGACCCTGATCGCCCGAGCCGGACGCCGCCATGACCGTAGAGACGCTGCCGAAGACCTTCGACCCCGCCGAGGCGGAGCCGCGCATCGCGGCCATGTGGGAGGAGGCGAACGCCTTCGCCGCCGGCGCCAACGCGAGGCCGGGGGCGGAGAGCTTCTGCATCGTCATCCCGCCGCCGAACGTGACGGGCTCGCTCCATATCGGCCACGCGCTCAACAACACGCTGCAGGACGTGCTGATCCGCTGGAAGCGGATGCAGGGCTTCGACGTGCTCTGGCAGCCGGGGCTCGACCATGCGGGCATCGCGACGCAGATGGTGGTGGAGCGCGAACTGGCGAAGACCAACCAGCGCCGGACGGATTTCACGCGCGAGGACTTCGCCGCGAAGGTCTGGGAGTGGAAGGCGCAATCGGGCGGAACCATCGTCGGCCAGCTGAAGCGCCTCGGCGCCTCCTGCGACTGGTCGCGCGAGCGCTTCACGATGGACGAGGGGCTTTCGGCGGCGGTCCTGAAAGTCTTCGTCACGCTCTACGAGAAGGGCCTGATCTATCGCGGCAAGCGCCTCGTGAACTGGGACCCGAAATTCGAGACGGCGATTTCCGACCTCGAGGTGGAGAACATCGAGGTCGACGGCCACATGTGGCACTTCAAGTATCCCCTCGCCGGCGGGGAGACCTATGAATACGTGGAGAAGGACGCCGAGGGCAACGTGACCCTGCGCGAAACCCGCGACTACATCTCCATCGCCACAACCCGGCCCGAGACGATGCTGGGCGACGGCGCAGTGGCGGTGCATCCCTCGGATGAACGCTATGCGCCCATCGTCGGCAAGCTCTGCGAGATTCCGGTCGGCCCGAAGGAACACCGGCGCCTCATCCCGATCATCACGGACGAGTATCCGGACCCGACCTTCGGCTCAGGCGCGGTGAAGATCACCGGCGCGCATGACTTCAACGATTACGGCGTCGCGAAGCGGAACGGCATCCCCTGCTACAGGCTGATGGACACGAAAGCCGCCTTGAGGGCGGACGGCGCGCCCTATGCGGAGGAGGCGGCCAAGGCGCAGCGCTTCGTCGAGGGCGCGGCCTTCACCGAGGCGGAGATCGACGCGATCAACCTCGTGCCGGACGAATATCGCGGGCTGGACCGCTTCGAGGCGCGCAAGCGCGTCGTCGCCGCGATCACGGAGGAGGGGCTGGCCGTCATGATGGCGGACGAGGAAGGGAACCCGATCCCCCTCGTCGAGAAGAAGAAGATCATGCAGCCCTTCGGCGACCGCTCGAAGGTGGTCATCGAGCCGATGCTGACGGACCAGTGGTTCGTGGACGCGGCTGCGCTGGCGAAGGCGGCGACCGAGGCGGTGAAGGACGGGCGGACGCGGTTTGCGCCGGAGGCTTGGGAAAAGACCTACTTCCACTGGATGGAGAATATCGAGCCCTGGTGCATTTCCCGACAGTTGTGGTGGGGGCACCAGATTCCGGTTTGGTATGACGCCAACGGCGAGATGTATTGCGCGATGACCGAGGCAGAGGCCTCGGAGAAGGCCGGAGGCAAGCCGCTCACCCGCGATCCCGACGTCCTCGACACCTGGTTCTCCTCCGCGCTCTGGCCCTTCTCGACGCTCGGCTGGCCGGAGGAAACCCCTGAACTCGCCCGCTATTACAAGACGGACGTGCTCGTCACCGGCAACGACATCATCTTCTTCTGGGTCGCGCGGATGATGATGATGGGGCTGGAATTCCTCGGGGAGGTTCCGTTCCACACCGTCTACATCAACTCCATCGTGACCGACGCCAAGGGCAAGAAGATGTCCAAGTCGGTCGGCAACGTGATCGACCCCTTGGACCTGATCGACCGCTATGGCGCGGACGCGGTGCGCTTCACGCTCGCCTCCCAGGAGGCGCAGGGGCGGCGGCAGCTCAGGCTTGGCGAGCAGGCGGTGGAGGCGGGGCGGAACTTCGTCACAAAGCTCTGGAACGCCGCGCGCTTCGCGGAGATGAACGGCGCAAAGGGCGGCGACGCCTTCGACCCCGCCGCGCCGCTCCTCCCCCTCAACCGCTGGATCGTGGGCGAGACGGCGAAGACGCGGATGGCGGTGGACAGGGCGCTGACCGAACTGCGCTTCAACGACGCCGCGAACGCCCTCCACGCCCATACGTGGCGCATCTTCTGCGACTGGTATGTGGAATTCTCCAAGCCCCTCTTCGCCGGGGGCGGCGCGGCGGCGGCGGAGACGCGGGCGGCGATGGGCTGGGCGCTCGACCAGATCCTCCTCATGCTCCACCCGATCACGCCCTTCGTGACGGAGGCGCTCTGGGGCGAGCGGGCGAAGCCGCTCGTCCATGGCGACTGGCCGGCCTATGGCGCCGAACTGATCGACGAGGCCGCGGCGGCGGAGATCGACTGGACCATCCGGCTGATCGAGGAAATCCGCTCCGTCCGCTCCGAGATGGGCGTGAACCCGGGTGCGAAGCTCCCTCTCCATGTGCTGGAGGCGGAGCCGGCGGCCCGCGCGCGGCTCGACGCCAACGCCGCCCTCATCGCCCGCCTTGCGCGGATCGAGGGGATGGCGGACGGCCCGGCGGCGGGCGCGGCGACCATCGCGCTCCCCGGCGCCGTGCTCGCCCTGCCGCTCGCCGGGGTGATCGACGTGGCGGCGGAGCGGGCCCGGCTCTCGAAGGCCGCGCAGAAGGCGGAGAAGGAGATAGGCGGGCTGAAGGCCAAGCTCTCCAACGAGAAATTCCTGGCCGCCGCGCCGGAGGAGGTCGTGGAGGAGCAGCGCGAGAGGCTTGAGGCCGCTGCGGCCGAGGCGGCGAAGCTCAGCGCCGCCCTCGCCCGGCTCGACGCCATCGGCTGACGCCGAGGATGATGAGGAGCGCCGCGCCGATCCCGGCAAGATCGACCGCCATGAGCGCGCCGAGCGCCGCCCCGTCCCAGTGGAAGGCCGCGAGGCCCGAAAGCCAGCCCGGCGCGCCGACAAGGAGGATCGCGCCGCAATTCACCCCGAAATGCGCGCCCCAGGCGGCATAAATGCTGCCGGTCCGCGCCGCCGCCAGCGCAAAGACGAGCCCGGCGAGCCCCGTCGCCGCCATCATCGCGAAGCCGCCGCCGGGCGCCGCCGGGTGCCAGTGCAGCGCGCCGAAGAGCAGCGAGGGCAGCACTGCCCAGGCGAGCGGGGAACGGTACCGCGCCGCCATCTGCTGCAGGATGTAGCCGCGGAACACCGCCTCCTCCGCCCCGGTCTGCACGAAGATCAGCGGCAGGGCGACGGCCGCGAGGAGAGCCCAATCCCCAAGCCCCCGCGCTGCGAGGTCCGGAGGGCCTGCAAGGGCGATTCCCGCCACCGTGGTGATGACGACGAAGAGGGCGGCCCAGCCGAGCCCGGCCGCGAAGAGACGCGCCGCCCCTTTGCCCGGCCCGAGCGCGGAGCCAATCCCCCGCCGGTGAAAAAGCCGGAGCGAGAGCCAGAGCGCCGGCCACCACAGCAGGAACGTCGCAAGGGCGAAAATCGCGCCCTCCGGCCGCTCCAGCATCTCCAGCCCGCCCTCGGGCCGCGCGAGCCCGGCGCGGAATGCGACCCAGCCGAGCGCAATTCCGGATAGGATGAGAAAGAGGCCGATGGTGATGAGCCCCGCCAGAACGCGCCACGGCGCGGCGCGCGGGCGGGCGGGTTCTGCGAAGGCGAAAAGTGCGGGCTCCATGCCTCACCGCTACCCTCTCAGCCACGGTGGGAAAAGCCGGCTTGCGCGGCTGGGGGCCGCGGCTATTCTCCGCGGCCAATGGGTCGGCTGCGGCGCTATCGCGGGAGGATGGGAAGCGGGCTCTTCGCGCCGCTCGTGCTCCTTGCGGCCTGCGCGCCGCCCTCGGGGCCGGGCGGGACCGACTATGCGCGCCTCTCCCGCCCGCTTACGCCGGGCTATGTCCAGATCGTCTCCGCCGCGCCGCGGCTGGTGGAGGTGGACGCCGGCGGGCGCGTCATCCGCGCGCGGGCGCCGGATGGGCTCTGCATCCCGCTCGAAGGCGTGCAGACGATGCGGGATTCCGCTTTTGTCCTCTTCTCCGCCTGCCCCGGCGCGCCGGAAGCGCCCGGCGTTCCAAGCCTCTCGATTTCCGGCGCCCCTACACCTATGGACCTCGCCGCGCTGGAGCGCTTCCTCGCAACGGAGGCCGGCGCGGTGGGCCTCGGCTATGGCGGCGGAGCGGAGGATGTGACCCTCCTGTCCCTCAAACGCGAGGGCGAAGCGCTGATCGCCATGGCCGAGGACCGGAGCGAGTTCGGCCCCGCCTTCGCGGGAGACCTGATCATTCGCGCCTTTGTCGAGATCAACGGCCGGCTCGTCATCGCCACGATGCTGAGCCGGCGCGAGGGGGCGGCCGAACCCGAAGAGATGCGCGCGGCGCTGCTCGGCCTAGTCGCCGCGCTGGCGGAAGCCTCGGCCTGAACTGGCGCGGCCTTCCCCGCCGCGCAACGCCCTCCCATATCCGGAGGAGAAAGGAGGCGAAATGATCCGGCTATCCCTTGCGCTCGCAATGGCGTTGACGCTCGCGGCCCCGGCCCGTGAGGCGCTGGCCGACGCACAGGAATATGCGGCTTGGCGCATGGCGACCCGACTGAACGGTGTGGAGGATTATCGCGCGTTCCTTGCGAAGCACCCGGCCGGGAACTTCGCCGCCTTCGCCCATAACCGGATCGCCGCGGCGGAGGGACCGCGCCCGGCCGCGCCGCTCGTCGCCGCGCCGCTCGCCCCGCCTTCCGAGTCGGGGGCGGCGCCAGAGACGGCGCCCACCGGTTTAAACCTCTCTCCCGGCCAGCGCATGGCGGCGCGGGACGGCCTACGCGCCCGCGGCTTCGATCCGGGCCCCGGCGAGGGCGCGTTCGACGAGGCCGCGCGCGCAACGATCCGGGCGTGGCAGGCGGCCTCCGGCTTTCCGCCGACAGGCGAGCTCACCGAGGCGGAATATGACGAGCTGACCGCCGCGCCGCTCTCCGGGGCCCTGCCAGCCGGCGCGCCGATGACTGCGCGGCTCGATCCCGGAACCGAAGGCGCGCGCGCGGCGGCGGAGGCCGCGCTCTTCTACGGGCCGGAGGAACTGGCGGAGATCGAGATGCGCCTCGCCCGCGCCGGCTTCGCCGTCGGCGAGGCGGACGGAACACTGGACGAGGCCGCGCGCAGCGCAATCCACGACTTCCGCCTCTCCCGCGGCCTCGCCCCCCACGGCTTTCTCGACCGGCCGGCGGTGGATCTCCTCATGCGGGCCACCGCCTCATGGCCCGGCCCCGTCGCGGCGAAGAGATAAGGCGATGGCGGAGCCGGAAGCCGCGCTCGCCGCCGCCGCGTGGGCGGCGTTCGACCGGCGGGCGGAAGAGGTCGAGCGCGCGCGGCCCGAGAGCCGCCCCGCCCTCGCCTGCCGCGCCGGCTGCGCCCATTGCTGCCATTCGATGGTGAGCGTGCTGCCGCAGGAGGCCTTCGCCCTTGCAGCCCACATCGAGACGGCGACGCCTGAACCCGAGCGCGGAGCGCTCAAGGCGCGCGTGATCGCCCATGCCGGGCGGACGGCGGGAATGGGCGGCGCGGCCAGGATGCAGGCGCGCCTCCCCTGCCCCTTCCTCGATGGGGAGACTTCGCTCTGCCGCGTCCATGCGGCGCGGCCCCTGACCTGCCGGGGCATGAATTCGGTGGACGAAGGCGCCTGCCGCGCCGCGCTGGACGACCCCGCGGCGGAGATCGCGGTTCCGACCGTCCTCACCCATCACCGCGCCGTGCAAAACCTCTATGACCAGATCGGCGCGCGCCTGTCTTCCGCCGGCCTCTCCTCGGCCTCGCTGGAGCTGACCGGCGCGCTCTCGGCCATCTGGTCCGCGCCTGACGCGCTGACGCGCTGGAGAGAGGGCGAGGACATCTTCGCCGAGACGCGCGCCGCCGATACGACGGACGCGCCGATCCCCCGGTTCTGAGCGGCGCCCCGGCCAGGCCGGGGCGCGCCCTTGTCAGGCGAGCTGCTGGTCCATCGTCTTGCGGAACTTGTCGACGATCTCGTCGATGTTCGCCCGGGTCGAGATGAACATCGGCGCGACGATGCCGACATCGCCGGTGAACTTCACATGGCAGCCGTTCCAGAAGAGATCCTTCTGCATCTTCGTGCCGCGGCGGCCAGGCGCGCCGTCATGGTGCACCTCGACGCCGGACATGAGGCCGATCGTGCGGATGTCCTTCACCAGCTCGTGGTCGCGGAGCGACATCACCGCCTCCGCGAAATAGGGGGCGAGGTCCGCCGCCTTCTCGAAGAGCCCCTCCCGCTCGAAGATCTCCATCGTGGCGATGCCGGCGGCGCAGGCCGCGGGATGCGCGCTGTAGGTGTAGCCGTGGAAGAACTCGATGGCGTTGAGCGGGGAGGCGTTGGTGATCGTCTCGTAGATCTTGTCCTGCGCCGCGACCGCGCCCATCGGGATGCACCCGTTGGTGAGCGCCTTCGCCATCGTGCAGATGTCCGGCGTCACGTTGAAGAGCTGGGAGGCGAAGGGCGCGCCAAGCCGGCCGAACCCGGTGATCACCTCGTCGAAGACGAGGAGGATGCCGTGCTGGTCGCAGATCTCCCGAAGCCGCTCCAGATAGCCGGCGGGCGGCACCAGGGTGCCGGTGGAGCCGGCGACGGGCTCGACGAAGACGGCGGCGATGGTGTTCCCGCCATAGGTCTCGCACATCCGCTGGAGGTCGTTGGCGAGCTCCACGCCGTCATGCTGCGGCAGGCCGTCATGGAACAGGTCCTTGCCCGTCCAGGTGTGGCGCATGTGGACGACGTTCGGCATCGTCACCGGGAAGGTCTCCCGGTTCCGCACCATGCCGGCGAGGCTGACGCCGCCCATGTTCACGCCATGATAGGCGCGCTCCCGGCTCACGAAGCGGATGCGCTGGCTCTGCCCGTTCGCGCGGTGATAGGCCATCACCATCTTCAGCGCGGTGTCGATCGACTCCGAGCCGGAATTGACGAAGAAGACGTGGTTCATCCCCTCCGGCAGCAGCGCGGTGACGCGCTTCGCAAGCTCGAAGGAGCCGGGATGGCCAAGCTGGAAATGCGGCGTGTAGGAGTTCGTCATCATCTGGTCGTAGACCGCCTTGGCGATCTCGGCCCGGCCATGGCCGGCGGGGCAGCAGAAGAGCGCGGAGGAGCCGTCGATCAGCTTTCCGCCCTTGTGATCCCAGCAATAAACTCCTTCGGACTGGACGACGAGGCGCGGATTCTCCTTGAAGTCGCGGTTGCCGGTGAAGGGCAGCCAATGCTCTTCAAGGCTGTTCGGGCGCGCGGCGAGGCCGTTCGGAAGGTCGTGCATCGGATGCTCCGGAATTTTGGTTATCGGGCTAGAGTAACGCGCCCGGCTCGGGCTACGATAGCGCCAGATCGCCTTATTCCGGAAGGGCCAGTGCGCGAATTCCTGTTCCCGATCGACCGCGCCGAAGGCGGCGCGTTGCAGGCGCAGATCCGCGCGGCCCTCGAGCGCGCCGTCGCCTCCGGCGCCTTCGCGCCGGGAGACCCCGCGCCTTCCACGAGGCGCCTGGCCGAGGCGCTCGGCGTCTCACGCAACACGGTCTCGCTCGCCTTCCAGTCGCTCGTTGACCAGGGCGTTCTGGAGGCGCGGGAGCGGTCGGGCTATTTCATCGCCCGGCGCGGTCCCGCCGCCGCCGCCCCCGTCGCGCCCATGGGGCCGGGGATCGACTGGGCCGGGCGGCTCGCCGGCCCCTCCGCCGCTTTCGAAGCGGTGCCGCGGCCCGAAGGCTGGCGCGCGGCGCCCTTCCCTTTCATCTACGGCCAGTTCGACCCGGAACTCTTTCCCATCGCCGAATGGCGGGACGCGACGCGACGCGCTATGGGCCGCCGCTGGCTCGACGAATGGACGGAGGATCGCTACGCCGAAGACGATCCGATGCTGATCGAGGAGATCCGCCGGCGCATCCTGCCGCGAAGGGGCGTGGCGGCGGACGCGGGCGAAATCCTTGTCACCCTCGGCGCGCAGAACGCGCTCTTCCTCGCCGCCGCGCTCCTCCTCCCGGCCGGATCGGTCGCGGCGATGGAGGAGCCGGGCTATCCGGACGCGCGCGCGCTCTTCCGCGCCCGCGCCGCGCGAACGATCCTGCAGCCGGTGGACGAAGACGGGATGCAGGTGGATGAGCGGCTTCGCGGCGCCCGGCTCATCTACGTCACTCCGAGCCACCAGCATCCTTCCCTTGTCTCCATGAGCCTCGAACGCCGCCGCGCCCTCCTCGCCCTCGCGGAGGAGGAGGACGCCGTGATCCTTGAGGACGATTACGAGCCGGAGGCGAGCGCCGCCGGCCCACAGCGCCCCGCGCTCCGCGCGCTCGACGGGCGGGGGCGCGTGCTCTATGCGGGCTCCCTCTCCAAGAGCATGATGCCCGGGCTGAGGCTCGGCTTCCTCGTCGGCGCGCGGCCCTTCATCGAGGAGGCGCGGGCGCTCCGGCGGCTCATGCTGCGCCATCCGCCGGGGATGAACCAGCGCGTCGCCGCGCTCTTCATGGCGGCGCGGCACCATGACATGCTTCTCGGCCGCATGCGCCGGGCCCTCGCCGCGCGACGCAGCGCGGCCGTGGCGGCTCTGGCCGCTGCGGCGCCAGGCTGGCGCGTCTCGGGCGCCGAAGGCGGCGGCGGGCTCTGGATCGAGGGGCCGGAGGGGCTCGACTCGCGCCGCCTCGCCGCCGCGGCGCTCGCGCGGGGCGTGGTGATCGAGCCGGGGGACGTCTTCTTCGGCGCCCGCGCCGCTCCGCGCCGCTTCTTTCGCATGGGCTTTTCCGTGATCCCGGAAGAGCGGATCGGCGAAGGAGTCGCGCGGCTCGTCGCGGCGGCCGAGAGCGTGATCTGAGCCGTTCGCCGGGCCGCCCTCTCGCTGGGAGTGATCGGGGGAACGGCGAATACGCCGCACCCGTCACCAGCAGGGTCCCGACCATTTACGGAGGCCGTTCCGACGCGCCCTCTGCGAACATCGCGACGTTGTGCCGGAACCCGGCTTTCAGCGCCTGATGCACATCGAAAATCCTCAGCGCGCCGCGCCGTTCCTCGCAGCCTTCCTCGCGCACAGACGGGGAAGAACCAACCACCCGCCGTGACAAGGGCGGAACGGGTGGCCGCGATCAGCGACGGTCCGATCCGGCCATTGCTCATTCGGCGCTCGCTTTCCGCCGCGGGGCGCCTACTTTCGCCCCATGCAGATAGTTCCGCTTCGCGCCGCCCTCGCCGCCTGTCTCCTCCTCGCCGGCCTCGCAGCCGCCTCGGCGGAGGAAGATCCGCTTGCGGCCTATCTCTGGGCGGCGCGGCCCGTCGTCGTCTTCGCTGACAGCGCGCTCGACCCGCGGTTCCAGGACCAGATGCGCGACCTGGAGAGCCGGGCGGAGGGGCTGGCGGCGCGCGATGTCGTGGTGCTGTCGGACACCGACCCCACGGCGCAGGGCCCGCTCAGGCTCAAGCTGAGGCCGCGGGGCTTCCAGGTCGTGCTCATCGACAAGGACGGCCGGGTGATCCAGCGCAGCCCACACACGACACGGGCCGACGCGCTGATCCGCGCGATCGACCGCACGCCGCTTCGTCGGCAGGAGGTGGACGAGCGGCGCGGGCTGGGCGGGTAGTCAGGGCCCAGTTGGTTTCGCCGTTGCGGCCGTCAGCGGCCGAAGCGGCTCACTCGAACTCCATGATGACCTCGTCCACCGCCATCGAGGCGCCCGGCGCGGCGTTGATCTTCGTCACGCGGCCCTTCCGTTCGGCGCGGAGCACGTTCTCCATCTTCATCGCCTCGACGGTGCAGAGCGCCTGCCCCTCCTGCACTTCGTCGCCGACCGCGACCGCGATGGAGCGGACAAGGCCCGGCATCGGACATAGCAGGAGCTTCGACGTGTCCGCCGGCGCCTTCTCCGGCATCAGCGCGGCGAGTTCGGCCTGCCGCGGGGTGCGGACATGGACGCGGAGATCGGCGCCGCGGTGGCGGATGCGGAAACCGGAGGTGATCTTCTCCACCTTCAGCGCGAGCCGCGCGCCGTCCACCTCGAGGAGGGCGAGGCTGCGCCCCGGCGTCCAGCCCGAAGTGACGCGGTGCGCCGCGCCGTCCGCGAAGGTCACGGTGGCGCCGCCATGGTCGGCGTCTATGGTGAGGTCGAAGCGGGCGCCCTGCGCCGTCACCACCCAGTCCCGCCCCACCTTCCGCTCGTGGTTGTCCATCCGGCCCGAAACGCGGGCGCGGCGGATTTCCGCCACCCGGTGCATCGCCGCCGCGGAGGCGGCGACCTTTCGGAGCGTCGCCTCGTCGAGCGTCACGCCCTCGAAGCCTTCGGGCCATTCCTCCGCGATGAAGGCCGTCGTCATCTCGCCCGCGGTGAATTTCGGATGGTCCATCACGGCGGAGAGGAAGGGGAGGTTGTGGCCGATCCCCTCCACCTCGAAGGCGTCGAGCGCGCCGCGCATCTCCTCGATCGCCGCCGCCCGCGTCTCCCCCCAGGTGCAGAGCTTCGCGATCATCGGGTCGTAGAACATGCTGATCTCGCCGCCCTCGAAGACGCCGGTGTCGTTCCGCACCTTGCCCGGAAGTTCCGCCGGCGGGCGGTAGCGGGTGAGCCGGCCGATGGAGGGGAGGAAGCCGCGATAGGGGTCCTCCGCATAGAGCCGGCTCTCCATCGCCCAGCCGTTGATTCCGACATCGTCCTGCCCGAAGGCGAGTTTCTCCCCGTTCGCGACGCGGATCATCTGCTCCACGAGGTCGATGCCGGTGATGAGTTCGGTGACGGGATGCTCCACCTGGAGGCGGGTGTTCATCTCGAGGAAGTAGAAGTTGCGGCTCCCGTCCACGATGAACTCCACCGTGCCGGCGGAGCAGTAGTTGACGGCGCGGGCGAGGGCGCAGGCCTGCTCGCCCATCGCGCGGCGCGTCTCCGGATCGAGGAAGGGGCTCGGCGCCTCCTCGATCACCTTCTGGTTCCGCCGCTGGATCGAACATTCGCGCTCGTTGAGCCAGAGCGTGTTCCCGTGCTTGTCGGCCAGCACCTGGATCTCGATATGCCGGGGCTGGGTGACGAATTTCTCGATGAAGATGCGGTCGTCGCCGAAGCTCGCCGCCGCCTCGTTCTTCGAGGACTGGAAGCCCTCCCGCGCCTCCGCGTCGTTCCAGGCGATGCGCATGCCCTTGCCGCCGCCGCCGGCGCTGGCCTTGATCATCACCGGATAGCCGATCTGGCCCGCGATCTTCGCCGCCTCCTCCGCATCCGCGATCAGGCCCATATGGCCGGGCACGGTGGAGACGCCGGCCTCGGCGGCGAGCTTCTTCGAGGTGATCTTGTCGCCCATCGCCTCGATGGCGGAGGCGGGCGGGCCGATGAAGGCGACGCCTTCCTTCTCCAGCGCCTCGGCGAAGAGCCGGTTCTCGGAGAGGAAGCCGTAGCCGGGATGCACGGCCTCGGCGCCCGTATCCCGGATCGCCTTCATGATCTTCTCGATCACGATGTAGGACTGGTTGGCCGGCGGCGGGCCGATATGCACCGCCTCGTCCGCCATGCGCACATGGAGCGCGCCGCGGTCCGCATCCGAATAGACGGCGACGGTGGCGATGCCCATCTTCCGCGCCGTCTTGATGACGCGGCAGGCGATCTCGCCCCGGTTGGCGATCAGGATCTTCTTGAACATGCGTCCCCCTTCTGCGCGCGCGCGAAAACGGCCGCCGCGGTTTCCCGCAGCGGCCGCGACGCCGGCGCTTCTCTTGTCGTGTCAGTCCAGATTGATCTTCCGCGGGTCGGAGACGGCGCCGACCACGGCGCCCGCCGCGGCGCCGACCGCCGCGCCGGTGAGGAGCCCGCCGCCGACGACGGCGGCGCCCACGGTGCCCGCCGCGGCGCCGAGCCCGGCGCCGGTGAGCGCCCGGCGCTCCGGATTGGTCCCGCAGGCCGCGAGCGAGCCGGCGACGGCGATGATGGCGACGATACGAGCGATACGCATGGAAAACCCTCCTTCAGGCGACAAGATCCGTCGCCATGCATGTGATGGCCGATTGCGGCGGAAATCCGCCGCCCGCGATCACATAACGTTGCGGAGCGTTTTCTATTCCGCGCCATAACCTTCCCGGCGCTCATTTCGGCATCGCCTCCGGAAAGGCGCGGGCGGCGGCCTCCATGTCGATCCGCAGCATCGCCTCGTAGGATTCCGGGTCAAACTCCCGCTCGGCCGGCACGATCTCCCGCCCGAAGAGCCAGGAAAGGCGCCCGGCGTCCAGATTGCCGCGCGGAAAGGGCTCTTCCCCGTAGAGGTCGATCAGCGAGGCGAGGAAGAAGGCGTCCACCTCGAGGTCGGCCGTCTTCCGGTCCGCGCGGCGCGGCCGGGCGACGAGCGGCGTTACGGTCTTGCCGCCGTGCCGGATGGTGAACTGATGGTCCGTGCCCGGAAAGCGGCCCGGCATGCCCTTGTGCTTGGGCATGTAGGGGCCGGGATGGCCGGGCGGGGAGGCGGGCCGCCTCACGGCGCCTCCGCCTCATGCGTGTCGAACTCGGCGGGCGAGACGATCTCGATAAGCTCCAGATCGTCGGAATGCCGCACCTCCCGGTGGCGGATGCCCGGCGGCTGGAGCACGGCGGAGCCGGCGCGCAGCACATGCTCCCCCTCCCCCTCGTATTCGAAGACGACCCAGCCCTTCAGGACATAGACCATCTGGAAGTCGAGATCGTGGGTGTGCCACGTCGCGGGGCTCTCCATGCCGGGGACGGCGCGGATGACATGGGCGGCGTAGCGGCCCCCGGTCGCCTCCCGGATGCCGAGCTGGCGGTATTCGAAAAACGGTCGGAGGCCGGCGCCCTCGAAGGCCGAGGAGTCCGCGTGGGAGATGGTGAAGGCCTGATTCTTGAAGAGCTTGTTCACGACACTTCCTCCGGCCGCCGCGCCACCATGTCGATCTCGACGAGCGCCCCCACGGCGAGCGCCGTGACGCCGATCGTCGTTCGCGCCGGGCGGCGGTCTGGCGGGAAATAGCCCTGATAGACCTCGTTGAAGGCCGCGAAGTCCCGCTCGAATTCCGTCAGGTAGCAGCGGCATTGCAGAACATGGGCGAGGCCGAGGCCCAGCCCTTCGAGGATCAGCTTCAGGTTCTCCATCACGCGGGCCGTCTGCGCCGCGATCCCTTCCGGCAGGGGCGCGTCGGGCGCCGCCGGGTCGGTCGGCATCTGCCCGGTCAGGAGCACCCAGCCGCCGCTCTCGACGGCATGCGAGAAGGGCGCCACCGGGCGCGGGCCGTCGGCCACCATGTGAAAGAGCGGGCCGGTCACCGGCGCCGCCCCTCAGAACTCCGCATCGTTCGTCTCCTGCACCTCGATCACCTGCCCGGTCGGATCGTGGAAGAAGATCTGCCGCCAGGCGCCGCTGAAGGCGTGGCCGTAATCGGCATAGGGAATCCCCTGCTCCTCCAGATGCCGCTTGAAGGCGTCAAGATCGTCCGTCCGGTAGGCGATGTGGCCGCGCAGCAGCGGGTTGACGCTGTGGCCGGCGCGGGCGGCGAGGTGGGGGTCCGTCTCCGCGATGTGGATTTCCCCCGCCTCGTCCCGCACCACCTCGACCCCGCCCTTGTAAAGCGCGTCCTCGGCCACGATCCGGTGGCGGGTGACGGAGGTGTCATGCGTCATCCCCAGCACGTCGCGGTACCAGTCCCGCAGGGCCGCGGCGTCGTGGGTGCAGACGTTGATGTGGTGGAGCTTCAGCTTCGGCGCGGGCATGGCGGGGCCTTTCAGGGGGGGGTGTGGCGGGCGGCTTCAGCTCACAGGGGGATGTTGTCGTGCTTCTTCCACGGGTTGCTCAGCTGCTTCGACCGGAGCGCCGCAAACGCCCGCGCCACGCGGCGGCGGGTGGACTGGGGGCGTATCACCTCGTCGATAAACCCCTTCTCCGCGGCCACGAACGGGTTCGCGAAGCGGGTCTCGTAGTCCTTCACGCGGCCGGCGATCTTCTCCGCATCGCCAAGCTCGCTCCGGTAGAGAATCTCCACGGCCCCCTTCGCACCCATGACGGCGACCTCGGCGGTCGGCCAGGCGTAGTTCACGTCGCTCCTGAGATGCTTCGAGGCCATGACGACATAGGCCCCGCCATAAGCCTTCCGCGTGATGACCGTCACCTTCGGCACCGTCGCCTCGCCATAGGCGTAGAGCAGCTTTGCGCCGTGCTTGATGACGCCGGCATATTCCTGCCCGACACCGGGGAGGAAACCCGGCACGTCCACGAAGGTCAGGATCGGAATCTCGAAACAGTCGCAGAACCGGACGAAGCGCGCCGCCTTCCGGCTCGAATCGATGTCGAGGCAGCCCGCCAGCACCATCGGCTGGTTGGCGACGACGCCAACCGTCCGCCCCTCGATCCGGATGAAGCCGGTGATGATGTTCTTCGCGAAATCGGCCTGGATTTCGAGGAAGTCGCCCTCGTCCGCGACCTTCAGGATCAATTCCTTCATGTCGTAGGGCGTGTTCGGGTTGGCGGGGACGAGCGTGTCGAGGCTCTGCTCGATCCGCTCCGGGTCGTCGAAAAAGGGGCGGACGGGCGGCTTCTCCCGGTTCGAGAGCGGCAGGAAGTCGATCAGCCGCCGAACCTCGGCCAGCGCCTCAACGTCGTTCTCGAAGGCGGCGTCGGCGACGGAGGATTTCCGGGTATGGGTCGAGGCGCCGCCAAGCTCCTCCGCCGTCACCACCTCGTTGGTGACGGTCTTCACCACGTCAGGTCCGGTGACGAACATGTAGGATGAATCCCGCACCATGAAGATGAAGTCCGTCATCGCGGGGGAATAGACGGCGCCGCCGGCGCAGGGGCCCATGATGACGCTGATCTGCGGCACGACGCCGGAGGCGAGGATGTTGCGCTGGAACACCTCGCCATAGCCGGCGAGGGAGCTGACCCCCTCCTGGATGCGGGCGCCGCCGGAATCGTTCAGGCCGACGACAGGGGCGCCGTTCCGCACCGCCATGTCCATGATCTTGCAGATCTTCGCCGCCTGCGTTTCGGAGACGGAGCCGCCGAAGACGGAGAAATCCTGCGCGAAGACATAGACGAGCCGGCCGTTCACAGTGCCCCAGCCCGTCACCACGCCGTCGCCCGGAATATGCTCGGCCTCCATGCCGAAATCCGTGCAGCGGTGGGAGACGAACATGTCGTATTCCTCGAACGAGCCTTCGTCGAGCAGGAGCTCGATCCGCTCCCGCGCCGTCAGCTTGCCCTTGGCGTGCTGCGCCACGATGCGCCGCTCGCCGCCGCCGAGGCGGGCCGCGCCGCGCCGCCGCTCCAGCTCCTGAAGAACCCCGTCCATGCGAATCTCCCTCGGTCGCGCCGGTTTTGCGACGGTTTTGCTGCGCCGCCCCTGCAAAGGCCATAGGCGTTGCGAAGAAAATTTGCGAAGCTGCGAAGATGAAACCGCTCTACGCCGGCCCGAAACTCCGCGAACTTAGGCAGCGCCTCGGCCTGACGCAGACCGCCTTCGCAAGGGGGCTCGGGCTCTCGCTCTCCTATCTCAACCAGATGGAGCGGAACCATCGCCCGCTCTCCCGCGCCGCGCTGATCGGGCTGTCGGAGACCTACGGCGCCGATCTCGCCGTCTTCGAGACGGACGAGACGGCGCGGCTCGTCGCGGACCTCCGCGAAGCGCTGGCGGACCCGGCCTTCGAGCCGAAGCCGGGGCTCGCCGATGTCGAGCTTCTGGCGGCGAACGCGCCGCGGCTCGCGCACGCCTTTCTCGCGCTCCACCGGGCGCACCGGGCGGCGAACGAGCGGCTCGCCGCGCTCGACGACCGGATCGGGGAGGCGGGGCTCGCGATGGCGCCGAGCCCCTGGGAGGAGGTGCGCGACTTCTTCCATTACTGCGACAACTACGTCGACCCGGTGGACCGGGCGGCGGAGCGCTTCGCGGAGCGGGCGCGGCTCGAGGAGGGGGCGGAGGCGCGGCTCGCCGCCTGGCTTTCCGCCCGCCACGGAATCGAGGCGAGGCCGGGCGGGCCTGCGCTCCGCGCCTATGACGCGGAGCGGCGGGTCCTCATGCTCTCAGCCGCGGCGGAGCCGGCGAGCCGCGCCTTCCAGATGGCGCATCAGGTCGCCCTGATCGAACAGCGCGAGACGATCGAGGCGGCGCTGGATCTTGGCGCCTTCCGGAGCCGGGAGGCGCGGGAGATCGCGAAGATCGGCCTCGCCAATTATTTCGCCGGCGCCGCGCTCCTCCCCTATCGCCGCTTCCTCGAGGCGGCGGCGGCGGAAAGGCATGACGTGGAGGCGCTGGCGCGGCGCTTCGGCGCCTCGGCGGAGCAGATCTGCCACCGGCTCTCCACCCTCCAGCGGCCGGGGGAGAAGGGCGTGCCGTTCTTCTTCGTGCGCGTCGACCAGGCGGGGACGATCACCAAGCGCCATTCCGCGACGCGGCTGCAATTCGCCCGGCATGGCGGCGCCTGCCCGCTCTGGAACGTCCACCAGGCCTTCGAGACGCCGGGGCGGTTCATCCGGCAGCTGGCGGAGACGCCGGACGGGGTTCGCTATCTCTGCCTCGCGCGGGACGTCACGAAGCCCGGCGGCGGCTTCCGCGCCCCCGTCCGGCGCTATGCGATCGGGCTCGGCTGCGAGGTCGCCCATGCCGGGGCGCTTGTCTACGCCGACGATCTCGACCTCGCGAACGAGGCGGCCTACCAGCCTATCGGCGTCTCCTGCCGCATCTGCCCGCGCGACGATTGCGTGCAGCGCTCCGTCCCCCCGCTGGAGAAGGCGCTGAGCGTCGACCACGCGCGGCGGGGAGTCACCCCCTACGTCATCGGGGGGTGAGCGCGGTTGACGGCGCGCGCCATGCGGGCCAGCGTGCCGCCACAACCACAAAAGGAGGAAACGCCCATGTCCGTCACCGTCGTTCTCACGCTGAAGGCGAAGCCCGGAACCTATGCCGGCCTCGCCGCCACGATGGCCGCCATCCTGCCCGACACCGCGGCGCGCGACGGGGCGGAGCTGATCCGCGCCGCAGGCGACCCGGAGACGGAGACGGTCACGGTCTACGAGATCTGGGACCGGATCGAGAGCCAGCAGTCCTACCTCGCCTGGCGGGCGGAGCGCGGCGACCTTGAAACGCTCGGCGGCATGCTGCGCGAGCCGCCGAAATTCGAGACCCTCGCCACGATCTTCTGACCGGCGGCGCGCCGCCGGCCGGAATCGCCTTGTTCCGCGGGCTCCACTTCGTCTAGCTTCGCCCACGACGGGCGGACAGGAGACGCGCCATGCAGCTATCTGGCACGAGATTGATCGCGGCTGACCGTTTGGCGGTTTGGTCTGCGCTGAACGACCCTGAGGTTTTGCGGGCGTGCATTCCTGG
>NZ_JBKAGV010000002.1:0-76172 GCF_046290545.1 Pikeienuella sp. | reverse complement strand
CTCTCATCAGCGCGATCCAGGGCTCGTCCGCCGGGGTCACCCAGGTGGGCGTGGACGACCGTGCGGCGCTTGAGGGCCAGATCGTCATCATCGAGGCGATCGTGACGGCGGACTTTCAGGGCTCCATGGGCCTCAACGGCTTCTTCGTTCAGGAGGAGGACGCGGACCAGGACGGGGACGCCTCCACCTCGGAAGGCATTTTCATCTTCGACGGGGCGCTCGACGGGCTCGACGTGAACGTGGGCGACCTCGTGCGGGTCACCGGAACGGTGCAGGAGTTCTTCGGCCAGACGCAGATCGGCGCCTCCGCCATCGAGATCATCGCCAGCAACCAGACGCTGCCGACGAGCACGACCGTCACGCTCGGCTCCACGGGCGCGATCCTCGACGCCGCGGGCGGCTTCGTGGCGAACCTCGAAGCTTTCGAGGGCATGCTCGTCACCTTCGAGAACGCGCTGACCGTGACCGAGATGTTCAATCTCGACCGGTTCGGCGAGTATCGCGTCTCCTCCGACGGGCGGCCCGAGCAGTTCACGCAGAGCAATGCGCCGAGCGTGGAGGGCTTCGCGGCCCATCTCGCGGACGTCGCGGCGCGGACGGTGGTGCTGGATGACGGGTCGGGCGTGCAGAACCCGCTCGCCCTCGAGATCATCGACGGGAACAACGGCGTGCTCGACGCGGAGGACAGCTTCCGCATGGGCGACCAGCTGGGGGACGTGACCGGCGTCGTCGCCTATGGCTTCAACGAGTTCCGGCTCAACGACGCGACGGGGACCTACGAGCAGGCCAACCCGCGGCCGGAGACGCCGGAGGATGTGGGCGGCAACTTCAAGGTCGCCTCGCTCAACGTGCTCAACTACTTCACCACGATCGACACCGGCGTGGCGAATTCAGGTCCGAACGATACGCTCGGGGCCCGCGGCGCGGACAGCGTGGAGGAGTTCGAGCGGCAGGCGGCGAAGACGGTGCAGGCGATCATCGAGATCGACGCGGACGTGCTCGGCCTCGTCGAGCTGGAGAATGACGACGACATCGCCATCGCGGACCTTGTCGCCCGGGTGAACGCCGCGCTCGGCGCCGAGGTCTATGACTTCATCGCCACCGGCGATGTGGGGACGGACGCGATCACGACCGGGATCATCTACAAGACCGCCTCGGTCGAGCCGCTCGGCGGCGTCGCGGTCCTGACCGAGTTCGACGGCGAGAGCTTCGTCGACCCGCTCGGCGCCGGCTCTCCGCAGAACCGGCCGGCGGTGGCGCAGACCTTCACCCATCTCGCCAGCGGCGAGACGATGACGGTCGCCGTCAACCACCTGAAGTCGAAAGGCTCTTCCACCGGCGCGCCGGAGGATGCGGACCAGCTCGACGGGCAGGGCGCCTCCAACGCCACGCGCACGGCGGCGGCGGAGATCCTCGCCGACTGGCTTGCCTCCGACCCGACCGGGACGGGCGCGGTCAACCAGCTGATCCTCGGCGATCTCAACGCCTATGCCGAGGAGGACCCGATCAGGGCGCTGGAGGCGGCGGGCTTCACGGACATCGCCGGCGCCCTTCTCGGGGATGACGCCTACAGCTTCGTCTTCGACGGGCAGATCGGCACGCTGGACTACATCCTCGCCAACGGCCCGGCCTTCGAGAAGGTCTCCGGCGCGACGGAGTGGCACATCAACGCCGACGAGGCGGACGCGATCGACTACAACCTCGACTTCGGGCGTGACCCGGCGCTCTTCAACGGGGAGACGGCGGCGCGGAATTCGGACCACGATCCGGTGATCGTCGGCTTCGACCTCCAGCCGGTGGACGACCGGCCGTTCATCTTCGGGACCGAGGGGAGCGACCGGCTGGTCGCGGGCCCGGAAGGGGCGATCATCGACGGCGGGGCGGGGCGCGACGTTTATGTCGGCGGAGCCGGGGCGGACACGTTCATCCTCAGCGACGGCGACGGGGACCAGTTCCGCCGGTTCGACGCCTCGACGGACAAGCTCGACATCTCGGCATGGGGCGCGGAGAGCTTCGACGAACTGGTGATCTTCGACAGGCCCGGCGGGCCGGACAACCGCGGGCTCCTCATCACGATCCTCCACGAGGAGTCCCGCAACACCGCCTATCACTTCGAGTTCGGCGACCGGCTCTCCGCCGCGGACTTCACGGCGGAGAACTTCATCTTCGCCGACCCGCTCGCCGCGTGACCGGGCCGGAGCCGGCGCGCTGCGCCGGCTCCGCGCCGAAGAGCCGGTCGAGGAGCCGCTCGATCAGGGCGGCGAAGGGCAGGTCTGCGTCGGGGGAGCGAGCTTCGGGCATGGTCGTCTCCGGAGGGGTGCATTGCTGCCGGGGACGGTCGCTAGTGGACTATACCTTACAAAAAGACTCGGAATAGTCAAGCCGCCCCCTCGCGGAGGAGGCGGACGAACGCCGCCGCGATCTCCTCCGGCGCGGCGCCGCCCTCCCGCCGCCAGACCGGGGCCCAGTTCATCGCGCCCATGAGCATCAGGCGCGCGAGGCCCGGCGGCCCGGCGGGCGCGGGGTCCAGCGCGGCGAATAGGGCGCGGAAGCGTTCGTCATAGCCTTCCCGCGCGGCGAGAACGCGCGCGGCCCCCTCGGGCGAGAGCGCCCCGACATCGGGGCTGACGATGGCCACGCGGCGGCCAAGGGCGAGGAGCTCGGAGAGATGGGCGGCGGCGGCGGCCTCCAGCCGCGCCCAGGGCGCCTCGACGCCTTCGAGCGACCGGTCGAGCGCCGCGTGGAAGGCGGCGACCGCCGCCTCGTGCACTTCGAGGAAGAGTGCCTCCTTCGACGGGAAGTGGTAGTAGAGCGAGCCCGGAAGCATCCCCACGGCCTCCGCAATGTCCCGCATCGAGACGCCGGCATAGCCGCGCCGGCCGATCAGCTCCGCCGCGGCGGCGAGCGCCGCCTCCCTCCGGTTCTCCGCCATGCTTGCCTCCCGTCGCCGCGCCTGTATATTTGCGCCAAACGATCGTTTGGCAAAGGGCGAAGATGAGCGCGGCGCCTGTCTATGACCCGTCCGACCCCGAGGTGGCGGCGAACCCGCACCCGATCCTCGCGCGGTTGCGGGCGGAGGACCCGGCGCACTGGTCGCCTGCGCTGAAGTCATGGGTCTTCACGCGACATGAGGATGTGCGGGCGCTCCTGCTCGGGGATGCGCTCTCCGTCGGCAAGCTTGCGAGTTTCTACAAGGCGCTCCCGCCGCGGGAGGCGGAGCTCTTGCGCGACATCGTCCATTATCTCGGCCTCTGGCTCGCCTTCCAGGACCCGCCGGACCATACGCGGATGCGGCGGATCATGCGCCACGCCTTTCAGGGGCCGGCCATCGCGGCCATCGAATCCGGCGTCGCGCCGGTGGTCGATCATGTGCTGGACCGGATCGACGGGCGCGGGCGGATCGACTTCGTGGCGGAGTATGCGCTTCAGGTGCCCGCCTTCGTCATCATGGACCTCCTCGGCGTCGAGCGGGGGATGCTCGACGAGTTCAAGCGCTGGTCCGACGATCTCGCCGTCTTCATCTCGGGCGCGCGGCGGGCGGACGACAAGTATGAGCGCGCGGCGCGCGGCTGCAAGGAAATGTCCGGCTATTTCAAGGACCTGATCGCGGAGCGGCGGGCGCGGCCGCGCAACGACTTCCTCGGGGACCTGATCGCGGCGCGGGACGAGGGCGACTCGCTTTCGGAGGATGAGCTCATCGCCTCCTGCATCCTCATTCTCTTCGCCGGGCACGAGACGACGACGAACCTGATCGGCTGCGCCGCGCATGCGCTGCTGATGCATCCCGGCGCGCTGGCGCGGTTCCGCGCCGAGCCGGCGCTCACGGCCTCGGCCATCGAGGAGGTGATGCGGTGGGACGGGCCCTCCAACTGCCTCGTCCGCGTCGTCGCGCGGGAGCATGAGCTGCACGGAAAGCGGCTGCGCGAGGGCGAGCGCGTCTTCGTCTCCATCGCGGGCGCGAACCGTGACCCGGCCGTGTTCGCGGAGCCGGATAGGTTCAAAATTGAACGGAATCCCCGCGGGCATCTGACCTTCGGGCAGGGCATCCATGCCTGCATCGGCGCCTCGCTGGCGCGGGAGGAGGGGCGGGTCGCGGTGCGGCGGTTCTTCGACCGGTTCCCGAACGCCGCGCTCCCCGAGGGCGGGGCGGTGGAGTGGATCGACGCGATGGTGCCGCGGGGGCTCCGCCGGCTCGACATTGTGGGAATTGGGGGGGAGGGGATCGGATGACGGAGGTCTGCTTCGCGGCCGGGCGGCGCACCGCGCTCGGTGATTTCGGCGGCTCGCTGAAGGAGACGCCGCTGACCGACATGGCGGCGCACGCCGCGCGCGCCTGCATCGACGCCTC
Source organism: Pikeienuella sp. (assembly GCF_046290545.1). NCBI lineage: Bacteria > Pseudomonadati > Pseudomonadota > Alphaproteobacteria > Rhodobacterales > Paracoccaceae > Pikeienuella > Pikeienuella sp. The sequence goes on along the minus strand of NZ_JBKAGV010000002.1, from coordinate 71,824 downwards.
CGGCATTGCGCCGGAGCGGTTCGACCACATGGTCTTCACGACCACCGTGCCGACCGACCGGGACACGCTCTTCGCCGCGCGGGTCGTCGGGATCAAGTCCGGCATCCCGGAGGAGGCCGGCGCGCTCGACGTGGTGCGGGCCTGCGGTTCGGGCCTGCAGGCGATCCTTTCGGCGGGCCAGCAGGTGGAGAGCGGGCACAGCCGCATCGCGCTTGCCGGCGGGGCGGAATGCTATTCGCGCGTTCCCCATGCGGTGGCGGGGGCGCGCTGGGGCCTCGGGCGGGGGCCGAAGCCGCTGGAGGATGTGCTGGACTGGGCCTATCGCTGCCCGTTCAGCCTGGAATACATGGGCGAGACGGCGGAAAACCTTGCCGAGGAATTCCAGCACGGACGCGAGGCGATGGACGAATGGGCGGCGATGAGCCAGGCCCGGGCGCTGGCCGCCATCGAGAGCGGCTTCCTCGCGCCGATGATCGCGCCGATCGAGGTGAAGGCGGGGCGGGAGACGCGGAGCTTCGCGGTGGACGAGAGCCCGCGGCGGGACGCGACGCCGGAAAAGCTCGCCCGGCTCCGCCCGGCCTTCCGCGAGGGCGGCAAGGTGACGGCGGGCAACGCCTCCGGCGTGACGGACGGGGCGGGCTTCGTCGTCGTCGGATCGCGGGAGGCGCTGGAGGCGGAGGGCTGCGCGCCCGATGCGCGGATAGTCGACTGGCATGTCGTCGGCGTGCCGCCGCGGATCATGGGCCACGGGCCGGTGCCGGCGATCCGCGGGCTGCTGGAGAAGACCGGCCTCCGCATCTCGGACATCGACTATTTCGAGATCAACGAAGCCTTCGCGGTGGTGAACATTCATACGGAGCGGGAGCTTGGCGTGCCGCGTGACATTCACAATCTCTACGGCGGGGGCATCTCCGTCGGCCATCCGCCGGGATTGACCGGGGTGCGAATGGCCATGACCGCCGCATGGCATCTGAAGGAGACGGGCGGGCGGCGGGCGGTGCTCTCCATGTGCCTCGGCGCGGGGCAGGGCATGGCGGTGCTGATCGAGCGGGCGGGATGACGCCTGAGGAGATCGCCGCCAGGTCGGAGACGATCTTCGACGCGTTCCGTCTGACCGCGGCGGCGAATCCCGGGAAGCCGTTCCTCATCGTTCCGGGGCGGGAGGGCCGCGCCTATGCGGCGGAGGGGGTGACGCTGACCTATGGCGCGGCGCTGTCGGAGGTTGAGCGCCGGGCCTCGCTCTTCGCGGCGAAGGGCTACGGGCCGGGCCATCGGGTCGCGCTGGCGCTGGAGAACCGGCCGGAGCACGTTCTGACGCAACTGGCGCTCTATGCGGTCGGCGCGAGCCAGGTTCCGGTCAACCCGGATTATCGCGAGCATGAACTCGCCTATCTCGCGGAGCATTCCGAAGCCTGCCTCGCCATCGGCCTGCCGCACAATCTTGCGCGCCTCGCGCCGCTCCTTCCCGCCGTGCTGGAGGTTGAGGACATTCCGCCCGCGCCCGCTCCGGCGAAACCCGGCTCCGGGCGAGCGACAGAGGCCGCGGTGATCTACACTTCGGGGACGACGGGGCGGCCCAAGGGCTGCCTGATCGACCACGAATATCATTTCGCCGTCGGGCTCTGGTATGCGGGGCTCGGCCATGCGCTGACGCTGCGGATCGGCGAGGAGCGGCTTTATGTGCCGCTGCCGGTCTTCCACGTGAATGCGGGGATCAACACGCTTTCCGCCGTGATCCTTACCGCGAACGCCCTGATCATGCCTGACCGGTTCCACCCCGACGCGTTCTGGCGCGAGGTGGCGGAGACGGGGGCGACCGGGCTCCACTATCTCGGCGCGATTCCGCCGATCCTGATGAAGCGCTCGCCGGAACCTGCAGAGAAGGGCCACCGGCTTCGCTTCGGGCTCGGCGCGGGGCTCGACCCGGCGCTCCACGCGGCGTTCGAGGCGCGGTTCGGCCTGCCGATGGTCGAGGTCTGGGGCATGTCGGAGACGGGGCGCTTCCTCGCCGACCATGAGGAGCCGCGGCGGATCAGGACGCGGGCCTTCGGGCGGCCGCGCGCGCCGCTCGAAGCCATCGTGGCGGACGAGGCGGGGCGGGAGGTTCCGCGCGGGGAGGCGGGCGAATTGCTGGTGCGGGCGGCGGGGCCGGACCTTCGGCACGGCTTCTTCCGCGGCTATCTGAAGGACGAGGCGGCGACGGAGGAAGCGTGGCGCGGCGGCTGGCTCCATACCGGCGACGTCGTCTTTCAGGAGCCGGACGGGATGCTGCATTTCGTCGAGCGGCGGAAGAACATCATCCGCCGCTCGGGCGAGAACGTCTCCGCCGCCGAGGTGGAGGATGCGCTGATCGGCTCCGGCCTCGTCCGCGGCGTCGCGGTGATCGGCGTGCCGGACGAGGTGAGGGACGAGGAGATCATGGCCTGCGTGATCCCGGAAGGGCCGCGGGACGAGGCGGCGGCGCGGGCGATCTTCGCCCATGCGCGGGAGCGGCTGGCCTATCACAAGGCGCCGGGCTGGCTCGCCTTCGTCGACGCGCTGCCGCGGACGGGGACGGAGAAGGTCCGGAAGGGACTCATCTTCCCCGAGGGCGCGGATCCGCGCGATTTCGCCTATGATCTCCGCGCGCTGAAGAAACGGGAGGGCTGAGCCATGCGGGATGTCTATGTCGTCGGGACTTCGTGCACCGCCTTCGGCAAGCGGCCGGGGGACAGCTTCCGCGATCTCGCGCGGGAGGCCTATCTCGACGCGATCGGGGACGCGGCGATCGACGGCTCCGAGATCGAACAGGCCTGGTTCGGCAATTGCGGCATGGGCGCCTGGGGCCAGGCTTCGATCCGCGGGCAGGTCGCCTTCACGCCGCTGGTGCGGGAGGGGCTCTTTCCGGAGCGGGTTCCGATGATCAACGTGGAAGGGGGCTGCGCGACCGCCTCCATGGCGTTCCACGGCGCCTTCAAGGACATCGCGAGCGGGGAGGCGGAGCTTTCCCTCGCCATCGGGGTCGAGAAGACGCATTCGGACGACAAGACGCTGACGCAGGCCATTTTCGACGGCGGCATCGACCAGATGAACCCCGAGGAATGGCATGAATACTATGCCCGCCGGGGCGAGGAGGCGGGCAAGCCCTTCGACGCCAAGGCGGGCGGCGGCACGATCTTCATGGACACCTACGCCATGCAGGCGGCCTGGCACATGAAGCGCTGGGGCACCACGCAGGCGCAGATCGCCGCCGGCGCCTCGAAGAACCATCATCACGGCTCGCTCAACCCGAAGGCGCAGTACCGGTTCGAGGTCTCGGTGGAGCAGGCGCTGGCCGACCGGGAGATTTCCTATCCCCTCACCCGTTCGATGTGCGCGCCGATCGGGGACGGCGCGGCGGCGGCGCTGCTCTGTTCGGCGGACTGGCTGGCGGGCCAGCCCGAGGCGGTGCGGGACCGGGCGGTGAAGGTCCGCGCCTCCGTGCTGACGGGCGGCAAGTATCGCGACCCGTCTGAGCCCGGCCTTTCACGGCTGGCGGGGGAAAAGGCCTTCCGCCGCGCCTGGCTCGGGCGCGGGGACGTGGACGTGGTGGAGGTGCATGACGCGACGAGCTTCTGCGAGATCTACCAGCTCGAAATGCTGGGCTTCGCGGAGGACGGGCAGGGGGGGCCGCTCGTCGCCTCGGGCGAGACGGCTCTGGGTGGGCGGATGCCCGTGAACCTCTCGGGCGGGCTTGTCTCCAAAGGTCACCCGGTCGGCGCGACAGGGCTCTCGATGATCCATGAACTGGCGCTGCAGCTTCGCGGCGAGGCGGGGGCGCGGCAGGCGCAGGGCGCGCGGATCGGGCTGGCGGAGAATGGCGGCGGGGTGATCGGCTTCGACGAGGCGGCGTGCTCGGTGATCATTCTGGAGGGGCGCGGCTGAAGGGGGCGTTGGCTTGGGAGGCGTCTGAGGGCGCGGCTGCTCCCTCAGATCGCCTCGTCCAGCGTGATGCGAGTCGGGGGCGGCCTCAAGGACAAGCCCCCGTGCCGGGGGTCGCTGCGCGATCCTTGACCCCGCCCCCGACTCGCGGGCGCTCAGGCCGGTTCGTCCTCGATCCCGCGGCGCCCTTCGGCCCATTCGCCCATGAGGCGGAAGGCGTCGTCCGAGACCATGAGGTCGCAGAAGAGCGCGCGCTCCGCGCCCGGCCTGTCCTCAGGCAGGCCGCGGACGAGGCGCTTGATATGGGCGAGGGCGCGCGGCGGCTTGCCGGCGAGGCGACGGGCGAGGATGCGCGCCTCCGCCTCGGCGTCTCCGGCGAGGATGGCGAGGCCGGCGGCGGCGAGTTCCTCGGGGGAGAGCGTGCGGCCGAGGAGGGTCATCTCCAGCGCCTTCGCCTCCCCGGCGAGGCGCGGCAGGCGGATCGTGCCGCCGGCGCCGGGAAGGAGGCCGAGGTTGATCTCCGGCAGCCCGAAGCGATGGGGGCCGGGGGAGACGATGCGGAGGTCGCAGGCGAGGGCGAGTTCGAACCCGCCGCCCATCGCCGTCCCGTTCAGCGCGGCGAGCCAGACGACGCGGCCCTCCTCCATCCGCCTCATCGCCTCATGGATGGGCGATTCCTTCACCGGCCGGGCCTCCGAGAAGGCCATGCCGCGGGCGCGCATCACGGCGGCGCGGGCGTGGAGCGTGGCTACGTCGTAATGACGGATGAAGACGCCGGGGCCGGCCCCGGCGAGGATGCAGGCGCGGAGCGCGCCGTCTTCCTCCACGGCCTTCACCGCGTCGAGAAGCGCAGCCTCCATCGCGTCGTCCATGCAGCCGCCGGGGCCGCCGGAAAACCGGATGGTCGCGACGGCGCCGTCGCGGCTGAGATCGGCCCGGACTGATCCGTTCATCTTCTTGTCCTCCCGCCGGCCACGAGGGCGCGGGGCGGCGGCGCTGTCAACCGTGGGGTGACGCTGCGGCAGGCGGAGCCCGGCGCTTGACCCGGGCGGGGGCGCTTCTTAGCGTCGCCGCCAGAGGCGCGGGGAACGCGCCCCGCTGGGAGCGAGACGCGCGATGCCGATGAGTCTGGACGAAGCCTCGGCCCACATGGCCGCCACGGAGCCCCGTTTCGCGCTGGGGACGGCGACGATCCGGGGCGAGGCGCTGCCCGTCTTCGTCAATGCCCCGCAGAATCTCCGCGCACTTCAGGCCTGGGGCGCGACGGTGCGGCCGGCGGATGCGGATTTCATCGTCTTCGAGGATGAGCGGCTCAGCTATTCCGCATGGACGGCGGAGACGGCGCGGCTCGCCGCGGGGCTCGTTTCGCTCGGCGTGAAGCCGGGGGAGCGGGTGGCGGTCGCCATGCGCAATTATCCGGAATACCTCACGCTCATGCTCGCGATCTCCGGAATCGGGGCGGTCGCGGTGCTCATCAACGCGTGGTGGACGACGGAGGAACTCGACTACGCCTTTTCCGATTCCGGGGCGAAGCTTGTCTTCGCGGACGGGCCGCGGGCGGAGCGCATCCTGCCCTTCGCGGCGGAGAAGGGCCTGCGGATCATCCTCCTGCGGGACGGGGCGCCGGCCGGTCTCGAACGCTATGAGAGCGTCCTCACCGCGCCGGGCGCGGCGATGCCGGAGCCCGGGATCGACCCGGATTCCGACTTCGCGGTGATGTATTCCTCCGGCACGACGGGCCATCCGAAGGGTGTGGCGCTCACGCATCGCGGGGCGTGCCAGGCGGTATGGTCCTGGTATTTCACGCTTTCGCTCGGGCCGCTGATGGTCGAGGAGGTTCCGGCGCCGAAGCCGCAGGCGGTCCTCTGCGCGACGCCGCTCTTTCATGTCACGGCCACCCACCCGATCTTCCTCCTCTCGATCCCGCTCGCCGCCAAGTTCGTGATGATGCGGAAATGGGACGGGGAGGAGGCGGTGCGGGTGATCGAGCGCGAGAGCGTCACGCGCTTCCTCGGCGTGCCCACGATGTCCGCCGATCTCGCGGAGGCGGCGAAGCGGATGGGCCGCACGCTGCCGACGCTCACGAGCCTCGGCGCCGGGGGCGCGAAGCGGCCGGGCGCACAGGTGGCGCAGCAGCAGGAAGCATTCCCGCACGCCGCCGTCGCCTCCGGCTGGGGCATGACGGAGACGAATGCGCTCGGCATCGGCATCCAGGGCGTCGATTATGTGGCGCGGCCCGAGGCGGCGGGGCGGCTCTATCCGCCGATCCAGAAGCTGAAGATCGCGGACGATCAGGGCCGCGCCCTGCCGCCCGACACGCTCGGGGAGATCTGCGTGAAGTCGGCGACGCTGATGCGCTGCTATCTCAACAAGCCGGAGGCGACGGCGGAGGCGATCCGCGACGGCTGGCTCCATACCGGCGATCTCGGGATGGTGGACCGGGAAGGCTACGTCACCATCCTCGACCGCAAGAAGAACATCATCATCCGGGGCGGGGAGAACATTTCCTGCCTCGAAGTCGAGGGAGCGCTGCACCGCCACCCGTCCGTGTTCGAGGCGGCGGTCTTCCCGATCCCGGACGAGCGGCTGGGCGAGGGTGTCGGCGCGGCGATCCAGGTCACGGGGCCGGTGACGGAGGCGGAGCTTTCGGCCTTCCTCGCGGGCCATCTCGCGTCGTTCAAGCATCCCGTCCGCTACTGGATGCAGAGGGAGCCGCTGCTGCGCGGGGCGACGGACAAGATCGACCGCCGGGCGATCCGCGCCGCCTGCCTTGCGGAAAGGGTCGGCGCGTGAAGCTCCGCGCCGTGATTTTCGACATGGGCGGGGTCTTCACGGAGAGCCCCGTCTCCGCCTTCGCGCGATACGAGCGGGCGAACGGGCTGCCGGAGCGGTTCATCGGCGGCGTCGTGAAGGCGCGGCTGAATGACGGCGCCTTCTCCCGCTTCGAGCGGGCGGAAATCTCGCTCGACGAGTTCGACGAAGCCTTCGCGGCGGAGAGCCGGGCGCTGGGCCATGAGGTGACGGGGCGGACGCTGCTTTCGATGATGAAGCTCGACTTCCGGCCCGACATGGTGAGCGCGCTGGACCGGATCGCGGATGCCGGGTTCCTGACGGGGTGCATCACCAACAACATGCCGGGCGGCGGCGCCGAGGAATGGGCGCGGGACGAGGCCGGGCGACGCACGGCCGAGGCGCTGATGGCCAAGTTCGATCATGTGATCGAGAGCGCGAAGGCCGGCGTGCGGAAGCCCGAGCTGCGCATCTACGAGATGATGTGCGAGGCGCTTTCCGTCGCCCCCGCCGAATGCTGCTTCGTGGACGATCTCGGCGTGAACCTGAAGCCCGCGGCGGCGATGGGGATGCGCGTCATCCGCGTCGCCTTCGAAGACCATCGCCCGGCGCTCGCGGAACTCGCCGCGATGACCGGGCTCGACCTCTGAAGGAGAGACAATGACCGGAATGTTCGACCTGACGGGCAAGGTCGCCCTCGTCACCGGCTCCTCGCGCGGGATCGGGCGGGCGATGGCGGAAGGATTGGCGATGGAGGGCGCGCGGGTCGTCATCTCCTCCCGCAAGGCCGACGCCTGCGAGAAGACTGCGGCCGACATCAACGCGATGGTCGGGGCGGAGCGGGCCTTCGCCATCCCCGGCAATGCCGGGCGGCGGGAGGAGGTGGAGGCGCTCGTCTCCGCCACGCAGGCGAAGCTCGGGCCGATCGACATCCTCGTCGGCAACGCCGCCGTGAACCCGCATTTCGGGAGCATGGACAGCCTGACCGACGAAGCCTTCGACAAGATCATGTCGACGAACGTGCGCTCCAACCTCCATCTCGCGAAGCTTTGCGCGCCGGACATGATCGCCAAGGGGGAGGGTTCGATGATCTTCACCTCCTCCATCGGCGCCTTCAAGCCGAGCCTCGAGATCGGGGCCTACAACATCTCCAAGCTCGCGCTTCTCGGCCTCGTGCGGAACCTCGCGGCGGAGTACGGGCCGAAGGGCATTCGCGCCAACGCCGTCTGCCCGGGCCTGATCCGAACCGAATTCGCCCGCGCGCTCTACGAGAATCCGGAGCGGGAGGCGGCGGCGGTGCGCGCGATCCCGCTCGGGCGGCTCGGGGAGCCGGAAGACTTTCGCGGCGTCGCCGCTTTCCTCGCCAGCGGCGCCAGCCGCTACATGACCGGTCAGGCCGTCACGCTCTGCGGCGGCTCCAACATGTGGGCCTGAGACATGGACATTCAGGGTAAGGTCGTCGTCGTCACCGGCGCGGGAAGCGGGATCGGGCGGGCGCTCGCGCGGAAATTCGCGGAGGCGGGGGCGAGGGCCGTCATCGCCGCCGATATCGACCTCGCGGGGGCGGAGGAGACGGCGAAGAGCTATGGCGGCCCGGCGATGCGTTGCGATGTGTCCTCGGAGGCCTCCATCCTTGCGCTGATCGAGGAGACGGAGGCGAAGCACGGGCCGATCGCGCTCTTCTGTTCCAACGCCGGCATCCTGACCGCTGGCGGGCCCGAGGCGCCGGACGAGGCGTGGCGGCGGATCATCGACATCAACGTGATGGCGCATATCTGGGCGGCGCGTCATCTGGTTCCGCTCATGGCGGCGCGGGGCGGCGGCTATTTCCTCAACACCGCCTCCGCCGCCGGGCTCCTCTCCCAGGTCGGCTCCATGCCCTATGCGGTGACGAAGCACGCCGCCGTCGCCGTAGCCGAATGGCTGGCGCTGACCTATGGCGACCAGGGGATCGGCGTTTCCGTCCTCTGCCCGCAGGCTGTGCGTTCGAAGATGACGGCGGGGCACGAGGAGGGCGTCGCCAGCCTCGACGGGATGCTCGAGCCGGAACCGGTCGCGGAGGCGTGCCTGCGCGCGGTGGAGGCGGAGACCTTCCTCGTCCTCCCCCATCCCGAAGTGCTGACCTACATGCGCAACAAGGCGGAGAATTACGACCGCTGGATCGGCGGCATGAGGAAGCTCAACCGCCGGTTCGGGGGGAGCGTGGAAGGCCGCTGAACGCGGCGCCACAAAAAAGCCCTCAATCTGCGCGTATCTTGCTTGGCTGTTGCGTTTGTCGTGTGAGGATTCATGTCTGCCAGTGCGGATGAACGGCGCGCCGGCTGGGCCCCCGCCCTTGGCGGAGCGCAGGACCTGACCTTGCTCGATGCGGTCGCGGCGGGGGGATATGCGCTTCTCCTCTGCCCCGACGAGGAAGCCCCGAGGATCGTGGAGCGGCTGCTGGCCGCCGCCGGGGGCGCGACCAACGCGGCGAGGCTTTCCGATCAGGCGGCCGGGCGGGGCGACGTGGCGCCGTGGGTCTGCCTCGCCTTCGGTCTCGCCCCGTTCGACCCGGAGCCTGCGCCCCTCCGTCTCGCGGCGTTCTTCCGCGAGGAATCGGAAAGCGGGCGCCGCCCGCTGCTGATCGTGGAGGCGGCGGGGCGGCTCGCGAAGCCGGAACTGGCTGCGCTGAGACGGCTGACGGAGGACGGCGCGCGCTGCGCGGTCATCCTGATCGGACCGGGCGACGCGACCGACCGGCTGCGCGCGGCCTCCCCGGCGCCGCTCGCCGCCGTGGCGGCCGGCTTCGCCTCGGAAGATGAGCGGACGCAGCCGGAACCGGCGCCGAGGGCGCTGGACCCTTTCGCGGTGATCGCGCGCGTGGCGCCGGCGGAACCGAAGCCGGAAAGTCCCGCCGCGCCGCCGCCTGTCGCCGCAGAGACGGACCGCACCGAGCCGGCCGCCGTTCCGGCGCAGGCCTCACGGCGGCGGAGCCTTCCCTATGGCGCGGGCGCAGCGGCGGCGGCGGCGTTCCTCGCCGTTTTCGTGCTCGGCGCGCTCTATCTGATCGAGTCGCGGCCGGCGCAGATCGCGGCCGTCGCGCCCGAGCCCGAGGCCTCCGCGGCGCCCGCCGCTCCCCCGCCGGAGGCGACGCCCGTTCCGGAAGCGCCGGCTACGGCGGCTCCCGCCCCCGAGGCTGCGGGCGAAAGCGAGGCGACGGACCCGGAGCCCGCGGCGGCGCCGGCCCCGCCCCGGCCCCGACCCTGCGCCGGAAGCGGCCGAGCCGCCGGAGCCGCGGGTCACGATCCATCACGCGGCGGCGGACCGGGCGCGCGCGGGCGAGCTCCTTCTCGCGCTCCGGCGCGCCGGTTTCGCAGATGTCGCGCTCTGGCCGGTCGCGGAGCCGCCGGCGGCGACCGGCGTGCGCTATTTCGACGATGCGGATGCGGAGGTCGCCGCCCTGCTCGCCGCCGCGCTGAAGGAGGCGCTGCCGGAAGGCCCGGCCCTGACGCCGGAACTGGCGCCGGAGACGACGGCGCCGCGGGGCCTGCTCGAGATCTGGATCGGGGGCTGAGGGCTCAGATTTTTCTTCGCTGCGGCGGTTTCGGATAGCCGCGCGGCGCCATGCGCCCGGCGCCGGCCCTGGGGCCGAGCCAGTCGGCCATGGCCGCTTCTGTCCGCGTCCGCCCGGCGGAGTCCTTCCACGTCAGACCATCCGCAAGAGTGAACGCATAGGCGTCGTTCAGGGCGCCTTCCGCATCCTTGTACTTCTGCAGCCTGACACCCTTTCCCCGCGCCAGCTCCGGCAGATCGGCGATGGGGAAGATCAGAAGCTTGTTGTTCAGGCCGTGCGCGGCGACATGATCCCCCTCCGCCGGGGCGAAGACCTTTAGGCGCGCGCCGTCCCGAAGGTTCATCGCCTGCCGCCCGGCGCGCGTCTGCGCGATGAGCTCGCCCTCGGGCGCGAGGAACCCGTCCCCGGCCGAGGAGGCGAGGAGGAGCCGCGCGCCGGGGCGGTGGATGCGGAGGGCGACCATCGCCTCGTCGTTCGGCAGGTCCACCATCAGCCGCACCGGCTCGCCCATGCCGCGCCCGCCGGGGAGCTTGTGGACGTCGAGCGTGAAGACGCGGCCGCCGGAGGCGGCGAGGAGCAGCTTGTCCGTCGTCTCGGCGTGGAAGGCGAAGCGCGGCCCGTCCCCGTCCTTGAACTTCTGCTCCGCCGCAAGGTCGAGATGGCCGCGGAGGGCGCGGATCCAGCCCTTTTCGGAGCAGATCACAGTCACCGGCTCCCGCTCGATCATCGCTTCGGGCGTGATCTCCTCGACCTGAGGGGCCTCGGCGATCTCGGTGCGGCGGGCGCCGCCGGGGGCGGAGCGGCCGAACTTCGTGCGGATCTCGCGGATTTCCCCCGCCACGCGCTCCCATTGCAGCGCGCCGTCCGCGATCAGCGCCCTCAGGCCCGCCTGTTCCTCCACGAGCCGGTCCCGCTCCGCCCTCAGCTCCATCTCCTCCAGCTTGCGGAGGTTGCGGAGGCGCATGTTGAGGATCGCCTCGGCCTGCACGTCCGTCAGGCTGAACTCGGCCATGAGCACGGCCTTCGGCTCATCCTCGTAGCGGATGATCTCGATCACCCGGTCGAGGTTGAGATAGGCGACGATGTAGCCTTCGAGCACTTCGAGCCGCTTCGCGATCTCCGCCAGCCTGTGCTCCGAGCGGCGGATCAGCACTTCGCGCCGGTGGGCGAGGAAGGCCAGAAGAACCTCCCGGAGGCCGCAGACCTTCGGCGTCCGCCCGTCGATCAGCACGTTCATGTTGAGCGGGAAGCGCGTCTCGAGGTCGGTGAGGCGGAAGAGGCTCTCCATCATCTGCGCCGGGTCGACGGCGCGGGACTTCGGCTCCAGCACGATGCGGATGTCCGCCGCGCTCTCGTCCCGCACGTCGGCGAGGAGGGGCAGCTTCTTCTCGTTCACGATGTCGGCGAGCCGCTCGATCAGCTTGGCCTTCTGCACCTGGTAGGGGATTTCGGTGACGATCGCCCGCCACGTTCCCCGCCCTGTCTCCTCCACCACCCAGCGGGCGCGGAGGCGGAAGGCGCCGCGCCCCGTCTCGTAGGCGGCGACGATGCTCTCCGTCGGCTCCACCAGCACGCCGCCGGTGGGGAAATCCGGGCCCGGTATCCGGTCCGCCAGCGCGCGGGACGTGGCGGCGGGGTGCTTGATGAGATGGAGGAGCGCGTCGCACACCTCATGGACGTTGTGCGGGGGAATGGAGGTCGCCATGCCCACGGCGATGCCGGAGGAGCCGTTGGCGAGGAGGTTGGGGAAGGCGGAGGGGAGGACGACGGGCTCCCGCTCCGTCCCGTCGTAATTGTCCCTGAAATCGACCGCGTTCTCCGCAAGGCCGGCCATCATGGCCTGCGCCGCCTCCGTCAGCCGCGCCTCGGTGTAGCGCTGGGCGGCGGCGTTGTCCCCGTCCACATTGCCGAAATTGCCCTGGCCCTCGACCAGCGTGTAGCGCTGCGCGAAGTCCTGCGCGAGGCGGACGAGCGCGTCATAGATCGCCTGGTCGCCATGGGGGTGATAGGTGCCCATCACCTCGCCCACGATCTTCGCGCATTTGCGGAAGGCGGTTCCGGGCTCCAGCCGGAGGCCGCGCATGGCGTAGAGGATGCGGCGGTGGACGGGCTTCAGCCCGTCGCGCGCATCCGGCAGGGCGCGGTTTGTGATGGTCGAGAGGGCGTATTGAAGGTACCGCTCCCCGAGCGCGCGGCGCATCGGCTCGGAGAGGATTTCCCCCTCGGTCTTGTCGTCGTCGGGCGCGTCAACCATAGATGTCGTATAGGGCCGAAGCGCCCGGCAGGTCCAGCGGAGACGTCGTCAGGCGCGCCCGCGCTGCGCGGGCGCGCCTGACGCGGCCTCACGCCGCGACCAGATCGACAGCCGCCGCCCGCGCTTCGGCCGGCGCGGCCTTGCCCGCACGGACCGCGAGGCGGGAAAGGAGCTGCTCGTTGGTCTCCCAGCGGCACGCATAGATTTCGCTCTCCGCGCTTTCCCCGCGTCCGATGATCTCCGGTCGCGCCCCGGCTATGGTGAAGGCGGGCGCCATCCGCGCCTCGATCACGCCGACATAGGCGGCGATCCCGTTCATGTAGGCGAAGTTGCAGCCGGCATACATGAGCTGCGCGGAGATCGCGCGCCGGTCGCAATCCGCCGAGACGAAGAAGCGGGTGATCTCCCATATCTTCGGGGAGGAGACGGGCGCGCCGCCCGTCAGGTCGCTGAAGTGTTCGCCGATCATCGTCCTGCCGGCCGTCGGCATGATTCGCGTGGAGGCGACATGCCGCCCGTCATCATCGGTGACGATGATGTAGAGCGGGTTCAGATCGTCATACTCGTCCCGTTCCTGGCCGAGTTCATTGACGTTCAGGCGCCAACCGAAGCGATCCCGGAACAATTCTCTCCGCTTCTGGAACATCTCGTTGGCAATTTCCGGCATATCCGCGAGTTCGTGTCTGTAAACAAAACGTATCATCTGCGCATCTCCTTCAGTTGGATTTGCACAATCGATAGTTGCAGCAAGTTATTTATCGGCAAATACAAAATAAAATTAAGATTTATTTTAAAAAATCAGTTTTATAACAATTTTATAAATTGATTAAACAAAGAATTAGCAGTTCAGGGTCGAGGCGGAGCCTATCCCCTGAAACTGTGAGTTTATCCGCTGCGAGCTTCGGCCTTTGCTGACCCCTTGAGGTCGGCGAGGCGCCGGCGGAGGTCACAGTGTCAGGGGGTCCGGGATGCTCGATCACGATCTGCAACATTCATCGGCGGAGCGCGCCCGCGCCGATTCGCATGTCGCCGCATCGGCGGAGCCCAAGTCGCTTTCAGGGCTGGTCGATGTTCTGGAAGGTCTTTCGGACGACGAAGACGTCGCGAGACATGCGACGGCGGCCGCGAGGATCCGCGACCACCTGGACGTGAAGCATCTCTCCTTCTGTGTGATCCTCGATCCGCCCGGCCGTTCGCTCGCCGACCGCGCCCTGACCACCTACGACCAGCAATGGGTCGACCGCTACGTCGCGAAGAAATACTGGATGTGCGACCCCGTGCTGAGAGCCTTCATGGACGGCCGGGAGGAGATCTGGTGGAACGCCGACGCGGAACCCGAACCCGGAACGCCGCCCTTCGTCGCGTCCTTCGTGAAGGATGCCCGCCGCTTCGGAGCCGGCGCCACGGGGCTGGCGCGCTATGTCAGGACCGAGGCGCGAGGAGCCTATGTCCTCACATTGACCTCGGACGAGCACCCGGCCTGTTTTGCGGACCGCATGCGCAGCCGCTCGCGCGAGATCGATCTGGTCGCTTCCTTCTTCACTGACGAACTCGCCGGCCCGGCGGAGCCGGCGGCCGGGCTCAGCGCGTTCAGCGAGGACGAGGTCCTGTTGCTTCGCCTCCTCTCCTCCGGCAGGGCGCTCGAGGAGATCGAGCGGCGGGTCATGCCGGGTTGCGATCATGCGGCCCTGCTTGCGAGCATCTTTCGCAAGCTCCAGGCGGCGACGGTGGGCGAGGCCGTCTATCGCTTCGCCGCGATCAGGTCGCAGGACTTTCTTCCCCCCGCGAGCTTCGAGGTCGGCAGCGCCTGAGCGGGCTTGCCCGCCGCCCCGCGCTCGTCGATAGATGCCGCAGGGCGCTGCTTCCCGGCAGGTCCGGGGGAGACGCATGGCGGCGCGGACGATCCTCATGACAGGCTGCTCCAGCGGCATCGGCCTCGCCTCCGCGCAGGCGCTGAAGGCGCGCGGCTGGCGCGTCCTCGCGACCTGCCGGAAGGCGGAGGATGCGGCGCGGCTGGAGCGGGAGGGGTTCGAGAGCTGGGCGCTCGACCATGCGGACGAAGCCTCGGTCGCCGCCGGCGCGGCGGAGGCTCTGGCGCGGGCGGAGGGGCGGCTGGACGCCGTGTTCCTCAACGGCGCCTGGGCGCTCGCCGGCCCGGCGGAGGATACGCCGCGGGAGGCGATGGAGGCGATCTTCGCCGCCAATCTCTTCGGCCCGGTGCAGCTCGCCAACGCCGTGATACCGGCGATGCGGCGGGCGGGGCGGGGGCGGGTCGTCTTCTGCTCCTCCGTCCTCGGCATGGTCGCGGCGCGCTATCGCGGCCCCTATGTCTCCACCAAGTTCGCGATGGAGGGCTGGGCCGACGCGCTCCGCATGGAGCTGAAGGGGAGCGGCGTTGAGGTGACGCTGATCGAGCCCGGCCCGATCCTCACCCCGTTCCGCCGCAATGTCCGCCCGAATTACGAGCGCTGGATGCGCCCGGCCCGCGCGGCCTCGCTCCATCCCGAAGAGATGTGGGCGATTGTGGAGCGAAGGCTCTACAAGGACAAGGAGGGCGGCCGGTTCGACCTGCCGCCGGAGGCGGTGGCGGCGAAGCTCGTCTCCGCGCTGGAGGCGGAGCGGGCGCCGGCGCGCGTCTTCGTCACGACGCCGACCTATCTCGCCAATCTCTTCCGCCGGCTCCTGCCGACGCGGGCGCTCGACCGGGTGATGGGCGGGCGCTGAGGCTCAGAGCAGCGTCTGGAGCTTCATGGCGACGGAGAGGTCGCCCTCCACCTTGATCTTGCCGGTGAGAAAAGCCGTCATCGGGTTGAGCTCACCCCGCACCAGCTTTTCGAGATTCTTGCGGGAGAGGGTGATGGTGCAGTCCGCCTCCATGTCCTGCCGCGTCACCTCCCGCCCGTTGATGACGACGACGCCGTCCTTCCCGCAATCGAACTTCATCACGCCCTCGAAATCGGAGGCGGCGACCTTGGCGCGCATGTCGGCGGGAATTTCGTCGTCTGTCATCAGGAAACGGCCCTCACGAGGAAAAGGGAGATCGACGGAGCCGCGACGAGGATCGCGACACGCACCATGTCGGATAGCACGAAGGGCAGGACGCCGCGATAGGTCTCCATCATCGGCACGCCCCGCGCCATCGAGGAGATGATGAAGAGGTTCATGCCCACCGGGGGCGTGATGAGCCCGACCTCCACCACGATCAGCGCGAGGATGCCGAACCAGATCGCCGTCTCCTCCGGCGTCAGCCCGAAATCGAGGCCCTGGATGATCGGGAAGAAGATCGGGATGGTGAGGAGGATCATCGAGAGGCTGTCCATCACGCACCCGAAAACGAGATAGAGCGCCAGCATCATCAGGAGCACCGTCATCGGCGCGAAGCCCTGCGCCGTGACCCAGTCCGCAAGGCCCTGCGGCGTCTGCGTCAGGGCGAGGAAGGTGTTGAAGACCTGGGCGCCGAACACGATCATGAAGATCATCGCGGTCGTCACCGCCGTCTCCATCACGCAGTCGAAGAAGGTGCGGAGCGTCAGCCCGCCGTTCAGCGCGCCATAGAGCCCGGTCAGCACGGCGCCGACCGCCGCGCCCTCGGTCGGCGTGAAGAGCGCCTGCTGGCCGGCCTGCGCCCAGTTGGAATCGCCGGCGATGCCCCACATCACGAGCCCGAAGATGACGACGACGGGCCAGACGCCAGCGAGCGCGCGCAGCCGCTCGCCATAGCTCTTGCGCGGCAGGCTCGTCGCCTCATCCGGCCAGATCCGGACATAGATCGCGACGACGAGGATGTAGCCGAGCGCGGCGAGAAGGCCGGGAACGAGGGCGGCGACGAACATCTTCGCGATGTTCTGCTCCGTCAGGATCGCATAGATCACGAGGATGACGGAGGGAGGGATCAGGATCCCGAGCGTCCCCCCCGCGGCCAGGACGCCGGTGGAGAGCCGCCCGGAATAGCCGTAGCGCCGCATCTCCGGCAGCGCCACCTGGCCCATCGTCGAGGCGGTGGCGAGGGAGGAGCCGCAGACCGCGCCGAAGCCCGCGCAGGCGCCGACGGAGGCCATCGCCATCCCGCCGCGGTAATGCCCGAGCCAGTCCGCCGCCGCGCGGAAGAGGCCCTTCGACATGCCGGAGCGCGTCGCGAACTGCCCCATCAGGAGGAAGAGCGGGACGACCGAGAGGGAATAGGAGGAGAAGGTCTCATAGGTCAGTGACTTCATCTGCGCCATGACCATGTTCGGCCGGCCCGTGACGATCCAGACGCCGAAAAAGCCGGTCAGGAACAGCGCCACGCCGATCGGCATCCGGAGGAAGATCAGCAGCAGCATCAGCCCGAAGCCGACGAGCGAGAGCGTGAACCCGTCCATCAGAGATGCGCCCCGCCCGCCTCGCGCGCGCCGCGCAGCATCGCGTTGAGCCCGCGCCAGAATGCGTAGACCGCGACGACGAGGAAGAAGCCCGCCCCCGCCATCGAGGCGGCGTAGCCCCACCAGACCGGCATGCCGAGAATGAACGTCTCCTCCCCGTAGCTCCGCTTGTCCAGCATCCCGAGCCAGAGGCGGGAGGCGATGAGCCAGGCGGCGGCGACAATCGCCGCATCCCCGACCAGCGAGAAGAAGGCGCGGAGCCGGTTGGGGAAGAGATCGACCACGATGTCGACCGTCACGTTCCCGCGCCGCATGACGCAGAGCGGCAGGAACGAGAAGACGGCGACGGCGCAGCCGACCTGCACGAGTTCGAAATCGCCGAGGATCGGCCCCAGCCCGAAGCCCGAGAGCGCGCGCCCCCCGATGGAGCCGACGCTCATCAGCGCGACGGCCGCGAGCGTCACGCCGCCGAGGAGCGCAAGCGCCTGCGCGATCCGGTCGAAAATCCGCCCGAGGGCCGCCTCGGCCCCGGGCGCGATGCCCTGGCTCATCTCATGGCTCCCGCCGGAACGGGGCGGGCCGCGCGGGCCCGCCCGCCCGGATCATTCCTCCGGGCCGCTGTACTTCTCGACGAGCGCCTTCGCGTCCGCGAGGATCGCGGCGCCGTTCGGCGTCGCTTCCGCCCAGGCGGCGACGAGCGGCGCGGCGACCTCCTTCCAGCGGGCGACCTCCTCCGGCGGCAGCGTCACGATCTCGCGCCCGCCGCCGACGATGGTCGGGTGCATCGCCGCGTCCCCGGTGTCCATTGCCCGGCCGGCCATGGCGGAGGTTTCGAGCCCGGAATTGGCGTCGATCACCGCTTTCAGATCGTCGGGGAGGGAGTTGTAGGCGTCGGGGTTCATGCCCCAGATGAAGAACGTGTTGTAGAGCGCCCGGTTGCCCGAAATGTAGGTCGAGCCGTCCGCCAGCTCATGGACCTTGAGCGGCACCGTGATCTCCTCCGGGATCACGCCGCCGTCGACCACGCCCTTGGAGAGCGCCTCGGGGAAGGCGGGAACGGGCATGCCGACCGGCGTCGCCCCCATCTTCTCCAGGAGGCCGTTCGCGGCGCGCGAGGGGCCGCGGAGCTTCAGGCCCGCCAGGTCCTCCATCGTCTTCACCGCGCCGCCCTTCTTGTGGATGACGCCGGGGCCGTGGACATGGACGGCGATGACCTTGATGTCCTTCAGCTCGTCCATCGAGTATTTCTCGGTCAGCTCCCAGGCGGCCTTCGACGTCTCCTCCGCAGAGGTAGAGGAGACGAAGGGCTGCTCCAGCGCCTCCGTCGTCGGGAACCGGCCGGGCGTGTAGGCGGGCAGGGCCCAGCCGCAATCGATCACGCCGTCCTTGATCTGGTCATAGAGCGCCGCGGGCGAGCCGCCGAGTTGCATGGCCGGATAGATCTCGAACTTGATGCGCCCGCCGGACTGCTCCTCGACCATCTTCACCCAGGGGTCGATGAAGTATTTCGGGATCGCCGCGTTCGGGCTGACGAAATGCTGGCAGCGGAACGTGAACTCCTGCGCCGAAGCGCCCGTGGCCGAGAATCCGCCCGCAAGCGCGACCGCCGCGGCGAGCGCGGCCCTCGTATAGATGGACATCGTGACCTCCCTGCCGGTCTCCGCCGGCGTGTTTCCCTGAATCGCACGCGCGATGCCCGACATTTGGCCGTCCGCCCCCCATTTGCAAGCACTTGACGGCGGCGCGCGCAGCGTGTCGCCTGCCTTCAACCTGCAGGAGCGAGCGATGACCATCGGGGCGGCCCTCTTCGACGTGTTCGGAACCGTGGTGGACTGGCGCTCCGGCGTCTCCGCCGTGATGGCGGAGGCCTTTGCCGCGAAGGGGCTCACGCAGGACGCGAAGGCCTTCGCGGACGAGTGGCGCGGGGAATACCAGCCGGCGATGGGCCGGATCCGCGATGGCGCGCGTGGCTATGTTCCGCTCGACGACCTGCATCTGGAAAACCTGGAGATCGTGCTCGCACGGCGCGGGCTCGGCGCGGCCTTCTCCGCGGCGGAGAAGGCCGCGCTCAACAAGGCGTGGGAAAAGCTGCCGCCCTGGCCCGATTCCGTTCCCGGCGTCGCGGCGATCCGGCGGAAGATGCCGGCCGCGACCTGCTCGAACGGCTCGATCTCGCTCATGGTCGGCCTCGCGCGGTTCGGCGGGCTGACATGGGATGCGATCCTCGGGGCGGAAATCGCAAAGGGCTACAAGCCCGATCCGAAGGTCTACCGCATGAGCGCGGCGGCGCTCCTGCTGGAGCCGGGCGAGGCGCTGATGGTCGCCTCGCACAACGCCGATCTCGCCGCGGCGCGGGAGGCGGGGCTCCGCACCGCCTTCGTCGCCCGGCCCGACGAGAAGGGGAAGGGCCTTGGCGAGAGCCGGCCGGAAAGCGACTGGGATTTCGCGGTCGAGAGTCTCGAAGAGCTCGCCGCCCGGCTCTGAGGCTCACGCGAGGCGGCGGAAGCCGCGGATCGAGGCCGGCTTGACGGTCATTTCCGTCACGGCGCCGGGCTTGCCCTGATTGCCGCCGATGATCTTCGCCCCCCTGTCGGGCGCATAATCCACAAGCCAGCCGACATGGCCGGAGGCGCCGGCCGCGAGCGGATGGGTCACGAGAAGGTCCCCGACGAGCGGGTTTTCCCCGGCGGGCTCGGCCCAGTCGATCCAGTTCGCAGCGCGCTTCGTGGTCAGCGCGCTTGCGGCGGCGCGGGCGTCGCCGCTGTTCTTCAGGCACCAGCAGACGAAGGAGGCGCACCAGGGCGTCTCCGGCTCGTCGGGCGCGCCGGTTGCGGCATGGAACGCGCGCACGCGGTCAGGCGCGTTGTCCTCCCCGACGCCGAGCTCCGCCCGCGCCGCGGCGAGCCAGCCCGGCTCCCCGCCCGGCGGCGGCGCGGCGCTGCGGAGCCCTTCGGGCAGGCGCGCGTATTCCGGGGCGAGCGCATCCGCCGCCCGGTCGAACCGCGCCTCGATTTCCCCGATCAGGCCGTCGAGGCTGCGCGGGGCGCCGCCCTCCGTCATCAGGTTCTGGTTCGCGGCGATCACCTTGTCGGCGAAGTCCTCGCCCTGCGCCGTGCCGCGATAATGGTCGCGAAGCGTGTCGAGGAGGCTCGCGCCGCCGCCGCCGCCCGCCCGCGCCTTCAGCACCGCGCGCCCCGCGCCGAGGCCGAGGAGATGGCCGAGATAGAGCTCCGCCCCGGTCGGCAGCCGCCCCTCCGCCGTCTCCGCGCCGGGCGCGGCGAGGGCGGGGGCGAGGCGCTTCGCGTCCATCGCGGCGAGGCGGGCGGCCATGAAGGCCTGCGCGATCGGGTCCCCGATGTCGCCTGGCCCGATCCCGACCGGATCGGCGTCCGCCGCGTCGAGCGCCGCGAGATCGTCCCATGTCGACTGGCGGAACTGGAACGGGCCCTGCACGCCGCCGGGCGAGGCGGGTTTCGGGTTGGTGAGACCGCTCTCCATCTGGCAGATGCAGGCGAGATAGTCCCGGCTCGTCCCGAACCGGATGGCGGCGAGGGCGAGGACGCCGATGTATTTCGCCTTGTCGTCGATCCGCGGCTCGGGCGGCGCGACATCGGCGAAATCGTCGGGCGCGATCTCGCCGGGCTTCACGAAGCCCCGCCTCTCACCGCCGATATTGTTGCGGACGAGGACTTCCGCCCAGGCCCCGCCCTCGCCCGGCACTTCCCGCAGCTTCAGCACCCGCTCGGTGTTGAAGATGACGGGCGGCACGGGCGCGGCCCCCTGCGCGGGCGCGGAGCGGAGCGGCAGGCTGAACGAGCGAATGCGATGCGTCATCATAGCAGCGCCTCGAAGGTCTCAAGGTCGATCACGCCGGTCGCCGCCAGCCCGCGCCCGGCTTGCCAGCCGCGCAGCCCTTCGCGAAATGCCGGGGTGAAGCCCGCCGGGTCCCCGCCCGTGAAGGAGACGCCGTCCGCCTTCAGCCGGTCCACGGCGAGGGAGAACACCGCGGCGTTGACGGAGGAATAGTCGTCCCCCGGCGTCCCGAAGGCGAAGCGTTCGAGCGCGCCGCCGAAGGCCGCCGGGCAGGCGGGGAGGGAGGCGAGTCGCGCCGCTTCGAGGAAGGTCAGGCCAGTTCCCGCCGTCTCGAAAAGGCCGGGCGCCGCGGGCTGCCGCTTCGCCGCCGCGATGGCGGCGCGCGTCTTCGGCCCGAAGGCGAAGGCGCGCTCCCCGGCCGGGATGCAGAGCGCGGCCTGCACATCCCCCACCTGCCCCGAGGAGAGCGAGCATTCCGGCCCCGCGCAGCCCGGCGCGGCGGCGGGCGCCGGTTCGGGGCGGACGGGTTCGCGCCCGGCGTCGGCCGGGCCGGGCCCTGCTTCCGGCAGGGGCGCGCGCGTCTCCGTCGTCGCCCGGCGCTCCAGCACCACGTTCGCGCCCGTCGCCCCTTCCGGCACGAAGAAGTCGGTCAGCGAAACGCTTTCGTTGATCTGCATCTCGATGGTGGAGGGCAGGCAGGTGGCGAGATAGCCCTGCACCGCTTGAACCGCGGCGGGCCGGTTGTCGAAGGCGGCGCGGGCCGTCCGCACCTGCTCGCGATAGGCGGCCTGCTGCCGGCCGATCAGCTTCCTCACGCCGGAAGGATCGACCGTGAAGAGGATGTTCTCCGAGGCGTTGGCGATGCCCTGCGTCGCGAAGCCGAAGCCCGCCGCCGTCGCCGCGATGGCCTCCGCCGCAGCGCCGAAGACGCCCAGCACCGTCGCCGTCGTCGCGCCGGCGAGCGAGATCTGGTCCTTCGCCGTCGCGAGGTCGCGCCGAAGCTGGAAGATCGCGTCGACATAGGCCTCGCATTTCTGGCCGATGTCGTTCATCCCGGCTTCGGTGATGAAATACCAGTCGGGCGAGCCGGGCGCCGGCAGCCGCTCGGACGGCGTCTCGATCACGCCGGCGCGGATGGCGTAGGCCTTGAGGAGATTGGTCTCGTTCTCCGCCTCCCTCAGCGCTGCGCCGATCGCGCCGATGGCGGACGGCGCGCCATGGTCGGAGAGGTTCGGGAGCAAACCCTGGGAGAGCGCGGCGCGCTCCTGCGAGCGCTCGGGGGATGCGCAGCCCGCCGCGAGGAGCGCGCAGAGGATCGCCATTCGTTTCACGGGGTCGCCCCTCCGCAAATCGCCTTTCGGGCATATTACATTAAGACATCACCATAATAAACTTAAAAATATGGACAAAATGCAACGGGCGCTGCTTCGCGCCTGCACAAGGCGCTGTTGCGTCGCGACGATCAGGCGAAAAGGCGCGCCGGCTCCGGCACGGGGGCGGGCGCAATGTCCCCGTCTTGCGCGCCGGCTGCGGCGCGGAGGGCGAGGGCGATGGCGGCGGCGCGGCGCGTCTCCGCATCCGCTTCGTCCCCCCGTCTCGCCGACGCCGCCCGCGCGAGCCCGGAGACGCCCTCTCCCATCACGGAGGCGAGAATCGGGCGCGGCGTGCCCGCCGCCTCGAGATTCCAGTAGGTCCGCGCCCGGAGCGCCAGCGCCTCCGGCAACGCGCTGCGTCTCAGGCCGCGCCCCGGCCGCGGCAGAACGAGCCCGGCGCTAATATAGGCGTCGACAAGGCCGAAGAGCCGCCGCTCCATATGCGGCAGGAGCCGCTTCGCCCCGGGCCCAAAGCCGGAGATCAGCGGGAAGTCAGGATAGACGATCTCGATCAGCTGGTCGTCCACGATCTCGATCTCGTAGGGGTAGGACAGCACTGCGCGCCTCCTTTCGGGCCGCGATGTGGCGACCGAAGAAGAGTTTACGAAACGTGAACGCGCTTGTCGGCTCGCAGTTTCGGGGGAGGCTTCAGAGCGTGGCGGAAAAGGCGCGCACCCCGTCCAGCACGAACTGGACGGCCAGCGCCCCGAGCAGCATTCCGAAGAGCCGTGTCATGGCCTTGATGCCTGTGGCGCCGAGCGCCCGCTCGATCAGCTCCGTCGCCAGGAGCATGAGGAAGGTGATCGCGAGCACCGCCGCGAGCGCGCCATAGACGGCGAAGGCCCCGCCCTCGACGCGCCCCGCCTCGCCCGCGAGAAGGATCATCGCCGTCAGCGCGCCCGGCCCGGCGATAAGCGGCGTCGCGAGCGGGAAGACGGAAGGGTCCGGCGCCTCCGCCTCCGCATCCGTGGTCTGCTTCCGCCGCTCCGACCGCTTCTCGAAGAGCATGTCGACCGCGAGGAGGAAGAGCATCAGCCCGCCGGCGATGCGGAAGGCGGGGAGCGAGATGCCGACGGCGTTCAGCACGGCGTCCCCCAGCAGCCCGAAGAGCAGGAGGAGCGCGCCGCCGATGGCGACGCCGCGGAGCGCGATGGCCGCCCGGCGCCGGAGCTTCGCGCCCTGCGTCAGCGTCGCGAAGAGGGGCGCGACGCCCACCGGGTCGATCATCACGAAGAGCGTGGCGAAGGCGGAGAGGAAGAGCGCGGTCACTCCGCCGCCTCGAGCTTCTCCTGCGCCGCGAGCCAGAGCGCCTCGGCCCGCTCCAGCCCAGCGATGATCTCCGCCCGCTTCTTCTGGAGAAGCTCGAAATGATGCGCGGGCTTGGAGATGTAGAGATCGGGGTCGGCCAGCGCCGCGTCGATCTTCGTCTTCATCTCCTCGATCTTGGCGACGCGCGCCTCCGCCGCCCGCGCCTCGGCGCGAAGCTGAAGAATAGTCTGCCGGTCCGCCGCCGGTTTCTTCGCGGGCTTCGGGGCGGGCTTTTCCGCCTTCTCCTTCTCCTTGTCGCGCCGGGCGCCGCCGCGCTCGGAGAGGAGGAGGTCGCGGTAATCCTCCATGTCGCCCTCGAAGGGCTTCACCGCGCCATCGCGCACCAGCCAGAGCCGGTCCGCCGAGGCGCCGATCAACTCCGCGTCATGGGCGATGATGATGACGGCGCCCTCGTACTCGGCGAGCGCCTGCGCCAGCGCCTCCCGGCTCTCGATGTCGAGGTGGTTGGTCGGCTCGTCGAGGATGATGAGATGCGGCTTGTGGACGGTCATCAGCGCC
The DNA here is from genome assembly GCF_046290545.1 of Pikeienuella sp. Taxonomy (NCBI): domain Bacteria; kingdom Pseudomonadati; phylum Pseudomonadota; class Alphaproteobacteria; order Rhodobacterales; family Paracoccaceae; genus Pikeienuella; species Pikeienuella sp. The sequence goes on along the minus strand of NZ_JBKAGV010000002.1, from coordinate 47,953 downwards.
AGCAGCAGCCGCGCCTTCTGCCCGCCGGAGAGGGAGCCGACCGTGTTGGTCGCGATCTCCGCGCCGATGCCGACGGCGCCGAGCCGGCCGCGCAGCTTCGCCTCCGGCATGTCGGGCAGGAGCCGGCGGAGATGCTGCACCGGCGTCTCGTCCTCGTGCAGCTCGTCCGTCTGGTGCTGCGCGAAATAGCCGATGCGGAGCTTCGCCGCGCGCGTCTCCCCCCCCGCCATCGGCTTCAACCGCTCGGAGATGAGCTTGGCGAGGGTGGACTTGCCCTCGCCGTTCGCGCCGAGAAGCGCGATCCGGTCGTCCGGGTCGATCCGGAGCGAGATGTCGCGGAGGATCGGCTTGCCGTCATAGCCGACGGTCACTTTCTCGAAGGCGATGATGGGCGGGGAAAGCTGCTCGCCCGCGTCGAACTTGAACGGGGCGACGGCGCCCTCAGCCGACCATTCGATCGGCTTCATCCGCGCCAGCATCTTGAGGCGGGACTGCGCCTGCTTCGCCTTCGAGGCCTTGGCCCGGAACCGGTCCACGAAGCTTTGCAGATGCGCCCGCTCCCGGCTCTGCTTCGCCATGGCCGCCTCGGTCTGCATCGCCTCCATGCGCCGCTTGTCGTCGAAGGCGTCATAGCCGCCGGCGTAGAGCGTCAGCTTGCGGGACTGGAGGTGAAGGATGCGGTCCACCGCCCGGTTGAGGAGCCCGCGGTCATGGCTGATCACCATCGCGGTGGCGGGGTAGCGGGCGAGGAAGGTTTCGAGCCAGAGCGCGCCTTCGAGGTCGAGATAGTTGGTCGGCTCGTCAAGCAGCAGGAGGTCGGGCGCAGAGAAGAGCACGGCGGCGAGCGCGACGCGCATCCGCCAGCCGCCCGAGAATTCCGAGGCCGCGCGCGCCTGCGCCACGCTGTCGAAACCGAGGCCCTGGAGGATGGAGGCGGCGCGCGCCTCCGCCGAATGCGCCTCGATATCGGCGAGTCGGGCGTGGATCTCGCCGATCCGGTGCGGGTCCGTCGCGATCTCCGCCTCGGCGAGAAGCGAGGCGCGCTCCCGGTCCGCCGCGAGAACGATGTCGAGAAGCGGCTCCGGCCCGGCCGGCACTTCCTGCTTCACGCCGCCGATGCGGGCGCCCTTGCGGATCTCGATGGAGCCGGCGTCGGGCGAATGCTCGCCCTCGATCAGCTTGAAAAGCGTGGTCTTTCCCGTGCCGTTCCGGCCCACGAGCCCGATCCGCGCGCGGTCCGGCGCGCGCATCGAGGCCCCTTCGAAGAGGCGGCGGCCGGCGAGGGTGAATCCGAGGTCGTTGATCTGGAGCATGGCGCGAGGGGGTGCGGCGCGCCGGGGCGGAAGTCAAGCCAGCGGCTCACTCAAAGAAGCTTGGGCAGCGGCGACCATTCTATCGGTGCCGTCATCTATCGGTCAAAAAACTGACTTAACAAAAGCATCAAGAGCCAAATTAAAGATACAGGCCAACTCATGGACAAAAGAAATGAGAACGCAACACCGTGTACGCCCATTCCTAAACCAAACTTAAGGTAAGCAATTGGAAACGCGATCAAAGCAATCAAGAAATATGCAGACACTGGATCCATGATTATCGTTTTCACCAAGAAAATGTAGTGAGGGGCGGGCGTGAGGCCGCCCCTCACTAACCCTCACCCCTTGTGATGCGTCTCCTGCAAGCCATAGACCGGCGTCGCGACCCCCTCCATCCGCGCCTTCAGCTGGAGCGAGAGGTAGAGCGAGTAATGGCGGGACTGATGGAGGTTCCCGCCGTGGAACCAGAGGCCGGGCTGCTGCGTCGGCTTCCACATGTTGCGGAGCTCGCCCTCCCACGGCCCCGGGTCCTTCGTCGTGCCGGAGCCCATGCCCCAGACCTTTCCCACCTTGTCCGCCACTTCCTGGGAGATCAGTTCCGCCGCCCAGCCGTTCATCGAGGCGTAGCCGGTGGCGAGGACGATGAGGTCCGCCGGCAGCTCCTCCCCGTCCACGACGACGCCGCCCGCCGTGATCCGCTCCGTCTTGCCGACCTTCAGCTTGATCTTCCCGTCCGCGATCAGCTCCGAGGCGCCGACGTCGATGTAGTAGCCGGAGCCGCGGCGGAGATACTTGCAGAAGAGGCCGGAGCCATCCTCCCCGAAATCGAGGAGAAAGCCGCGCTTCTCCAGCCGCTCGTAAAGGTCCGCATCCCGCCGCTTCATCTCCGCATAGACCGGAATCTGGATATCCGGCAGAATCCGGTAGGGCAGGGAGGCGAAGATCATGTCGGCCATATGCGTCGTCACGCCCGCCGCCAGCGCCTTCTCCGAATAGAGATCGCCGAGGGCCAGCTCCATCAGCGTCTCCGACCGCGCGATGTGGGTGGAGGTCCGCTGCACCATCGTCACGTCCGCGCCGTTCTCCCAGAGGTCGGCGCAGATGTCGTGCGCGGAGTTGTTGGAGCCGATCACGACGGCCCTCTTCCCCTTCCAGGCGTCGCCGCCCGGATGATTCGAAGAATGGTGGATCGTCCCCTTGAAGTCCTTCATCCCCGGAATGTCGGGGATGTTCGGGACCGAGGACATGCCGGTGGCGAGCACCAGCTGCTTCGGGCGGAGCGTGACGGGTTTCCCCTCCCGCACCACGCGCACCTCCCATTCGCCCTTTGCCTCGTCATAGCGCGCGCCCTCGCAAAGCGTGGAGGACCAGTAGTTGATCTCCATGATCTTCACGTAGCTCTCGAGCCAGTCGCCCAGCTTGTCCTTCGGGGCGAAGACGGGCCAGTGATCCGGGAAGGGGAGATAGGGCAGGTGGTCGTACCAGACCGGGTCATGCAGGCAGAGGGACTTGTAGCGGTTCCGCCATGAATCGCCCGCGCGCGGGTTCTTCTCGATCACCAGCGTCGGCACGTCGAGCCGGCGGAGCCGCGCGGCGAGGCCGATGCCGCCCTGCCCGCCGCCGATGATGACGACATAGGGCTGGTCCTGATAGCCGAGCCGGGCCTGCTCCTCCTCCCGCTTCTCCTTCCAGGTCTTGCGGTTCGGGTCCGCGTGGTGGGAGACGCCCTGCTCCCGCTGCGGGCCCTTCCGCTCCTCGAAGCCCTTCAGCTCGCGGAGCGTGGTGAGGAGGGTGAAGGCCCCGTCCGCGGTGAGGCGGAGATGCCCTTCGCCGCGGCCCGCCGCCGTCTCGAACTCGATCCAGCCCTCGGTCGTACCGTCCGCCTCTGTCGCGTCGCCGACGAGGCGAAAGCCGCGGGGCTTCGCGGCCGGAAGCGTCTCGCGCAGCATCGCCTCGATCTCGGCGCGGCCTTCCAGCGTCTTCAGGTTCCAGGTGAGGCTCACGAAATCCCGCCAGAAGCCGGCGGGGGCGAAGAGCGCTGCGGCCGCCGCCGCGTCCTCTTTCGCCAGCGCGTCGTCGAGCTGCGCCAGCCATGTCGTTATCTTCCCCGTGGGCGATTGCACGTCCATCATTTCCTCCGCGTCGCGCGGCCGGCTTGGCGCCGACTCGCTTCTGACGCGAAGGATAGGGGATTTTTCGCCGCAGGCGCGCGGAAATCAGCCCCCTGCGCGCGCGAATCCTGCGGCATAGACGAGATTTCCGGCGGAGAACGCCGCCTCCACCCGCGCCCGCCCGCCTGCGAAGGAAAGCGCCAGCACATCCCCCCGCAGCCCCGGCGCGAGGCGGCCCCGGTCGGTCAGCCCGAGCGCATTCGCCGGCCCGGACGAGACGAGCGCCCAGGCGGAGCCGAGGCCGCACAGGTCCGGCCCCGCAAGGCGGGAGGCGGCGAGGAGTGGAGCGGGGTAGAAATAGTCCGAGGCGAGGGCGGAGCAGAGCCCCGCCTTCGCCGCCTCCTCCGCCCCGAGCGCGCCGATATGGCTGCCGCCGCGCAGCACGTTCGGCGCGCCGAGCACGGTCGGCTCCCCGGCGGAGACGGCCTCCGCCGCCGCCTCCCGCGTCAGCGGAAACTCGCTGACCCCGATCCCGAGCGCGCGGTGGCGCGCGCGCTCCGCATGCGTCTTCTCGTCATGGGCGAGGCGGGGGACGCCGAGTTCGGCCGCGCGGGCGGCGATGCGCGCGACGATGGCGGGGCTCTCCGCCATCCGCGCCTCGATCCGGGCGACGAGCGCCATGTAGGCCTCCACCGACATGCCGGCACGCGCCGCGTATTTCGGGATATCGCGGCCCATCCGCGCCTCGAATTCCGGCGCGTCCGGGGCCGGGGCCTTCACCATGCCGGTGAAATGGTCGTTGAAGGCGATGGCGGGCGTCGGGTCGAGTTCGAGCCACGCCTCCACCTGCTCCGCCGCGTCGAGCGCCATCACCTCCCAGCGGATCTGCACGCGGAGATCGGTCAGGAGCGCGGGGCGGAGCCGTTCGAGCGCCCCGATCACGTCGCGCGCCGTCTCGAGGCTGCGGAGGCCGGGCTCCCAGGAAATCGTCAGAGCGAGATAGGCGGTGGTGATGCCGTTCGCGGCGCATTGGCGGTCCGTCTCGATCAGCGCGGTCTCCACGTCGAATAGCACGCCGGGGCGGGGGGAGAGGTTGCGCTCGAACCCGTCGCCATGCGCGTCCACGATGCCGGGGACGAGGACGAGCCCCGCCGCGTCGAAGGCGCGGGCGCCGGGCGCCGCGGCCTCGGCGATGCGCCCGCCCGCGAGCGCAAGGGGCCGCGCCTCCAGCCCGGCTTCGCCCAGAACCCGCCCGCCCGTCAGCATCCAGTCCATCTGTCCGTCCCTCTGTCGCACAACCGCAACAATCCCGTCGCCGCGATGTCGCGTGACGGGTCTATCGGCGGAATGCGTCATTCATGTCACGCCCGCAAGAAAGGCCGGTCCATGCTCAAACACGCCGCCGCCGCAGCCGTCGCGCTCTTCGCCTTCGCCGCCGCCGCCGAGCCGCTGCGCTTCGCCGTCACCGATATCGAGGGGATGGAGCAGCTCACGCAGGAATTCGGCGCCTTCGAAGCCGAGATGGAGGCGATCACCGGCCTCGAGTTCGAGCTCTTCGCCGTCTCCTCCCGCACCGCCGCGGTCGAGGCGATGAATGCAGGCCAGGTCGATTTCGTGCTGACCGGCCCGGCCGAATACGTCGTGATGAAGGAGCTGTCGGACCCGATCATCGTCGTCGGCTGGCAGCGGCCGGACTATTTCGCGCAGGTCGTCACGCTCGCGGGCGGTCCTGTGAAGACGCTCGAGGAGCTCAAGGGCGGGATCGTGACCTTCGGCTCCGTCGGCTCCACGTCCCAGCATCTCGGGCCCGCGCAGGCGCTGACCGATCTCGGCCTGAAGCTCGGGGAGGATTACCAGCCCCAGATCCTCAACCGCAACGTCGCGGTCGAGGCGCTGATCCGCGGGGACGTGCAGGCCATCGGCATGAATTTCGGCCACCTGAACGCGATCCGGGAGAAGTTCCCGGATGTCGCCTTCACCGTCCTCGCCCGCGGGCGCGACCTGCCGAACGACATCCTCGTCGCCCGGAAAGACGTGGACCCGGAGGCGCTCGCCAAGGTGAAGGCCGCCTTCGCCGACGAAGGCCGGCGCCTGCTCGACGCCGTGCTGAAGGGTGAGGACAACCAGAAGTTCAAGGGCGGGTTCTTCCTCACCGAGATCGACGACGCCGATTACGACTATGTCCGGTCGATGTACCGGACCATCGGCGTGGACACGAACGCCTTCGTCGGCGACTGAGCTTGGCGCTCGACGAACCCCGCGCCGTCGCGGCCGAAGCCGCGGCGGCCTGTCGCCTGACCGGAATCGCCCTCTCCCGCGGGGGGCGGCGCGTTCTTGACGGGCTCGATCTCACCGTCGGCGCTGCGGAGCGGGTGGCGCTGATCGGGCCGAACGGGGCGGGCAAGACCAGCCTTCTCAACGCGGTCGTCGGCCTCGCGCCGATCACCGCCGGCAGGGTGGAAGCGCTCGGCCGCGATCTCGCGGGAAGCGGGGCGCGGGCGGCGGTGCGGGGGGAGACGGGATATGTCTTCCAGCGCCACGCCCTCGTGAAGCGCCGCACGGTGCTTTCAAACGTCCTCCACGGCCTTCTCCACCGCCCCGGCGCCTGGCGCGCCTGGTCCGCCATGCTCGCGCCCGAGGCGTGGCGGGAAGAGGCGATGGAGGCGCTCGCGGAAGTCGGCCTCGCGGACCGGGCGGCGGACCGGGCCGACCGGCTATCCGGCGGGCAGGCGCAGCGCGTCGCCATCGCGCGGGCCCTCGTCCGCCGCCCCCGCCTCGTGATCGCGGACGAGCCGACCGCGAGCCTCGACCCGGCGGCGGGGCGGGAGGTGATGTCCCTCTTCTCCCGCATCGTCGCGAAGCGCGGCGTCGCGCTCCTCTTCACGACGCACGACATGGCGGACGCGCTCGCCTATGCCGACCGGGTGGTGGCGCTGAAGGGCGGGCGCATCGTGCTGGACCGCCGCGCGCCGGAGGTGCGGCCGGGCGAGCTCGAAGCGGTGTTCGATGGCTGAGCGGCGCTTTCCCGCCCCGCCGGGCCGTTTCGCGGGGCTCTCGCCCCTGAGCTTCGTCCTCCTCGTCGCCGCGGCGGCGCTGGTGATCGCCTCGCTGGGGGATGTCTCGCCCTCGCCGCAGCGGCTGGCGGAGGGCGGCCCGCGCATGGCGCGTCTCGTCTCCCGGATGCTGCCGCCCGATCTCGACCCGGAATTTCTCGCCCGGATCGGCCTCCGCATCGTCGAGACGCTCCAGATCGCGCTGATCGGTACGCTTTTCGGCGTGATCCTCTCCTTCCCCTTCGCCTACGCCTCCGCCCGCGGGGTGACGCCCTTCGGCCCCTTCGCCTTCCTTTTCAAGGCGGTGGTCTCCTTCGCCCGCACGGTGCCCGATCTCGTCTGGGCGCTGATCTTCGTCTCGGCCATCGGCCTCGGCGCCGTGGCGGGGACGATGACGATCATGATGGACACGCTCGGCTTCTGCGGCCGCTTCTACGCCGAGGCGATGGAGGATGCGGAAGAGGAGCCGCGCGAGGCGCTGACCGCCTTCGGCGCCTCCCGCTTCGGGGTGCTGATGGGCGCAGTGCTCCCCGACGCCATGCCCTCCATCATCGCGACGACGCTCTTCGCGCTGGAAAAGGCCGTGCGCTCCTCCGTCGTCCTCGGCCTCGTCGGCGCGGGGGGGATCGGGCAGGAGCTGAAGACGGCCTTCGACCTCTTCCAGTACGAGAAGGCGTCGACCATCATCCTCGCGATCTTCGTCGTGGTGCTGGGGATGGAATGGGCGACGGACCGGCTGCGGCGGCTGCTGCGGTAGGGTCAGCCGACCCCTGCGCTGGCTCCGCCAAGACCTCGCGCAGCGTACGCGCGAGGGCGTTGTCAAGTTGGGACAGCCGGTTCCTCACCAGATCGAGCGGGCTATCTTGCGGCTCAAGGTATGCCCATCGGATGCGCTCGTATCCTTCTGGGCGCCCCGGTTGCTTTACTCCCGCAGGAGCCCAGCCATAGGTTTCGAAGGCGTGATAGCGCAGCGAACCGGCCAGTGGGCCGTCCTTGTCCGAGAAGCTGGCGAGCCATTCGGGCATGAGAACGAGGTTGGCCAGGCGGCAATATGCGTCCGGGTCCTTCGCGGCGGTCCAGACATGGGCAACTGTCCATCCGGTCGGATGAGCCGAACGGAGGATGCCATGGGTCCAGAGGAGCGACCAGCGGGGCGTTGTGTTGCTGTCGAGCACGAGCCGCATCTCACCCTTCGTCTCTATCTGGCCCCGCCGCCGGTGGTCACGGATCGAGGGTAGAACTGGTCCGTCCACCGCATGGACAACGCCCGGGTGCGGCAGAAGGCAGTATGACGAGACGAGTGGCGCGAGCAGCTTCGCCGCAGCCGATCCGGCAGGAGGGGGCGGCAGGCTCAGCTTCACCCCTTCGCGTCCTCGATCACCCAGTCCACTCGGTCGTTCCCGAAATGCATCCGGTCGCCGACGAAGAAGGTCGGCGCGCCGAAGGCCCCGCGCGCCACCGCCTCCTCGGTGTTGGCCTTCAGCCGGTCCTTCACCGCCTGATCCTCCGCGAGGCTGAGGATCGCGCGGCTGTCGAGCCCCGCGCCTTCGAGCGCGGGGGAGATCACGTTCGGGTCGGAGATCGCCTCCCCCCTTCCGAACATCGCCTCGTAGACGGCCTTCACATAGGCGGGGAAGCGTTCATCCCCTTCCAGCGCGGCGGCGGCGCGCATCGGCAGGATCGTGTTGAGCGGGAACCCCTCCGCGAAGCGGAGCGGGACGCCGTAGCGCTTCGCCCAGCGGCGCATGTCGTCCGTCATCCACTTGCCCTTGGCGGGAATCATGACGGGGGAGGCGTTGCCCGTCGCCTTGAAGACGCCGCCGAGGAGGAAGGGCCGGAGCGTCACCTCCCCGGCTTCCTCCAGCCGGTGAAGCTGGGTCCAGGCGAGGTAGGCGGCGGGGCTGCCGAAATCGAAGAAGAACTCGATCTTCATGTCAGAAACTCTCGATGGCGGGGCGAAGGTCCATTTCGTGCGTCCAGGCGGTGCGGGGCTGGTTGTGGAGCATCCAGTAGGTTTCCGCGATGTCCTCGGGCGAGAGGAGGCCGCCCTGATCCTTGAGCGCGTATCGCTCCGGGAACATCTCCCGGATGAAGGCGGTGTCGATGGCCCCGTCGATCACGACATGGGCGACGTGGATTCCCGTCGGCCCGAGCTCGCGCGCCATGGATTGCGCCATGCCGCGGAGCGCGAACTTGGCGGAGGCGAAGGCGGCCCCGTGCGCATAGCCCTTCACGCTCGCCGAAGCGCCGGTGAGAATGATCGTGCCGCGCCCGCGCGGAGCCATGCGGAGCGCGGCCTGCCGGCAGACGAGATAGCCGGCATAGGCCGCCATCTCCCAGATCTTGCGAAACTTCCGCTCCTCCAGCTCAAGGAAGGGGAAGCGCGCATTGGCCCCGATGTTGAAGACGCAGATCTCCACGGGCCCGACCTCCCGCTCCACCGTCTCGAAGAGGTCTGCCATCGCCCCCTCGTTCCGCGCATCGGCGCCGAAGGGCCGGCAGGCGCCGCCCGCCGCCTCGATCTCCGCCCGGAGCGGCTCAAGCGCCTCCGCCCGCCGCCGCACGGGGCAGGCGACATAGCCGCCCGCGGCGAAGCGGCGGGCGACCGCCGCCCCCGTCGCGTCCCCCGCGCCGACGACGACGGCGGCGCCCTTCACGGATCGTAGCCCTCGATGATCGTGAACTGCGCCTCCCCGGCGCCGTCGCGCAGCTTCTTCGCCGCCTGGTAGACGTCAGAGTGGTAGCATTCGAGCGCGGCCTCGTAGGAGGGGAATTCCGCGACGACGAGGCGGAGCCCGTCCGGCTCCCCCTCCACCACTTCGCTCCGTCCGGCGCGGACGATGAACTTCCCGTCGAAGGCGCCGATCGCGTCCCCGCTCACGGAGCGATACTTGGCGTATTGCTCCGGGTCGGTGACCTTGACGCGGGCGATCAGGTAACCCTTGGCCATCGCTCTCTCCTCAGAAGGCCGCGTTGTGCAGGCCGCCATCCATCAGGACGCCCTTGCCGGTGATGTAACCGGCATGGACCGAGCAGAGGAAGGCGCAAGTCTGCCCGAATTCTTCCGGCTGGCCGAACCGCCTCGCGGGCACCGTCGCGGCGCGGGCGGCCTCGATCTCCGCGATGGGCGTTCCCGTCATCTCGGACTGCTTGACGAGGCCGCCGCGCAGCCGGTCCGTGTCGAAGAAGCCGGGCTGGATCGAGTTGATCGTCACGTTATGCGCCGCGACGGAGCGGCAGACCCCCGCGAGAAAGGAGGTGAGCCCCGCCCGCGCGCCGGAGGAAAGGTCGAGCCCGAAGATCGGCATGACGACGGAGGCCGAGGTGATGTTGACGATCCGCCCGAACTTCCGCTCGCACATCCCGTCGATCACATGCTGGATCATCTCCAGCGGCGTCGCGAAATTCTGCGTCACGCCTTCGAGCAGCGCCTCGCGGTCCACCTGCCGGAAATCGCGGAGCGGCGGGCCGCCGTTGTTGTTCACGAGGATGTCGGGCTCCGGGCAGGCCGCGAGCAGCGCCTCCTGCACCTTCCGGTCCGAGACGTCCCCGGCGACGGGCGTGACCTTCGCGCCGGTCTTCTCCGCGATCTGGCGCGCCGTCTCCGCCAGCCGCGCGGCGTCGATCCCGTTCACCACGACCTCGACGCCGTTCTCCGCCAGCGCCTCCGCGCAGGCGCGGCCGAGCCCGCGATTCGAGGCGCAGACAATGGCCTTGCGGCCGGAAATCCCGAGATCCATGCGTTTCCCCTTGTCGTTCCCGTCGTTTCTAGTCTTTTCCGTCGAACCACAGCCGCGGTTCGGCGAATTCCAGCGAATTGCCCGCCGGGTCGCGAACGTAGAGCGACCGGGCGCCGTTCGGCCACCGGAAATCCGCCTCGATGGCGATTTCGGCCGCTTCGAGCCGCAGGCGCCAGCCGTCGATTTCCTCCGCCGTCGCCGCGAGGCAGAGATGCCCCGCCCCGCGCGCGCCATGCGGCGGAACTGGCAGCGCGCCGCCCCCCTGACCCTCCGTCGCGCGCGGGTCGAAGACGAGGAGGATCGCGCCGGCGCAGCGGAAGAAGACATGGGCCCCGTCTTTCCTGAGAACGACTTCGAGCCCGAGAACGCCGGAATAGAACGCCTCCGCCGCCTCGAGGTCCTCGGCGTAGAGCGCGGCTTCGAGAATCGCCGGGCTGCTCACGCCGCCTCGCGCTGCCAGAAGAGGAGATCGAGCGGCGGAGCCTCGCGCCCCGCCGCGGTCAGCATCTGATGGCACTGGCCGCGGTGATGCGTCTGGTGGTTGAAGACATGGGCGAGCGCCGGGGCGAGCGCCTGCGTGACCGGCTCCGGCGAGGTGACGCGGACATAGGTGAAGGTCCGCGCGAGATCGTCATCCGAAAGCCCGGCGACGAAGCGGACGATCCGCCCGTCCATCGCCTCCCGCGCCGTGCGGAGCGCGCCGAATTCGGCGAAGGGAAACTCGTCGAGCCGCTGATGCGTCTCGCCCTCCCCGTTGAAGCGGTTCATCCAGATCCGGTCCGCGACCAGAAGGTGATTGAGGGTGTTGTGCAGCGAGCCGAAGAAGGCGCCGGCCGGCGCCTTCCGCGCCGCATCCTCCATCCCCGCCGCCGCGTCGCAGAGGCGGCGATTCGCCCATGCGTTGTAGGCGGCGAACATCTCGAAATGCGCTTTCACGGAGGGGCCTCCCATGATAGGCGACGCGCCGAAACGAACCCGGGCCCAGCCCCAACGAAGGACAGATTCCCCATGGCGATCCAGCGCACGTTCTCCATCATCAAGCCGGACGCGACCGCGCGCAACCTCACCGGCGCGATCAACGCGAAGCTGGAGGCCGCAGGCCTCCGCATCATCGCGCAGAAGCGCATCCACCTGACGAAGGCGCAGGCCGGCGAGTTCTACAAGGTCCACGCCGCGCGGCCGTTCTATGACGAGCTCTGCACCTTCATGTCCTCCGCCCCCATCGTCGCGCAGGTTCTGGAGGGCGAGGACGCGGTGGCGAAGAACCGCGAGGTGATGGGCGCGACGAACCCGGCCCAGGCCGACGAGGGCACGATCCGCAAGGAATTCGCCCTCTCGATCGGGGAGAATTCCGTCCACGGCTCCGACGCGCCGGAGACGGCGGCGGAGGAGATCGCCTATTTCTTCTCCGGCCTCGAACTGGTCGGTTGAGACAGACGGTTGCGGGCCGCCTCGGAGGCCCGCGACGCAGAACGGGTCAGAGCCGCATGGCTCCCATTCCGGCGTCGACAAGATCGAAGAGTCTCGCGACGTAGTGCTCTCTCGCGGCGAAGCCGCCCCCGCGCCCCTCTACGAATTCCTGCTCCATCGCGTCGATCAGGCGAAGAAGCCTGCGGCGATGGAGGCCGAGCGCGCGCTGCGCCGGGTCCGCCAGCACCCCGGCGAAGGCGGCGAAGACCGCGGCTCCGCCCATCAGCCCCGCCGTCGTGCCCGCCACCAGTGCGGGGGAGGCGGCGGCGGGCATGAACCCGTACCAGACCGAGCCCGCCGCCGCGCCGAGCGGAAAGGCGGAAATCGCCGCGCTCTGCGCCATCGCCGCGGCGACGGCGGGCCCGAGGGTCAGCGCGCCGGGCGTCAGCTGATGAAGGGCGGCCGCGCCGGCGCCGAGCGTGGCCAGCGCCGTCGTCATCTCCGCAACGGCTGAGCGCGTCCCGGCATAGGCGGCGAGGATGGTGTCGAGCTTCGCCGTGGGCGCGCCGCCCGCGGCGAGGAGCCGGCGCACCGAGGGGTCGCGGGCGATGGTCTCCGCCAGCGCGTCCCCGCCGCCCGCGGCGCCGGCGGGCAGTTCGAGAAGCTCGGCGAGGATCAGCGCCCGGACGCGGCGCATCACGTCCGTCTCCAGCATCACCTGCCGCGCGCCGAGCCACTCCGCCGTCCGCCGCCGCCCGGCGGCGCGGGCCCCTGCGGCGGCGAGCCGGGCGCCGACATGGACGGGGGCGAGGGCGATGTTGGCCGGCGCGCGCGCGATGTCCCATCCGAAGGCGGCGCGATGAAGCCGGAGCGAGCCGCGCAAGGTGAACCAGCGGTCGACGAAGGGATCGACCCGCGCGCGCCGGTCCGCGAAATAGCGCTGCGCGGCGGCGACCACCGCCGCGCGGATTTCCGCCCGCTCCGTCTCGTCCGCTTCGTTCTCCGACATGCCGCGCATATGGCCCGGCGCGCCCGCCCGCGGAAGGGGGCGACGCGCCGCGGCGTTTGCCCGCGAGGGGGGTTCGTGCTACCGCGAGCGCGGTTTCACCGGAGGCGAGGGGAGGGCGTGACGTCGTGGGGGACAATGTAAGGCGCGGCTTCCTCGCGCGGATCAAGAAGGAGCTCCGGCCCGCCTTCATGTATGCGCGCGTGTGGATCCTGCGGAACCTCTGGGGCATGCATATCGGGAAGGACTGCATGATCTCCTTCTCCGCCAAGCTGGACACGACCTATCCCCGCGGGGTCCGCATCGGGGACCATACCGCCATCAGTTTCGGCGCGGTGATCCTGACCCACGATTATGTTCGCGGCATGCACCGGGACACCGTGATCGGCCGGGAATGCCAGATCGGCGCGCGCAGCTTCATCTTCCCCGGCGTGACGATCGGGGACAATTGCATCGTCGCGGCGGCGAGCGTTGTGATGCGCGACGTGCCGGCCAACTCCATCGTTTCCGGCAATCCTGCGCGCGTGATCGAGAAAGACATCCGGACGGGCCGCTGGGGCAAGCTGATCCTCGAGGAATCCGGGCCGGCGACAGGCTCCGGCGCGGATTCTTGACTGCCGGGGGCCGGTATGATTTCACGAGGCGCGCCGCTTCGACGCGGATATGAAGCCCAGACGCGGCCGTGCGTTCATCGTCCTGAAATGTTCGGGCGCCAGCGTCGCCGGCGTCTTGGGCGCGGGCTTCGACTCGAAAGGAAATGGCGATGCGCGAACGGGTTCTGAAGGCCTTCGAGGAAGCGTTTGACGTGCCGGCCGACATCGATACGGCTACGCTCGTCTATCGCGACTACGAACCCTGGACGTCGATCGGCCACATGATGCTCGTCGCCGCGCTGGAGGCGGAGTTCGACATCATGATGGAGACTGACGACATCCTCGCCATGAGCGACTTCGAGAAGGCGGTCGCCATGATGGAAAAATATGCCGCGGCCTGATCTCGAAGGCCGCGTCGCGCTCGTCACCGGCGCCTCGCGCGGCATCGGCCTCGCCATAGCCGCCCGTCTGGCCGGCGCGGGCGCGCATGTCGTGATGACGGCGCGGCGGGTCGACGAGGCGGCGCTCGGCGCGGTCGCGGCGGCGGGCGGGCCGGCGCCGACGGCGATCGAGGACGATATCGGGGAGGCGGATTTCGCCCGGTCGCTCGCGAAGCAGGTCTTTTCCACGCACAAGCGGCTCGACATCCTGGTGAACAACGCCGGCGTGATGCGCGCGGGCATGCTGGGCATGACGAAGGACGCCGACATCGAGGAGACGATGCGCGTCAACCTCCTCGGCGCGATCCACCTGACGCAGGCCGTCGCGCGGCTGATGGCGCGGACGGGGGGCAGCATCGTCAACATCTCCTCCATCATCGGCGTCCGCGGGCAGGCCGGGCAGGTGGCCTACGCCGCCGCCAAGGCCGGGCTGATCGGCGCGACGCTCGGCGCGGCGAAGGAGCTGGCGCCGAAGAACGTGCGCGTGAACGCGGTCGCGCCCGGCTTCATCGAGACGGAGATGACCGCCGCGCTGGGCGACGCGGTGCGGGCGGAGACCCTGGCGCGGGTCGGCCTCGGCCGGGCGGGCACGCCGGAGGATGTGGCCGATGTCGTCCTCTTCCTCGCCTCCGATCTTTCCCGCTACGTCACGGGGCAGGTGATCGGCGTCGACGGCGGCATGGTCATCTGAGCCGATGGCGGCGGCGGACCCGAGCTGCGGCGGCCTCCTCCCCCTCCTTCCCGAACGGGAGGGCGCGCGGGCGCTCGGGGACGATACGGGGCTCCGGCTCACGCGCGGAGAGTTGCGGGAGGCGGCGCTGTCGCTCGCGGCCCGGATGGAGCCGGGGGAGGGAAAGCGGCTCGTGCTCCTCCTCGCGCCGAACGGGGCGGGGGCCGTCATCGGCCTTCTCGGCGCGCTGGCGGCGGGCCATGCGGTCGCCCTCGCCGATCCGGGGCTGGACCCGGCGAAGCTGGCCCGGCTGGAAGGCGCCTACAGGCCGGATTTCGCGCTCTCCCCTTCGCCCGAAGGCGAAGCGGCCCCCGGCATGGCGCTGGCGCGGCGGGAGGGCGGCGCGCCGATCCGCGGCGCCGCGTCCGTGCTCCTCTCGACCTCCGGCACGACCGGCAGCGCGAAGTTCGTGCGGCTGGCCGCCGAAGCGCTTGCCGCCAATGCGCGGCAGATCGGCGCGGCGCTCTCCATCGAGGAGAGCGATGTCGGCGTCGGCCATCTCGCGCCGCATTATTCCTACGGGCTCTCCGTCGTCACCTCGCATCTCGTCGCCGGCGCCGCGGTCTGGATGACTTCGGGGTCGCTCGTCTCGCCCGAGTTCTGGCCGGCGGTCGCGGCGGCGGGGGGCACGCATTTTCCGGGCGTGCCCTTCCACTACACGGTGCTGGCGCGGTTCGGGCTCGCCGCCGTTCCGCCTTCGGTGCGGACCTTCACCCAGGCGGGCGGCGCGCTCGACCGACGGTTCCTCGCCAAGGTGGCGGACGAGGTTTCCGCCCGCGGCGGAAGGTTCTTCGTCATGTACGGGCAGACGGAGGCGGCGCCCCGGATGACGACGCTGCCGGCGGAGCGGCTGGCGGAGAAGCCGGGCTCGGTCGGCCCGGCGCTTCCCGGCGGGCGGCTCTCGATCCTCGACGAAGCGGGCGCGGACCTGCCGCCCGGCGAGGCCGGCGCGGTGGCCTACGAAGGGCCGAACGTGATGCTCGGCTACGCCGAAACGCGCGCAGACCTCGACCGGGGGGACGAGCAGGGCGGGCGGCTGCTCACCGGCGATCTCGGATTCCTCGACGAAGAGGGCTATCTTCACCTCACGGGGCGCAGCCAGCGCTTCGCCAAGGTCGCCGGGCTCCGGCTCAGCCTCGACGAGATCGAGCGGCAACTGGAGCCGCCCTGCCTCGTCGCCGCCCTGGAGAAGGGGGAGAGCGTGATCGTGTTCCACGAGGAAGGCTTCGAGGAGCCGCTGAAGGCGCAGGCGAAGCGCCTCGCCGCCGAATACGGCGTCCCCGCCGCCAGCTTCCGGCTCCGGGCGCTGCCCGCCCTGCCGCTCAAGCCGAGCGGCAAGGTGGATTATGCGCGGCTGAAGGCCGAAGCCGATGTTTGAGGAGCTTCTCGCCCGCGCGCCCTTCTCCCTGAAGCAGGCGGAGAAGGAGGAGATGATGCTCGGCGCGATGAACGACCTCGCGGCGCGGCACTACGCCAATTGCCCCGGCTACGCGCGGATCGTCGACGCCGCATGGGGCGGGCTCAGGCGGTGGGAGCGGCTGGCGGATTTTCCGTTCCTCCCCGTCACGATCTTCAAGGAGCAGGAGCTCGCCTCCTCCACCTCCCGCGCCATCGTCATGCGGTCGAGCGGGACGACGGGGCAGGTGCCGAGCCGGATCGTGGTGGATGACGAGACGGCGGGGCGGCAATCGGCGGCTCTGGTGGCGACCTTCCGGCATGTGCTCGGGGAGCGGCGGCTCCCCTTCCTCGCCATCGATTCGAAGAGCGTCCTGGTGGAGACGGGGCTGACGGCGCGCGGGGCCGGCGTGCTCGGCATGATGAAGTTCGGGGCGAAGACCGTCTTCGCGCTCGACGCCGCGCTGGAGCCCGATCTCGACGCGATCCGCCGCTTCGCGGCGGCGAACGGCGGCGCGCCCTTCCTGATCTTCGGCTTCACCTTCCTCGTCTGGTCCAAGCTCTATCAGGCCTTCGCGGACGGGGAGATCGACCTCTCCAACGCGGTGCTCGTCCATTCCGGCGGCTGGAAGAAGCTCGAATCCGAGAAGGTCTCGAACCCGGAATTCCGTGCGGCGCTCGGCCGGCGTTTCGGGATCACGCGCATCTACAACTTCTACGGCTTCGTGGAGCAGATCGGCTCCGTCTTCCTCGAAGGGGAGGACGGGTTGCTCTACCCGCCGAACTTCACGGACGTGATCGTGCGCCGCCCCGGCACATGGGAGCCGGCGGAGATCGGGGAGGAGGGCGTGATCCAGACGCTTTCGCTGCTGCCGACCTCCTATCCCGGCCATTCCGTGCTGACGGAGGATATCGGCGTGATCGAGACGGTGGATGCGGGCGCGGGCGGCCGGCTCGGCAAGGCGCTGCGCATCATCGGGCGGGCGCCGAAGACGGAACTCCGCGGGTGCAGCGACGTCGTCGCGGCGAGCGTCGCGGCGTGAGCGACGGGATCGAGATCTTCGGGCCGGGCGGCGGCGCGCTGTCCCGCGAGGCGCTGGCCGAGCGGCTGGAGGCGGGGCGGCTCCGTCTCGCCGCGCCCTTCTCGCCGGCGCGCAAGGCGCTCGTGGCCGGCGTCGCGGAGCGGATCCTCAGGGGCGGCGGCTTCTCCCCCGCGGTGACGCATTTCGGCTTCTGGACCCGCGCCGCCGCCCTCGCCGCGCTTGAGAAGGGCTTCATGGCGCGGCTCGCGCCGGACGTGCAGGCGCGCCCGCGCGGCCTCGCCTTCCACCTGCCGCCCCAGAATGTGGAGACCGTGTTTCTCTATTCCTGGGCGCTCGCCTATCTCGTGGGCGCCGCGAATGTCGTGCGGCTGCCGGCGGAGATGAGCGGGGAGATGCGCCGCGTGCTCGACCTCTTCCTCGATGCGCTGGCGGAGGAAGGCGAGGGCTCCCAGCTTTTCCTCACCTATCCTTCGGGCTCCGATCTCGGCGCCGCGATCTCCGCCCTGTCGGACGTGCGGCTCGTCTGGGGCGGCTCGGCCAAGGTGGCGACCTTTGCGTCGCTTCCGCTCCGGGATGGCGGCAAGTCCCTGTCCTTCGGAGACCGGTTCTCGTTTTCCGTGCTCGATGGCGCCGCGCTCGCCGCGCTCGACGCGCCGGGGCGGGACGCGCTGGCGGCGCGGCTCAGGAACGATGTCTTCGTCTTCGACCAGATGGCCTGCGCCTCCCCCCATAACATCTACATCGTCGGGGAGCGGGCAGCGCATCTCGAAGCCGCGGAAGCGTTGATGGCCGCGCTCTCCGGCGCGGCGGCGGCGCGCGGCTATGCCGTCGAAACCGGCCATGCGATCCGCAAGATGGTCTCCGCCTTCTCCGCCGCCGCCGCTGGCGAGGCTGAAAAGGTGGACTGGGCGGACCCGATCGTGACCGCGGTGGTGGACCGTGAGGCGGCGCGGCGGGAGAGCCGTGTCGGCGGCGGCTATCTGCGCCTCGCCTTCATCCCGGGGCTTGAGGCGCTGCCCCCGCTCGTCCGCCCGCACGACCAGACCATCACGCATTTCGGCTTCGCGCCGGAGGCGGTCCGGGCGGCCGCCGCCGCGCTCGGCCCCTATGGCGTCTCGCGCTGGGCTCCGGTCGGCGCCGCGCTCGATTTCGATTTCGTCTGGGACGGTTACGACATCCCGTTCGAACTCGTCCGCTGCGTCCGCATCCAGTGCTGAAGGCTGGGGCAGGGCGCACGCCCGCCCCGGCAAGGACGTCGCCTTGCAGGGGCCGCGCCCGCCAGCGCCGGCCCTACGCTGTCAGCAACATGTCGAACACGAACTGATCCTCGGTCAGGTCCGCGGCGGAGAGGCCTTCGAACGGCCTCAGCCGCACGATCTCGCCCGGTTCGCCGCGAACCGTGATCAGCCCGCCCGCCTCCGATATGTCGAGATCGTCGAAGCCGCCGACGCCCCAGGCCGAGACGTCGATCACATCCTCGCCCGCCGCGAAATCCGCGATCACGCCGCCGGCGCCCTCGCCGATCACGAACCGGTCCGCGCCGCCCTGGCCGAAGAGAGTGTTGAGCCCGCTGTCGTTCACGATCACGTCGTCGCCGGACCGGCCGTAGATCGTCTCGCTTCCGAAGGGCTCCGTTCCGGTCACGGTCAGGTTCCGGACGGGCGCGAAGATGAAGTTCTCCGCGGAGAAGTCCGCGGCCGATAGACGGTCGCCCCGCTCGTAGTGGAAGCTCAGGTTCCCGCTCGCCGCGTCGAGGATCGTGACGAGCGTCGCGCCCTGCGCCTCGTTAACCCGGTCGAAGATTGTGAGCTCCGCGAAGGACTGGACGCCCCAGGCCGATACATCCAGCTTGTCCTTCGCCGCGTCGAAGAGGCGGAACTGGTCGCCCTCGCCATCGCCGAGAACGAAGGTGTCCGCTCCGGCCCCGCCGACATAGACGTCCCGCCCGGCGCCGCCGTCGATGATCGCGCCGCCGGGGGGCGCCACGAGCCTGTCGCCGCCCGGCCCGCCGACGATCACGGGCCGGTCGTCATCCCCGACGCCCGTGATCGTGACAATGACCTCCGCCGTGCTCTCCGCCCCGCTTCCGTCCCGGATCGTGTAGAAGAAGCTGTCCGTCGCGGTCTGGCCCGCCCGGAGATCGTCGAACGCTCCGTTCGGATCGTAGGCGAAGGTCCCGTCGCCATTGTCGGTGACGAGCCCGAGCGCGCCCGCCGCGCTGACGTCGACGATCTCGAACATGTCCCCGTTGTCGGGGTCGAAATCGTTGGCGAGCACATCGCCGGTGGCAAAGCCGCCGTCCGCATTGGTGGAGAACGCGTCGTCCACCGCGACGGGCGCGTCGTTCAGGCCCGAGATCGCGATGGTGGCCGAGGCGGTGAAGCTCGCCCCCGCCCCATCCGCGACGGTGAAGCTGAACGCCTCGTCGGCGACGACGCCCTCGGCCAGGAAGTCGTAGTTCCCGGCGACCGTGAGCGACAAGGTCCCGTCCTCGTTCGCCGACAGCACGGCGCCGGAGCCGAAGGTCACGCTGATCTCGCCCGCCGTCAGCGCCTGGCCGTTGATCGCGGTCAGCCGCAGCGTATCGCCATTGTCGACGTCCGCAGCGCCCGAAGCGGCGATGAGGTCGCCCGCGAGGTCGGTCTCCTCGTCGGTCGTGAAGCTGGCGTTTCCGCCCGTAGGGGTGTCGTTGAGGCCGGTGATCGTGACAATGACCTCCGCCGTGCTCTCCGCCCCGCTTCCGTCCTGGATCGTGTAGAAGAAGCCGTCCGTCGCGGTCTCCCCGGCGGCGAGGGCCTCGAAGGCGCCGTTCGGATCGTAGAAGAAGGTCCCGTCTCCATTGTCGGAGACGAGCCCGAGCGCGCCCGACGTGTCGACGCCGACGATCTCGAACATGTCCCCGTTGTCTGGGTCGAAATCGTTGGCGAGCACGTTGCCGGTGGCAAAGCCGCTGTCCTCGTCGGTCGAGAAGGCGTCGTCCACCGCGACGGGCGCGTCGTTCAGGCCCGAGATTGCGATGGTGGCCGAGGCGGTGAAGCTCGCGCCCGCCGCATCCGCGATGGTGAAGCTGAACCCTTCCATCTCGCCGGCGCCCTCGGCAAGGAAGTCGTAGTTCCCGGCGACGGTGAAGGAGAAAGTCCCGTCCTCGAGCACGGTCAGTTCGGCGCCAGAGCCGAAGGTGAGGGTCAGTTCGCCCGCAAGCAGAGCCTGGCCGTTGATCGCGGTCAGGCGCAGCGTATCGCCCGTGTCCGGGTCCGCAGCGCCGGACGCGGCGATGAGATTGCCCGCAAGATCGGTTTCCTCGTCGGTCGTGAAACTCGCGTTTCCGCCGGTCGGCGGGCTGTTGGCCCCGGCGATGGTAATGACGATCTGCGCCTCGTCGACGCCGCCGTTCCCGTCCGACACCGTATAAGTCGCTTCATCAGTCGACGTCTCGCCGGCTCCGAGGAAGTCGAACGCGCCGTTCGGATCGTAGGTGAAGGTCCCGTCCTCGTTCATCGTCAGCAGCGCGCCCGAGGCGAGGAGGACCGGCCCGTTGAGCGGCGCCCCCTCGATCGCGATGACGCGGAGTATATCGCCCGCGTCGACGTCCGAATCGTTGGCGAGCGCGGAGCCCGCCACCGTGTCTTCCCTGGTTGTGGCGACCAGATCGTCCACCGCCACGGGCGCGTCGTTTGCGCCCTCGATGGTGATTGTTACGCTCGCCGTGTCGAAGCCGCCGTTGCCGTCGGAGATGGTGTATTCGAACCCGTCCGTCCCCATGACGCCCGCGGCGAGGGTTTCGAACGCGCCGTTCGGGTCGTAGGTGAACGATCCGGTCCCGGTGACGTCGAGGAGCGCGCCCGAAGCGAGGGTGATCGTCCCCGAAAGCGCCGCGCCGTTCACCGCCGAGACGAAGATGACGTCGCTGTCGTCGACGTCGTCGTCATTCTCCAGCAGGAGGCCGCCAGCGGCGGAGTCCTCATCGGTCACGACCGCATCGTCCGCTGCTTCCGGGGCGTCGTTCACGCCGGTGATGGTGAGGGCGATCTCGGCGCTGTCCTGCCCGTCGAGCCCGTCGGAGATCGAATAAAGAACCGTATCGGTCGCCGTCTCGCCGACGGCGAGGAAGTCGTAGGCGCCGTTGGGGTCGAAGGCGAAGGTCCCGTCCGGGTTGACCGTCAGGAGCGCGCCGGAGCCAAGCAGGATTTGCCCTGCGAGCGGCTGGTTGTTGACGCTGTCCACGAGGAGCACGTCGCCGACGTCCACATCCGTGTCGTTGGCGAGAAGGTCGCCCGTCAGGATGCTGTCCTCGTCCGTCGTGAACGCGTCGTCCCCGGCGACGGGGAAATCGTTGCTTCCTTCCACGGTGATGGAGACGGTCGCCGTCGCGAAGCCGCCGTTCCCGTCCGTGATCGTGTATTCGAACCCGTCGAGCGCCACCGCCCCGAGGCCGAGCGACTCGAAGGCGCCGTTCGGGTCATAGTCGAAGGTCCCTTCCGCGTTGACGGTCAGGAGCGCGCCGGAGGCGAGCAGGATCGGCCCGACGAGTGCCTCGCCGTTGACCGCCGCGACCGTCACGACATCGCCCTCGTCCACGTCGTCGCCGTTAACGGCGAGCGCGACGATGAGTTCCGAGAGAACGCTGTCCTCGTTCGCGGTGAACGAGAGATCGTTCGCCTCCGGCGCATCGTTCACGCCGGTGATGGTGAAGAAAATCTGCGCCTCGGCGACGCCGCCGTTCCCGTCTTCCACCGTGTAGGAGAAGTCCTCCATCGCCATGGCGCCGACGCCGAGGCGCTCATAGGCGCCGTTCGGATCGTAGGTGAAGGTCCCGTCCGCGTTCATCGTCAGGAGCGCGCCGGAATTGAGGAGGATCGGCGCGCCGGTCAGCGGGTCGCTGTTCACCGCCGTGACGCGCAGAACGTCTCCCTCGTCCACATCCAAGTCGTTGCCGAGCACAGCGCCGGAAACCGGGCTGTCCTCATCCGTCGTGAAGCTGTCGTCGCCGGCGACCGGCGCGTCGTTCACGCCTTCGATCGTGATCGTCACGCTCGCGGCGTCGAAGCCGCTCCCGTCCGTGATCGTGTAGCTGAACCCGTCCGTCGCTTCGGCGCCGGCGCCGAGCGCCTCGAAGGCGCCGTTCGGATCATAGGCGAAGGTGCCGTCCGCGTTGACGGTCAGCAGCGCGCCCGAGGCGAGCGTTATCGTCCCCGCAAGCGCCGCGCCGTTGACGGCCGTCACGGTCAGGGCGTCGAGATCGAGATCGCTGTCGTTCGCCAGAAGATCGTCGAAGAGCGTGCTGTCCTCGTCCGTCGTGAAGGCGTCGTCCACGGCGACGGGAGGGTTTCCGTCCGCCGGCGCCGTCAGCGTGATCGTCACGGCTCCGACGTCGCTCACCGTTCCGTCCGAGAGCGTGTAGGTGAAGCCGTCCTCCACCGTATCGGCGCCGCCGATGACGAGGCCGGCGCCCGAAGCGTCATAGGTGAACGAGCCGTCCGCCAGCAGCGTCACCACCGCGCCCGAGGCGAGCGTGACGGGCGTTCCGAGCCCCGCCGGGTCGCCGTTGATCGCGACCACGGCGAGGACGTCGTTCACGTCCGGGTCCGTATCCGGCCCGGCGCCGTTGTCAGCCAGAACATTGCCGGCAAGCGGGGCGTTGACCGGGATGGTGAAGGCGTCGTCCGCCGCCGCCGGCGCGTCGTTCGCGCCCGCGACCCGCACTGTGACGGTCGCCATGTCCGTCGCGCCCGAAAGGTCCGCGATGGTGTAGGCGAAGCTGACGTCCCGCGTCTCCCCGGCGCCGAGGAACTCGAAATCCCCGTCCGGATCGAAGTTCAGCGCCCCGTCCGCCCCGACCGTGACGGCGCCGCCGCCCGCGAGGTCGAGCCGCGCCCCGACATTCGCCGCGACGCCGTCTACCGCGACGACGGAGAGGACGTCCCCCGCATCGACATCGGCGTCCGCGCCGAAGCCGTTGTTCGCCAGCACGTTGTCCGAGACCGGCGCATCCTCCAGCGCGGCGATCACGTCATCCCGCGCGACCGGCGCGTCGTTCACGCCGGCGATGGTCACGGTCGCCGTCGCCGTGTCCGTGAGCCCGCCCGGGTCGCTCGCCGTGTAGGTGAAGCTCTCCGTCGCCGAGGCGCCGGCGGCCAGCGCCTCGAAGGCGCCGTTCGGGTCATAGGCGAAGGTTCCGTCCGCGTTCAGGGTCAGGCGCGCGCCGGAAGCCAGGGTGACCGCCTGGCCGACCGCGCCCGCCGCGCCGTTCACCGCCGTGACGGTCAAGGCGTCCCCGTCCGGCTCCTGGTCATTGCCGAGCACGTCGCCGGAGACCGCACTGTCCTCGTCCGTCGCGAAGGCGTCGTCCACCGCGTCCGGCGCGTCATTCGCGCCGGCGACGGAGACCGTGACCGTCGCCACGTCCTCCGCGCCCTGCGGGTCGCGGATCGTGTAGGTGAAGCTGTCCGTCCCCGTCTCGCCTTCGCCGAGCGCGTCGAAGGCGCCGTTCGGGTCGTAGGCGAAGGTGCCGGAAGCGTTCAGCGTCAGTGTCGCGCCCGAGGCGAGCAGGATCGAGCGGCCGATATCCGCCGCAACGCCGTTCACCGCGGAGACGACGAGCGCCGCCGTCTCGCCGCCGTCGACGTCGAAATCCGCACCCGCGCCGTTATCCGCCCGCACGTCGCCCGAAAGCGTCCCGTTCTGCGTCACGGAGAAGGCGTCGTCCTGCGCGTCCGGCGCGTCGTTCGCCCCGTCGATCACGAAGCGGAGCGCGCCGAGATCGGAGCCGCCCTGGCCGTCTCCCACCGTGAAGGCGACATCGTCGAAGCCCGTGTCGTTCGCGCCGAGGCTTTCGAAGGCTCCGTTCGGATCATAGTCGAAGGAGCCGTCCGCATTCAGCGTCAGGCGCGCCCCGGAGGGCAGGAGGACCGCCGCGCCGACCGCGAGTGTCGAGCCGTTCACCTCCGTGACGCGCAGCACGTCTCCCGCGTCCACATCCGTGGAGCCCGCCAGCGCGGCCCCTGCGCCGCCGGAAACAGCCGGGCCGTCCTCCGAGACGTCGACCGTCACGAAGCCCGCGTCCGGATCGTCGTTCACGCCTGTGACGGTCACCGAGACAGCGCCTTCGTCAGAGCCGCCGTTTCCGTCCGAGATCGTGTAGGTGAAGCCGTCGAGCGCCGAGGCGCCGACGCCGAGCGCCTCGAACGCCCCGTTCGGGTCGTAGTCGAAGCTCCCGTCCGCGTTGAGGCGGAGCGTCGCGCCGGAGGCGAGCGTGATCGTCTGGCCGACAGAGGCGGCCGCGCCGTTCACCTGCGTGACCGTCAGGGGGTCCGCATCCGGGTCCATATCCGGGCCGTTTCCGTTGTCGGCGAGGACATTGCCGGAGAGCGCCGTCTCCTCGTCCGTCGTCACCGCGTCGTCGGCGGCGACGGGCGCGCGGTTGCCGATCTCATTGACGATGGTCACGGTCGCCTCGTCGAAACCGCCGCGACCGTCCGAGATGCGATAGGCGAAGGTCTCCTCCCCGCCATCGGGGAAGGCGCCGTTCGGATCGTAGTCGAAGGTCCCGTCAGCGTTCAGCGTCAGCAGCGCGCCGGAGGCGAGCGTGACCTGCTGGCCGACATCGGCGTCGGAGCCGTTCAGTTCGACCACGGTCAACGTATTCTGCGCGTCCACGTCGACGTCGTTGGCGAGGACGTTTCCTGAGATCGGGCTGTCGTCGCTCGACGTGAAGGAATCGTCCGCGGCGACCGGCGCGTCGTTCTGCCCGTCGATGGTGAGGAAGACGGTCGCCGTGTCGCGCAGCCCCTCGTCATCCGCGATGGCGTAGGTGAAACTGTCCGTTCCGTTCTGGAAATCGGCCAAAGACTCGAAGGCTCCGTTCGGCTCGTAGACGAAGGAGCCGTCCGCGTTCAGCGTCACGAAGGCGCCGGAAGGCAGGGCGATGCGCTGGCCTACATTCGCGTCGACGCCGTTCACGGCGACGACCGTCAGCGGGTCCCCGCCCGGGTCCCTGTCCGCGACCTGGGAGGTGGGCGTGATGACGTTGTTCGCGAAGCTCGCCGCGTCCTCGCTGACGGTGAAGGAATCCGGGTCCGCGATCGGCGGCGCGTTCAGCACCGTCACCTCGAACGTGTCGACCTCCACCGCATTCGCCGCTCCGGAATTGTCGTCCACCGTCACCGTGACGGTGAAGAGACCCTGCGGGCCATAGACATGGTTGATCGTCGGGTTCGGCTGCGCGGAGTTGAAGACGACCGGGGCCGAGCCGTCGCCGAAATCGACGGTGATCGTCCGCACGTCCGGGTCCGGGTCGCCGATGGCGAGCTGGCGGGTGAAGAGCCCGCCTTCCAGCGCGTCAGCATCGCCGCCCGCCTCCAGCGCCGGCGCGTCGTTGACCGGGGCCACGATGATGTTCGCCACCACGACGTCGGGCGAGAAGGAGAGGCCGTCGGAGCCGGTCCAGAGGAAATCGTCCGTCCCGAAGAAGTCCTGCCCGCCGAGATAGACGAGATCGCCATTGAGGAGCTGCGCGCGGCTGATCTCCAGCCCGGGAACGACCGGGGAGCCCGCGAGGGTGAGCGCGCCCTGCGTCGGCAGCGTCTCGATCCGCACGAATTGCAGCGCCTGCCCGTCCGGATCGACGAAGCCGGCGTCGAAGACGTCGGCGCCGAGCACGATGGGTTCGTCCTCGTTCCCCTCCGCCGAGACGGGGGAGATCGTCGGCGCCTCGTTGCCGAAGACGCGGTAGAAAACGCCGTCCGAGGAGCCGTCGCCGGCCGTGCCGGAGGTCTGCGAGGTCCAGGAGACGACGAAGCCGCCGCCAGGAAGACCCGTCACCGCCGGCTGGTCCTGCGTCCCGCTCGTCTCGGTGTTCACGACGAACTGCCCGTCCAGGCGCGAACCGTCGGCGGCGTATTGCTGCGCGACGACCGCACCGCTGGAGCCGTCGATCGCCCCGAACCGGTCCGTCCAGACGATGACGAACCCGCCCGTGTCGAGCGCCGCGACGTCCGGCTGGTCCTGCGTAGAGATGCGCTCGTCATTGACGCGGAACTGGTCGCCCCGCGCCGCCCCGTCCGGCCCGAAGATGCGGGCGAAGACGCCGATGCCGGAGCCGTCGAGCTGGCTGTCCGTCCAGACCACGATCAGGTCGCCGTTGGCGAGGGTCGCGATCTCGGAGACGCGCTGGTCTTGCGCCGTCACGAAATTGAGCTGGATCTCGCCGCCTGCCGGCGCGCCGGTCGCGTCGAAGCGCTGGCCGAATATTCCGTTGGCCGAACCGTCCGCCGTCGGGTTCGTCGCGGCGCCGTTCGATTGCGATTGCCACGAGACGAAGAAGCCGCCGTCATCGAGCCGGGTGACCGAAGGCTCGCCCTGATCGAAGAGCGTCTCCGTGTTGACGATGAATTCTCCGCCAAGCGGCGCGCCCGCCGCATCGTAGAGCCGCGCCGCCACGCCGCCGCTGGAGCCGTCGCCCGAACCGGCGGAGGTCTCCGCCCGCCAGACGGCGACGAAGCCGTTCTCGAGCGCGACGATCTGCGGCTGGCTCTGGGTCGAGGAGGTAAGCGCGTTCAGCGCGATGTCCGCCGCGTCGAGCGGCTGCCCGTCCCCGCCGAAGCGGCGGGCGTAAACGCCCGTGCCGGAGGCGTCAGGCCCCTCGAAGGTGACGACGAAGCCGTCGCCGAGCGCGGCCACATCCGGGTTGGTCTGGTTCCCCGCCGTCGTCGCGTTGATGCGGAACTCGTCCGTCACGCCAGAGGCGAGGGGCGTTCCGTCCCGCGCCGTGGGGTTGCCGAGCGCGTCGAAGCGCTGCGCGAAGACGCCGCCCGAAGCGCCGTCCTGCGCTTCCGAGCGCCAGACGATGACGAAGCCGCCATCGGCCAACGTCGCCGTCGCGCTGTCGTTCTGCGCGCCGTCCTCGAACGTGTTGACCTGCCGCTCGCCGCCGAGCGGCGTCGCGCCGTCCGGCTCCGCATCGATGCGGACGCGGACGAGCACCGGGTCGGATGCGCCGCCGTCTCCGTCCGTGATCTGGATGCGGAGGAGCCGTTCGGGCAGCGGATCGTCGGACAGGTTGCGATAGGTGAGGTTCTCGACAAGGAACTCGACGATCTCCGCATCGGCCGCGGCCGTGAGATCCAGCCTGAACGGCCGGCCCGCCTGCCCGTCGTTCCCGAGGGTCGCGACAAGCGCGCCGTCCACCCGCACCTCGTCCCCGAGGATCGAGAGGCGCGGGCCCTGCCGGAGGCCGAGCGCGTCCTGCGTCAGGTCGTCCGGCGGGTTGATCTGGTCGATCAGCGGCGCCGAGGCGATGATGTTGGAGACGAGGATCGAGCCGCCCGCGAAATCCGCGCTGTCCGGGTCGGAAACCGCCGCCGCGCCGTTCGCGTCGATGAGCTGCGGCACGCCGTTTACGGTGTTCTCCGCGTAGACGACTTCGGCGTTCACGCCGTCGAGCACAGGCGCCCCGTCCACCGGGAATTCCGCCGGGTCGCCGATGATCCGGCTGAAGACGCCGCCGCCCGAACCGTCGCCGGCCGGGCCGGACGTTTCCGAACGCCAGACGGCGACGATGGCGCCGTTCGACAAGGCCGCGATGTCCGGCCGGTTCTGCGTGCTCTGCGTCTCGACATTGGCCTGGATCGCATCGTCGATCCGCGATCCGTCCGCCGCATATTGCTGCACGCGGATCTCGCCCGAACTGTCTCCGGAGCCAAGGCCGACGAAGGAGAAATCGGTATAGGCGATGGCGAAGCCGCCGCCGGGGAGCCCGATGGCGACGGGTTCGTTCTGCGTGCTCTGCGTGAGTTCGTTGACGAGGAAATTCCCGCCGACGAAGCCGCCATTGGCGTCGAAGCGCTGCGCGATGACGCTGGTTGCACTGCCGTCGCCGATGTCGGAGGCGAAGGCGACGACATAGCCCTCCGCCGTGGCTGCGATGCTCGGCGCGAATTGCGATTGGCGCACCACGTCGTTCACCAGCTGCGGAACGCCGATGGCGGAGCCGTCCGCCGCATAGGCCTGGATGAAGACGCCCAGGTCGAAGTCGCCCGGATTGTCGAGGTTCGTCCCCGTGTAGACGACCGCGAAGCGCCCGTCCTCCCGAACCGCCGCCGCCGGGTCGGTGAGCTGGGAAAAGCCGTTCGGCGGCAGCGGAATCTCGAACGGCAGCCCCTGCGCGCCGCCGGCTTCGTTGTAGCGCTGGCCGGAGATCGCGCCGGAGCTCGCCTGGCTGACGACGATGAAGCCAGTCCCCGCCGCGGCCACGACGGGGTTCGCCGCGTTGAAGGCGCCCGCCGGGGTGACGTTGATCTCGCCCGACACGGGCGCGCCGTCCGCGCCATAGATCCGGGCCACCGCGGCCGGGAAGGCGTTCTGCTGGATCTGCTGGCTGAAATCCTCCCAGACGACGACGAAG
Source organism: Pikeienuella sp. (assembly GCF_046290545.1). Lineage (NCBI taxonomy): Bacteria > Pseudomonadati > Pseudomonadota > Alphaproteobacteria > Rhodobacterales > Paracoccaceae > Pikeienuella > Pikeienuella sp. The sequence continues at coordinate 19,718 of NZ_JBKAGV010000002.1, read as the reverse complement.
CCGCCATTGGCGAGCCCCGTGACCTTGGCGTCGAACTGCGCCGATGTCGTCGTCACGTTCACGAGGAACTCGCCGCCCACCGGCGCGCCCGAGGCGTCGAACCGCTGGGCGAAGACGCCGCGATCATTGTCTCCGGTCGCGTCCTGGTTGGTCGATGTCCAGACGACGACATGGCCGCCGTCGGCGAGCCCCGCGACCGAAGGTTCGCCCTGTTCGCCCGTGGTGAAGCTGTTCACCTGCCTTTCGTCGCCGATCGCCTCGCGACCGTCGGTCTCCGGCGCTATCTCGATCTCGATCAGTTGGCGAACCGAGCCGCCCGCGCCGTCCGTCGCCTCAAAGGAGACAAGGCGCGTCGGGGCCGGATCGTCAGAAGCGTTGGAATAGGCGAGGCGCTCGATCACCGCCTCCACGGCGGCCGGCGTGGCATCCGCGTTGAGTCGGATCGCCAAGGTCGCGCCCGCCGTCGCGACGCCGGAGACGATCTCGCCCACCGCCACGCCGCCGACGCTCACGACCGCCCCCGTAACGGTCACGCCGCCGCCGGGGAGGAGCGTGAAGCCGTCCTGCCCGGAGCCGTCCGGCGCCGGGAAGTTCGGCCCCGTCTCCGGCGTCGCCAGAACGGTGAGGCGAATCTCGCCGCCCGCGAGGTTCGCGCTGTCCGCGTCGCCGAAGGCGATGGCGGGGAAGAGGAGGGCGGGGCCGGCGTTCACCGCCGCCTCGTCGAGCGAGACGATCTCCCGCAGGCCGGCGACTTCCGGATCGGCGGAGGGCGCCGTCGCCGAATAGACGCGCTGGATCACGCCGGCGCCCGAGCCGTCCTGGCCGTTGAACCCGATCCACGTCGCCGCGAAGTCGTCACCCGCGAGTGGGGCGAGGGAGACCCCGCTCACGCCGAACTGCGCGGAGACGGGAAGGCGGAACTCGTCGTCGATCCGCCCGCCATCCGCGCCGAAAACCTGCGCGAAGGGGAAGCTGCCGTTGAAATAGCCGACGACCCACCCGCCCGTCTCGAGCGGGACAATCGCGGGCTCGGACTGGGTGCCCGATATCGTCTGGCTCACCCGCTCCTCGCCGCCCACCGGCGCGCCCGCTGCGTCATAGCGCTGCTGGAAGACGCCCTGGCCCGACCCGTCGAGCCCCGAACTGTCCGTCCATGCCACGACGAAACCGCCATCGGCGAGGCCGGCGACGACGGGGGCGAACTGCCCCGCCGCCACAGTCGTGTTGACCGGGAGTTCCGCGCCGACCTTCGCCCCCGCCGCGTCGAAGCGCTGCGCGAAGACGCCGGTGCTGAAGTCTCCCGGATTGTCCTGATTGGTCGATTCCCACACCGCGACGAAGCCGCCGTCGGCAAGCGCGGCGAGTTGGAGATTCGCCTGCGTGCTGGCGATCTCGGCGGAGGCGAGCGCCGAGGCGCCCTGCGGCGCGCCGGAAGCGTCAAACAGGCGATAGAACACGTCCTGGTTGAACGCCGTCCTGGTCCCCGATTCCGACCAGCCCGCGACGAACTCCCCGCCCGATAGCGCCGCAAGCGCCGGCTGGAACTGCGTGCCCACCGGCTCGTCATTCAGCAGGATGTCGCCCGAGAGCGCGGCGCCGTCATTGGCGAAGAGGCGCCCGAAGATCGCCGAATTGAAGTCTCCCGCCGCGTCGCCGACCGGGTTCGCGCCGCTGTTGTCGTTCCAGGCGACGACGAACCCGCCCGCGGCGAGGCCGGTCACCACCGGGTCGAACTGGTCCCCCGGCCGGTGGACGTTGACGAGGATCTCCCCGCTCGTCGGCGCGCCGTCGAGCCCGTAGGTCTGCGCGAAAATTCCGCGGTTGAAGCTCTGGTCGTTCTGGTCCTGGTTCGTGCTCATCCACACGACGACATGGCCGGCGACATTGCCGGCCGCGTCGAAGAGCGTCGCCATCGCCGGCTGCGTCTGCGTTCCCTCTGTGAAGCTGTTGACGATGGTCTCCGGCCCGGCCGAGACGGTCAGGTCCGTCTCCGGCGTCACCTCGACGGTGATCGGGATCGTGCCGGTCGAGCCGCCGTCCCCGTCCGTGATCTGGAGCCCGAAATCGCGCGTCGCATCCGGCGCGTCGGAGGCGTTGGAATAGCCGAGCCGGGCGATGAGCGCCTCGACACGCGCCGGGGTCGCCCCGGCCGTGAAGACGATCTCAAGCGGCGCGCCGCCCTGGCCGTCCCGCACGATGGTCCCGATCGCGACTCCGCCGACGCTGACCGCGCCTCCGGAGATCGAAACGCCGCCGCCCGCAACGATCCCGACGCCATCCTGCGCCGGGCCGTCGAGCGGGCCGAGCTGCTCGTCATTCGTGTTGACGTTCGGCTGGCGGAAAAGGAGGAGCGAGCCGCCTTCGAAATCCGCCGAATCCGGGTCGATCACCGCGACCGCGCCGTTCGGCGCGAGAAGCTGGAGCCCGGAATTCACCGCCGCCTCGTCGAAGACCGAGACCGGCTCGAACCCGGCGACCGCAGGCGCCCCCGCGCCCGCCGGAGGGGCGGGGAGGTCGATCAGCCGCTGGAAGACGCCAGAGCCGCTGCCGTCTCCCGCCGGGCCGGATGTCGCCGAAACCCAGATCGCCGCTACGGCGCCGTTCGCCAGCGTGGTCAGGGCGGGCTGGTTCTGCGTGCTCTGCGTCTCGACATTGATGAGGAATTCGTCGGTCGTCGCCGCGCCCGTGGCGTCGAAGCGGCGGGCGATGACGGCGCCCGAGCCCTGATTGGGAGTCTCCACCGGATTGGAGCCGAAATCCGTCCACGCGACGAGAAACCCGCCGTCCGGCGTGGCGGAGACCACGGGCTCGAACTGGCTTGACGCTGTGAACTGGTTGACCGCGACTTGCCCGCCGACCGCGGCGCCCGAAGCGTCGAAGACCTGCGCGAAAACGCCGATGCCCGAAGCGTCCGGCGATTGCCAGACGACGACGAAGCCGCCGCCATTCAGCGCCGCGGCCTGCGCATTGTCCTGCGTCCCGGTCGTCGTCGAATTCACCAGTCGCTCGTCCGCCCCGGCGGCGAGGCCGTCAAAACTGCGGAGCGAGCCGTCCGGCGCCACGCGCTGGGCGAACACGCCGGCGCCGCTTCCGTCCGCGCCGCCCTGGTCGGTCCAGGTGACCACGACATCGCCATTGGCGAGCGTCGCCGCGGCGGGGTCGAACTGGTTGCCGCTCGTCGTCGTGTTGATCTGGAACTCGCCGCCGGCCGCCGCGCCCGAGGCGTCGAAGACCCGCCCGAACACGCCGCCGCTTGATCCGTCGCCCGCGCCGCCCGAGCTCTCCGATCTCCAGACCGCGAGGAAACCGCCGCCGCTCAGCGGCGTCAGAACACCTTCGCCCTGGGTGGAGCTTGTCTCCTCATTGATCCGGAACGCTGCGCCGGCCCGTGCGCCCGACATGTCGAAGACCTGCGCGAAGACGCCCTGTCCGGAGCCGTCCCGCCCGCTGGACTCGGTCCAGGAGATCACGAACCCGCCCCCGGCGAGCCCGGCCGCGGCGGGGCCGAACTGGTCGCCCGCCGGAATGTCGTTCACCCGGAATTCCGGCCCGACCTCCTTGCCCGCCGCATCGAAGCGCTGCGCGTAGACACCCCGATTTCCCGTCTGGTCGTCCTGGAAGGTCGATTGCCAGATGACGACATAGCCGCCGTCCGCAAGCGGCGCGGCGGTCGGCGTGTCCTGCGTCGAGGTCGTGAAGGTGTTGACCTGAGATTCCGCGATGTCGCTCTGCGGCGCCGTCTCGATCAGGTGGAACTGCGTCGGCGCGCTCGTCCCGTCGCCGTCCGAAAGGTCGAGCCGGATGCGGATCGCCTGATCCGGCGCCGTGCTCCGGTAGCCGAGCGCGCCGAGCAGCGCCTCCACCGCCTCGGGCATGGCGTTGGCGGAGAGGAGAATCTCGAAGGATGCGCCCGCCAGGCCGTCGGAGACGATCGTTCCGACGGAGACGCCGTCCACCGTCACGTCGGTCCCGGAAACCTGCACGTCGCCGCCGCCGAGATCGCCGGGGATCAGCCCCAGCGTCTCGACCGCCGCGCCGCCGAAGCTCGTCGGCGTCAGCGTCGTTCCGTTGAAATTGCCGCGCTCCGCGACCGCGAGGGTCAGCCGGCCACCGGCGAAATCCGCCGAGTCGAGGTCCGCGACGGCGACCGCGCCGTCAAGGTCAATCCGCGCGAGGCCGGTCGCGAAATCCGCCGGATCTATGCCGTCCGCCGGCTCGAAGCCTTCGATGACCGGCGCCGCGCCTGGCGTGAAATCCGCCGGGTCGTCGAAGATGCGCTGGAAGACGCCCGAGCCCGAGCCGTCCCCGGCGGGGCCAGACGTGTCAGACCGCCAAAGCGCCACGAAGCCGCCGTCCGGCAGCGCGGCGAGCGCCGGCTGGTTCTGGGTCGCCTGGATCTGCTCGTTGATGAGCATCTCCCCGTCCACCCGCGCGCCCGAAGCGTCGAAGCGCTGCGCGAAGACGCCGGAATTGTCGCCGGCGCCATTGCCGTTCCAGCCGATGACGAAGCCGCCATCGGCGAGGGCGAGCACCGCCGGATCGTCCTGCGTCGAACTCCGGGTCTCGTTCACCACGAACTCGTCGCCCGCCGGCAGCCCGTCCGCCCCGAAGCGGCGGGCGGCTACGCCGATCCCCGACCCGTCCTGCCCGCTGGAATCGCCCCAGACGATGACGAAGCCGCCATCGGCGAGCGCGGCCGCCGCGGGTGTGTTCTGGTCAGAGGAGGTTTCCTGATTGACCTGGAACTCGCCGCCGAGCGGCGCGCCCGACGCGTCGAAGAGCCGAGCGAAGACGCCGGCGGAGGAGCCGTCGCCAGCGGTTCCCGACGTGACGGAGGTCCAGACGACGACAATCCGCCCATCCGCCAACGTGAGGATGACAGCTTCGTTCTGCGTGCTCGAAATCTGCTCGTTGGCGCGGATATCGCCGGTCAGCGGCGCGCCCGCGTCATCGAAAAGGCGGAAGATCACCGCGGCGCCCGAACCGTCCCCACCATTGGCAAGGCTCGCGCTCGTCGTGAAGGCAACGGCGAAGCCGCCGCCCGGGAGGCCGGTAACCGAAGGTTCGTCCTGCCGGGAGATGAGGCCCGCATTGACGCCGATCTCCCCGGTCGTCGCCGCGCCCGAGGCGTCGAAGACGCGGGCGAAGACGCCGTCGTCGAAGGAATTCGGAACGTCCTGATTGTTCGATGTCCAGACGACGACGAAGCCGCCGCCCTCCAGCGCCGCGACGTCCGGCTCGTCCTGCGCCCGCGCCGTGGTCAGGTTCACCTGCGTCTCCGGCCCCGCCAGATTCCCCTCGGAATCGTAGCGCTGGAGGAAGACTCCGCTCGAATCCCCGTCCTGCCCGGTCGACTGCCACACGGCGACCCAGCCGCCATCGGCGAGAACGGCGACCTTCGGGTTCGTCTGCTCTCCGAAGGTGAACTCGTTGACCCGGCTCTCCCCGCCCACGGGGCCGAACGCGCCCGCCTCCGGCTCCTCCCCCACGCGGATGGTGAAGCGGAACGGGTCCGCGACGGAGCCGTCCCCGTCCGTCAGCGTGATCGAATAGCTCCGCTCGTCGCGCGGATTGTCCGAGGTGTTCGCATAGGAAAGCGCGCGGATCGCCGCCTCGACCCGGTCGATGGTCGCCCCGGCGGTGAAGTCCAGGACCAGCGCCGCCGCCCCAACGCCGCCCGAAATCGCGCCGATCGCGACGCCGTCCACCGAAACGACGCCGCCCGCCACGGCCACGCGCCCGCCGGGGGCTACGAAGATCACGTCCTGGTCCGCGCCGTCCGGCGCGGTGAAATCGTCGCCGTTCTCGTCGCGCGCGAAGCGCATGACGGTGAGGCGGCCCCCGTCGAAATCCTGCGAATCCGCGTCCGTCAGGTTGATCGCGCCCGAGGGGACGAGCGGCGCGCCCGCATTCGCCGCGCCCTCGCCGATCACGATGGTCTCCGGCAGCCCTTCGATCAGCGGCGCCGCGGAGAGGTCGAAATCCGCCGGGTCGCCGAAGATCTGCTGGAAGACGCCCGAACCCGAACCGTCCAGCCCGTTCTGGTCGCGCCAGACGACGACATGGCCGCCGCCGGGAAGGGGGGCGAGGGCGGCGGAATCCTGCGTGCCGAGGACGCTCGTATTGACGATCCGCGCGCTGTCCACGCGCGTGCCGTCCGCGTCGAAGACCTGCACATGCGGGTCGGAGCCGGAGCCCGGCGCCGGGGTCGACGTGTCCGTCCAGGAGACGGCGAATCCCCCGCCCGCAAGGCCGGTCACGTCCGGCTCGGTCTGGTTGCCCGAGGTCAGGTCGTTCACCCGTATCTCGTCGCCGAGGGGCGCGCCCGTATCGTCATGGCGCCGGGCGTAGACGCCGCCCGAGGAGCCGTCCTGCCCTTCCGACCGCCAGACGACGACGAACCCGCCACCCTCCAGCGCGGCGATCTTCGCGAAGTCCTGACCGTTGGGTGTGAACTGGTTGACCTGCGCTTCCCCGCCCAATGGCAGGCCGTCCGCTCCGAAGAGCCTGAGGAACACGCCATTGCCGGAGCCGTCGCCCGCGGAGGATGACGTCTGCGAAACGAAGACGGCGGCGAAGCCGCCATCGGCGAGCCCGGCGAACCGCACGCCGTCCTGCGAGCCCGAGGTTTCGACATTGACCTGCACTTCGCCGCCGATGCGCGCGCCGCCCGCGTTGTAGGTCTGCGCGAAGACGCCGTTGCCGGAGCCGTCTCCGGCGCCGCCCGAAGTGGCGGAGGTCCAGCCGATCACGAAGCCGCCGGTGGAGAGCGCGGCGACATGGGGCGTGTTCTGCGTGGAGGAGACTTGCGTGTGCGCCTGCTCCTCCGCGACGATCACGGCGCCCGAAGCGTCATAGCGGCTGAAGAACACGCCCTGCCCGCTGCTGTCGAGCGAGGACGCATCCGTCCAGACGATGACGAAGCCGCCATCGGCAAGGCCCGCCGCCTGCGGCTGGAACTGGGCGCTCTGGGCGGTGACGTTGACCTGGAACTCGCCGCCGACGGCCGCGCCGTTCGCGTCATAGCGCTGCGCGAAGACGCCCCGGTCATTGTCGCCGGGATTGTCCTGGTTCGTCGACGTCCAGACGACGACATAGCCGCCGTCCGCCAACGGCGCCACATGGGGCGTGACCTGCTCGCCCTCGAAGAAGCTGTTGACCTGCCGCTCGCCGCGCACCGGCCCGTCCGCATCCGGCTCGGACGCGACCCGGATGGTGATGGCGACGGGATCGGCGGCGGAGCCGTCTCCGTCCTCCAGCAGGAGCGAAACGGTCGTCTCCGGCCGCGGATCGTCCGAAAGATTGCGATAGGTCAGATGCTCGACCAGCACCTCCACCGTCGCCGGCGTCGCCCCTGCGGTCAGGGCGAGGACGAGCGGCGCGCCCGCCTGCCCGTCCGCTGTCAGCGTCCCGACGACGGCGCCGTCCACGGACACGTCCGCGCCGGAGATCGAGACGCGCCCGCCCGTCTCGAAGGAGAAGGAATCCTGCCCGTCCGCATCCTGCGCCGGGAGATCGTCCTCCGCCACGCTCTGCGACAGGCGGGAGATGATCAGCCGCCCGCCGGCGAAATCTGCGGAATCCGGGTCCGAAACCGCCGCCGCGCCGTCGATGTCGAGCCTTTGCGCGCCCGCCTCGAACACGTTCTCCGCGAAGACGCGCAGCGTCGAGACGGCCTCCACCTCCGGGGCGGCGGAGGGCGCGGCGAACGTCTCCGGGTCGCCGAAGAGCCGCTGGAACACGCCGTCTCCCGAACCGTCGCCCGCCGTTCCGGAGGTGACGGAGGTCCAGGCGGCGACGATCTCGCCCGTCGGCAGAACGGCGACGGCGGGTTGGTTCTGGGTGGAGGCAACCTCCTCGTTGACGATGAACTCGTCGCCCGCGGGAGCGCCCGACGAGTCGAACCGCCTGCCGATCACGCCAGTCCCCGAGCCGTCCCCCGCGCCGACCGATGTCTGCGATTCCCAGAGCACGACGAAGCCGCCGCCGGGGTCGGCGGCGATCACCGGGGATTGCTGCGTGGAGGAAAGCTCCTGATTGACGAGAAAGGGCCCCGATACGGCGGTCCCGTCTCCCTCGAAGATCTGCGCCAGTATGCCGGTGTCGCTTGTGTCCCCCGGCGCCGAGAACTGATCCCACACCACGGCGAAGCGCCCGCCGTCGAGGCCGATGACGGAGGGATCGCCCCGGCCGTTCGACGTCCCGAGAGTGATGGCGGCGCCGACCGGAGCGCCTGTCGCATCGTGGACGCGAACGGTGACGATGCTCGAACTCGTCTCGTAGGCGGTGACGAACCCGCCGGCGGCGAGCCCGTTCGCGCCCCCGGACGGCGCGATCGCCGCGACAGCGGGCGCGAAGCTGTTCGAAGGGGCGACCGTGAACTCGCCGCCCGTCGGCGCGCCTGCATCGTCGAAGCGCTGCGCCCGGATCTCCCCGGAAGTGTCGCGCCACGCCACCACATGCCCGCCGCCCGGCAAAGCGGCGACCGAAGGATCGGTCTGGTTGCCCGCAACACTCGTGTTGACGATGTTTTCTCCGCCCACCGGCGCCCCGGCCGCGTCGTAGCGCTGCGAGACGATTCCGGAATTGTTGAAGCCCGGCTGGTCCTGGTTCACCGTTTCCCAGACGATGACGAACCCGCCATCCTCCGTCGCCGCCACATCGGGGTCGCTCTGCGTCCCCTCCCGCGTGTCGTTGACCGGCAGAACCGGGCCCAGCCTCTGCCCCTGCGCCGAGTAGAGCTGCGCAAAGACGCCGGACCCCGATCCGTCCTGATCCTGGGATTGCCAGACGATGACGTAGCGGCCGTCCGCGAGGGAGGCGATTCTCGCGCCGTTCTGCGCGCCGCTGGCAAAAGTGTTGACCGAAGCTTCCGAAGTCAGAGGAATGTTCATTCTGAAACCCTGCGCGATGACCTGTTCAAACTATCCGATTCTTAAACGCCGTTAATGTAACCTAAATCACAGTCTTCGCCACGGATAGCGAAGAATCGATGACGCCCGCGTCAGTCGCGTCGCCCGACGAACGAGCCTCCGGTCGAGCCGCACTCTGTCCCGCGGGCCCACGCCCTGCGCGGATGGCGGATCGCGCGCTTTGCGCCCTATTCGGCGGCGCGGGCGAGGCGGCGTCGATCCAGCCTCGCGATGACGGCCTTGCCGAGCTCGATCCCCGGCTGCTCGATATAGCGCATCGTGAAGCCGGCGATGACGTAGGTCGTGAGGAACATGACGATGAAAATGGCGAAGGGGGCGAGATTCGGATCGAGCCCGACGCCCAGCCTTGCGTAGAGCTCCCGGAGCACATGCAGCACCGCGAAATGGCAGATATAGATCGAATACGAGCGCCGCCCCGCCTCGAGGACGAAGGCGGCGAAGCGGCTGCCCTCGGCCAGGGGCTTGCGGTTCAGCCGCTGAAATCCGAGGAGCAGGAAGATCGCGAAGCCGCAGCTGACGAGAAACGGATAGATCGCCCCGTCCACGCCTGTGTCGAAAGCGCGGTCGTTCTGGATGAGGTTTCCCGCAAGGATCAGGGCGATGGCGACGACGGGGGCGAGGCGCGGCAGGGCGCGCTTGCGCGCGAAGTAGACGCAGATGCCCAGAATGAAGATCGGCATCTGGTTGAAGATGCTTGCATAAAAGACGTTGAACTCGTCGTTGTCGAGCGTCGTCCCCGCCACCGAGTTGACGATGTTGTAGAGGATCCATTGACCGCTCGCCGTCGCCGCGGCGAGCGACAGCGCGGCGAGGAGGATCATGCCCGGCTTCATCCGTATCACGAGCGCGAAAATGAACGGAAAGATCGCGTAGAACGCCATTTCCGTCGCGATGCTCCATCCGCCCGGCACCACGTAGTTGTAATGCTCAGGCGAGAACCCGTGCAGGAACAGGAAGTTGAGCAGGAACGCCGTCGGCGAGTAGTCGCCCGTGATCTCGACTCCGAGGAACTGCTCCAGGCCGTTTCGCCATACGAAATAGAAGACGATCGCAGCATAGTAGAGCGGCGCAATTCGGAAGAAGCGGCGCAGGTAGAACTTCTTCAGGTCGACTTCGCCGCGCGAGGCCATCGAATGGCAGAGCGTGAAGGCGGAGGCGAGGAAAAAGAGCTGAACGCCCAGATGGCCGAAACCGAAGAGTGCGGCGACGAAGACGTTGAGGCCGGGGACGATGTGGTGCGCATGGACCCAGACCACGAGCGCGACCGCGACCGCGCGCGTGACGTCGATCGCCTCGAACTTCTCCACGGCTTCCGCCTTGTCGCCCTGTCTTCCCGGCGAAGCGGGCGCGTATGACGTTTCCGGCGTGAGGCGCATCGACATCCCGACCGTCTTTCCAGGTTCACCCAGGCCGGATTTACCCGAGGCGGTCCGGCCGGCGCGCACCATGGGGCGGCGCGACGCGGCTGCGCAACAGAAAAAGGGCCCGCGCATGGCGGGCCCCCGAAAGCGGGCGGTCGCCCCTTCGCCTCAGCGCTTGGAGAACTGGAAGCTCCGGCGCGCCTTCCGGCGGCCATACTTCTTGCGCTCGACCACGCGGCTGTCCCGCGTCAGGAAGCCGGCGGCCTTCAGCGCCGGGCGGAGCGACGGGTCATAGAGCGAGAGCGCCTTGGAGACGCCGTGCTTCACCGCGCCGGCCTGGCCGGAAAGCCCGCCGCCCTTCACCGTCGCCGTGACGTCGAACTGGCCGTCCACATTCGCCACCGAAAAGGCCTGCTGGAGCACCATCTGGAGCACCGGACGGGCGAAATAGACGGACATTTCCCGCCCGTTCACCATCACCTTGCCGGAGCCGGGCCGCACCCAGACGCGGGCGACCGCATCCTTCCGCTTGCCCGTCGCATAGGAGCGGCCCAGCGCGTCCCGCTTCGGCTCCCGCTTGGGGGCCTCGGCGGCGAGGGGGGCGCCGGCCTCGGCGACGGCGCCCTTCAGCGCGTCGAGCGATTTGATCTCTTCGGCCATGGTCATGCGCTCCGCGTGTTCTTGGGGTTCATCGCGCGGACGTCCAGCACCTCGGGCGACTGGGCCTCGTGCGGATGCGTCTCGCCGGCGTAGATCCGGAGGTTGGAGAGCTGGCGCCGCGTGAGCGGGCCGCCCGGCATCATCCGCTGGACCGCCTTCTCCAGCACCCGCTCGGGATGCGCGCCGGCGAGGATCTGCCCCGCGGTGCGGGACTTGATGCCGCCCGGATGGCCGGTATGCCAGTAATAGGTCTTGTCGGCGCGCTTGTTCCCCGTCATCTGCACCTTCTCGGCGTTGATGACGATGATGTTGTCGCCCATGTCCATGTGCGGCGTGAACGTGGCCTTGTGCTTGCCGCGCAAGCGCATGGCGATGATCGAGGCGAGGCGGCCGAGAACAATTCCGGTGGCGTCCACCACCACCCATTTCTTCTCGATATCCGCCGGCCGCGCGCTGTAGGTCTTCATCTCGAACTCCTGCGCCGTTGGCGTGGCCGCGGGACGGTCCCGCGGCGGATGCGGCCTTCTACCGGCTTTCATGCGGAAGTCAACTGGGAGATGCGGATATTATCACAATAAAATCAATGACTTAGAAAAGAGGTTATTAGATACCCCACTATCTTGCGGGCGGAATCGCGTAGGTGAGCGTCGCATGCGCCACCGGCCGCGCCCCGCCCTCCGACCAGATCGTCGCGTCCCCCGTCGCGAGGAGCTTCCCGAGCTTGAGGATGCGCGCCTCGCAGATCAGCGCGGCCGGCTCGGGCTTGTTGAGGAAGTTGATCGTCGCGTTCGTCGTCACGGTCAGCGCCTGCCGCCCGATCATCGCCATGAGGACGACGTAGAAGCCGCAATCCGCCGTCTCGAACATCGCGGGGCCGGAGACGGTGCCGCCCGGCCGGATGTCCGCCGGCCCCGTCTCCCGCCGGAGGCGCGCGCGCATCGGTTCGAGCTCCAGAACGGAAAAGCGGCCGCGCACGGCGGGGAACACCTCCTCGAGATAGGCGAAGACCTCGTCGGCGTTCAGTTTCAGCTCCGGCGCGCCCATTGTTCCCCCCTGTCCGCTCCTCGCCCTCTATAGCGGGCGGCGGCGCGAGCGCCAGCCTTGCGCCCGCGGCCCGCGCGCCGCACTCTCGCGGCGAAGGCGGCGGGGAGACAAGGCGTGGCGGAATCGGCGGACGTTCTGGTGATCGGCGGCGGCATAGCGGGCCTCGGGGTCGCGGCCATGCTCTCGGGCGAGGCGCGCGTGATCGTGCTGGAGGCGGAGCCGATGCCCTGCTTCCATTCGAGCGGCCGCTCCGCCGCCGTCTACATCAAGTCCTACGGCCCGCCAGGCGTCCGGGCGGCGACGATCGCGGCCGAGCCCTTCTTTCTAGAACCGCCCGAGGGCTTCGCCGATGCGCCGCTGGTGAAGCCGCGCGGGCTCCTCTTCCTCGACCCGGAGGGGGGCGGGCTCGATGCGCTGCTGGCCGAGACGCCGGGCCTCGTCCGCGTCACGCCGGAGGAGGCGGCGGAGCGCTGCCCCGTCCTCCGGACGGACCGGATCGCCGAGGCGGTCTGGGAGGAGGACGCGCAGGATCTCGACGTCGACCTCATCACCGGCGGGTTCCGGCGGATGATGCGGGCGGGGGGCGGGCATCTCGTCACCAGCGCCCGGGTCGAGACGCTCCGCCGCGAGGGCGGGCTCTGGATCGCGGAGACGAAGGCGGGCGCCTTCGCCGCGCCGGTTCTCGTCAACGCCGCGGGCGCCTGGGCCTCCCGCGTCGCCGCGATGGCGGGGGCCGCGCCGGTCCTCGTGCAGCCGAAGCGCCGCTCCGCCGCCGTGGTGCCCCCGCCCGCGGGCGTGGACGCGAAGGACTGGCCGCTCTTCACCGACGCGAAGGAGACCTGGTACGCCAAGCCCTCCGCCGGAAAGCTCATCGTCTCCCCCGCCGACGCCGAGCCGATGGAGCCCTGCGACGCCTGGCCGGACGACATGGTGGTGGCCGAGGGCCTGCATCGCTTTTCCGAGGCGGTGACCTTCGAGGTGACGCGCGTGGAGCGGACCTGGGCCGGCCTCCGCTCCTTCGCGCCGGACGGGGAGCCGATCTGCGGGTTCGACGACCGGGCGGAGGGCTTCTTCTGGCTCGCCGGGCAGGGCGGATACGGCGTGCAGACGGCGCCCGCGCTCTCCGCCCTCGCCGCGGCGCTGATAAGCGGCGCCGCCCCGGCGATCGACCCGGCGCCCTTCGCGCCGGCGCGCTTCGGGTGAGAGGCCGACGGCGTAGGCTCATCTGAACGTCTACACCCTCCGGATCCATGACTTATGGAGCCGAACGCCGCCATCAGCGCCCGGCTGATCTGACCCGCGTCAGATCAGCCCGCGCCCGCCGCCCCCCGGCGGGCGCGTCACCGCGCCCACCGCGGCGTGCTCGGACTGATCTTCGACCGCGGCGGCGGCTTGGCGCCCCTCGCCCTCCGGCTTGCGCCTCCGGGCGACGGCCTCTGCGGCTCTCCACCGGAGAGCCGCTGATCGAGGCCGGGGACATGCGCGACGGACGCACGGCGCATGCGATTGGATCTCAAGATTGCGAACCCTCGCCAAGGCGGCGCTTCCCCCTATAGTCCCGCCGAACGACTCGGGGAGGGGGCGATGATCCGCAGCGCGATATTCGATCTGGACGGCACGCTCGTCGATACGGCGGCGGACCTTATCGCCGCGATGAACGCCGTCGCCCCGCGGCTCGACCTGCCGCCGCTCGACCCGGTGGAGGCGCGCGCGGCGGCCGGGCGCGGCGGGCGCGGGCTGATGCGCCACGCCGCGGCGAAGGCGGGGCGGGAGATCACGGACGATCAGGTTCTCGCCGCCTATCCCGCCTTTCTCGACGCCTACGAGGCGCGGATCGACGCGACGAGCCGGTACTTCCCCGGCGCCGAGGATGCGGTGGAGGCGCTCCTCTCCGCCGGCTGGCGCGTCGCGATCTGCACCAACAAGCCGGAGCGGCTGGCGCGGCTCCTGATCGAGCGGCTGGGCGGCGGCGCGCGCTACCACGCCCTCCTCGGGGCGGACAGTCTGCCGGTCCGCAAACCGGACCCGCGGCACCTCCTCGTGACCATCGAGCGGGCGGGCGGCGCGCCGGGCCGCGCGGTGATGATCGGCGACACGGAGACGGACCTCAACGCGGCCCGCGCCGCGGGCGTGCCCTGCGCGCTCTTCTCCGGCGGCTTTTCGACGACGCCGCTCGCCGCGCTCGCGCCCGAGGCGATCTTCGACCGGTTCGCGGAGCTTCCGGGCCTCGCCGACCGCCTCGTGGGCCCGGCGCGCGCCAAAGGCTAGAACCGGCGGCGGGCGCAGGCCGTCACGCGGCCAGTCTCGCGCGCCCGCCCGGCGTCAGAAGTTCCGGGCAGGCGGCGACCGCCGCGCGCTCCGCCGGCGTGAGCCAGCCGAGGCCGGCCTCGCAGGAAGGGGCCGCGGCGAGCTTCGCCGCCGCCGTCAGCCGCGCCAGCGCCGGCTCGCCGTCGCGCTGGGGGTCGAGCGGCGCGCGAGGGTCGATCGCCGCGGCATGGTCCGCCAGAAGGCGCGGGTTCCGGACAAGATCGGCGAGGCCGGCCGCCATCTCCCGCCTGATCGTCGCCTCCGCCGCCTCCGCCGCAAGGGCGATCCGAGGCCGAGCGCGGTCCTCCGGCGAATCAAGGAGGCCCCGCCGCGCCATCGCAGTCCCGACCCGCGCGTCGCCGCTCAGCCGCGAAAGAAGCGGCGCGAGCGCGAGCCCGAGGAGGATCGGGGAGAGCCAGACCAGCACGCCGGGCTGCACGAGCCAGAGCAGCGCGCCGCCGCCGAGCCCGATCGCCGCATGCCCGCCATGCGCGGAAAGGGCGTCCCGCCAGGGGAGGACGGACCCGGCCCGCTCCTGCGTCTTCCACCCGGAATCGCGCCCGATGAGGATCTCGATGATCTGCCGCGCCTGCATCAGCATCAGCGCCGGCGCCAGCAGCGCCGAAAGCACGATCTCGAGGCCGACGCCGCCCGCCACCCGGCCGCGGCCGCCGAACCGCGCCGCAAGCTCCGGCCGCGAGGCCGCCTCCAGCGCGCCCAGCGCCTTCGGCAGCAGCAGCAGCGCCGTCGAGCCGGCGAAGAGCCAGGCCATCCGCTCCGAGTCGAATCGCGGCCAGCGCGGGAAGAGCTGCACCGCATCGCTGAAATATTCCGGCCGGAGCAGCGCGGACTGCGCCGTGAGCGCAAGCCCGACGAGGATCATCGCCAGCCAGATCGGGGAGACGAGATAGGCGCCGATCCCGATCAGGAAGTGGACGCGGCTCACCATGCGCAACCCCGCCGCAGGCAGGAGCGCCGCATGCTGGACATTGCCCTGCGCCCAGCGCCGGTCGCGCGCCGCGGAGGTCAGCAGCGAGGGCGGCGCCCCCTCCCAGCTTCCGCCGAGATCGGGGTCCATGCGGACATCCCATCCGGCCCGGCGCAGCAGCGCCGCCTCGACGAAGTCATGGCTGAGGATATGCCCGCCGAAGGGCTTGCGCCCGGGCAGTTCGGGCAGCCCCGCGCTCTCCGCGAAGGCGCGCACGCGAATGAGGGCGTTATGGCCCCAGAAATTCCCGTCCGTCCCCTGCCAGGCCGCCACCCCGCGCGCGACGACGCGGCCGTAGACGGCGCCGGCGAATTGCTGGATGCGCGCGAAGGGGGTCGTCCCGCCGGCAAGCGCCGGGTTGCTCTGTAACAGCGCGAGCCGCGGCGCGGCCTGCATCCGGCGGATCATCTCGACGATGGTCTCCGGCTCCATCAGGCTGTCGGCGTCGAGCACCAGCATGAAGTCGTAGCGGGCGCCCCAGCGCTCGACGAAATCCTGAACATTGCCAGCCTTGCGCCCGCGGTTGACCGTGCGCCGCCGCCACCAGATCGCGGGGCCGCCCTGCATTTGCCGGCGCAGCGCGGCGAAGGCGGTCGTCTCGCGCGCCCATGCGTCAGGGTCCCGCGTGTCCGAGAGGATGAAGATCTCGAAGGCGTCCGCATGGCCGCGCGCGGCGAGGCCGCGGCCCATCGCGGCGAGGGCGCCGAAGCTCGCCGCCGCGTCCTCGTTGTAGACCGGCATCACGATGGCCGTCCGCGTCGTCAGCGGCGCGTCCGGGTCGCCCTGCGCGCGGAACGGCGGAAAGAGGAGCCCGGCGATCGTCGAGCAGCCCGAAAAGGCGATCCAGCCGAAGGTCAGGACGAAAAGCGCCCGGAGCGCGAGCTGAAGCGCGTTGACGCCCTCGGGGTCGAAGGCGCGGAGCATCTGGTCGGACGCATAGACCGTCAGCGCCGCCGCCCCGCCGAAGGCGAGGAGCCGCGCCGCGTAGACGCGCCATGACTGCCGCGCGAAGCGGGCCCGCGGCGCGCGCCGGAGGTCCTGCGCGGGCATGGCGAGGGGGGCGGCCGCGGGCGTCGGCGCGTTCACCCCGGCCCCCATCGGTAGAGCCAGGTTTCCGAGGCCGGCGCCCCTTTCGCGTCGCGCAGCAGAACGCGCAATTCCGCCCCGCCCTCCTCCGGCGGCCGGAACCGCAGAGCGGCGCGGACCATGCCCGTCTCCGGCAGCGGCATCAGGGTCGCGGCCTCGATCTCGCCTCGCCCCGCCTCGGCATGGAGTGCGAGGCCCTCGACGCCCGCCTCGGCGAGCGCGAAGTCGATCGCGATGGTGCGCCGCGTCGGATCGTTGACATAGCGCCCGCCCCGGCTCGCCATGACCCGCGCGAGCGGCGCCCCGTCCGGCGCGTCCTCGCCCCAGTAGAGCCGGTAGTCGAGTTCGAGCGGCCGGCCCGGTTCGAGCGCGGCCTCGGGGCGCCAGAAGGCGACGATGTTGTCGTTGAATTCGGTCTCGGTCGGGATCTCGACGAGCATCACGCCGCCCGGCCCCCAGGAGCCCTTGGGCGAGACCCAGGCCGTCGGCCGCTTGCCGTAGCGCGCCTCCGCGTCGGAGAAATCGGCGAAGGCGCGGTTGCGCTGCGCAAGGCCGAAGCCGACCGGATCGTGGTCGATGAAGGTGGAGACCTCCAGCATCTCCGGGTTCACGAGCGGCCGCCAGATGCGCTCGCCCGCGCCCGAGAGCATCTGCAGCCCGGCGCTGTCATGGACGGCGTTGCGATGATCGTCCACGCCGCGCCGGTCGAGCGGCGAGAAGAGGTGCATCGAGGTGAGCGGCGCGACGCCGATATCGTCGATGCGCCGGCGCGGGAAAAGAACGGAGCGAATGTCGAGCACCGTCTCCGCGCCGGGGCGGACGACGAATTCGTAGGCGCCGGCGACCGACGCGCTGTCGAGCAGGGCGTGGACGATCGTCTCCGTCGCGCTCGGCTCGGGCCGGTGCAGCCAGAAATCGGTGAAGACGGGGAACTCCTCCCCGCGCGGCGCGCCCGTGCCGATGGCGAGCGCCCGGGCGCTGAGCCCGAACACCTGGTCCCGCCCGATGGCCCGGAAATAGCTCGCGCCCTGGAAGACGAGAAGCTCGTCCTCGACCTCGGCGCGGTTGATCGGAAAGCGCAGGCGAAACCCCGTCCAGGCCATGCCCGCGCCGTCCTCGGGGCGCAGGCCGCCCTCGGGGAGGGCGAAGCGCGCCGGGTCGAACTCGAAGACGGTCGGGTCGAACGGAACCGGGATCACGGCGCCGTCGACGACGGTCGAGATGCGGACGGCGTCGGCGTAGATCGAGCCCGGCGGCAGGAGGTCGACCGAGAACCCGCGCCCCTCGCCCGTCCAGAGACGGCGGTCGGCGCGATAGCGGATCGCGCGATAGCCGTCATAGTCCAGATCGGCGAAGGGGCCGGAGGGCGTCTGGCGGCTGTCGTCGAAATCGCTCTCCGCCCGGGCGCGGGCCAGCGCCAGGACGCTCTCGAACGTGAAGGGCGCATCCCCCTGCGCATCCCCCTGCGCCGCCGCCGGCAGGGCGCCGGCGAAGCCCGAAGCCGCCATCCCGGCCATGAAGGCGCGCCGGTCCAGCGCCGGTTCAGCCATCGCTGAGCCCCCGGGGCGCGCCGCCCTCGGCGAGCCATGTCCAGGTCTCGGTCAGCGGCTCGCCGCCGCGGTGGAGATAGGCGCGGAGCTCCACCGGCCCCGAATGCGCCCCGCGCAGGTCGAACATCAGCCGCCAGCGGTCCGAGCCCACCACCCGATAGGCGCGCGGGATCAGGATTTCGCCCCCCCGGGCCTCGAGCTCGAACTCCACGCCCTCCTCCAGCCCGCCGAGCGCCCCGCCTGCGAAGTCGACCGCGATCTTGTCGACATCCGCCGGCCGCGGCTGGCCCGGCACGCCGCCCCAGCCCGACCATGTGGCGACCACATGCGCGAGCGTTTCGGGGAACGGGTCCAGCGCGCGCCAGTGCTGGTCGTAGTCGAAGGAGAGCGCCGCGCCGGCCGCCGGCTGGGCCGCCGGGGTCCAGTAGGCGACGATGTTGTCGAAGGTCTCGTCCGCGGTCGGAATCTCCACGAGCTGGACGGCCCCGGCGCCCCAGCTCCCCCGCGGCTCGATCCAGACAGAGGGCCGCCGGTCATAGAACACGCCGTCGTCGTGATAATGATCGAACTCCCGGTCGCGCTGGATGAGCCCGAAGCCCCGCGGGTCGCGGTCGAAAAAGCTCGACGTGGTGACGCGCGCCGGGTTGCGCAGCGGCCGCCAGAGCCGTTCGCCGGCGCCGGTATGGAGCGCGAGCCCGTCGCTGTCATGGATCTCCGGCCGCCAGTCCGGCGCGCTGGCGCGATTGGTCTCGGAATACCAGAACATCGAGGTCAGCGGCGCGACGCCGAGCCGCTCGACCCCGTTCCGGAAGAAGAGCCGCGTCTCGATCGCGAGGCGCTGCCCGAAGCCCGCCTCCCGCGTCGCGCCGAACCGGTAGGCCCCGGTGACCGAGGGGCTGTCGAGCAGGGCGTGAACGGTCACGTCCTCGCCCTCCCGCTCGCCCGCGCCGATCCAGAACGCGCTGAACCGGGGGAACTCCTCGGGCCTCGAAAGGCCGGTGTCGATGGCGAGGCCGCGCGCCGAGAGGCCGTATTGCGCCTCCGGCCCGTCGCAGCGGAAATAGGAGGCGCCGAGGAAGGAGAGCCAGTCCGGCCGCAGCCCCGGCCGCATGAACCGCACCCCGGCGAAACCCGCGAGGGGCCCCATCTCGTGCGCCGGGCTGTCGGCTGGAACATCGAAGAGCGTCTCCTCGTAGACGACCTCGCGCGCCGCGCCGTCCTCGACGACGTGAACGGCGACGGGCTCCCGCGCATAGCGCCCCAGATGGAAGAACTGCGCCGCCGGCCCGCTGGTTCCGAGCCGGATCGAGGAATCGTCGCGGAAGCGGATGCGCCAGTAGGCGTCATAGTCGATCCGGTCCAGCACGCCTGCGGGCGGCGTCGCCGGCGGCGCCCAGGGCGCGCCCGCCATCCGGCGCGCGCGGTCGGCCAGCTGCGCGAAGCCGAAGGGCTCTGCGGGGCCGAGCCGCGGCTGCGCGGAGAGGGGCGCGCCGGTCGCGCCGGCGAGCGCAAGCGCCCCGAGGAAGAGCGTGCGACGATCGATGCCATTCATGGCGGGTTCATTTCACTGGAAGGATACGGGCCTGCGCATGATAGCGCAGGCGCGGGATGCGGTTCCATGCCGCTTTCGCAAAGCAGCATTCAATTTTTCTAACGGTATGCGGTGTTTCTTGAACCCTCCGCTGCAGCGCCGGGCTTTTGTGGCGCGGTTTCTGAGCGTTGTTTTTCTCCGGGGCGATATCTTCGAGGGAACATATTGCTATGGAGGAGCGATTCGCGATTGACTCGC
>NZ_JBKAGV010000001.1:0-88707 GCF_046290545.1 Pikeienuella sp. | reverse complement strand
TCCGCGCCGAAGAGCCGGTCGAGGAGCCGCTCGATCAGGGCGGCGAAGGGCAGGTCTGCGTCAGGGGAGCGGGCTTCGGGCATGGTCGTCTCCGGAGGGGTGCATTGCTGCCGGGGACGGTTGAGAAGGGCTCGCGGGATCTCGCCAGCGCGACCTTCCTCATCGCAGCGCGCCGCTGCTTGCGCGACCGGCCCGCATCGATCCGCAGCGATGCGGACAGCTTCTCGGCGAACGGGTCCAGCTTGCTCGGGGAGGGCCAAATCTCTCGAGTTCACCCGGCAAGGTCTGAACCTGGTGTGGGAGCTTCGACTGGCGTCGGATGATCCTCGTCCTTCGTCAAAACACGGCTGGCCTCCCGCTTAAGAGCTATCTCGATCTGGAGGCGAACGGCGGCTATCCGGATCGCCGCCACAGAATCGGATGTTCAGTCCAAACGGCGGCATCGGGCCCTGCATGCTTTCCAACAGACGGGCACAGAGCGGTCATTCGCTGCACTCCACATCAAGGTCTCAAGTGCGGACAGAACGGATCCTCGCCGAAGCGTCATCAACCAACATGACCGGCCCTCTGCGGTCGTTCGACGGGCTCTCGGCCGACGTGCTCTTGCAGGGTTCCGCAAGGCTTGCCGGCGAGCCCTGCGCCGGGCGTCAACGAGCTTCCGGCGTCCTCGCCGGAGGCGCTTGGGGTCGTCCCGGCAGTCGCTAGCGAGACATCTCCGCCCGATCCCAGTCGGCCCAGTCCGGCGATCCCTCGACGGCGAGCGCCTCTTCGGCTCGGAACTCGACCATGTGAACCGTCACATGGTCGCGCTCCGCGAGAACGACGGAGTAGGCCTCGGGCAGTTCCGAACGGGTGAGCAACCGGCTCTCGGCGAAATTCGCGAAGCCGGCGTGGTTGGTGCCGCGGGGCGCGCTCAACGGAACGCCGTGGAACGATCCCGAAAGCGGGATGTGGCAATGGCCGAAGAAGATATGGGCCAAGCGCTCCGCATGCCGCTTCACGACCTCGCCCAGGCGATCCGCGTCCTTGAGCATGATGCTGTCGGCGGGCGCGACGCCCGTGGGTGTGGGGTTGTGATGCAGGAACAGCCAGAACGGTCCGTCCGCCTCGGCCAGCCGGGCGTCCAGCCACGCGGCCCGCGTCTCGCAAAAGCGCCCTTCGTGGGTGCGCGGCGCCCAGGTGTCGAGCGCGAGACCGACGCCGCGCGACAACGGGAAGGCATGCTGGACGAAGCCGTTCTCGTCCGCGAATTCGGGAAAGACGCTCAGGAAGGTCTCCCGGTCGTCGTGGTTGCCGATGCACAGCCGCACCGGTATCGACAGCGTGTTCAGGCGTTCGCGCAGGCGGACGTAGTCGGCGCGGTCGCCCCAGTCCGAAAGATCGCCCGTGATCACCAGGGCTTCGGCGTCGGCATGCAGGCCCAGCGCGTGGTCGAGCGCGCGCCTGAAGTTCGCGTTGGGGTCGCGGCCGCCGATGGTCTCGCCCGGGGTCGTGAGGTGAATGTCAGTGAAATGCAGAAGCTTCATGGCGTCCTCGTTCCGTCGGCGCGCATCGACCCGCCCGGGCGCCGCGCCTGGCTGCGCCGGACGTTGAAGAAGGGAGGGAGCGGCGCGCGGGCCGCTCCCGAGGTCGGCGCTCAGGAGGGGTCGGCGGGCAGCAGGGCCTGAACCTCTTCGGTCAGCTCCTCCTGCAGTTCCTCCATGTCGTCGTACTCGCCCGAGACGATGCCCTCGAGCGCGTCATAGATCACCTGCGTCGCCGCCAGGCCGTTGTCGCCCGGATAGGCCTGCCACTCGCGCAGCAGGGGCAGCTGGCGCACGGCGGTCTCCTTGTTGGGGTTGGCGGTGTAGAAGTCCTTCAGGATGATCTCGTTGGCGGCCTTGTTCGGCGGCATGTAGCCGGTGGTGCGGGCCACGTCGGCCGCGCCCTCGCCCGAGGTGATGAACTTCAGCCAGCGCCAGGCGGCGTCCAGCACCTTGGGATCGTCGCTGTCCGAAACCAGCATGGCGGAGTTGCCGCCCGCCGGCAGGCCATGGGGCGCGCCGTCCAGGCCAGGGAACTCGTTGGTCATCAGCGTGAAATCGCCCTTCGCCCGCTCCACCGCGCCGAGGGCGGAGGTGGACCAGTACATCATTGCGATCTCGCCGGCCGAGAACGAGGCGAGCGCCGCCTTCCACTCCAGGTTCTGCATGTCGCAGCCGCGGAAGATGCCGTGCATCGTTTCAAGCGCCTTGAGGCCCTCGGGCTCGTCCAACTGGAAGTCGACGCCGATCACGGTCGGCTTGTCCTGCGACCACATCAGGGCCTGCAGGAACCAGTTTCCGGTGATGTTCCAGCCCCAGAAGACCGGGTTCTTGACGCCCGCCTCGCGCAGCTTGGCGCAGGTCTCGACGACCTCGTCCCACGTCTTGGGCAGGCTGTCGGCGTCGAGGCCGGCCTGCGCCATCAGGTCCATGTTGTAGTAACCGACGGGCAGCGAGACCGAGAACGGCAGGCCGTGCACGTCGCCCTCGAAAGTGCCGAGGTCGAGCATCGCCTTGTGGTAGCCGTCCTTGGCGAAATCGACTTCCTTCGCGATGAACGGCTCCAGCGACTTCGCGATGCCCTTCTCCACTAGGATCGCCTGGCGGTTAAGGCCCTGCATGGTCACGTCGGGCAGATCGCCCGCCACGGCCTCGCGCAGGATGGTGTTGGTGCCGTCCTCGTAGCTCTCGTAGGTGGCGCGGAACTTCACTTCCACGTCCGGATTCGCCTCGTAGAACTTCGGCAGGACCTTCTCGTAGGTCACGTCGAAGAGGTGCGAGTAGGGATAGGCGAACTCGATGACCGTCTTCTCCTGGGCGAGGGCGCCCGTGGCGGCGAAGACGAGGGCCATTGCGGCGGTGCTGCGAAGCATTAGCTTTCTCCCGTCAGCTTGTTGGGGCGCGGGCGTGCTTGCTGACCCGAACCGCGCCTTCGATGATCCCCTTGGGGATGGCTGCTCCGGGGCGGGCCGCGGCTCGCCCCGGAAATTTCTCCGGCTCACTTCATGCCGCTCAGCGTGATGCCTTCGATGAAGCGGCGCTGGGCGATCAGGAAGGCGACGATCAGCGGCGTGACGATCACCGTCGCCGTCGCCATCATCGGACCGAAATTGTCCCCGTCCGCGTCGCCCTTGAACTCGCGCAGGCCCAGCGGCGGGGTGAACAGGTCGCGGTTCCCGGTGATCACGATCCGCGGCCAGAAATAGTCGTTCCAGTGCGCCACGACGGAGAAGATCGCGAAGGCCAGCAGTGCCGGCACCGCGGTCGGCAGCATCACCCGCCAGATGATCGAGAATTCGGTCATCCCGTCCATGCGCGCTGCGTCGATCAGGTCGTCCGGCACGGTCATGAAGAACTGGCGCATCAGGAAAATGCCGAAGACCGAGATGGTCCAGGGCACGATCAGCGCCGCGTAGCTGTTGGTCAGCCCGACCTTCGAAAGCATGATGTAGAGTGGCAACGCGATCGCGTGCACCGGGATCAGCAGGCAAAACAGCACGAGGCTGAACACCAGCTCCCGCCCCCAGAACCGCATCTTGGCGAGCGCATAGGCACAAGGCAGCGCCACCAGCACCTGGATAAAGAAGATCGAGACGGTGACCACCAACCCGTTGAAAAGGTAACGCAGCAGCGGCGCCTTCTCGAAAGCAGTGACGTAGTTGTAAAGCGCCGGGGTCACCATGCAGTCTTCGGGATCGTTGCCGAGCTTGACGCAGAAGTCGTCGCGGAACGCCTCCTGCGTGCCGAAGACGCCGCCCGTGCCCTGCATGATCTCCGCCGGCGATTTCAGCGAGTAGGTGACCATCACGTAGAACGGGAGGATCACGATCAGCGCGCCAAGGATCAGCACCGCGTGCCTCATGGCCTCGCCGGTCGAAAAGCGCAGAGCGGCGGGTTCGCGCGCCACGGCGCGGGGCAGTGCTGCGTCCGTCATGAGTAATGCACCTGTCGTTCCACAAGCCGCCGCTGGATCAGCGTCAGCACCATCACGAAGCCCAGGAAAACCATGGTGATCGCCGCGCCGATGCCCATCAGGTTCTGCTGGATCGCCTTCTCGTAGATGGCGAACATCATCACGTAGACGCTCTTCGACGGACCGCCGCCCTGCGGATAGAACGCCTCGACCGTGTCGAAGACTTGAAAGCTGCGGATGATCGAGATGGTCACCACGAAGACCGTGGTCGGCCCCAGCATCGGCCAGGTCACCAGGCGGAAGCGGTCCCAGCCGGACTTGGCGCCGTCCATCATGGCCGCATGGTAGAGTTCCCGCGGGATCGAGGTCAGGCCGGCCAGATACAGCACCATGTTGAAGCCGAAGCCCTGCCAGACCCCGATGAAAGCCACAGTCCAGATCGCGGTGTCGCGGTCCGTCAGCCACAGGGGGAAGGTGCGCTCGCATCCGTGGGCCCAGAACGACGAACCCTCGAGCCACGTGCCGCAGCCCAGCGCCAGCGCGCGGTTCACCAGCCCGATGGTCGGGTGCAGCGTGAACTCCCACACGATGGCCATGGCCAGCAAAGCGGCCATCACCGGCAGGAAGTAGATCGTCTTATAGACGTCCCCGAAGCGCCTGACCGAGCTGATCAGGAGCGCCGCGCCGAGGCCCAGTCCCACTGACACCGGCACCACCACCGCCACGTAGCGGAAGGTCGCGCCGAACATCTTCTCGTAGGTGGAGCGGGTGAAGATTCGCTCGTAGTTCTCCGTCCCCACCCAATCCACCGACGAGCCGCCGAGCGAATAGTCGGTGAAGCTCAGCACGCCCGCGATGGCGATGGGCAGCAGCAGGATCAGGAACATCAACGCCAGCGCCGGCGCGATGAACCACATATGCGTGAAGGAGCGGGGCATCACGCCACCTCGGCCGGCGCCCGGGCCGCAGCGTCCCGCAGGCGCAGGCGCGGGCCATGGGGCGCAAAAACCATCGCCTCGCCACGCCGCCGCCCGATGCGCACCATCCCGCCAAGGCCGGGATCTTCCGCCGGCAAGGCGCGGGCGACGATGCGATGCTCGCCGTCGGCGATTGCGACATGCAGGTAGACGTCCGCGCCCATGTGCTCGGCATGCACGACGCGGCCGTCGAAGCCCTCGGGCGCATTTGGCGCGACCAGCGAGAGATGCTCGGGCCGCAGCCCCACGGCCACGGGCCCGGCCGGCCCCTCAACCTGCCGCGACAGCGCCACGCCCAGGCAGCTCGCCCGGCCGGAGCCGTCCAGCTCGCCGGGCAGGATGTTGATCTTGGGCGAGCCGACGAACTCCGCCACCGCCAGATCGGCCGGATCGTCGTATACCCTTTGCGGCGCGTCCAGCTGCAGGATCCGCCCGCCCATCATCACCGCCATGCGGTCAGACATGGTCAGCGCCTCGGCCTGATCATGCGTCACGTAAATGAAAGTCGCGCCGAGGGCGCGGTGCAGCTCCGCCAGCTCGGAACGCATATGCACGCGCAGCGCCGCGTCTAGGTTCGACAACGGCTCGTCCATCAGGAACGCCGCGGGCTTCCGCACCATCGCGCGGCCCAGCGCCGCGCGTTGCCGCTGCCCGCCCGAAAGCTGGCCGGGCTTGCGAGACAGCAGCGCCTCGATCTTCAGGATTCCGGCCGTCTCCTTCACCTGCTCGGCCAGTTCGCGGCGCTTGGCGCGGCTGATCAACGGTCCGATCAGCGGCAGCCTCTCCCGCGCCGTCAGATTGCGCAGGCGCAGCGGCGTCAGCATGTTCTCGGCCACCGTCAGATGCGGGTAGAGCGCGTAGGACTGGAAAACCATGGCGAGGTCGCGATCGGCCGCGCGCATCCCGTCGACGCGCCGCTCGCCGATTCGCACCGTACCGGCCGACGCCGCCTCCAGCCCCGCGATGATGCGCAGAAGCGTGGACTTGCCGCAGCCCGAGGGGCCGACAAGCGTCAGGAACTCGCCATGCGCCACGTCGAGGTCGATGCGGCTGAGCACGCGCGTGTCGCCGAAACTCTTTTCGATACCGTCCAGCGTGATCGAGGCCATGCCGCCCTCCGCGATTCCATAGCGCGAGGGTCGGCCGTCACGGCCACGTCTTCGTGACGCCGTATAAGCAGGGCTAATGCCACCCTGACCTTGATCCGGAACGATGAAGCCAAGCCCCTACCAGATCGCCGCTTTCACTGAGGCCGCGCGCGAGCGCAGCTTTTCCCGCGCGGCCGAGGCCATGGGAGTCACGCAGTCCTCGGTCACCCAGCATGTCACCAAGCTCGAACGCGCGATCGGCGCGAAGCTTTTCGTGCGCCGCAGTGACGGGCTGGAGCTGACGCGCGCCGGACGCGACCTCTTCGTCGTGAGCGACCGCCTGCGCACCGTCGAACGCGCCGTCCACGAAAAGATCGCGCGGTTCGGCGACATGACCACCGGGCACCTGAATGTCATCGCCAACGCCCCGCGCCCGGCCATGCCCGCGATCGCGCGCTTCGCAGAGCTCCACCCTGGCGTCGAGATCGAGTTCGGCCTCCACGACTGGACCACGGCCATGGGAATGCTGCGGGAGGGCGAGGCCGATGCCGGGCTGATCACCGAGCCGGCGGCCGGCGCGGGGCTTCACATGCGCCGCGTCGGAACCACCCGCTACATGCTCCACGTGCGTCGCGACGATCCGCTGGCCCGACGCCCGTCGGTGTCGTTGCGCGATGTCGCCGCCGAGCATGTCCTCGTCCTGCCGGAGGACGGCAGCTTCACGCAGCGTGTCTTCCGCGCCGCGCTGTCGCGGCACGAGATCGAGGCCCCGAGGGTCATGAAGATCCGCACGTTCGCCGCGCTCAAGGAAGCGGTCCTTCATGGCCTCGGCGCCGGCATCCTGCTGGAGGACAGCCTGTTTCCCTCCCGCCAGCTCGCGACCCTCGAGATCGACGAGATGCAGGAGGCCTACGCGAACCACCTCGTCGTCCCTTCGCCGAAACGCGACCTCGCCGTGGTCCGGCGCTTCGGCGAAGTCGTCGCTGACCTGAGCGCTGCGCCGCCGTGAAGACGCCGGGCATGTCGTGCGTCGTGCGACTTGGGTCCTTCCCTTCGCGCGCCGAGCCTTCGGCGCCTGTCATTCTCGCCCGCGCGCTGAAGGTCGGCTCTCCGCCGGTTCCCAATGAATTGCTGCGACTGCGAATGGGGTTCCTTCAGGCTCGAACCGGACCTTCGCGGCGGTCAGCAAGAAGGTTGGCTCTGGGCCGTGCGCGTCTGGCGCTGCAGTATCGATGGCAAGTTAGAGGCATTGGAGAGCATCGAGGCTTTCCGGGTAGTTCCTTGAAGCGGAGCCGGCGAACGATCCCCTTGACGCAAACAGGGTACGCTCTTAAAGGCGGGAACGGTCGCGGGTGTAGCTCAATGGTAGAGCAGAAGCTTCCCAAGCTTACGACGAGGGTTCGATTCCCTTCACCCGCTCCACGTTCCACATTCCCGTCGACCAACCCTTCCGCTTACGCGGCATACGCAATCTCTTCACGGTTCTGCGCGCGCTTCGTCCAGTCCCAGTAGAGCTCGTGCAGCTGTTCGGAGACAGGGCCGGGGCGGCCGTTGCCGAAGATCCGGCCCGCCACCTCAACCATCGGCGCGACGCCGCCGCCTGATGTGGACAGGAACACCTCGTCCGACTCCATCAGTTCCTCGAGCGGGAGCGGGCGCGTCTCCGTCGGCAGGCCGATTTCCGCGCACATGTCCAGCACGGTCTTGCGCGTCACGCCGTGCAGGACGCCGTGATCCGACGTGACGACCCGCCCGCCGGAGACGCAGAAGACGTTGAAGCCCGGACCTTCCGTCACGTTGCCCTGATGGTCCAGCAGCGCGACGGTATCGTATCCCTCGTCGAGCGCCTCGAACAACGCCGCGGTCATGTCGCCCCAATGATAGTTCTTGGCGCGGGGGTTCACGCTGTCTTCCGGGATGCGGCGTACCGTCTTAGCGATCCAGAGCTTCGCGCCCCTGTCGAGCACGTCGGGCTTCACGACATGGATGTAGGGAACGACCCAGGCGTAGAGGTGGTTGCCGCATCGCCGCGGGTCCCGGCTGCCGGGGATCAGGGGAACGCCCCGCGCGGCGGTCATCGAGCAATAGGCGTCGCGGAGGCCCGTCTTCGCGACCATTTCGTGCAGCGCGGCGCGCAACGCTTCCCGCGTCACGCCGGGAGCGAGGCGCATGGAGGCCATCGACGCCTCGAACCGGTCCAGATAGTCGGGGAGGCGGAAGAAGGCGCCGTCCTTCACCGGGACGACGTCATAGGTGATGTCGGAGCGGGTGAGGCCCCAGTCCATCACATGCACCTTCGCCTCCTCGATGGGGATGATCTCCCCGCCCATCCACGCCGCGCCTCTGGTCCAGTCCGTCATCGCCGCCTCCTTGTCCGCTCGCGCAGCATGGCGCAGGAAGGGGCTCAGAGGAAGGGGAGGAAAGGCCGCCCGTCGAGGGCCTGAAAGTAGGTGAACCCGGTCAGCCAGATCCAGCCGCCGGTCGCCGCCCATATTGCGGCGCGCGCCGCGCCCACCGGCAAGGTCCGCGCCGCCAGCCAGCCGAAGAGCGGCAGCGCGTGCATGGCGTGAAGGGCGAAGAAATGCGCGACGCGGAGGTCGCCCCCGCCCCGCGCCCAGCCCATGAGCCAGAGGCCGTTCGCGTCCGTCGCCGACCCGCCCACGATATGCCCGCCGTTCCCGCCGAGCGTCAACGCGGCGACCAGCGTCAGCGGGACGGAAACGAGGAAGCCGAGCGTGGCCGAGAGGCGGAAGGCGGGATCAAGCCCCGGCGCGCCGCCACGGGCGAGCGCTGCGCCGTAGACCAGCGCCGAGCCCAGCAGGATCACCGCGGAGAAGGCCGCCATGCTGAAGCCGAAGGCCCAGAGCGGGGTGGAGGAATTGAAATGGGAGCCGACGCCGGCCGCCGCCGCGCCGCCGATCCAGATCATCTCCAGCGCCGCGTTGACGACCATGACGAGGGTGAAGGGGCGCCACCAGCGGCTCCGCGTGATCCCCTCCCGAAGCCAGCCCGCCGCCCAGGCGAGGAATCCGAACCAGATCGCGATCGAGACGAGGAACTTGAGCGGCTTCACCCAGATGTTCAGGTCGAGATATGTCCGCCCGTCGACCGCCATCATCGCGAGCGCAAGGGGGACCAGGGCGGCGTGCGCGAGCGCGGCGGCGAAGAAGATCGGCTCACGTCTGCGCCATTCTGCGAGGAAGCCGGCGGAGGAGGGGGGCGTGGCGGCCTCGGCAAGGCTCATGGCGGTCTCCCGATGCTCTTTACAGTGTAAAGTTAGGCTGCCGGCGCCCAGTGTCAAGGCGAATTTTGACAGCGGAAAGACGGGAGGGTATGGAGTGTCATGGCCGGCGATGGACGATATCACCATGGCGATCTTCGCGCCGCGCTTCTCCGGGAGGCGGAGGCGGAACTCGCGGAGAAGGGCGTCGAGGCGTTCTCGCTGCGCGGCGTGGCCAAGCGCGCCGGCGTCAGCCATGCCGCTCCGGCGCATCATTTCGGCGATACGGCCGGGCTGCTCACCGCGCTGGCCGTCGAAGG
Organism: Pikeienuella sp.; assembly: GCF_046290545.1. NCBI lineage: Bacteria > Pseudomonadati > Pseudomonadota > Alphaproteobacteria > Rhodobacterales > Paracoccaceae > Pikeienuella > Pikeienuella sp. The sequence continues at coordinate 79,166 of NZ_JBKAGV010000001.1, read as the reverse complement.
CTTCGAGCGATTCATGGCCGCCAAGGAGGCGCGGATGGCGCGGGAGACCGAGCCGCGCGGCCGCTTCATCGCCTCGGGCCTCGGCTATATCGATTTCGCCCTGGCGCATCCGGCGCTTTTCCGGCTGATGTTCGCCTCGGCGAGGCTCGACTGGACGGATCCGGCGCTCTGCGCCGCCGGGGGGCGGGTCTTCGCGCTTCTCGGCGCGAACGTGGAGGCGCTCCGCGGCGCCGCGCCGGCCGAAGACGAGACGGCGCGGCTCGATCTCGTATCCGCCTGGGCGATGGTCCACGGCCTCTCGGAGCTGATGATCTCGGGTCGGCCCAACGCGCTCATGGCGCTCGAAGGCCCCGCGCGGGAGGCGGCGCTTCGGGAGATCGTCGGGCGGGCGCTTCCGCCGCAATAAGGGTTTCCGCCGCGCGCCTTGCTTCCGCCGCCGCTTCCGTCGTCAAGCCGAAAGCGGCCCGCAGGATCGCGCCCTCGGCAAGAGCGTGAACCGCAGGGCCGGCTCCCGGCGCGCCCGCCGCCTCCGCAAGATCGTTCAGGCGCCCGGCGAAGGCTCGCTTCCGGGCGAGGGCCGCGGCGCGCACCGGGCTCTCAGCCGCCTGGAACTCAGCGGCCGCGCGCTGGAAGAGGCATCCGCGAAAGCCGGGCGAGGCGAACCAGATGCCGAGCGCGTCGAAGACTGCGAGGAGCGCGTCGCGCGGCCCCTCCGCCGCCGCGACGCGGGCGGAGACGAGGGCGTCGATCCGCGCCTCCTGCACCGCGAGGGCGGCGAGGATCAGGGCGTCCTTGCTCTCGAAATGATTGTAGATCGAGGACTTCGAAACGCCGATCCGCGCAGCGAGCGCGTCCATCCCCGCGCGGCCATATCCCTCCTCCGCGAAGACGGCGAGCGCCCGCTCCACGATCTCGTCCCGTTTCGAAGGTCTCATCGGTTTCTCCCGTCTCACCCCTTGTAAATCGTACCGATCTGTCCATTTATCAAGTATCAGCACCGATCGGTGCAGTTTGAGGAGAGCAGCTATGGCCCGCACCTTCTATGAGATCGGCTTCACCCCTTCCGTCCTCGCCGCGCAGGAGCGCGAGGGCTCTCGCGCCGCCTACGCCGGGCAACTTGCGCCCGAAGCCGACCCGCGGGACCGGCTGGGCCCGGAGGAGGCCGCCTTCATCGCGGCGCGAGACGGGTGCTATCAGGCGAGCGTGAGCGAGACGGGCTGGCCCTATGTCCAGTTCCGCGGCGGGCCGAAGGGCTTCATCCGCGCGCTCGACGAGCGGACAGTCGGCTACGCCGATTATCGGGGCAACCGTCAGTTTCTGAGCCTTGGCAACCTTACGGCGGACGGGCGCGTTTCGCTCTTCTTCATGGACTATCCCAACCGCGCCCGGCTGAAGCTCTTCGGCCGCGCGCGGATCGTGGACCGGGTGGAGGACCCGGCGCTCGTCGCCCGGCTTCATGCGGGCGGCAAGGGCAAGCCGGAGCGCGCGGTGCTGATCGACGTGGCGGGGTTCGACTGGAACTGCCCGCAGCATATCCCCCAGCGTTTCACCGCGGAGGAGCTTCAGCCTGTCCTCGGCGAGATGCAGGCGCGGATCGCCCGCCTCGAGGCGGAGAACGCCGCGCTGAAAGGGGAGGCCGCGCAATGAGCCGCCCGCCCCTCCCGCCGTTCGACGAAGCCTCCGCCCGCCTGAAGGTCCGCCTCGCCGAGGACGGCTGGAACGGGTGCGACCCGGCGAAGGTCGCCCTCGCCTATACGGAAGACAGCCGCTGGCGGAACCGGGACGAGTTCCTGCAAGGCCGCGCGGAGATCGAGGCCTTTCTTGCGCGCAAATGGGCGAAGGAGCTCGACTATCGCCTGATCAAGGAGCTCTGGGCCTTCTCCGGAAACCGCATCGCCGTCCGCTATGTCTACGAGAGCCGGGACGAGGCGGGGCGCTGGACCCGCTCGCACGGCAACGAGAACTGGGAGTTCGACGAGGCGGGGCTGATGCGCGCGCGCCATGCGAGCATCAACGACGTTCTGATAAGGGAGGAGGATCGGCTCTTCCGCTGGCCGCTCGGCCGGCGGCCGGACGATCATCCGGGGCTCTCCCAGCTTGGGCTCTGAGCGGCTCAGTCCTCGAAATGCCCCGCCGTGGCGAAGGCGCCGCCCTGCCAGCGGTTATAGGGATCGTCCGGCGGCGGGGGCGGGCCGGCAGCGTCCAGCATGATGCGGAACTGCTCGGAATTGTCCTGCGGGCGCCAGCCGAGGAAGGCGGAGGCGGAATTGTCCCACCAGCTCTCGTCGTTCGCGGAAGCGCCGTAGACGATGGCGCAGCCGAGACGCGGCGCGCGGAAGACAGCCTCCGCGAGGCGCGCGAAATCCGCCGGGCTGAGCCAGGTGGCGAGCATCCGGTGATCCTTCGGCGCGTCGAGCACGGAGCCGATCCGCACCAGCGCGCTCTCGACCCCGAACTTGTCCCAGTAGAGCCGGGCCACCGCCTCGCCGAAGCATTTCGAGACGCCGTAGAGCGAATCCGGGCGGAGCGGCGCGGAGGCGTCGAGCCGCGTCGTCCGCTCGTGAAAGCCTATGACGTGGTTCGAGCTGGCGAAGAGGATGCGCTTCGTCCCCGCCTTCCGCGCGGCCTCGTAGAGATTGTAGAGGCCGAGGAGATTGGCCTGGAGGATATCGTCGAACGCCGCTTCCACCGGCACGCCGCCGAGATGGATAACCCCGTCGCAACCTTCGAGAAGGCGGAAGGTCGCCTCCCGGTCAGCGAGGTCGCAGCGGATGACTTCCTCGCCCGCGCCCGCCGGCGCCATCTCTGCGATGTCCGAGAGGCGGAGCGTCCCGGCGAGATGGGCGAGACGGGCGCGGGCGATGCGGCCGACATGGCCGGCGGCGCCGGTGATGAGCAGGCGGCGGAGCTTCATGGCGTTTCCTCCCTCTTGCGGCCGAGCGTCGGATGAACCCGCCCGAAGGTCCAGCCCTTCCCTCCGGCGCGCCGCCGCGCTCTTATGGCGAAAAGACCGGAGGAACCCCGATGAAGATCGCCGCCGTCCGCCCCCATGTCCTGCGACACGAATTGCCTGAGGCGGAGCGCTTCCAGTCCTCCTTCTCGACCTTTCGGGAGCGATGGGCCTGCCTTGTGGAGGTCGAGTGCGCGGGGGGCGTCACGGGCTGGGGCGAATGCCTCGGCCCGGCGCTGCCGAACGCCGCCATCGTGGAGGCGATGGCCGGGCGCATGATCGGGCGCGACGCGCGGGACATCGAGCCGATCTGGCTCGACCTCTACAACGAGTTCCGCGATCAGGGGCAGCGCGGGCTGACGATGACGGCGCTTTCGGGCATCGACATCGCGCTCTGGGACGCGACGGGGAAGGACCTTGGCGCGCCGGTCTGGCGGCTCCTCGGCGGGGCGCACCGCATGAAGGTTCCGGCCTATGCGACCGGCGGCTTCCGCCCCTTGGGGCGGGACCGGATCGAGCCGTCTGTGCGGGAGGTGACGGGCTATGTCGCCGAAGGCTTCCGCGCCGCGAAGATCAAGATCGGCTACGGCGCGGCGGAGGATGCGCGGGCGATCCGGGCGCTGCGGGAGGCGGTCGGGCCGGAGATCGCGCTGATGGTGGACGCGAACCACGGCTACGACGCTGTGGAGGCCGTCGCGCTCGGGCGGGCTGTCGCCGACCTCGACATCGGCTGGTTCGAGGAGCCGGTGACGCCCGAACATCTCCGCGCCTATGCAGAGGTGCGGGCGCGGCAGCCGATCCCCGTCGCCGGGGGCGAGACGTGGCACGGCCGCGCCGCCTTCGCCGCCGCACTGGAGGCGGGGGCGGTGGACATCCTCCAGCCGGATGTCTGCGGCTGCGGGGGGATCACCGAGATGCGGAAGATCGTCGCGATGGCGGAGACGGCGGGCGTTCGCGTCGTGCCGCATGTCTGGGGGACGGGGGTGGCGGTGGCGGCGGCGCTCCAGATGCTCGCGACCCTGCCGCCCAGCCCGCCCCGACACGAGCCGCGCCCGCCGTTGCTGGAATTCGACCGGACGCCGAACCCGTTCCGCATGGCTGTTCTCGCCGCGCCCGTCGAGCACGAGGCGGGCGAGGTCGCCGTGCCGCAGGGGCCGGGGCTCGGCTTCGAGATCGACCGGGTGGCGCTGGAGCGGTTTTCGGTGCGGCGATAACGGGCGAGTGCACACAGTGTGCATGAGTTTCAACTTATTGGTATAATTAAGAAAATATCATAATACCCCACATGGTCCGAGGAGTCTTTCGGTGGTGTTCGCAGTCGACGGCGGGGCCGAAATGGCGATCTGTCAAGAAAAACCGTGACATCAGGCGATGAGCGGGAGGGACAGTACTTAATCCGCCCTTAAGAGCTTCGAGCTTAAAAAACTAGCAGCGTCGAGTCCGCAGCTCCGGGCGAGGCGGCTTGGTCGACGGGTACTGTGGTGAAGGTGTGACATGAAAATTTCCCGACTCGTCCTGATGGCGTTTCTGGCCATCGGACTTTTCGCCGGCGCTAAGTTCACGCTCTCGGTAGGGGGCGCCTGGCAGGACTATCGTTCTGTCTCGCGGATGGCGGAGGCCAGCGAAGCCAATTCCGTCTGGGCCGCCGGCGCCATCGCCCTCTCGCTGGAGCGCAGCGTCACGCAGGTCGCCCTGTCTCTCGACACGGCCATTCCGGCGGAGTTCCGGGCGCTGATCGACCGGCAGCGGGAAGAGGCCCGGGCGTATTTCGACGAGGCCGTGGCCCGCGCGCAGGCAATGGCCGCCGCCCCCGGCCGGGACGATTTTCTCGGCGCCTCCTCCGGCTCGCTGAAGGCCGTGGCGGCGCTTCGTGCGGAGGTAGATGCGCTCCTCTCGCTTCCCAAGTCGGAACGCGACGCCACGAGGACCGCGGCGCTCCCCTTCGAGCTCAAGGAGGAAATCTCCCGCATGAAGGACGACGGCCTGCTGCTGTCGCCGGCGAATGAGATCAGCTCCGACAAGTCGCTCGCCCTCGCCGGAATTCAGGACCGGGCCTGGGAGGTGCGCGAATTCGGCGGCCGCGCCCGGACCTATTACGCAATAGCGACGCTCTCCGGCGCACGGATCCCAGAAGCCTATTTCGCCCTTATCGATTCGGACGAGAAGCGCGCCCTCGCAGCCTGGGAGGCGCTGATGAACATCGCGACGGCCAGCGCGCCGCCCGAGTCCATCGCGGAGCGGATCAAGGTCGGCGAGCCGCTCTATTTCGAGGAATACGTCGCCCTGACGGAGGAAAAGATGGAACGCTCGCGCGCCGTGACGAACGGCGCGCCTGACTATCCCCTCGATTTTCCCGCGTTCTTCGAGCGCTCCAACGCCGCGCTTGACCACATGACGGCGCTTTCCAAGCTCGCCGGCGCCGAGCTCGTGCGCTATTGGGCGGAGCGGAAATCGGCCGCGCTCTTCTCGCTGGTTGCGAACATCCTCCTCGTCCTTCTTCTCCTCGCGACCATGCTCGTCGCCTGGTCGCAGCTTCGCCGGCGGCTGATCGGGCGGCTCGAGGCCACGACGGGAGCGTTGGAGAAGCTTGCCGGCGGCGATCTCAAGGCGGAAATCGACCGGCGCGCGGACGACCTCGCCGAGGTCGCGCGGCTCGCCGCCGCGCTCGCGATTTTCCGCGACAACATGCGCAGGACCGAAGAGCTGAAGGGCAACCTGCAGCAGGTGCTCGCCGAGGCGTTGGAGAGCGCGGTCTCGGTGGACGCGGCGTCAAACGAGTTGCAGGCGTCTTCGGAGCGGATCAGCGCCGGCGCCGAGACCCAGGCGTCTTCCGTCACCGAAGCCGGCGCCGCGATGGAGCAGATGACGGCGACGATGAGGCAATCCGCCGACAACGCCGCGCAGACGGAGAAGATCGCCTCGCTCGCCGCCGAAAAGGCGAAGACGACCGGCGAGGTCGTCTCCGGCGCCGTGGCGGCGATGCAGGACATCGCCCAGAGGATCGGCGTGATCCAGGAGATTGCGCGGCAGACCGACCTTCTCGCGCTCAATGCGGCGGTGGAGGCGGCGCGCGCCGGGCCGCATGGCCGGGGCTTCGCCGTAGTCGCCTCCGAGGTCCGGAAACTTGCGGAGCGCAGCCGGCTCTCCGCCGCTGAAATCTCTGAACTCTCCGCCCGGACGGTCGAGGAGGCGGGTCGCGCAGGCTCGATGCTGGACGAGCTGGTTCCGGGCATCCGGAAGACAGCCGACCTCGTGCAGGAGATTTCTGCGGCGGTGCGCGAGCAGAACATCGGCGCGGAGCAGATCAACGCCGCGATCCGGGAGCTTCAGGCCGTGATCCAGCAAAGCGCGGAGACGTCGGAGCAGGCGCGGCAGAGGGCCGGCGACCTTTCGGATCAGGCGGCGGCGCTCAAGCGAACGATCGGAGCGTTCGAGGGGGATAGGGCGGAGGTCGCCCCGGCGCCTCCCGCGCCCGTCCTCATGGCGGCCTGAACCGGAGCCGCGGACACGCTCCCCTGGTGGCCTGCGGGGCGGCGGGGCCTCACTCGCCCCGCCGCTCCCGCTCCGCGAGCCGCGCCTCGATCTGCCGCAGGCGCTCCAGCACCTCGTTGCGGTAGTCGCCTGTCGCCGCATCCGCCTCCTCCGAATGCGCGCTTTGCATGGAGTTGACGACAAGGCCGACGAGGAGGTTCACGACGGCGAAGGTCGTGACCATGATGAAGGGCACGAAGAAGGCCCAGGCGAAGGGATAGGTCTCCATCACCGGGCGGACGATGCCCATGGACCAGCTTTCCAGCGTCATCACCTGGAAGAGCGTATAGCCGCTGCGGCCGAGCGTTCCGAACCATTCGGGGAAGGCGCCGCCGAAGAGCTTCGTCGCCATCACCGCGCCGATGTAGAAGACGATGGCCATGAGGAGGAAGACCGAGCCCATGCCGGGCAGGGCGTCCACCAGCCCCTGCACCACGCGGCGGAGCGAGGGCGAGATGGAGAGCACGCGGAGGACGCGGAGCACCCGCAGCGCGCGCAGCACCGAGAGCCCGCCTGTCGAGGGCAGGAGCGCGATGGCGACGATCAGGAGGTCGAAGACGTTCCAGCCGCTCCGGAAGAAGCGCCCGCCCTTCGCCGCCAGTTTCAGTCCGATCTCGACGACGAAGATCGCGAGGCAGATCCTGTCGACGGTGAGAAGGAGCGGGCCGGCGCGCTCCATCGCTGTGGACGAGGTCTCCAGCCCCAGCGTCACTGCGTTCACGAGGATCACCGCGAGAATGAAATTGCGGACGGGCGCGCTTTCGAGCCGCGCCTCGAGCCGGGCGCGCCAGCCGGCGCCGTCGGAAGCGGTGGTCGTCATGCTGCTCTTCCCCTGGAGAAGCGTTGTCGGGATCGCCGCAATCTAGAGGGTCGGCGGAGGAAGGGGAAGGCGGAGTTCAGAGCGCCTTCGCCGTCACCACCACCTCGATCAGGTCGGTCGGCTCAAGATCGGCGCCGACGCAGGCGCGCTGCGGCCAGTTCTCCCGCGGGCCGATCCACTCGACCCAGACGGAATCCATCGCCTTCTTGTTCCGCATGTCGGTCAGGTAAACGGTGGCCTGCAAGAGGCCCTCCTTCCCGCTGCCGGCGGCCTTCAGATGCCGCTCCAGCGCGGCGAGGGCGCCCTTCGTCTGCGCCTCGATGGTGGGGCCCGAATCCGGGTCGGTCGCCACGGCGTAGACGAGGCCCCCATGTGCGACGGCGCTGCAGCGCCCCGCCGCCTTGCCGTGGATCCGTGTGGTCATGGCGCGCCCTTTCCGCTCCGCTTCTCCGGGCGAGCCTCGCCGGTTCGCCCGCCCGCCGCAAGGCCGCAGGGGGGCGCCCCGCAATCCGCAGCACCCTGTCCGCCGCCTCTTGCCTAGGGCCCCGCCCGCGCCTAGGCTTTCGCAGCGCAATATAAGACAGGCGGGCGACAAGCCGCCGAGGGGATGCGGATGGCGATACAGACGGTCGGCGTGATCGGCGCGGGGCAGATGGGGGCGGGGATCGCCCATGTCTTTGCGCTGGCGGGCTACGAGGTGAAGCTCAACGACATCGACGGGGAGCGGGTGCGCGCGGCCATCGACCGGATCGGGGAGAATATCGGGAAGCAGGTCGCCAGGGGCCAGGTCTCCGAGGCGGAGCGCGTCGCCGCGATCTCCCGCATCGCGCCGGCCGCCGCGCTGCCGGAGATCGCCGCGACTGACCTCGTGATCGAGGCGGCGACGGAGAACGAGGCGGTCAAGCGCGAGATCTTCAAGGCGCTGGTGCCGCATCTTGCGCCCGACACGATCCTGACGACGAACACCTCCTCCATCTCCATCACCCGGCTCGCCTCCGTCACCGACCGGCCGGAGCGGTTCATGGGGTTCCATTTCATGAACCCCGTGCCGCTGATGCAGCTCGTGGAGCTCATCCGCGGCATCGCGACGGACGAGGCGACCTACGAGGCGCTGAAGCTGGTGGTGGACAGGCTCGGCAAGACCCATGCGAGCGCCGAGGATTTCCCGGCCTTCATCGTCAACCGCATCCTCATGCCGATGATCAACGAGGCGATCTATACGCTTTACGAGGGCGTCGGCACGGTGGAGAGCATCGACACCTCGCTGAAGCTCGGCGCCAACCATCCGATGGGGCCGCTCGCGCTCGCCGATTTCATCGGGCTCGACATCTGCCTCGCCATCATGAACGTGCTGCATGAAGGACTGGCGGATACGAAGTACCGGCCCTGCCCGCTGCTGACCAAATATGTCGAGGCGGGCTGGCTCGGGCGAAAGACGCAGCGCGGCTTCTACGACTATCGGGGCGAAAGGCCGATGCCGACGCGCTGAGCGCGTCTCCGCCCTTGCGCGCCGCGGTTGAATCTGGCGGGATGCGCCGTAACCGGACAGGAGCCAGAGCCATGATCGCAAGAGTCGCCGCCTTCGCGCTGTCCCTTCTCGTCGCAGCCGGAGCCGCGGCCGCGCCGTGGAAGCTGGACAAGGACCATGTCCACGTCACCTTCACGATAAGCAATATCGGTTTTTCCGTCACGCACGGGCAGTTTCGCGAGTTCGACGCGGAGATCGATTTCGACCCGGAGAATGTGGAGACGGCCTCCGTCGCCTTCACCCTCGTCGCCGACAGCCTCGACACCAATTCGAAGGCGCGGGACCGGCATGTGAAGAGCAAGGATTTCCTTGACGTCGCGAACTTCCCGACCATCGCGTTCCGCTCCACCAAGGTCCGCCTCATCGACGAGAGGACGGCCGAGATCACCGGCGACCTGACGATGCGCGGCGTGACGCAGGAGGAGGTCTTCACGGCGAAGCTGATCCGCCTTGGCCCCTCGCCCTTCAACGCGGCCGACACGATCGCCGGGTTTTCGGTCGAGGGCGTGATCGACCGCACGGAATACGGCGTCTCCTACGGCGCGCCCGCGATCGGCGTGGAGGTGCCGATCCGGATCGACATCCAGATGAATCCGGTCAAGTCCTGAATCGCCTCGCAGGTTCATGAACCGGAGACAATCTGTTGTCGCGCGCCCTCATTGTGGCGTCAGCGGAAAGCCCTATCTCTCCGGCACGTTCCAACGAGACGACAGGAGACCTTCATGCGCCTCGCCTTCGCCGCCCCCGCCGCGCTCGCAGCCGCGCTTCTCGCGGCGCCCGCCCTCGCCCAGCCCTGGGCCATCGACAAGAGCCACGCCACGGTGTCCTTCAGCGTGGACCATCTCGGCTTTTCGCTGACCCGCGGGATCTTCCGCGAATTCGACGCCGTGATCGACTTCGACCCGGAGAACATGGAGGCGGCATCCGTCTCCTTCACCATCGACGCCGCGAGCATCGACACGTTCTGGGAGGCGCGCGACAATCACATCAAGGGCGCGGACTTCCTCGATGTCGGGACCTATCCGGAAATCCGGTTCGTCTCCAAGGCCGTGCGCCTCACCGGCGACGACACCGCGGAAGTGACGGGCGACGTGACGATCAAGGACGTGACGCGTGAGGAGACCTTCACCGCGACGCTGCGGCGCATCGGGCCCTCGCCCTTCAATCCGGAGCTGACCATCGCCGGCTTCGTCGTCGAGGGCGAGCTTGACCGGACGGAATACGGCGTGTCCTACGGCGCGCCAGCGATCGGGACGGTGATCCCGCTCCGGCTCGACCTCGAAATCAGCCCGGCCAAGTGACGATGCGGGGCGCGGCGATCCTCCTCGGTCTCGCCGCGCTCTCCGCCCCCGCAGGGGCGGAGCCTCTCCGCTGGGAAATCGACGCCGAGGCGTCCCGCATCGGCATCGTCTATCTCATCAATGGCGAGCAGAGGCGGGGCGAGATCGGCCGCTTTTCCGGTGCCGCCCGTTTCGACCCGGACGACGTGTCGGCGGCGCGGCTGACGCTGGAGATCGACATGGACAGCGTGGATGTCGGCGAGCCCTTCGGCACCTTCATCGTGAAAACGTCCGACTGGTTCGACGTCGCCGCGCATCCGACGGCGCGCTATGAGCTGGACCGGATGGAGCCATTGGGCGACGGGCGCTTCCGCGCCGAGGGCCGGCTGACGATGCGCGGCGTCGAGCACAGCGTTTCGGGCGATCTCTCGCTCGACCTCGCGGGGGAGATCGCCGGCGCCGAGGGCGCTGCGTCCTTTCCTCGCAGCCTCTACGGAATCGGCATCGGATTTACGGCGCTTTTCGTCGAGGTGGGGGATGAAGTGGGCGTCGAGTTCGACCTCGTCGCGACGCCGGAGGACGGATGATGGGATTGCGGAACACCAATGCCGGCTGGGGCCTGCCGGCGCGCCTGCTGCACTGGGCGATGGCGGGGCTGATCCTATTCATGTTCGGGCTGGGCGTCTGGATGTCCAACTTCGTGCCGGACGTGTTCGAGCAGTTCGGCCTCGTGCAGACGCATAAGAGCTGGGGCTTCGTCGTGTTCGCGCTGGCGCTGCTGCGCGTGATCTGGCGGCTGGTGAACCCCGCGCCGCCGCTCCCCGCGCATATGGGCGGGCTGGAGCGGACTGCGGCTCATGCCGGCCACCTCGCGCTCTATGCCCTCATGTTCGCGATGCCCGTCACCGGCTGGCTGATGGCCTCCGCCTCGGAGCTGCAGGAGCTATACGGAATCCGGAACATGGTCTTCGGCCTCTTCGAGCTGCCGGACCCGTTCGTTCCCGGCTCGAAGCCGCTGGAGGACCTGTTCCGCGCCGCTCATTTCTGGTGCGGGATCGCGCTTGGACTCACGGTGCTCGGCCATGCCGCAGCCGGGCTGAAGCATCATTTCGTCAACCGGGACAATGTGTTGACGCGGATGATCACGGGGCGGTAACCCTCCGTCGCGGAGCAGCCGCGAAAAGTAGCGGAGGGGGCTGACTTGCAGGCGATCATGGTTCGCGAGGCGGGCGCAGAGGATGCGGACACTATCGCTCGCTTTGTCCACGCGCTCCTCGACGAGCTTTCGGGGGGCGCGGCGCCGCCGGTTAACGAGGTCGCCGAGCGGGCGCTCGCCGTCCTTGCGAGGCCCGATGTGCACGCCGCGCTCGCCGTCGTCGACGGAGAGCCGGTCGGCGCCATGACGCTGAACGAATGCGCGGCAATCTATGCCGGCGGGGCCTTCGGCGAGATTTCAGAACTCTACGTCTTGCCGGAAATGAGGTCGCTCGGGGTGGCGCAGAAGCTTCTGGACCATGCCTGCGCCGTCGCGCGGCGGCGGGGGTGGAAGCGCCTCGAAGTTGGCGCGCCCGCCCAGCCGGCATGGAGCCGGACGCTCGACTTCTATCTCCGGAACGGTTTTGCCGAGGTCGGCCCGCGGCTTCGTAGGCCGATCTGAGCGGCGCTGCGCGCTTTCAGCCGAAGAGCCGCCCCGCGAACCGCGTCTCCGGCAGGCCCTTCGCCCCCGGCTCCGCCACGAAGAGCCCGCCGGAGAGCGGATGCGCCGCTTCCTGTTCCGGCGTGAAATGCTCCCGCGCGGTTGTGACGTAGAGCCGGTCCAATGCCTTGCCGCCGAAGCAGCAGCAGGTGACCTGCGGCGCCTCGACCTCGATCCGCCGGCCCGCGCGCCCGTCCGGCGTCACCTCCTGCACGATCCCGCCCCAGAACCGTGCGCTCCAGAGCGCGCCGGAAGCGTCCACGCAGGCGCCGTCGGGGAAGTTGCGCTTGCCTTCGCAAGCGTGGAAATCCTCCGGCGCGCCCATCGCTCCCGTCTCCGTGTCGTAGGGGTAGCGGCGGATCATCTGCGTGGGCGTGTCCGCGAAATATATCCAGCGCCCGTCCGGCGAGAAGCAGATCGAGTTGGTGACGGAAATGCCCGTCTCCAGCGTCTCCTGCCGGCCATCGGCGTAGCGGATGAGGGAGGAGGTGGGCTTCAGCCCGTCCTCGTCGATCCCGCCGGTGAGGAACCGCCCCTGCCGGTCGCAGCGGCCGTCATTGAGGCGGCTGGTCGGGTGGTCGGGCTCGAAATGCGTAAGCCGCTCCAGCCGCCCGCCCTCTATGTCCCAGCGGAAGAGGCCGCTCTCGAAGGCGGCGAGCAGGCGGTTCTCCGCATCGAAGGCGAAGGAGCCGAGGCGTTCGGGGCAGGGGACCGTCTCCACCGCGCCGCCATCCTCGTCGCAGGACCAGAGCGCCTTCCCGTGGATGTCCGTCCACCAGAGCCGCGCATGGTCGGCGTTCCACTGCACGCCCTCGCCGAGCGTGCATTTCGAGTCGACCAGCAATTCCGCCTTCATGCGCGCTCCGGGTTCTTGCCGAGGATGATCATGGCGAGGATTTCATCATCCGTCACGTCCCCGACGCGCTCGGTGCCGACGAGCCGGCCGTTCTTCATCACCGAGACGCGGTCGCAGAGCGCCATGACGTCGTGGATGTCATGGCTGATGAGAAAGATGCCGAGGCCCTGCCGCTTCAGCTCCTGGATCAGCTCCGCCACCATCTTCGTCTCCTGCGGGCCAAGTGCGGCGGTGGGCTCGTCCATGATCAGGATGCGGGCGTTGAAATAGACGGCGCGGGCGATGGCGACGGACTGGCGCTGCCCGCCCGAGAGCGCCTTCACCGGCTCCTTGAATTTCGCGAAATTGGGGTTGAGCCGGGCCATGATGCGCCGCGTCTCCGCCTCCATCCGGTCATCGTCCACGAAGCCGAGGGGGGTGGTCAGCTCGCGCCCGAGAAAGAGGTTGGAGGCGGCGTCGAGATTGTCCGCCAGCGCGAGGGTCTGGTAGATCGTCTCGATGTTGTAGGCCCGCGCATCCCGCGGGCTCCCGATCCGCGCCTCCTTCCCGTCGATCAGGATGGCGCCGGAATCCGCGCGGTAGGCGCCGGAGAGGCACTTGATGAGCGTCGATTTCCCGGCGCCGTTATGGCCGAGGAGGCCGACGACCTCGCCCGCGTGAAGGTCGATGCTCACATGGTCCACCGCCTTCACGCCGCCGAAGGCGATGGAGATGTCCCTCATCTCGACAAGCGGAGTCATTGGCGCGCTCCCGTCCGGCGGCGGTAGAGGATGTCGATGAACACGGCGGCCACCAGCACGGCGCCGACGACGATGTTCTGGAGCGGCGAATCCACCCCCACCATCGCCATGCCCGATTGCAGCGACTGCATGATGAGCGCGCCGAGGATCGCGCCATGGATCGTCCCGATTCCGCCCGAGAGCGCGGTGCCGCCGATCACCGCGGCGGCGATGACGCGCAACTCGTCCAGCGTGCCGATATCGTTGGAATGGTTGGTGAGGCGGGAAGAGGCGACGATGGCGGATAGCGCGCAGAGCGCGCCCATCAGCGCGAAGATCTTCACGGTCAGCATCTTCGTGTCGACGCCTGAAAGCTCCGCCGCGTCCGGGTTGCCGCCCGTGGCGAAGACGTAGCGGCCGAAGCGGGTGCGCCTCGCGATCACCGTCATCGCTACGGCGACGGCGATGAGGATGAGGACGGAGACGGGGAGGCCGTAGCCCTCGGAATACCCTTCCGGCATCACCTCGCCGCGCGCTTCGAAGAGGCGCTCCAGCCGGCCGGTGGGCACGTCATAGGCGTTGAGCGTGGCGACGAAGGCGAGGATCGCGCCGGCGGCGAGGAGCGTGAGCGCGGCCTCCGCCCAGAGCGGCTTCACAGCGAAGCCGTGCTTCGCCTTCCGCGCCCGCGCGGCCCAGATCGCCGCCGCGGCGGCGAGCGCGGCGAGGGCGCCGACGACCCATGACCAGAAGACGCCCAGCGTCCCGTTCGCGCCGCCGAAGATCTGGAAGGTCGGGTCGAGCGGGCCGATCGTCTGCCCCGTCGTCAGATACCAGCCGGCGTTCCGCCAGATCAGGAGCCCGCCGAGCGTGACGATGAAGGCCGGGATCGCGAGGAAGCCGACGAGCCAGCCATGCAGCGCGCCGACCGCCGCGCCGACGAGGAGGCCGGCGAGGCAGGCCGCGACCCAGAGGAGCGGATGCCCGAGCCCGAGCAGCTGCGGCAGCCATTCGACCTGGATCATCGCCATCGTGGCGGAGGAGACGGCGAGGATCGAGCCGACCGAAAGGTCGATATGCCGGCAGACGATGATGAAGACCATGCCGGTCGCCATGATCGCGACCGAAACGGTCTGGATCGTCAGGTTGAAGATGTTCCGGGGGGTGAGGAAGCGCCCCTCCGTCACGAGGTCGAAGGCGAGGCAGAGGACGAGGAAGGCGCCGACCATGCCGAGGAGGCGGGTGTCGAGCTCCAGCGTCTCGGTCAGGCTGCGCCGCTTCGGCGCGTCGGCGGTCGCGTCGGTCATTTGGGGCTCCGGGGTTCGTCGTTCCCGGCCCCGGACCTGATCCGGGGCCTCGATCCGCTGCGCGCTGAACGTCGGGGCCCCGGCTTGAGGCCGGGGCCGCGTGAACTTCAGTTGCAGGGGGCGGGGCCGTTCGTCACGCCCTGGCAGAGCGCGTCCTTCGTGATCCAGCCGGCGTCCACCACGACCGGGAGACTGTCCTTCGTGATCGGGTTCGGCGCGAGGAAGATCGCGGTCAGTTCCGTGCCTGCGGGGGAGGTCCACTTGCCGGCGCCTGGCACGTCCGCCATCGCGGTTCCCTTCGCCATGGCGACGGCGATCTCCGCCGCGGCCTTGCCGAGTTCCCGCGCATCCTTCCAGACGGAGACGGTCTGCGTGCCGAGGGCCACCCGGTTCAGCGCGGCGTGGTCGCCGTCCTGCCCCGAGACGGGAATGCCCGCCATGCCCTGCGCCTGCAGCGCGGCGACGACGCCCCCCGCCGTGCCGTCGTTCGAGGCGACGACGGCGTCCACCTTGTTGTCGTTTGCGGTCAGGATCTGCTCCATGTTCCTCTGCGCGTTGGCGGGGAGCCAGCCGTCCGTATAGGCCTCGCCGACGATGGTTATGTCCCCGGCCTTCACGGCCGCGTCGATGATCTCCTGCTGCCCGGCGCGGAGGAAATCCGCGTTCGGGTCGGTCGGCGAGCCCTTGATCATGACGTAGTTGCCCTTCGGCGCCGCGGCGAAGACGGCGCGGGCCTGCATCCGGCCGACCTCCATGTTGTCGAAGGTGAGGTAGAAGGCGCGCGCATCCTCGATGAGCCGGTCATAGCCGACGACGGGAATCCCCTCGTCCGCCGCCGCCTCGACCGCGGGGCCGATGGCCTGCGCGTCCTGCGCGAGGATGATGAGAGCTTCCGCGCCCTGGGCGATCAGGCTCTCGATGTCGGAAAGCTGCTTGGCGGAGGAGGATTGCGCGTCCGCCGAGATGTAAGTCGCGCCCGCAGCCTCCAGCGCGGCCTTGATCGCGGCCTCGTCCGTCTTCCAGCGCTCTTCCTGGAAGTTCGACCAGCTGACGCCGACGACCTGCGCGGCGGCGCCGGTCGCGGAAAGCGCGGCGAAGCCTGCTGCGAGGAGAAGGGAACGGGCTTTCATGTGATCCTCCCTGGATCGCTGTTGATCTTGACCGCGGGCGGATTCGCCCCTCGACGCCCCGCTTCTCGCCTAAATTAATTCGGATGTCAAATTTATTTTGACCTATGTCTAGGGATTATGTACGCTCGTCTGCACAGAAATGCTGCAATGCAGCAATCCTGCGCCGGGGCGTCCCGGATCGGACGGTGACATTTCACCACGTTCCGAATTATATGGCGAGACAAGGGGGGCGCATGGCGGCCAGATATGACGATCTCGACGGCAGGACCGTCTTCATCTCAGGCGGCGCGACCGGGATCGGCGCCGATCTCGTCTCCGCCTTCCACGGGCAGGGCTGCCATGTCGTCTTCTGCGACATCGACGCCGCGGCGGGCGCTGCGCTCGCCGCCTCGCTCGGGGCGCGGGCGCATTTCGTAGAGGCAGACGTGACGGACGATGCCGCGCTCGTCGCCGCAATCGGTCGGGCGGAGGCGCAGGGCGGGCTCGACATCCTCGTGAACAACGCGGCGAATGACCGGCGGGGCCCGATCTCCGACATGGATGCGGAGACATGGCGGCGGCTAGTCGACGTCAACCTTCGCCACATGTACGTCGCCTCGCGCGAGGCGGCGCGGCTGATGGCGCCGAGGGGCAGGGGCGTCATCGTCAATTTCGGCTCCATCGCGCCGGAGGTGACGGTCGAATCGCTCTCCGTCTACAACATGTGCAAGGCGGGCGTGCGCGGCCTGACGAAGAGCTTCGCGCGCGATCTCGGAAAGCACGGCATCCGCGTCAACTCGATCCTCCCCGGCGCGATCCTGACGCCGAAGCAGCGCGCGCTCTGGTATCCGGACCAGGCCTCCATTGACGCCGTGGTGGCGCAGCAATGCCTCCCCGTCGAGCTGAACGGCGGCCATGTCGCTGCGATGGCGCTCTTCCTCGCCTCGGACGCCGCCGCGGGCTGCACCGCGCAGGACTTCATCGTGGACGGCGGGACGATCTGACCCGTGAGCGCGCCCGACAGCGCCGCCTCTCTCCGCCGCGTCCTCGCGGAGATCCGCCGGCAGGGCGCGGCCGCGCGGGTGGACGTGGCGGCGGAGACGGGCCTTTCCCCCGCCACCGTCACCGCACTGACGGCGGACCTCATCGCCGCCGGCCTGATCGAGGAAAGCGCGGGCGGCCCCGCCGGGGCCCGCGGCCGGCCGCGCGTGATGCTGCGGCTCCGCCCCGAGGCGCTCCATGTGGCGGGTGCGAAGCTCTCGGACAGCCGGGTGACCGTCGCCATCCTCGATTTCGAGGGGCGTATCACCGGGGAGGGGGAGGCGCCGCTCGCCGCGCGGCGGCCCTCCATGGCCTCGATGCTCGAAAGCCTCGACGCCGCTTTCGGCGCCGCGCTCGCCGCCGCCGGGCTGCGGGAGGGGGAAATCGCCGCGCTCGGGCTCGGCGTGCCGGGCTTCGTGGAGGGGGAGACAGGGCGCTGCCTCTGGAGCCCGGTGCTCGCGGACCCGGCGCCCATCGACCTCTTCGCGCCGCTCCGCGCCCGGTTCTCCTGCCCCGTCTTTGTGGACAACGACGCCAACCTCGCGACGCTGGCGGAGCTTTGGTTCGGGCTCGGGCGCGGGCGGCGGGATTTTCTCGTCGTCACCATCGAGCACGGACTCGGCATGGGCGCGGTGCTGGACGGAAAGCTCTTTCGCGGGGCGCGCGGCGTCGGCGCCGAATTCGGCCATGTGAAGGTGCAGACGGACGGCGCGCTCTGCCGTTGCGGGCAGCGGGGGTGCCTTGAGGCCTACGTCGCAGACTATGCCCTCGCGCGGGAGGCGGCGGCGGCGCTGGGCCCGGACGACGGCTCGCCCGCGACCTTGGACCGGCTCGCGGCGCGGGCCGAGGCGGGGGAGCCGGCCGCGCGTTCCGTCTTCCGTCGGGCCGGGCGCATGCTCGGGCTCGGCCTCGCCAATCTCGTCAACCTCTTCGACCCGCCGCTCGTCATACTCTCCGGCGAGCGGATGAAGCACGAACCGCTCTTCCGCCAAGCGATTCGGGAGGCTCTGGCCGCGAACATCCTGGCGCTCGACCGGCCGCCGCCCGAAGTGGAGGCGCATCGCTGGGGCGACACGCTCTGGGCCCGCGGCGCCGGCGCGCTGGCGCTGGACGGGATCACGCCCGATCTGGCGGCGGCGGCGAGGCTGGCCGCCACATCGTCAGCCAACGGCTGACATGTCCCCTCACCCTCCATTCCCGACAAGGCGCGGAAAAGGGTCGGGTGGACAGCCTAGCCGCCCACGAATCGCTTGATAGCGCGCTTTACGCTCCCCGGCGTGTTGCGAACGAGCATCTCCGCCAACCGGCCCCGCGGTGGCGCATAGATATCTTCAGGAGTGAGCCTGCCGTAGCCGCCGTGATCGATCACCTCGAACCCACGCGGCTCGTTGAAGATGATAAACTGGTTATACGGCAATGTAAAAATCGGAAGATCGTGTGCTTCCGCAAAATACAGGGCAAAGGGGAACACTTCCGTCGGGGCGTATTTGGTAGTATGCTGCCAAATCGTCTTGCTGAAATCATCGCCGCAAATAAACCCGCCACGACGTACTTTGGGTAGAAGTAGGATGAGATCGATCGTGATGCCGCGCAACGTATGATCGCCATCGACGTAAATCAGGTCAAGCGAAGCGCCATCGATCTGTGTGTTCGCCTCTTTTGAGGTGGCGCGGATTTCAATGACTTTTTCCTTGAAAGGCGCGACTCTTTTCAAAGCCTTGCTTCGCACGCTTTCGAATTCGAAGTTCGACTTGTTCAGCGGTTTGTTCCAGTCAGGAAGATTGCGCCATGGGTCAACCAAGACATAGCGTTCGATCTGCTCGACCTTTTGCAGGATCGTTTCAGACAGATCGCCTTCCCAAACCCCGATCTCGGCCATGCGTTTGACACCAAGATCTTTGAACAGATTGAGAAGAAGTTCCTTTCGGCTCTTGCTCCCGGCTACAGCGGAATCAATGACGGTGCATGCTTCTTCGAATGTCATTTGCGCCTTGTGATGTGGACTACGCTTCAACTCCCACGAAAGCCAGGTTTTGGTAGATTGTCCTGACGTTCCCCAAACGGCTCGCAGGGTGCCAACCCGCTTGTTTAGTGTTCGTGTCACCCCTAATCGATGGGGCTGTCAAGCAAGTTGTCCAAGGGTGCGCTGTTCTCTCGAGCGCCGGCCGGAAAATGAACCGATTGATTTCAAGGCCTTGTGAGCCGCGTCGGTTTGCGAAGGCAATTACGCTGTTCCCGGGGCGGGCGCTGCGCGTCGGCTCCTTCCGGCGCGGCTTTCCGGCCGCGATCAGGTCTCTCGACGCCTTGGAGCCCGGCAGTGCGCTGGCTCCGGACGGGATCACACCCGATCTGGCGGCGGCGGCGAGACTGGCCGCCGCATCGCCAGCGAACGGCTGAAGCCGAAGAGCGGGCGGAGGAGGGGCGAGCCCGTCTCCTCCCCCGCCGCGAAGCCCCGCCGTGCATAGAGCGCGCGGGCGCGGGGGTTCGAATCCACCACGTCAAGCCGCACCGCGGAAAGGCCGAGACGCGCCGCCCGCGCCGCCATCGCCTCGATCAGCGCGCCGCCGACCCCGCCGCCCCGCGCGCCGGGCGCCACGACGATCCCGTCCATCAGCAACTCGCCGGGGCCGGGCGACCGCTCGAAAAGCGCGAGCGCAGCGCCGCGCCAGAGCGCGCCGAAGCCGCCATAAGCCGCGCGAAGCTCCGCAGCGCCGCCGCCGACGAAGCCGCCCCCTTCGTCATGGAATCCGGCGAGGCCGAGGAGCGCCCCCTCTTCCGAAAGGGCGACAAGCGCGTTTCCCGGGCGGAGCACGCCTTCGAGAAAGCGCTCCGCCCGCGCGCCCCGACCGAGGATGGGGCCGAGTTTCGCCCCGAAGGCTTCGAGATAGAGTCGAGCCGCCGCGGGCCGCAGCGGCTCCGGCAATCCTTCCTCGACCCGGAAGGTCAGGCGGCCGCCATCTTGGAGAGGATCGCGTCGGTCATCTCCGTGGTGCCGACCTTCGTTCCGCCCGCCACCGTCATCAGGTCCGGCGTCCGGTAGCCTTCGGCGAGCGCGGCGTTGACCGAGCCCTCGATCAGGTCCGCAAGGTCCCCGCGGTCGAAGGAATAGCGGAGCGCCATGGCGAAGGAGAGGATGCAGGCGATGGGGTTGGCGATCCCCTTGCCGGCGATGTCCGGCGCCGAGCCATGGACCGGCTCGTAGAGCGCCTTCGGCCGCCCGTTCGCCATCGGCAGGCCCAAGGAGGCGGAGGGCAGCATGCCAAGCGAGCCCGTGAGCATCGCCGCGAGGTCGGAGAGCAGGTCGCCGAAAAGATTGTCCGTCACGATCACGTCGAACTGCTTGGGCCAGCGGGCGAGCTGCATCGCGCCGGCGTCCGCATACATGTGGGTGAGCTCGACATCGGGATACTCGGCGTCCCGCACCTTCTGCATCTCCTCGCGCCAGAGGACGCCCGATTCCATCACGTTGGCCTTCTCCATCGAGCAGACCTTGTTGGAGCGCTTCCGCGCCAGCTCGAAGGCGGAGCGGCCGACGCGCTGGATCTCCGAGGTCGTGTAGCGCTGGGTGTTGATTCCGACGCGCTCGTTCCCCTCGGTGAAGATGCCGCGCGGCTCCCCGAAATAGACGCCGGAGGTCAGCTCCCGGATGATCATGATGTCGAGGCCGGAGACGACTTCGGGCTTGAGGCTGGAAGCCTCGGCCAGCGCGTCGAAGCACTGCGCGGGGCGGAGATTGGCGAAGAGGTCCATCTCCTTCCGCAGCCGCAGGAGCCCGCGCTCGGGCTTCACCGAGAAGTCGAGCACATCGTATTTCGGGCCGCCGACGGCGCCGAGGAGCACGGCGTCCACCTCCTGCGCCTTCGCCATCGTGTCGTCATGGAGCGGCGTCCCGTGCGCGTCATAGGCCGCGCCGCCGACGAGATCCTCGGAGACGTCGAACTCCATCCCCTTCTCTTGCGCCAGCCAGTCGATCACGCGGCGGACCTCGGCCATCACTTCGGGGCCGATCCCGTCGCCGGGCAGGATCAGGAGACTGGGGTTGGACATGGGATTTCCTCTCTTTCCGGGTTGCGGTTCGCCTAGCGATCCGCTCACGGTGCGTCAAGCGGAGGCGGGGGGATCAAGGCCCCGGACCCGATCCGGGGCCTCGCGCGGCTGGGCGCGCCGCGACCTTTCGCGCTTCATTCATCGGGGCCCCGGATCGGGTCCGGGGCCGGAGACGACGCAGATGACCACCCTTGGCGGCCTGATACCGGCGATGCTCGCCGCGCGCGGCTTCGACACCGTGTTCGGCATTCCGGGCGTTCACACGGTGGAGATGTATCGCGGGCTCGCCAATTCGGGCCTTCGCCATGTCACGCCGCGGCACGAGCAGGGCGCGGGCTTCATGGCGGACGGCCATGCGCGCGCGACCGGGCGGCCCGCCGCCTGCTTCATCATCACCGGGCCGGGCATGACCAACATCGCCACCGCGATGGGGCAGGCCTATGGCGATTCGATCCCGATGCTCGTGATCTCCTCCGTCGGGCCGGAGGCGGCGAGAGGCCGCGGCGGGCTGCACGAGATGAAGGATCAGCTGGCGACGCTTTCCGGCGTGTCAGGCCTTTCGCTTCAGGCGGAGGATGCGGCGGGGCTCGCCTCCGCGCTCGATGCGGCGATGGACCTCTTCGCCTCCGCCCGCCCCCGCCCCGTCCACATCCAGATCCCGATCGACCGGCTCGCGGCGGAGGCGGGCGCCGCCCCGCCGCCCCGCGCGCCCGTCCTGCCTCCGGCGGCGACCGGGGCGGCGCTGGCGGAGGCGGCCGCGATCCTGAACCGGGCGGCGCGCCCGCTCCTCATCCTCGGCGGCGGGGCGCGCGGGCTCGGGCCGGATGCGCGGCGTCTCGCGGAGGCGCTCGGCGCGCCCGTCCTGATGACGGCGAACGGGCGCGGGCTCCTGCCGCCCGCCCATCCGCTCAACGCCGGGGGCGAGCTTTTCGCGGTGGGGGCGCGGCGGCTGATGGCGGAGAGCGACGCCGCGCTCGCGCTCGGCTGCGAGTTCGGGCCGACCGACTGGGCCTGGAACGGGGAGCCCGACCCGGAATTCGGCGGGGCGCTGATCCGCGTGGACATCGACGCCGCGCAGCTGCGCATCGGCCCGCCGGCGGCGCTGGCCCTCCATGCCGGGGCGGCGGGCTTCGCCCGCGCGCTCCTGCCGCTCGTCGCCCGCGCGCCCGCCGCGCCGCGCCCGCTCCCGGCGCCGGGCTTGGGGCTGGAGCCGCGCATCGCCCGCCACCTGCCGCTCCTCGAAGCGATCTGGGATGCAATGCCGGAGGCGATGATCTTCGGAGACAGCACGGAGCCCGCCTACGCCGCCCACGCCGCGGCGCGCCCGCCGGCGACGGGCCTCTGGGCCTCCTCCGCCACGGGGTTCGGGACGCTCGGCTACGCCCTCCCCGCCGCCATCGGCGCGTCGCTCGCCGCGCCGGGGCGGCCCGCCGTCGCGCTGGCGGGGGATGGCGGCGCGCTCTTCACCATCGCGGAGCTCGCCGCGGCGGCGGAGGCGCGGGCGCCGGTCGCGCTCCTCCTCTGGAACAATGCCGGCTATGGCGAGATCCGCTGGTGGATGGAGGATGCGGGCGTCGCGCCGGAGGGCGTCGCCCTCTCTCCCGTCGATTTCGCCGCGTTGGCGAAGGGCTTCGGCGCCGGCTACGCCCGCGCAGGAAGCGTGGCGGAGGCGGTCTCCGCCCTGCGCGCCGTTCGGTCCGGCCCTGTCGTGATCGAGATGCGGGAGGGGGAGTTCCGCTTCGGCTGACCGCGCGCACACGCGCAGCCGTTTTTCCGATTATCTCTTAAATTCATATACATGACCCCTCTGCTCACTGTGAGCAGAGCCGCCTTCAGGCCCCGAGCCCGCCATGCGCCGTCGGCGCGTCGAGCGCGGCGAAGCCGTAATGGCGGAGCCAGCGGAGGTCGCTGTCGAAGAAGGCGCGCAGGTCGGGGATGCCGTATTTCAGCATCGCCAGCCGGTCGATCCCCATGCCGAAGGCGAAACCCTGCCAGAGGTCCGGGTCGATCCCGCCCGCGCGGAGCACGTTCGGGTGGATCATGCCGGAGCCGAGAATCTCCAGCCAGCCGTCCCCCTCGCCGATGCGAAGCTGACCGCCGGTCCATGAACAGCGGATGTCCACTTCCGCCGAAGGCTCGGTGAAGGGAAAATGCGAGGCGCGGAAGCGAAGCTCCACCCCTTCCACCTCGAAGAAGGCGCGGCAGAACTCCTCGAGGCACCATTTCAGGTTCGCCATCGAGACGTCCTTGTCGATCGCCAGCCCCTCAAGCTGGTGGAACATCGGCGTATGCGTGATGTCGTAGTCGGCGCGATAGACGCGGCCCGGGCAGATGAACCGCGCCGGCGCCCCGTGCTTCAGCATCCCCCGGATCTGCACCGGGGAGGTGTGGGTGCGGAGCACATGCGGCGGGCGGTCGTCGCCCTCCGCGCGGGCCATGTAGAACGTGTCCATCTCCGTCCGCGTCGGATGCTCGGCGGGGATGTTGAGCGCGTCGAAATTGTGCCAGTCCGTCTCGATATGCGGGCCTTCCTCGACGGCGAAACCGAGCTCCGCGAAGATCGCCGTCACCTCTTCCGTGACCTGGGAGACGGGATGGATCGTGCCCTGCGAAACGGGCCGGGGCGGGAGCGTCACGTCCAGCCATTCGGTCTTCAGCCGCTCCGCGAGCGCGGCGTCGGCAAGCGCGGATTTCGCGGCGGCGAGGGCGGATTGCACCTCGTCCCGCACCACGTTGAGCGCGGCGCCTGCCGCCTTCCGCGCGTCGGGCTCCATGTCCCGCAGGCCCTGCATGGCGAGGCTGATCTCCCCCTTCTTGCCGAGCGCGGCGAGGCGCACGGATTCGAGCGCCGCCTCGTCCCTCGCGGCGGCGATTTCGGAGAGATATTTTTCGCGCAGGCCGTCCATGCCGGTCTCCCTGAAGGTCGGGGCGGGAGTTAGCCGCCCCGGCCGATCATCGCAAGGCCGCGCTCAGAGGGCGATCTCGGTCACGAACTTCGTGCGCTGATAGGCTTCGAGCCCCTCGATCCCGCCCTCGGAGCCATAGCCGCTCTCGTTAACGCCGCCGAACGGCGTCTCGACCGTCGAGACGGCGACGTTGTTGACGCCGACCATGCCGGCCTCCAGCTGCTCGGACATCATCTTGCCGGTCTTGCCGCTGGAGGTGAAGACGTAGGAGGCGAGGCCGAAGGGCAGGGAATTCGCGCGCTCCAGCACGTCGTCCACGCCCTTGAAGGTCGTGATCGGGGCGAGCGGGCCGAAGGGTTCCTCCCTCATGATCATCGCCTCGTCCGGCACGTCCGCGAGCACGGTCGGCGCCCAGAAGGAGCCGGCGTTGGCCATGCGCGCGCCGCCGGTCTTCACCGCCGCGCCATGGTCCCTCGCATCGTTCACGAACTGCTCCATGACCGCGATCCGGCGCTCCGCGATCAGCGGGCCCATGAACACGCCGTCATCCAGCCCGTTGCCGACCTTCACCTTCTCCGCCCGCTCCGTGAAGCCCTCGACGAAGCGGGAATAGCTCTTTTCCTGCACGTAGAAGCGGGTCGGCGAGATACAGACCTGCCCGGCGTTGCGGAACTTGAACCCGACCACGGCGTCCAGCGCCTTCTCCACGTCTGCATCGTCGAAGACAATCACGGGGGCGTGGCCGCCGAGTTCCATCGTGCAGCGCTTCAGCGTGTCCGCCGCCAGCTTCTGCAGATGCTTGCCGACCGGGATGGAGCCGGTGAAGGAGACCTTCTTGCAGACCGGCGAGGCGAGGAGATGGCGGGAGACCTCGTCCGGCACGCCGAAGACGACGTTCAGCACGCCCTCCGGCAGCCCCGCCTCCTGGAACGCCTCCGCGATGGCGACGGCCGTCGCCGGCGTCTCCTCCGAGGGCTTGATGACGATGGAGCAGCCGGCGCCGATCGCCCCGGCGATCTTCCGGATCACGTTGGTGGAGGGGAAGTTCCAGGCGGTGAAGGCCGCGACGGGGCCGACCGGCTCCGAGGTCACCATCTGCCGCGCGGCCGGATTGCGGGAGGGGACGAGGCGGCCATAGGCGCGCTTGCCCTCCTCGCCATACCAGCGGATGAGATCGACGGCGAAGCCGAGTTCGATCTTCGCCTCGCCGACGGGCTTGCCCATCTCCTTCGTGAGGTTGATCGCGGCCTCGTCGATCTTCGCCTCGAGCGCGCGGGCGGCTTTCTCCATCACCTGCTGGCGCTGGACCGGCGTCTTCGCGCTCCAGACGCGGAAGCCCTGTTCGGCGGCGGCGAGCGCCATATCGAGCTCGGCTGGGGAGGCGTGGCCGCAGCGCGCCAGCGTCTCGCCGGTCGCGGGGTTGACGATGTCCTCCCCCGGCCCGTCGCCCCGCCGCCATTCGCCGCCGATCAGCAGTTTCGCATCCGTGTAGGCCATCGCCGTCTCCTCCGATTCGCTTGCGCGTGACCGTAGCCATGGCGCAGGAAAGCGCAAACGGGCCCAGGGACGCGAAAGGCCCGCGCCTTCCGGCGCGGGCCTTCATTTCGTCCATTGCGGCCCGGTCAGGCCAGCGCGGCCTTCGCCTGGTCGACGACGGCGTTGAACGCCGCCGGCTCCCGCACCGCGAGGTCGGCGAGGACCTTCCGGTCCACCTCGATCCCCGCGACGGTCAGCCCGTTCATGAACCGGGAATAGGTCATGTCGGCGTCGTGGGCGCGCACGGCGGCGTTGATCCGCTGGATCCAGAGCGCACGGAAAGTCCGCTTGCGGACCTTGCGGTCGCGCGTGGCGTATTCCTGCGCCTTGTCCACCGCCTGCTTGGCGACGCGGATGACGTTCTTGCGCCGGCCGTAATAGCCTTTCGCGAGCTTGCGGATCTCGGCGTGGCGGGCGTGGGCGGTGACGCCGCGTTTTACTCGTGACATGTCTCAGCGCTCCCGGATCAGCCGTAGGGCAGGAATTTCTTGACGATCTTCGCGTCGGGCTCCGACAGGATCGTCGTCCCCCGCGCGTTGCGGATGAACTTCGTCGTCCGCTTGATCATCCCGTGGCGCTTGCCCGCCTGCTGCCCGCGCACGAGGCCCGTCGCGGTGAGCCGGAAGCGCTTTTTCGCGCCCGACTTGGTCTTCATCTTGGGCATTTCGATCTCCTCTCGAATGAAGAGCGTTCAGAAGCCGCTCGGCAGCCCGTTTCGGCCGGAGGCTCCGCTCAGAGCGCGTGCGTATAGGGGAAAGCGGGCGGCGCCGCAAGATGCGCGGGCTGCGCTCAGTCCTCCGCCATATAGGGCATGAGGTTCTCCGTGAAGGCCGGCGTCGGCGGCGTTGTGATCTTCACCGCTCGCCGCCCCTCGGCGGCGCCGAGCGCGCCGCGGGCGAGATCGCCCCGGCCGGCGACGCCGCCCGGCCGGTCCACTCTCAGGCTGACTTCAAGCTTGCGCTCCTCCGGCAGGAGAAGGACGGAGCCGGGGGCGAGCGCGGCGACCTCCTCGACCGTGAGGGTCAGTTCCGCGAGAACGCCGACGAAGCGGTATTCCGCCGTCCGGGCTGCGGAGAGCATGGCGGTGGCCCAGATCTCCCCCGAAGCGTTCACACGGCCGCGCGGCGCCCGCGCGGCCGCGTCCGTCTCCGCCGCGCGGTAGAGATCGAGCGCCGCAAGAGGGAGGATGAGGTCGAGGATCATCGGCGGCGTTTCATCGGCGAAGCCGATTTCGATCCGGAAGGCGATCGTGTCCATCGCATCGGGCGCCTCGGCGAGGGAGGTCGCGCGGCGCGCGAAGCGACGAAAGAAGAGCGCGACGCCCGCCTCTGGACGCGGGCCGGAGATCACCGCCCGCTCGAAGCAATCGATCACGTCACCGGCGAAACCGTGCACCAGCGCCTCGTCGATCGCCGTAGGCATCCTTTCCGGGTCGGCGGAGCCTTTTTGCGTCGCTCCCGTCATCGCCGCCACCACGCGGTGAACGAGCGGGGCGGAGAAGGTGAGCACGCCGCCGAGACGCCCGGACGGGGTTTCGGCAACGCCGTAGAGGGCGACGGCGCCCGCCGCCTTCAGCGCCTCCGTGAGCTTCGCCGCGTCCCCGACTTCGACACCGACGCCGACCGGCATGGAGAAGGAGACGCGCAACCGTTCCTCCAGCAGCCTCGCGAAGAGATCGGATACGAAATTCGGGTCGCGCAGCGGCGGCCGCGCGCTGCGGGCCTCTCCGATCTTCCGCTTCAGCGTCTCGTGAATCATCGCACCCATCATCCCGACCGACGCCCTGTCCGTCCGCATGGTCATAGAGGTTGCGGCGTTGCCATTCCCTTAAGGGCGGGCGCGCAAGCCTTTGTTCACGCCGCCCGGCGATAAGCCGTTTAGCGAAGGCGGAGGACGGGATGGCGGACAATACCAACGCGGTGAGGCCGATCATCATCAAGCGCAAGAAGGTCTCGGGCGGGGACGGCCATCATGGCGGGGCCTGGAAGGTGGCATACGCCGACTTCGTCACCGCGATGATGGCCTTCTTCCTGCTGATGTGGCTGCTGAACGCGACGACGGAGAGCCAGCGGAAGGGCATCGCCGACTATTTCTCTCCCACCGTCCCGATCTCCCCCGTCTCCGGCGGCGGCGACGGGGTGCTGCAGGGCGACACGATCTTCTCCACCCAGGCCGCGCCGAAATCCGATGTCGGCGGCGCGGGGGGCGAGGTCCAGGTCAGCGAGGGGAAGAAGACGGAGGTTGGCGGCGAGGACACAGAGGACGAAGAACGGCTCGACGAACTTGAATCGCTCCTTCTCGCCAAGTCGGGTGAGAGCGAGGTTGCGGACGATCTCCTGAGCCACATCGTCACGCGCGTCACGGACGAGGGGCTCGTCATCGACATCTTCGCCAAGGAGGGGCGGCCGCTCTTCGAATCGGGTTCCGACCAACCGACGCCGAAGATGCAGGCGATCCTCGAGATGATCGGCGGCGTGATCGAGCTCGTTTCCAACCCAGTCGCGATTTCCGGCCATACGGATGCGATTCCCTTCGCAGAGGGGACGAACGACAACTGGTCGCTTTCCTCCGCCCGCGCCGGCGCCGCCCGCCGCGTTCTCGCGGGGAGCGGCGTGGCCGAGGAGCGGTTCCTGCGCGTCACCGGCGAGGCGGACCGCGCGCTCGCCCTTCCCGAAGCGCCGACGGACCCCCGCAACCGGCGCGTCACGCTTACCCTTCTGCGCTCGGATCGCTAGCGCGCATCGCTTCGCGCCGCGCTGGCGTCGGATCGCGCCGCTCCCCATATCTCCCCCGAGGGGGAAGGGCGGGCGCCCTTCCGAGGCTGCGTGCGCGAGAAGGCGCTTCGCCCGGTTCGTGAACCGGGAACAGGAGACGCAGATGAGCACGAATTCGATCATCGCCGCCGTTGCGATCATCATCGTCGGCGGCGCGGTCGCCTGGTGGTATTTCGGCGGGCAGACCGCCGACGCCCCGGCAGCGACGGAGGCCCCGGCGACCGAGGCCCCCGCAGCGCCGACGTCCGACTGAGGCCGGCGCGTCGCAAGCGGGCCGCAGGCGGTCGCCTCCGCGTTGCGTAGGGAGCCGCCGCTGTGCCAATCAGGGCGTAGAAACCGGGCCGGCGCGGGCGTTCCGCGCCGGCCCAATCGCGAGACGGCCGATGCTCCTGATCACCTGCCCCTATTGCGGTGTCTCCGGCGAGGAGACCGAATTCGCCCCCGGCGGGGAGGCGCATCTGAAACGCTTCGGGCCTGGCGCTGACGAAGGGGAGTTCGCCGGCTATCTCTTCTACCGAAAGAACCCGAAGGGCCCGCATTTCGAGCGCTGGCGGCACGCATATGGCTGCGGGAAATGGTTCCACGTGGCGCGGGACACCGTGACGCTGGAAATCTACGGTGCCTACAAGGCGACGGAGACCGCGCCGCCGCAAGAGATACTGGACCGCATCGCGGCGCGGGGGAAGGCATGACCGCCCATCGCCTCCCCTCCGGCGGCCTGCTGATCGACCGCGCCCGCCCCGTCGAGTTCCGCTTCAACGGCAAGCCCGTGAAGGGCTTCGCGGGGGACACGCTCGCCGCCGCCCTCCTCGCCAGCGGGCGGACGCTGATGGGCCGCTCCTTCAAGTATCACCGGCCGCGAGGCCTCGTCGCCGCCGGCGTCGAGGAGCCGAACGCGCTCATGTGCGTGGGCGAGGGCCCGCGCGCGACGCCGAACCAGCGCGCGACGATGGTGGAGATCGCGCCCGGAATGTCGGCGCGGAGCCAGAACCACTGGCCCTCGCTCGAATGGGACGTGGGCGCGGTGAACGCCGCCATCGCCTCAGTCGCGCCCGTCTTCTCCGCAGGGTTCTATTACAAGACGTTTCTCTTCCCCCGCGTGGCGTGGAAGCATCTCTACGAGCCGGTGATCCGGCAATCCGCCGGGCTCGGTCCCGCGCCGGAAGGCGTGGACCCGGACGAGTACGAGCATCTTCACGCCTTCGCGGACGTGCTGGTGATCGGCGCCGGCATGGCCGGGCTCGCCGCGGCGCGGGCTGCGGCGGAAGCGGGTGCGCGGGTGATCGTCGCTGAGCAGGGGCCGCGCGCCGGCGGGCGGCTCCTTTCCGAGGTCGATGTCGAGATCGGGGGCGCGCCGGGCGCGGACTGGGCGGCGGGGGAGGCGGCGGCGCTGGCCGCCATGCCGAATGTCACGTTGCTCACGCGCTGCCAGGGCGCCGGGCTCTACGACCACGGTTATGCGCTTCTGGACGAGGAGCCGAGGGACGGCCCCTCCCGCCGTCTCTGGCGGGTGCGGGCGAAGCGGATCGTGATCGCGACCGGGGCCATCGAACGGCCTTTGGCCTTCGCGAACAACGACCTGCCGGGGGTGATGCTGGCCGGGGCGGTGCGGGATTATCTTGCGCTCTGGGCCGTCGCGCCGGGGCGGGAGATCGTCGTCTTCGCCAACAACGACGACGCCTATCGCACCGCGCTCGCCGGGCGCCGGGCGGGGCTGACGGTCAAGGCGGTGATCGACTGCCGGGCGGAGGCTTCCGGCGCTTTGCCCGAGGTGGTGCGGGCGGCGGGGATTCCGGTGCGGACGGGGATGATCGTCGCGAAGGCGAAGGGCGGCAAGGCGCTGAAATCCGTCCTCGTCGCGAAGCGGGCGGCGGATGGCCGCGTCGCGGGGGCGCTGGAGGAGATCGGCTGCGACGTCCTCGCCATGTCGGGCGGCTGGTCCCCCGCCGTGCATCTCTTCTCCCATTGCGGCGGCAAGCTGGCCTGGGACGAGGCGCAGGCCATGTTCCGCCCGGCGCCGGAACGCGGCGCGCCGACAGGGGCGGAGGGGGAGGTCAACACCTTCGTCGCCGGCGCGGCGAACGGGTTCCTTTCTACGGCGGATGGGCTTGCGGATGCGCTGGCGGCGGGCGCGCGAGCCGCCGCCGAACTCGGCTTCGCCGCTGCGGCGGCGGAGGCGCCGGCGGTGACGGAACCCGGCATGGCGCCGCTCCAACCGCTCTGGTTCACGCCCTCCGTCGGGAAATACGCGCATGGGACCAAGCACTTCCTCGATTTTCAGAACGACGTGACGGCGGCGGACGTGGAGCTCGCGGCGCGCGAGGGTTATGAGAGCGTGGAGCACGCCAAGCGCTACACCACACTCGGTATGGCGACGGACCAGGGCAAGCTCTCCAACATCAACGGGCTCGCGACGCTCGCCAACGCGCTCGCCGCGCCGATCCCGGAGGTGGGGACGACGACCTTCCGCCCGCCCTGGACGCCGCTTTCGCTCGGAGCCATCGCCGGGCGGGATTTCGGGCCGCTCTTCAAGCCGCTGCGCCGTACGCCGATGCATGACTGGCACGAGGCGAACGGGGCGGATTGGGAGCCGGTCGGCGAATGGCGCCGGCCCTTCACCTATCGCCGCGCAGGGGAGGGCCGTGAGGCGTCCGTCACGCGCGAGGTGCGGGCGGTGCGCGAGGCGGCGGGGATGCTGGACGCCTCCACGCTCGGGAAATTGCTGGTGACGGGGCCGGATGCGGGGCGCTTCCTCGATCTTCTCTACACCAACATGATGTCGACGCTGAAGCCCGGCGCCTGCCGCTATGGCCTCATGTGCAACGAGAACGGGTTTCTGTTCGACGACGGCGTGGTCGCGCGGCTGCCGAACGGGGATTTCCTCTGCCACACCACCACGGGCGGGGCGGAGCGCGTGCATGGCTGGATGGAGGAATGGCTCCAGACGGAATGGCCGGAGCTGAAGGTCTACGTCGCCAACCTCACCGAGCAGTTCGCGCAGATCGCCGTCGCCGGGCCGAAGGCGCGGGAGATCCTGCAACCGCTGACGTCGATGGACCTCTCCGCCGCCGCGCTCCCTTTCATGGGCATTGCGGAGGGGGAGATGGCGGGGATTCCCGTGCGCCTCTTCCGCATTTCGTTCAGCGGTGAACTTTCCTACGAGATCGCCGCCCCGGCGCATCGCGGCCGCGCGCTATGGGACGCGATTCGCGAGGCGGGCGCGGGGCAGGGAATCCAGCCCTACGGCACGGAGGCGCTGCATGTGCTCCGCGCCGAGAAGGGCTTCATCATGATCGGCGACGAGACCGACGGCACGGTGACGCCGCAGGAACTTGGCCTCTCCTGGGCTGTCTCAAAGAAGAAGGCGGATTTCATCGGCAAGCGCGCGCAGGAGCGGCCCTTCCTCTCCCATCCGGAACGGGAGCGGCTGGTGGGGCTGGAGACGCTGGAGCCCGGCAAGCGCCTGCCGGACGGCGCCTACGCGGTGGCCGACCCTGCGGCGAAGACGCCCGAGGTGATCGGCCGCGTCACCTCCTCCTACATGTCGCCGACGCTCGGGCGCGCTATCGCGCTCGGCCTCGTGAAGCGGGGGCCGGAGCGGATGGGGGAGGTCATCTCCTTCCCGCTGGAGAAGGGCGAGGTGATGAAGGCGCGGATCGTCGATCCGGTCTTCTACGACAAGGAAGGGGCGCGGCAGAATGTCTGATCCCGTGACCGCGACTGGCGGCGCCCGTTTCGCCGGGCCCGAATGCGCGATTTCCGATCCCGGCCCGCTCGGCATGGTCACGATCCGCGGCGAGGCGGCGGACCCGGCCTTCGCCGCAGCGGTGCAGGCGGAGACGGGCTTCGCCCTGCCGCCCGTCCGGCGGTTCGAGGGCGAAGCCGAGGCCGGGCTCTGCTGGATGAGCCCGGACGAGTGGCTGCTGACCTGCCCCTATGACGAGGCGGAGGCGCGGGCCGGGCGGCTCCGCGCCGCGTTCGGCGGGCTTCATGCGCTCGCCGTGAACGTCTCCGATGCGCGGGCCGCCTTCCGCATCGAGGGGGAGGGCGCGCGCGCGCTCCTCGCCCGGGGCGCGCCGGTGGACCTCGCGCCCGCCGCCTTCGGCGCGGGGGACGTGCGGCGCACGCGGCTCGGCCAGGTCGCCGCGGCGTTCTGGCTGGGGCGGGACGGGGCGTTCCGGCTCGTCTGTTTCCGCTCCGTCGGCGCCTATGTCTTTGACTGGCTGAAGGCTTCCGCTGCGTCAGGGGCGCGGCCCGCGGGATTCTGAAGGTTAAGACTTCGTGGCGAGCCATGCGGCGATTGCATGGCGGGACTGATGAATGGTGCGGTGCAACAATAGCGCCACGCGCCTATCTCCCACTCGACGGCGCAGAGCCGCCGAGAGCAGGAGACCGACGATGAACCGCAACGAATATCGATCCCCGACCGAAGCCGAGATGCGGGCGATCACGGCCCGCGCCCACAAGCTGCGCGCCGAGGCGACGCGCGAGATGGTCGCGGCGCTGGGCCGCGCCGTGGCCCGCGGCTGGGCCCGGCTGACCTCGAAGCCAGCCGGCGGGCGCATCGGCGCCAACTGACGCCGCCGAACGAAAGGGAGCGCTCCGGCGAAAGCCGGGGCGTTCTTCTTTTCCGGCCTTTCAGGCCTGCGAGAAGGCCGCCAGCGCGACCACGGCGAGGAGCGAAAGCGCCATGCCGACATTGATCGCCCGCTGCGCGCCCGGCGCGAGATTCAGCCGCTTCAGCGTCACGCCCGCAGTCAGCCAGATCAGGTGCACCGGAATCCAGATCGCGTTGACGATCAGGAGCTTGAGCGCGACCTCGACCGTCAGGCTCTCCGGCCAGAAGGCGTAGCCGGAGAAGAGCAGGTTGTTGACGGCGTAGGCCTTCGGATTGATGAACTGGAGGAGAAGCCCGCCCATGAAGCCCGGCGCCGCCGCCGTCTCCATGAAGGCGACCTTCGCGCCGGAAAGCGCAATCTTCGCAGCAAGGTAGACGAAGAAGGCCGCCGAGGCCCAGACTAGGACGGCGCGCACCTCCGGCACGGAGAAGACCACGGCGGCAAGGCCGGAGATCACCGCCAGCGCCACGAGATTGGTGCCGACGAAGAGCCCGGCGACGAAGCGAAGCCCCGCCGTGCGGCCGAACCCCGCGCCGACTCCCGCCGTAGTCAGGACGCCAGGGCCGGGGGTGATGAGGAGGAAGAAGACAGCGAGGGCGAAGGTGAGCATCGGGCGACGATAGAAAGGCCGCGCCGCCTTCGCCAGCGCTAATCTTCCCGCGACCTTCGACCGGCGGACCCGGACGGAACGGACACCCGGGCGGAACGGACGCCGGGGCGGCTGTCGCTTCGGGGAGGCGCGTCGACGGATGGCGCCCTATGCGCCGGGGGTGAGGGCGAAGCGCTGTCTCTCGCGGCCGGCCGCGTCAAGAATGACGATCTCCACCCGTGCGGGGGCGGCCGCGAGCCCCTCGATCAGGCCGTCGAAGGCAATGCGGGTCAGAACCGCCGCGCAGATGCCCGGCTCCCGCCGCATCGTCCGGTAGATGGCGAGCGTGTCTCCTGTGGCGTCGTGGCTTTCCGCGGCGGTCGCCGTCCAGCAGGCGTCCGGCGCGATCGCCACGGCCTCGTAGGCGACGGCGTCGGGCGCCGGGCTTGTCCAGGTCCCGCCGGAGGAGAGATCGCCGGTCATTGCCTGCCCGGCGCCGCAGGCGGACAGGAGGCAAAGGCAGAGCGCGGGGAGGATCGGCCGCATCCGGTCACGCCGTTTCGAGGAGCCAGGACCCGGTTCCCTGACCGAAGGCCTGCGCCGCCACGAAATAGAAGTCTGTCTCCGGCGCAAAGAAATCGAGCCGCGCGTCGAGCCCGGGGCCGCCGTCATCGTCCGTTGCGATCCGGAAGCCGAGAGAATCGTGGATGCTGAGGAAGGGATCGTCGAGCGCGCCGCCGGAGGCGTCGGCCCCGCGAAGGGAGAACCGGTAGAATTCGCCGGCCTCGAGGAAGAAACCGATCCAGTCCTCGTCTCCGGGCGTATCGATAACGCCCCGAACGGTCTGGCCCGCCAGCGCGAACCCGGCGGAGACAGGGTCGGAGCCGAAATCGTCCGCCGATCCGAGATCGGCCACGGAGAGCCGGTATCCGCCCTGGCCGCCGTCGAGATAGCTCGCCGCCTCGAGGAAGACCCGGCCTGAAGCGGCCGGCGTGAAGACCAGCAGCGAGTCGCGATCCCCGCCGCTGTCATCGTCCGTCGCCAGAAGGGTTCCGCCGGAGGAGTAGATCCGGAGGAGCGGATCGACGACCTCATCCGCCCCGGCGCCATCGAGCGCGATCCGGTAGCTGCGCCCGGCGACGACATCGAGCCGGATCCAGTCCCTGTCCCCGACGAAATCGAGTGTCGATTCGAAGCTCCCGCCTGGCTCCGCCCGCGCCGCGGTTCGCGCGTCGGCCGGAATGTCCCCCGCCGAGCCCTGAAGTCGCGCGACGGTGAGGCGATAGTCGCCGGCCTCCGTGTCCCCGAACGCCGCCGCCTCGATGAAATAGGTTCCCGTTTCAAAGACGGAGAACCGGTCCAGCCGGGAATCAAACCCGTCGAAATCGTCATTGAAGCCGATCTCGGTCCCGCTCGCGTCCCGCACCCTCAGGAAGGGGTCGGCGAGCGCCGACCCGCTCCGGGCGTCTCCCGCGAGTGCGATGTCGTAAACGGAGCCGCTTTCGAGCGTCACGCGCACCCAGTCCCGGTCCCCGGCCTCCTCCAGAGCGCCGAGGAAGAAGCCGCCGACCGCGATCGTCGCCCCAGTCGTCGCGTCGGCTGGGATGTCGCCCGCGTTGCGGACAGGCGCGACGGTGAGCGCATAGCGACCCGTTCCCGCCTCCCCGAATGCGCCGGCTTCGATGAAGAACCGGCCGGACGTCGCGGGGGTGAACTCGATCCGGGCGTTCAGCCCCTCGCCGCCATCGTCATTCGCGGCGAGAAGCGCGCCGGAACCGTCCCGGATCCGGAGGAACGGATCGGCGAGCGCGTCGCGGCCTGCGCCGGCGAGATCGACGACATAGGCGACGCCCGCCTCAAGCGTGACGCGGTGCCAGTCCCTGTCTCCGTTCACCTCGATCACGCCCCGCTTCACGGAGCCGTTCGGCGCGAGGATCGACGTCGTGGAACCGTTCGGGGCGGCGTCGTCGCCCCCCCGCGGGCCGAGATCCCTGACGCGCAGCTCATAGGAGCCGGTCGTGGCGCCGAAGGCCTGGGCCGAGAGAAAGACCTGGCCGCTCTCCTGCGCGGTGAACTCGATCCGCGCGTTCAGCCCGGCGCCGTCATCGTCATTCGTGGCGACGACCTCGCCCTCACGGTCGACCAGCGCGAGCAGCGTGTCCGTGAGCGTGCCGTTCCGCGTCGGCGCGCCCCGCTGGTCGAACACGTAGGTGCGGCCTTCGACGAGCGTGAGCGAGAACCAGTCCCTGTCCCCCGCCGTCTCGATGACGCCGCGCGCCGTTCCGCCGACGGCGATGCGCCCCGCTCCGCCCGCGTCGGCGGAGAAGTCGTCGCCTGGCGCAGGCTGCGGCGCGGGCCCCGCTTGCCCCCCCAGCGCCTCTATCGCGCGGGCGAGCGCGAGCATGTCCACCCGCGGCAGGTTTGCGTTGAGGTTCCGGACATTGTCGACCTCGTCGTCCCCGTCGCGGATCGTCGCCGCGCTGTCTATAAGGAGGTCGTGGAATTCCTCCGGCGTCAGCCTGCGGCCCAGCCGGTCCTCCGCGATCTCCTGCGCGAGCGCGGCCATGCCGGCGACGAACGGCGCCGCCTGGCTCGTGCCGCCCTGCGCCGCGCTGCCGCCGCCGGGCGCGGCCCCGGTGATCAGCGCGCCGGGCGCGAAGACCTGATCGAGCGTCGCGCTCCGCTGGCTGAAGGAGGCGACACGCCCGGCGGCGGTCTCGAAATCCTTCGCCCCTGAAGCGAACTCGATCGAACCGAAGGACGCGCTCCAGAGCGCGCCGACGGGGATGACGTTCGGGTCGGCAGCAATGCTGGAGACGCCTGGGGTCTGGAAGTCGAAATAGCTGTTGCCGGCCGCGACGGTGGTGATGATTCCGGCCTCGGCGAGGCGGGCGAACTCGTCCCCGAGGCTCTGGTTGCGCCGGTTCGCCGCGACATTGTCGCTTGGCCCGAGCGACAGGTTCACCGCCACGATGTTGTAGACGGAGGCGTTGCGGACCACCCATTCCAGCGCCGCCTCGATATCGGTGGAGCGCCCGCCGCCGGAATTGGAAAGCGCCTGAAGCGCGATGATCCCGACATCCGGCGCCACGCCGGGAAAGCGGGGGTCTGACGAGCCGATGATCGAGGCGACATTGGTGCCGTGGCCGTTCACGTCATCGGCGGTTCCGTCGCGATCCGTCGAAAAGTCCTCCGCGTAGAGAATGCGGTCGGAGATCCCGTCCCGGTTCGCATCCCGGCCGAAGGCGGGGTGGTTGAGGTCGATCCCCGTGTCGATCACCACCACGGCGTAGCCGGACCCGCGGAAGTCCGCGAAGCCCGGGTCCCCCCGAAACGTGTCGAGGCCGATCAGCTGCGCGCCGGCGACGGACTGGATGGCGAAGTCCGCGCCGCCGCCCGTCGTCACCACCTTGCCGTTGTCTCCGGAATTGCGCGGTCCTGTCTTTTGCTCGGGTCCGATCCCGAAGATGAACGCGTCCGGCGTCAGGGACGCCGGGTCTACGCCGTCGAGCGTTATCGATCCGACGCCCACCTCTATGCGCGCGGCGCCGGGCCGGCCCGGCGCCGCGCCGATCTCGAGGTCCAGGAAAGAGAATCCGGTTCGGGAAAGGTCGATCCGGTCGCCCGCAGCGCCGTCGAAATCCCTTATGCGGTCTGCGCCGAACGAATTCTTGAAGAGGAAGAGGTCGGCCCGGCCGCCGCCCGTGAGTACGTCGTCTCCGGCGCCGCCATTGAGCCGGTCGGCCCCCGCCCGACCGAGCAGCGTGTCGGCGCCGGCCCCGCCGTTCAGCGTGTCGGTTCCGGCCCCGCCGATCAGGCGGTCCGCTCCGCCCTGGCCGCGTATCAGGTCGGCGCCGCCCTGTCCCTTGAGGGTGTCGGCGCCCGCGCCACCCTTGATCGTATCCGCGCCGCCGCGTCCGCTGATCAGGTCGTCGCCTCGCCTGCCAGCGAGATCGTCGTCGCCGCGCCCGCCGACAATGGTGTCGTCGCCGCCTCCTCCGCGCAGGCGGCCGCCGGCCTCGGCGCGCGCGAAGACCTCGCCGGCCTCGAAGCTTTCGCCGCCGCCAGGGAGAGATATGAGATCGCCGGCGCTCCCGGACATGGCGTCGCCCCCGGTGAAGGGGCGACTCTCGTCGTCTCCGGCGCTCCTGGCGATCGGCTCGGCCCGGTCGCGCCTGTCTCCCTGCCCGGTCAGGTCGAGCGCCGCGGGCGCCGTGTCGCGCACGGATCCGGCCGCCTCGGGCGCGTCCTGGGGGGATGGGGCCGCCGGCGTGGGGGGATCCTCGCCCATGCGAGGCGCGATGACCGCGCCGCCGGTGGGCGTCGCAAAGGGCGGATGAATCGTTTCGCAAAGAGGAACAACTGAGGGAGCCCGCACTCGCGCGCTCGTCGGACAGGCGGCCGGAGGCGTGCGCCGCATCCAAAAATCCTTTCACCCCGAAACAGGTCGCCGCTTCAATGCACCGCAGGGGGAAGCGGTATCGACGGTGGAGGAAGAATACAACGACGCTCGCCGCCTCGCCAGACCG
Source organism: Pikeienuella sp. (assembly GCF_046290545.1). Lineage (NCBI taxonomy): Bacteria > Pseudomonadati > Pseudomonadota > Alphaproteobacteria > Rhodobacterales > Paracoccaceae > Pikeienuella > Pikeienuella sp. The sequence continues at coordinate 41,332 of NZ_JBKAGV010000001.1, read as the reverse complement.
TAGCGCAGGGCGGCCTCGGCCGCCGCCTTCGCAGTGTTTTTTGTCAGCACCATTGACTTATCCGGTGGAAGGGCGCACCTGACGGAAGCACGTCAGACCCCGCGGCGGCGCATCGTCCGTCGCCTGTGCGACGAGACCGGTCGCGGGTGAGGCTCACAGAATCACTGGCCCGCCCGGCTGCGCCCGGAGCTGCGCCGTCCGCCCCGACCGCGAGAAAAGCGGCGAGAGGCGGAGAAGGACCCCACGTGTCAGACCTGACCTTTCAGGAGCTCGGCCTCGCCGAGCCCATTCTCCGCGCGCTGAAGGCGCGCGACTATGAAACCCCGACGCCGATCCAGGCGCAGGCGATCCCCCCCCTCATGGAGGGGCGGGACATGATCGGCATCGCGCAGACCGGCACGGGCAAGACCGCCGCCTTCTCGCTCCCGATCCTCCACGCGCTCGCCGCCGCGCGACCTGAGCGCGGGGCGAAGGGGCCGCGCGCCCTGATCCTCGCGCCGACGCGGGAGCTCGCCATCCAGATCGGGGAGGAGATGCGGAGCTACGCCCAGCATCTGCGCCTCTTCCAGACGGTGATCTTCGGCGGCGTCGGCCATGGCAACCAGATCAAGGCGCTGCAGCGCGGCGTCGATATCGTGATCGCGACGCCGGGCCGGCTGCTCGACCATCTGGCCGAGGGCGCGCTTTCCCTCGCCGGCGTCACGCATCTCGTGCTCGACGAGGCGGACCGGATGCTCGACATGGGCTTCGTCCATGACGTGCGGAAGATCGTGCGGGCGACGCCTAAGGCGCGGCAGACTCTCCTCTTCTCCGCCACGATGGAGGGCGAGGTGGCCACGCTCGCCGCCGAGTTCCTGAAGGAGCCCGCGCGCGTCGAGGTCACCCCTCAGGCGACGCCGGTGGAGCGCATACTCCAGTCCGTCCGTCATGTGGACGGCAAGGCGAAGACTTCGATCCTGCTCGACCTCCTGAAGGACCGGAGCCTAGACAAGGTGATCCTCTTCACCCGCACCAAGCATCGCGCCAACAAGGTGGCGGAGGACCTGGAGAGGGGCGGCGTCGTCGCCGACGCGATCCATGGCGGCAAGAGCCAGAACGCGCGGCAGCGCGCGATCAAGCGCTTCGCGTCCGGCTCCGTCCGCGTGCTGGTGGCGACGGACATCGCGGCGCGGGGGATCGACATCGGCGGCGTCACCCATGTGGTGAACTACGACCTGCCGAACGAACCCGAAAGCTATGTCCACCGCATCGGCCGCACCGCGCGCGCCGGGGCGGAGGGGGAGGCGATCAGCTTCTGCGGGGCGGACGAGCGGAGCTATCTTCGCGCCATCGAGCGGCTGATCGGCGTCTCCCTCGCCGTGGTCGGCGACGGGCCGAAGGGGCCGGACGAGGCGCCGCCCGCTCGCGGCGGCGGCGGCCAGCGGCCGCAGGGCCGGCCGCAGGGGCAGGGGCGAAAGCCGCAGGGCGGCGGCGCGCAGGGCAAGCCCGGAGCGGGCCGCGGCGCACGCTTTGGCGCGGGCGCGCCCGGCAAGCCGAGGCGGCGGCGCGAATACGCCTGACCATCGCCGCTTGAAGACGCCGGGGCGGCGAACCGCCCCGGCGCAGGCAAGGCCGCGGTCAGGTCGGCAACTCCTGCATGACAAGCGGAGCCGGGTGATAGCGGAAGCCGCCTCCCACCTTCTCCACATGGCCGATGCCGGGCCACGGGAAGTGATAGGCGATCATCGGCAGCCGCTGCGCGGCGAGCATGTCGAGCACCCGAACCCGGGTCTTCGCGGACTGCGCCGGGTCCGTGTCGAAAGCGAACTGTGTGAGCGGCGTCTCCAGCAGGATGACGTGGTGATGCGTTAGGTCGCCGATCACCGCGAGGCTGTCATTCCCCGAGGTCGCGATGAAGGCGGTGTGGCCCACCGTGTGCCCGGGGGCGGAAAGCGCCTGAAGGCCCGGCAGGAATTCCTCGCCGTCCCTGAAGAACTTCATGCGGTCCTGGTTGGGCACAAGATTTTTCCGCGCGCCCTCGACGAAAGGCGCCATCCAGGCGGGATCCTTGACGGACAGCTTCGCTTCATCGGTCCAGTAGTCGAAATCCGCCTCGGAGAGCCAGACCTGCGCGTTCGGAAACTGCCGCTCGCCCGCTTCGGACATGATGCCCCAGACATGGTCGCAATGCGCATGGGTGCAGACGATGTCGGTGATCAAAGCCGGATCGATCCCGGCGGCGGCGAGCGTGGCCATCAGCTTGCCCGGCGTCGGGCCGAACATCTGCGACGCTCCCATGCCGGTGTCGAAGATGATCCGCCGGTCGCCGGAATCGAGAACGAGGATGTTCTGCTCCAGCACGGCGCTGTCGGTGGGCAGGAAGTTGCGCTCCAGCATGGCGCGCATCTGTTCGGGCGTGGGGCCGAAGAAGCTGGCGGTCGGGTCGCCAAGCGGCAGGATGCCGTCAGAGACGACCGTGCCGATCGCTTCCCCCACCCGGAAACGGTAGAAATAGGGGGCCTGATTCAGCGCCGTGGCGGCCGCGGCGGGGGTCGGAGCGATCAGTCTGCCCCCGGCGGCGGCGGCGATACCGAGGCCTGCCGCGCCAAGCAGCAGGCCACGTCGGTTCATGTTCAGGCCGTGCGGAACGGGAATTGGGGTTCGTATCATCTGAGCGCCTCCCGGGCATCGTCTTCTGAGTGTAGCGGTCGGGCCCCCCGGCTGACGCGGGCGGGCCCGCCGACTCGAGACTGTAATGTTATCTCATAACATCAACAAGCATGCTTCCGCCCAGCCTCGAGGCGTCTCCGCCGCCGTCGTGGGCCGGCGCATGCAACCGGGCTTTCCGCCGCGGGTTGCGAAACTGTCACAAAACTGTGACGTTTCTTACTCCGTGGCGGCTTAGGCGACCGGCGATGTCCATTACCCTGAATTCAGTGACGAAAATCTGGGGGCGCGAGGCGGCGCCCGCGGTTGATTCCGTCTCGCTCGAAGTCGAGACGGGGGAGTTCGTCGCGCTGCTCGGCCCTTCGGGCTGCGGGAAGTCCACCACGCTTCGGCTCGTCGCCGGGCTCGACGAGCCGACATCGGGCCGCATTCTCATCGACGGGCGGGACGTGACCGCAGCGCCGGCGGAGGCGCGCGGCATCGCAATGGTGTTCCAGAACTACGCGCTCTTTCCGCATCTCTCCGTGCGGGACAACATCCTCTTCGGCCTTCAGGTCCGCCGCGCGCCGAAGGCGGAGCAGGCGGAGCGGCTGGAGGAGGCCGCGGCGCTGCTCGGCCTGACGCAGCTCCTCGACCGGAAGCCCAACGCGCTTTCCGGCGGGCAGCAGCAGCGCGTCGCGCTCGGGCGGGCGGTGGTGGCGCGACGCAAGGTCCTGCTCATGGACGAGCCGCTCTCGAATCTCGACGCGATGCTGCGGCAGGAGATGCGGCAGGAGATTCGCGCCCTCCAGAGGAAGCTCGGCCTCACCGTCCTCTTCGTGACGCACGACCAGGCCGAGGCGATGAGCATGGCGGACCGGATCGTGCTTATGAAGGCTGGCCGCGTCGTGCAGATGGACGCGCCGGAGCGGCTCTACGCGCGCCCGGCGCATGAGTTCGCCGCCCGCTTCATCGGCGCGCCGCCGATGAACCTCCTGCCGCTCGAGCGGGGCCGCGTCGCCGGCTTCGCAGCGCCGGGCGCGCCCTCCGGCGCCGCGTGGCTCGGCGTCAGGCCGGAGGCGATGCGCTTCGCGGAGGCCGGGCTCCCCACGGTCGTCGAGGCGCGTGATTATCTGGGCGCGGAGACGCTGGCGCTTTGCGCCTCAGGCCCCGCCCGCTTTTCCGTCCGGCTCGCCGGGGCTGGGGCGCCGGAGCCGGGGGCGGCCCGGGCTGTCGCCTGGTCGCCGGAAGACCAGCATTTCTTCGCCGCGGACGGGCGCAGGCTCGAACCGGAGCCCGCCGCTTCACTGATGGGAGAGAGGAACCCCGCATGAAACTCGCAGCAATCGCCGCAGCCTCCGCGCTCGCGCTCTCGCTCGGCTCCGCCCGGGCGGAGACCGAGGTCGTCTTCAACTTCCCGGTCGCCGTCGGCGGCCCGGTGACCGAGATCATCGACGGCTACGCCAAGGCCTTCATGGCCGAGAATCCGGGCATCAAGGTCACGCCCGTCTATACAGGCTCCTATCAGGACACGATCGCGCGGACGCTGACGCAGATCCGCGGGAACGACGCGCCGGCGATGGCGGTGCTGCTCTCGGTCGACACCTTCACGCTCTACGACGAGGACGTGATCGTGGCGCTCGACGATCTCGCGACCACGGACGAGGAGAAGGCCTTCCTCACCGATTTCTACCCTGCCTTCCTCGCCAACGGGCAGGTCGGCGGCAAGATCTGGAGCCTGCCCTTCCAGCGCTCCACGCCCGTGCTCTACTGGAACAAGGCTGCCTTCGCCGAGGCCGGGCTCGACCCGGAGACGCCGCCGGCGACCTGGGCGGAGCAGGTCGAGTTCGCCAAGAAGCTCGTGAAGAAGGACGCTGCGGGCGCCGTGACCAACTGGGGCCTCCGCATCCCGACCTCGGGCTTCCCCTACTGGCTCTTCCAGGGCCTCACCACCGCCAACGGCGTAGAACTGATGAACGCGGACGGGAACCAGACGAATTTTGACGATCCCGCCGTCGTCGAGGCGCTCGAATATCTCGTCTCGCTCTCGAAGGAGCATGGCGTGATGCAGGATGGGATCATCGAATGGGGCGCGACCCCGCAGGCCTTCTTCGAGGGCGAGAGCGCGATGATGTGGACGACGACCGGCAACCTCACCAACGTGCGCAACAACGCGCCCTTCGATTTCGGCGTCGCCATGCTGCCGGCGCAGAAGCGGCGCGGGGCGCCGACGGGCGGCGGCAACATCTTCATCTTCAACGCGGTGGACGAGGCGACGCAGAAGGCCGCCTTCGAATTCGCCAAGTTCCTGACCTCGCCGGAGATTGCGGCGGACTGGTCGATCAAGACCGGCTATGTCGCCGTCAGCCCGTCGGCCTGGGAGACGGAGGCGATGAAGGCCTATGCCGCCGACTTCCCGCCGGCGACGGTCGCCCGCGACCAGCTCGAATTCGCTGTGGCCGAGCTTTCGACGCACGAGAACCAGCGCGTCACCCGCGTTCTGAACGACGCGCTGCAGGCCGCGCTCCTCGGGCAGAAGGAGCCCGCCGCCGCGCTCGCGGACGCGCAGGCGGAGGCGGACCGCATCCTCTCAGCTTATCGCTGAGAACGGGGCTGCGGCCCGCCTTCTCCGCCGCACGCTCGTCGCCATGAAGCGCCGCACCCTCATCCCCTATCTGCTGCTCGCGCCGGGATTCGTCCTCCTCGCGGCCTTCACGCACTGGCCGGCGATCCTCTCCTTCTGGTCGAGCCTTTTCACCACGGCGCGCGGGCGGCGGCCCTCGGTCTTCGTCGGAGGGGAGAATTACGCCGCCGCGCTCTCCGACCCGATCGTGCTGAAGGTGCTCTGGAACAGCGCGCTCTATGCGGCGGTCACGATCCCGGCCTCCATCGCGCTCGCCTTCGTCATGGCGCTCTGGGTCAATGACCGGATGCCGGGGCGGGGCTTCGCGCGGCTCGCCTATTTCACGCCGACGATCCTGCCGATGGTCGCCGCGGCGAATATCTGGCTCTTCTTCTACACGCCGGGCTTCGGGCTTCTCGACCAGGTGCTGGGCCTTTTCGGCATCCCCTCAACCAACTGGCTCGGCTCGGACCGGAGCGCTCTCTGGGCGGTGATGGTCGTCGCCGTCTGGAAGGAGGCGGGGTTCTTCATGATCTTCTATCTCGCCGCCTTCCAGGCCGTGCCGCCGAGCCTCGGGGAGGCGGCGCGGCTCGAAGGGTGCGGGCGATGGGGCTATGTGCGGCGCGTGCTCATCCCGCTCGTCGCGCCGACGACGCTCTTCATCGCGGTCAACGCGCTCATCAACGCCTTCCGCGTCGTCGACCACATCTTCATCCTGACGGGGGGCGGGCCGAACAACGCGACCAACCTGCTCCTCTTCCATATCTACGAGACGGGCTTCAAGTTCTGGGACACAGCCGGCGCCGCGACGCTGACGATGATCCTCCTCGTCATCCTCGGCGCGCTCGCCGCGGTGCAGTTCTTCCTCCTCGAGCGGCGGACGCATTACCGATGAGCGGCCGCACGCCCCCCCTTGAGGCTGTCGCCGCCTGGGCGCTCGCGCTCCTCTGGTTGGCGCCGATCCTCTTCGCCTTCTGGGCGGCGATTCATCCGCCGGAATATCTGACGAAATTCGACCTGACGGCGCCGCTGACGCTGGTGAATTTCGAACGGGCCTTCGCGGCGGCGCCCTTCGCGCAGTACATGCTCAACACCGCCATTCTGGTGACAGGCATCCTCGCGGCGCAGTTCGTGCTCTGCACCCTCGCGGCCTACGCCTTCGCGCGCTACGAGTTCCGCGGGGCGGGCGTGCTCTTCTCCCTCATCCTCGTGCAGCTCATGGTCGCGCCCGAAGTGCTGATGGTGGAGAATTACGCCACCATCGCGAAGCTCGGGCTGGTGGACAGCCTCGCGGGCGTCGCGGCGCCCTATGTCGCCTCCGCCTTTGGCATCTTCCTCCTCAGGCAGACCTTCCGGCAGGTGCCGAAGGCGCTGGAGGAGGCGGCGGTGATCGAAGGCGCTTCGACCATGCAGGTGCTGCTCCGGGTCTATGTGCCGCTGGCGAAGCCGGTCTACGTCGCCTATGGCCTCGTCTCGGTCAGCTTCCACTGGAACAATTTCCTCTGGCCGCTGGTGGTGACAAGCTCGGAGACGACGCGGCCGGTGACGGTCGGCCTCCAGGTCTTCGCTTCCGTCGATCAGGGGGTGGACTGGGCGGTGATCTCCGCCGCCGCGCTCGCGACCTCGGCGCCGCTGCTGATCGGGTTCCTGCTCTTCCAGCGCGCCTTCGTGCAGAGCTTCATGCGCGCCGGGATCAGGTGAGGCGCGGCGCCTCGGCCAGCCGCCAGCTTCGCCCCTCCCGCACCGTGACCCTGCCGGGCCTCCCGTCCTGCGTGGCGCCGGCGAGGGTCGCGCGGACATCCTCGATCACTTCGCGGCGCAGCCGGTAATACTGGTGGCGTCCGTGCGTCAGCGCCGTCTTGCTGATCTCGCCGCAATCGATGGCGACGATCCGTTCGTCCAGCAGGTCGAGATTGGTGGGGCCGTCCGCGCCCAGCCGGTCCGGCAGGCCCTTGGTCTTGTCCGATATCGTCAGAGCGACGTCGTTCGCGGCGTGATAGACATGAACGCGGCTGGCCAGCTGCGCCAGCGGCGCGAGCTTTTCCGGCCGCGAGAGCGCGTCATGGTCCTCGTCGGCCGCCATGAGAAAGACGTTGTCGAAGATGCGCGGCGCCCGGCCGCCGCTCAGCTCGACGAATTTCCGGATCGCATGGCGAAGCGCCCAGTTGCCCATCGAATGCGCGACGAGGTGAAGGCGGCGCGTGCATTGCACGAGGTCGGCGGGGTTCGGCACGGCGCCGTCGCGCCGCGCGGCGAGGATCGCATCCCGGTCGGCCGCGCGCATTTCGGCGAGGAACTCGGCGAGCCGGGCCAGCGCCCGCCCCATCGCGAGGCCCGAAGCCTCCGCATCCTCCCGGTCGGAGAAATAGTGCCAGGCCGGCTGGACGCTGCCGTTCGACGGCCAGGAGAACATCACGACAATCGCCTTCTGCGCGCCGTCGCCATAGAGGTCCTGCAATGCTGCGGCGCGGATGACCGAGCTTTCGAAGCTGTTGGCGAAGCCGTGAAGATAGACGATGACGTCGACGTCTTCCTGCTTCAGCTGCGCGCGCAGATCCTCGAAAAGCGTCGCCGAGCCGAGTTTCTTCTTCGTGGGCGATGCGTCCGAAAGCGTTTCGGGATAGAGTTTCGTCCGGCCGACGCGCCAGGCGTCATCGTCCGTCGGGTCCCCGCCCTTCAAAGTCACGTCCGCATGCCCCACGCGAAAGCATTGGGGCCCGTCTGCATTGAACCGGTCGCCGAATACATCGCCTGACTTGGAGCTGGCGTGCCGGAAGTCCCTGTTGCTGGCGAAGTAAATGCGGCGTTTCATCCCCGCCTCCTCCTCGTTCTTCTTGAACATCGTCAATTAACCACAAGCGGGCCGGATTCGCTCGCGAAATGTCATGCGCGCGCAGAGGTCGCGCCTGTTGACCCCGCCCTCGCGAACCCGCATCTCTCGCGCTGCACAAGGAGGCGTCGGATGACCTTGAGGGAACAGGCGAGTTGGTGGGGGCTGGGGCTGGCAGTCTTTGTGCTGCTTCTCGTCCTCTTTTCCAATGTGCTCTTCCCGTTCGTGCTCGCCGCGGCCATCGCCTATTTCACCGATCCGGTGGCGGACCGGCTGGAGCGGCGGGGGTTCAGCCGCGTCGCCTCCACCGTCATCATCACAACGGTTGTGATCGTCGTCGCGGTCGTCGCGCTGATGATCCTCGTGCCGTTGCTCGTCAACCAGGTGCGGCTGGCCGTGGAGGCGGCGCCCGAGATCGTTGGCGGGCTCCGCACCTTCCTCGAAACCAAGGTTCTGCCGCGGATCGACGAGGAGGGCGCCGTCGGCAAGGTCGTCGGGGAGGCGCTGGCGGAGGCGCAGGGGCGCATCCGGGAATTCGGGGTGGCGGCGCTGCAGCAGCTTCTATCCATCGGCGCCGCGGGCGTGAACTTCCTGACGCTGATGGTCATCACGCCCGTCGTCGCCTTCTATCTCCTCCTCGACTGGGACCACATGGTGGCGCGGGTGGACGACCTCCTGCCGCGGCCGCATGCGGAGACGATCCGTGAGCTCGCCCGGCGCTCCGACCGGGTGCTGGCCGGGTTCGTGCGCGGGCAGCTGACTGTCTGCCTCATCCTCGGCGCCTTCTATGCGGCGGCGCTGATCGCGATCCAGCTGCCCTTCGGCCTGCTGATCGGCCTTTTCGCCGGTCTCATCTCCTTCATTCCCTTCGTTGGCTCGATCCTCGGCGGCGCGCTCTCCATCGGCGTCGCGATCTTCTATTTCTGGTCGGATCCGATCTGGATCGGCGCGGTGGCGCTCGTCTTCGTCATCGGGCAGGCGGTGGAGGGCAACTTCCTGACGCCGAAGCTCGTCGGCGGTTCGGTCGGGCTTCATCCGGTATGGCTGATGTTCGCGCTTTCAGCCTTCGGCGCGCTCTTCGGCTTCACCGGGCTCCTGATCGCGGTGCCGGCGGCGGCGGTGATCGGCGTCTTCCTCCGCTTCTCCATCGAGCAGTACAAGTCGGGCCGGCTCTATCGCGGCGTGGGCGAGGCGGCGCGGGAGAAGGACATCGACCTGTGAGCGCGCAGTTGCCCCTCGCGCTTGCGCTGCCGAAGAGGCCGGCGCGGGGAAGGGCGGATTTCCGCGTTTCGCCCTCGAACGAGCCGGCGGTGCGGCTGATTGACGGCTGGCGGGGCTGGCCCGGCGGCGCGCTCGCGCTGACGGGGCCGGAGGGTTCCGGCAAGACTCATCTCGCGCTCGTCTGGGCCGATATGGCGGGGGCGGAGCGCGTTTCCGCCGCCACGCTCCGGGCGGAGGACGCGCCGGCGCTTGTGGCCGCCGGCGCCGTAGCGGTGGAGGATGCGGACCGGCTCGACGGGGACCGGGCGGCGGAGGCCGCGCTCTTCCACCTTATCAACCTCGCGCGGGCGGAGGCGGCCGCCCTCCTCGTCACCGGGCGGGCGCCGGCGGGCGCATGGCCGATCGCGACGCCGGACCTCGCTTCACGCCTTTCCGCGATGATGACCGTGCGGCTCGACCCGCCGGACGAGGCGTTGCTCGCCGCGCTCCTCGACAAGCATTTCGAGGATCGCCGCCTCGCCGTGCCTTCGGAGCTCACGCGCCGCCTCGCGCGGCGGATCGAGCGTTCGGCCGCCGCCGCCGCCGCCGCCGCGGCCCGGCTGGACGACGCCGCGCTCCGCGCCGGAAAGCCGATCACATGGCCCTTCGCCAAGGCGATTCTCGGCCTCTGACCCTTGCCGAAGCCCCGACGCGCCGCCCATATTGGGGGCTTCGCCACCGGGACCCGACATGCGCGCCGACTTCCTCAATCATCCGATCGAACCCTTCGCGGAGGATCGGATTCCGGAATTCGACCATGAGGGCCCCGACCGGTTCTTCAACCGGGAGCTTTCCTGGCTCGCCTTCAACTGGCGGGTGCTGGAGGAGGCGCAGAACCCGCGCCACCCGCTGCTGGAGCGGGTGCGGTTCCTTTCGATCTCCGGCGCCAATCTCGACGAGTTTTACACCGTCCGCGTCGCCGGCATCCGCTCACTCGCGCGCACCGGCGTCACCCGCCCCTCGGATGACGGCCGGACGCCGGCGGAGCAGCTGACGCTGATCGAGACGGAGGCGCGCCGCCTGATGGCCGAGCAGGACCGGATCTGGACCGGCCTGCAGGAGGAACTGCGGCGGGAGCGGATCATCCTTGCGCGCCCCGAAGACCTCTCGGCGCTCGACCGCGAGGCGCTGGAAGTCCACTTCATCGACAATGTCTTCCCGATCCTGACGCCGCTGGCGGTGGACCCGGCGCATCCCTTCCCCTTCATTCCCAATCTCGGCTACGCGCTCGCGCTCATGCTGCGGCGGGAGCGGGACGGAGAGGGGCTGGAGGCGCTGCTCCCGATCCCCTCGCAGATCGACCGGTTCCTCAGGCTGGAGGACCGGGAGGGCGTGGCCCGGCTCCTGCCGCTGGAGACGCTGCTCGAGCTGCATCTACCGCTGATCTTCCCCGGCTACACCCTCGAAGGGCGCTGCGAGTTCCGCGTGCTCCGCGACAGCGATCTCGAAGTGGAGGAGGAGGCGGAGGACCTCGTGCGCGAGTTCGAGACGGCGCTCCGCCGCCGCCGGCGGGGAGAGGCTATCCGGCTGCAGATCACGACAGACGCGCCGCCGCCGCTCCGCGCGCTCATCGCCGGGGCGATGGGCATGGCCGATGACGAGGTCATCCCGGTCGAGGGGATCGTCGGCATCGCGCGGCTTTCCGAGCTCACGCGCGTCGAACGGCCGGACCTTCTCTTCCCCGCCTACCAGCCGCGGATGCCGGAGCGGGTGAAGGACCATGACGGGGACATCTTCGCCGCGATCCGGCAGAAGGATATGCTCCTTCATCACCCCTACGAGAGCTTCGAGATCGTCGTCCGCTTCCTCGAACAGGCGGCGCGGGACCCGGACGTGCTCGCCATCAAGCAGACGCTCTATCGAACCTCGCGGGACAGCCCGATCGTCCGCGCGCTTTGCGCGGCGGCGGACGAGGGCAAGTCCGTCACCGCGCTCGTGGAGCTGAAGGCGCGTTTCGACGAGGAGGCGAACATCCGCCTCGCCCGGCAGCTCGAACGCGCGGGCGTGCAGGTCGTCTTCGGCTTCGTGGACTGGAAGACGCACGCCAAGGTCTCTTCCGTCGTGCGGCAGGAGGCGGGGCGGCTCGCGACCTACACCCACTTCGGGACGGGCAACTACCACCCGATCACGGCGAATTTCTACACCGACCTCTCCTTCTTCACCTGCGACCCGGCGCTGGGGCGGGATGCGACGCGGATGTTCAACTTCATCACCGGCTATGCCGAGCCGGTGGGGCTGGAGCGGCTCGCGCTCTCGCCGCTCAACCTGAAGCAGACGATCCTCGATCATCTTGAGGCGGAGGCGGCCCATGCCCGCGCCGGACGGCCCGCCGCCGTCTGGATCAAGTGCAATTCGGTGATCGACCCGGAGCTTATTTCCGCGCTCTACGACGCCTCGCGCGCGGGCGTTCGGATCGACATGGTGGTGCGCGGCATCTGCGGGGTGCGGCCGGGCGTGCCTGGGCTCTCGGAGACGATCCGCGTCAAGTCCGTCATCGGGCGCTTTCTCGAACATGGCCGCGTGCTCTGCTTCGGCGGCGGCGCGCCGATGGGCGGGGCGGCGAACCGCATCTACATCACCTCGGCGGACCTGATGGGCCGCAACCTCAACCGCCGGGTGGAGACGCTCGTCTCGATCGAGAACCCGACGGTGAAGGCGCAGATCGTGGAGCAGGTGATGGCGGCGAACCTCGCGGACGAGGCGCAGAGCTGGGTTTTGGGGCCGGACGGCGCCTATCGGCGGCCGCTCCTGCCGGAGGGGGCGGAGCCCTTCGCCTGCCACGATTTCTTCATGGCCAACCCCTCCCTTTCGGGCCGCGGCCGCGCCGGAATAGGCGACGCGCCGCGCCTCGTGCCGCGCGCGGCGGAGTGAGGCTGGACCGGCTGCTTGTCGAGCGCGGGCTGGCGCCGAGCCGGGCTCAGGCGCAGGCGCTGATCCGCGACGGCGCGGTTCTGGTGGACGGGGTTCGGGCGGCGAAGCCGGGGCTCGTTCCGCACGCTGATGCGGAAATCACGGTGGAGGCCGGGCCGCGCTGGGTCTCCCGCGCCGCCCTGAAGCTGCTCCATGCGCTCGACCTCTGGGGCCTCTCGCCCAATGGGGCGGAGGCGCTGGACCTCGGGGCCTCGACTGGCGGTTTTACCGAGGTTCTGCTCGCGCGCGGGGCGCGGCGCGTCCACGCCGTCGATGTCGGCCATGGCCAGCTCGCGCCGCGGATCGCGGAAGATCAGCGGGTGCGGAGCCTCGAAGGCCTGAACGCGCGGGACCTAAACGAGGGGCTGGTCCCGCCGCCGGACTGGATCGTGGCCGACCTCGCCTTCATCGGGCTGGAGAAGGCGCTGCCGCCGGCCCTGTCGCTCGCGAAGCCAGGCACCGTTCTCATCGCGCTGGTGAAGCCGCAGTTCGAGGCCGGGCCGGCGGCGGTCGGCAAGGGCGGGATCGTGCGCGACGGTGCGGTCCACCAAGCCGTCCGCGCCCGCATCCGCGCCTTTCTCGAAGCCTCCGGCTGGCGGGTGACGGGGGAGGCGGAGAGCCCGATCCTCGGCGGGGACGGGAACCGGGAGTTTCTCGTCGCGGCGCGGAAGGGGTGAGATTCCGCTTGCAGGGCGCGCGCGGCCGCGCGATGTTCGTCATATGTTCATGGAGAACGAAGCGCCCGGCTTCACGCTCGCCCGTGGCGTTTGCCGGTTTCTGGTCGATGCGGGCTTCGCGCCGGTGACCGAGTTTTCGCCGGCGCCGGGCCTTCGCACGGATGTCTCCGCCCTGGCGCGGGACGGGGAGATCTGGGTGATCGAGTGCAAGTCCTCCCTTGCCGATCTCCGGGCGGACCGGAAGTGGCGCGGCTATCTTGACTGGTGCGACCGGTATTTCTTCGCGACGCCGGAGGGCTTTCCGGAGGAGGCGCTGCCGGAGGAGGAGGGGCTGATCCGGGCGGACGGGTTCGGCGCGGCGATCCTCCGCCAGGCGCCGCTCCGCCCGCTCGCGCCCGCGCGGCGGAAGGCGTTGACGCTTCGTCTCGGGCGGGCGGCGGCGCTCCGGCTCCGTATGGCGCTCGATCCGGGGGCGGCGGGTCCGGCGGAAGGATGAGCCGTCAGGCCGGCGGCGGGCCGGGCGGCGGGAAGGTCAGCCGCGCCGCGAAGCCCGCGCCAGGCGCCGTTTCGATGTCGAGCCTTGCGCCGATCTCTTCCGCCAGCGCGCGGGCGTTGGGAAGGCCCAGGCCGCCGCTCCGTGCGGGCGCGCTCTCCCCTGGCCGCCCGCCGGGCGTGAGCGCGACGGCGAGCGCCGTCTCGTCCAGCCCCGGTCCGTCATCGGCGATCTCCAGCGTCGGCCCGTTCTCACCCTCGCCGGGCGCGAGAGTGACGCGCACCGCGCCGCCCGGCCGCGCGCCGTGTTCGAGCGCATTGTCGATCAGGTTGCCGAGGATGCGAAGCGCCGCGGTCTCGTCCCCGCGCGCCTCAGCCTCCTCCGGCCCGGAGACCGAGAGGGCGACTCCGGCGGCTTCCGCAACGGGCTGGCGGCCGCGTGCGGCTTCGTCCGCCAGCGCGCGGAGGTCGAAGCGCGCTTCGGCGTCGGCGGCAGGGGCGGAGACCAGACCTTCGATCATCGCCTCCATCCGCCGGCTGGCGGTGAGAATGTCGGCGAGATAGGCGGCGCGGCGCTCCGGCCCCATCGTCTCGCCCGCGGCGGCGAGGAACTCGGCCATGCCGAGAATGGCGCCGAGCGGTCCGCGCAGGTCATGCGCGACGGCGGCGACGAAGCCGGCTGCGCCGGGCTCTTCCTCCTCCGTGATTTCTGCGAGGAGGAGCGCTTCGCCCCCCTCGGCCGGAAGAAGGCGGAGCGTGACGCGGGCCGGGCCGAAACCACGGAGCGCGGCGGGGTGGCTGAAGGCGCCTGCGGCGCGCGCGGCGGCGAGCGCCGCCTCGGCCGCGCCGGGCTCCGTATACCGGGCGGCGAGCGGCTCCGGCGCGGGCCCGAAGGCCGCGATGTCCGCAGCGTTGCGGGCGACCGGCGCGCCGTTTTTTGCAAAGAGGGCGAGCGGGCGCGGGGCGGCTTCGAACCCGGCTAGGGCGAGCGCGGCGGGCGCGGTCTCCGGCGCCGCCCCGTCGATCCGCACCCGAAGCCGCCGGCCGCCCGCGCGGCCTTCCCCCGCGCGCTCCTCGGTCGAGAGGCGGGCGAAGACGGCGCGGGGCAGGGCGCCGGGATGGAGCGTGAGCGCTGTCTGCTCCGCCGCCTCGCCGAGCGCGGCGAGCGCCGCGGAGAGCGCGCGAGCGTTCGCGTCTTCCGGCGCGAAGACGCGGCGGCGAAGAGCCTCTTCCGTCGCCTCCCCCCAGAAAGCGAGGGCGGCCCGGTCCGCCTCGACGATGCGAAGGCGACGCGGGTCCCAGAGGAACGCGCCGGCGGGAGTCGGGGCGTTCATCGGCGCGCCTTGCCGCTCCCCTTTCCGCCCGCGCGCGTTCGCGCCTGGGCCGCGGCCGCGCGCAATTCCTCCGCGATCTCCTCCGCCTCCTCGGGCTCGAAATCCATCGGGATCTCGACTCCCCGGCTCTCGACATAGATCCGCACCATCCCGAGCGTAGTCGGCCCGATCTGCAGATTCGCGTCTGCGGCGCTCTCCTTGTCGATGCCCATTCCGGCCTCCATTTTTCCGCTAGATGGCGCGTTCCCGCGGCGGCTTGCAAGCGCGCATCGCTGGCCGCTTGCAAAAACCGGCGCCCGCGGCTAGACGGTGCGCGTCGCCGACGTAGCTCAGTTGGTTAGAGCACCAGATTGTGGATCTGGGGGTCCCCCGTTCGAGCCGGGGCGTCGGTACCACCCCAGCTTTCCTTCATGCCGCCGGCCCGGTTAGGAGATCGGCGGCGGCGGCCTGCCGTCCTGCGAGGCGCGCAATTGCGCAGGCGAGCGTGTCCATCCGCAACGGTTTGCTCACGCATGCCGCGAAGCCCGCGGCGCGATAGGCTTCAAGCTGGTGGGTCATCGCGTGGGCGGTGACCGCGGCGGCCGGCGGCGCCGGGACGCCGGCCTCGGCCGCAAGCGCCTTTATCGCCCCAAGGGCGGAGACGCCGTCCATCGCCGGCATCGCGATGTCGAGCAGGACGAGATCGAACCGCCCCGGCGCCCATGCGGCCGCCGCCTCGGCCCCGTCGGCCACCACTGTCGCCTCCACGCCGAGCGTCGCCAGCATCCGCTGGAGGATCAGCCGGTTCGTCGCATTGTCCTCCGCCGCCAGCGCGCGCAGGCCGGAGATGTCCGGCGCGGCGGCGGCTGCGGCGTGCGTCTCCGTCTCGGCGAGCGCCTCCGGCGCGTCGATCTCGACAACGAAAGTCGAGCCTTCGCCGGGCGCGCTCTCCAGGGTCAGCCTGCCGCCGAGCAGGCCGACCAGGCGGCGCACGATCGGCAGGCCGAGTCCGGTGCCGCCGAATCGGCGCGTGATCGTGCCGTCCCCCTGTTCGAACTCGTCGAATACGCGCTGCTGCTGCTCAGCGCTCATCCCAATGCCGGTGTCCCGCACGCGGATGAGCAGCGGGGCGCCGGCCGGCGCGGCGACAGAGAGTTCGATTTCCCCGGCCTCCGTGAACTTCACGGCGTTGCCGACGAGATTGTGCAGGATCTGCGTCAGCCGCTGCGGATCGCCGAGCCGCATCAGCTCCGCGCCGGGGCCGCGGACGACGTGGAGCGCGACGCCCTTTTTTCGCGCCTCGTAGGCGTGGAGCGCCTCGATCCGGTCGCAGAGCGTGGCGGGGGAGAACGGGATGGCCTCCATCCGGAGCTTTCCCGCCTCGATCCGCGCAAGGTCGAGAATGTCGTTGATCACGGTCAGCAGCGCCTCGCCGCTCTCGCGGATCGTCGCCAGCATCTTCAGCTGCTTTGGCTGGAGCGTCGTCGTCGCCAGCAGCTCCGCCATGCCGAGAACGCCGTTCAGCGGCGTGCGGATCTCGTGGCTCATGTTGGCGAGGAACTCGGATTTCGCGCGGCTCCCCGCCTCGGCCCGTTCGCGCGCCGCGACAAGCGCGGTCACGTCCGAGCCGACGCCACGGTAGCCTGCGAACTTCCCCTCGCGATCGAAGATCGGCGCACCCGAAATCCGCAGCCACACTTCCCGGCCGTCCGGAGCCGTGCGGCGGAATACGAAGTCGTTGTAGGGCTCGCGCGCGTCAAGCCGCTCCCTCAGCCAGTCCCAACCGCGGCCAGGCTCCGCGACCGGATTGGGCCCGAGGCTTTCCTCACGCCGGCGGCCGATCATCTGGTCGGTTCCGCCAACGGCGCGTTCGTATCCCGGCGATAGATAAGCGAAACGCAGCTCCGCATCCTGTTCCCAGAACCAGTCGCTGCTCACCTCCGCGATATCGGAGAAGCGCCGCTCGGCTTCGTCCCGCTCGTTAAGCGCGCGGCTCAGCTCATCCCGCGCGTCGCGAAGCGCCTGTTCGCGCGCCTTCTGCTCGCTGATGTCGATATGAATGCCGGACATGGCCTCCGGCGCTCCGTCCGGACCCCGGCGGACGACCCGGCCCGATGATAGCACCCAGACCCAGCCGCCCTCCGCATGGCGCATTCGGAACGTATGCTCGAAATGGTCCGCCTCTCCCGAAAAAACCCCGCCGAGGCGTCGTTTCGTTTCCTGAACGTCGTCGGGATGGCAGAGATCCTCCCAGACGCGGATCGTGACCAGCCCGAGATCCTCCAGTCTGCGGCCAAGCATTTCCGCCCAGCGCGCATTGACGATGTTAGCGCCGGTCTCGATGTCCCATTCCCAGGTGCCGACGCGGGCGCCGTCGATGACATGCTGGAGCCGCCGCTCCGTCTCCTTCTGTTGGGTGATGTCGATTCGGAGGCCGACATGGCCGCCCTCGGGTGTTCTGCGCTCGATCACGCGGAGGCAACGCCCGTCCGCCAGCGTCTGCTCGAAATCGGCGCGCCGCCGGCGATGCTCCGCCATGCGCCAGGTGAGGAAAGCCTCCTCTCGACCAAGCGCCGCCTCGTATTCGCCCCTGGCGAGGCCGGCGCGGATGATGTCCTCGAACCGCGCGCCCGGGGTCATCGCGTAAGCCGAGCGCGGATAATAGTCCCGATAGCGCCGGTTGCAGAGCACCAGCCGGTCCTCGGCGTCGTAGTAGGAGAAGCCGTCCGGCAGCGCGTCGATCGCGGCTTCCAGCCGCGCGCGCATGGCGTCAGATTCCTCCGAGCGGGCGCGGAGCTCAGCCTGGTGGGCGACATGCTCCGTGAGATCTTCGACGAAGCTCCAGACGAGCATCTTCCCTTCCGCGTCGGTCGAGGCGACTCCCCGCGCCACTGCGGGGAAGGAGCCGCCATCGGCCCGGCTGAGCTCGACCCTGATGGGCCCATACCGCCCGGTGTCGAGTGTCTCGCGGAAGAGGTCGGCGACGCCCGGGCGATCCTTCGGGGCGACAAGATCGCCGAGGCGAAGCGCGGCGAGGGCCCTCACGTCATAGCCCGAAGAGGCGAGATAGGCGGCGTTCGTATCCAGAACGACGCCGCTAACAAGCTCGGAGAGCACCATGCCGACCGGCGCCTCCGCGAAGACAGCGTCGAGAAGCGCCTCGCGGGCGCGAAGCGCCTGCTCCGCCTCGACCCTCGCGGTCGCGTCCCGCACGGCGACGAGCCGCCCGCCATCCTGCTTGCGCGCCACGCGGAACTCGCGCCAGAGCGGGCGCGCCTCCGGCCCGACCATGTAGCGGTGCACGCGGGAGCGGCCCTCCTTGTCCGCCTCGACCATTGCCACGCGCACGGAGTCTGCCGCCTCCGGCGGCAGCGCCTCTTCCGGGGTCTTGCCGACCAGCTCGTCCGGTGGAATCGCCAGCCAGTCGAGATCGGAGCCGTGCCAGTCGATGTAGCGGCCTTCCGCGTTTGTCTCCATAACAAGGTCGGGCAGGGCGTCGAGCACGGCCGCCATCCTGTGTTTTCCCTCTCGCAGCGCCAGCGCGTCCCGACGGCGGATCAGCAGCGCCGCAATGGCGGCGGAGAGGGACTCGAGCAAGAAAACGTCGTCGTCAAGCAGCGGGCGCGCTTCACGCACCGCATCGTAGCCGACAAAGCCGACAAGGCGGCCCGCCTTCATCATCGGAACTGCAAGAATGGAGCGGATGTCCTGCTCCATCAGGATGTCGCGTTCCGGTCGGTCTGGCGACAGGCCGGGGACGTCCGGGATGTGGACAGGAGCCCCGGCGTCGAAGGCTGAGCGCCAGTGGTCAATCAGGGCGATCGGCAACCCTTGAAGCCGCGACTTCATAGGCTCGACGCCCTGCGCCGCCCATTCATGGCTGTTGTCCATGAGAGTCGCGTCGCGAAAGCGGAACACGTATGTCCTGTCGAAGCCCGCCGCGCGGCCGACCTCGGCGAGCGCGGACTCGATCTCCTCGTCCGCCGTCTCAGGCTCCGTCTGTGCGAGTCGTGTGAGAACACGGATCAGCGCCCGGTCGAAGGCCGGGGGCGATCTGTCCGCGCCGTCGGCAAGAGCGTCAGGCCGGGTAGCTGCCTCGATATCGCCTGCTGGTCGCATCAATCCGCCGGTTCGCCTTGTTCAAAGCCGACGCGGCGCAATGGCCGCCGGATCGGTAGAATGCAACGCATATCAGCCTCACCATAACCGATGATGAACGCCGGGCCTACCGCCGCACGTGAAGGCGCAGTCAGGCGCGCTCGATCCGCGCCCTGAGCGCGCGCTGTTCCTCCGCGCCGAGCGGAAAGCGCCACATCATCGCGACGGCGACGAGCTTCAGCGCCACCGGCGCCAGCGCATAGAGCCCGGCAAGCGCGAGGAGCGCGCCCGGCTCGTTCTCTCCCCCCGCCTGAAAGCCCGCAAGATCGAGCGCGATGAGCGCGAAGCCGCCCGAGAGCGCGAGCGCGGCCTTCGTCGCCACCGACCAGAGGGCGAAGAAGAGGCCGGTGCGCTGATCCCCCGTCTCCGCCGTGTCCGAATCCACCACATCCGCCTGGATCGAGGCGGGGAGCGCGAGATCGGCCCCGAGCGCGAAACCGGTGGCGACGCAGATCGCGGCGAAGAGCGCCACGTCCCCTTCCCCGAGCCAGAAGGCGGGAGCGAAGGCGGCGGAGCACCAGATCATCGCGAGGCCCCAGGCGCGGTGCTTCGAGAGGCGCCGCGCCGCCCAGGCCCAGAAGGGGAGGCCCGCGATGGCGCAGAGGAAATAGACGAGGAGCAGCCAGCCCGCTTCCGGCGCGCCGAGATAGTCCCCGATGAAGAAGAGGAAGAGCCCGGCCGGCAAGGCGTTGGCGAGCCCGTTGACGAAATAGGCGAGGAGCAGCCGGCGGAAGAGCGCGCTGCCCGCCACGGCGCGGAGCCCGGCGCGGAGCGCCATGCGGCTTTTCGTGTAGTCCGCTGGCTCCGGCGCCATGAGCGCCGCGGCGAGCGCGGCAAGCGGCATCAGCGCGGCGACGAAGAGCGCGACGGCGCGCATCCCCTCCGCCGCCCCTTCCGAAACGTTATAGAGGATGACAGCGATGACGGTGCCGACCAGCGTCGCCCCTTCCCGCCAGGCGGTGATCGTCGCCCGCTCCGCATAATCGCCGGAGATCTCCGCGCCCCATGCGAACCAGGGCGTGAGCGCCACGGTCCAGGACAGGGTGAGGAGCGAGAGCCAGAGCGCGACATGGCCGATCCCCGCCCCTTCGGGCGGGACCATCAGCATCCAGCAGGAGATCGCGACGAGCGGCGCGGAGAGAAGGAGCCAGGGCTTCCGCCTCCCGAACCGGCGCGCGATGAAGCCCGGCGTCCGGTCCGAGAGCCAGCCCATCAGCGGGTCCGTCACCGCGTCCATCAGCCGGATCGCGATGAAGAGCGCGCCGAGCGCGGCGAGGCTGACGCCCATCTCCGCATAGAACGGCGCGACATAGACATAGACCGGGAAATAGAGCGCCGCGAGCGGCAGCGCTGGCGCCGCATAGCCGGCGTTGCGGCGGAGGCTCACCGCCAGATCCGGTTGAAATATTCGGCGATGATCCCGGCGGTCATCGAGCCGAGGATGAGCGCCGCGAGGGTCCTGCGGGAGGCGATGGCGGATTCGAGCACGGTCAACCCCGTCGTGATGATATGCGCCACCACGTCGATCGGCGCGTCGAACTGCACGCCGAAATGCGTGATCCACGCGCTTCTGATTCCGTAGATAAGCGCGAAGAAGACGATGGCGACCACGCCGGCGCCGATTCCGAACATGCCGGAGGCGAGGAAGTCCCGCCCGAGTCCGCCGCCGAGCTGGCTCCAGCCCGCGGCGAAGCCGATGATCGCGGCGGCGACGATGGGCGCCGGCCAGTCCTCCCGGAAGAAGCGCGCGTCGTCGAGATAGGTGACCATCGCGCCGATCATCGCCAGCATCATCAGGAAGGCGGCGGCGAGGCGCCCGCCGGTGAGCATTTCAGCCCCCTTTCAGGCGGGGCGGCGGATCGCCACCTGCGTCACGTCGGTCGTGCCCGCCATGAAGGTTCCGGCGCAGCTGGCGAGGTAGTAGTTCCACATCCGGTGGAACCGGTCGTCGAAGCCGAGCGCCCGTATCTCCTCCCACCGCTCGTTGAAGACGCCGCGCCATTGCCGGAGCGTCTCGGAATAGCTCTGCCCGAATTCGATCGACTGCCGGAATTCGAGCCCGGCCCGCCCGATCTGGCGGCGAAGCTCGGTCGGGGAGGGCAGCATGCCGCCCGGGAAGATGTATTTCTGGATGAAGTCCACGCCCTTGCGATAGGCGGGGAAGAGGTCGTCCGCGATGGTGATGATCTGGAGCGAGGCGGCGGAACCGGGCTTCAGACGCTCGCGCACGGTGTCGAAATAGCCGGGCCAGAACTGCTCGCCCACCGCCTCGAACATCTCGATGGAGGCGATGCCGTCATAGCGGCCGCGCTCGTCCCGATAGTCGCGCATCACGATCTCGACCTTCTCGTTCAGCCCCTCGCGCTGCATCCGGGCGCGGGCGAAATCGTGCTGCTCCTTGGAGATGGTGATGCCGGTGACGCGGGCGCCGCGCGCCTTCGCGGCGTGCTCCGCGAAGCCGCCCCAGCCGCAGCCGATCTCGAGCACATGGTCGCCCTCGCGGGCGCCGATCAGGTTCAGGATCGAATCGTACTTGTTCGCCTGCGCGGCGGAAAGCGGCTCGCCCTCCTTCCGGAAGAGCGCGGAGGAATAGGTCATCGTCTCGTCGAGCCAGGCCGAATAGAAGTCGTTCCCGAGGTCGTAGTGATGGGAGATGTTCTTCGCCGATCCGGCCTTCGTGTTGCGGTTCATCCAGTGCCGCAGCCGCTCGTAGGAGCGGAGCAGGAACATGCCGGGGAAGCCGCGGCCCACGCTGTCGTTGTTGAGGAGCACGACATCCATCAGGCCCTGAAGGTCCGGCGTGTCCCACCAACCGTCCATGTAGCTTTCGGCGAAGCCGAGGTCGCCCTCGCGGATCAGCCGCCCGAAGAAGTCCGGGTTGCGGACCACGATCTCCCCGTGCGGCCCCGGCTCCGTTCCCTTCGCCTCGAAGCGCCGCCCGTCCGGCAGGGCGAAGGCCATCGAGCCGACGCGGACGCCCTTGATGACGCCGTAGGCCGCCTGGAAGTAGCGCGGCGTCGGCCCTTTCATGTTCTTGTCCATAGCCATCGCCGAAACCGGCGCTCCCCGCTGTCGTTCCGACTTGTTAAGCAAATTTTGTGGTCGTCCGGGCCCGGAAATCAAGTCTCCGTGCGCGCCTCGCGCCCCTCGACGCCGCGGAAGGCGGCGTCCGCGCCCGGATAGCGGGTAAAGCGTGCGCCCTTCAACCACAGTTTGAGCGCCTGCCAGTGGATCGCCGCGATCACCTTGAAGGCTGAGAGCGGGTGGGAGAGCGAGAGCCGGAAGAGCGCGCCGTCGGTCAGCGCGACGGCGCGCCCCGTCTGCGTCGCGATCAGCCAGTCGCCCTCCGCGTCATGCTGGCGGATGCGGATCGCCAGCCGCTCGTCCGGCGGGCGGATGGTGAAACGGTAGGTCTGGTCCATGCCGATGAAGGGAGAGACATACATCTCCTTCGCCTGCTCGTGCCGCACCGCGCCGTCCGCCCCCGGCTCGGCGGAGAGCACATAGGGGATCTGGTCCCCGAAGGTGTTCTTCACCTCGTAGATCACGCTTTCGAGCCGGCCCTCAGCATCCTCGCAGAAGAAGACGGAAAGCGGGTTGAAGGCGTAGCCGAGCAGCCGCGGCATGGAGAGGAGACGGATGCGCGCCGGGCGCGGGCGCCCCGCCTCCCGCAGCAGCCGCTCCGCCCAGGGGCGGAGGGCGGAGCCGTCTCGCGGCCCGTGATCCTTCCGGTGAAAGGCGAAGAGGCCGAACCGGTCCACCTTCATCAGCCGGCTTTCCGCGCTCTCCAGCGAGTCGATGTCGAGGAGCGCGGTGAAGACGCGATAGCGGAACTGGTGCCGGAAGGGGCGGAGGCGCATGTGCATCACCTCCCCGACATAGAGCCGGTGCGCGTCCGCCGCGCCGGTCATTCCGCCGCCAGGTCGTAGTCTCGGGCGAGCGGCGGGCCGAGATCGCGCGCCCATGCCGGGCGGGCCTGAAGCGCCTCCGCCACCCGGAGGCCTGATTTCAGCGCGTCCTCATGGAAGCCCCAACCGAGCCAGGCGCCCGCGTACCAGTAGCCGCCCTGGCCCTGGATCTCATCCATCCGCGCCTGCGCCGCGAAGGCCGCCTCGTCATAGAGCGGGTGTGCGTAGTCGAAGACGGCGTGCGTCTTGTCCGGCGCCGGAAGGCGGCGGGCGTTGAGCGTGACGAAGAGATCGTTCCGCGCCGGCAGCGATTGCAGCCGGTTCATCCAGTAGGAAAGCGTGACGGGCTCGCCCGCCGCGCCGCGCTCCGCGCCCTCGAACATCATCGTCCAGGAGGACCAGACCTTGCGCCGCTTCGGCATCAGCGCCGGGTCGGAATGCAGGATGGCCCGGTTCGACGTGGTGCGGAAGGCGCCGAGCAGCGCCCGCTCCCGAAGGTCGAGATCGGCGATGATCCCGAACGTGTCCGGCGCATGGCCGGCGAATACGACCTGATCGAAGAGCCCTTCCGAGCCATCGGAGAAGCGGAGCCTGACCTGCCCGTCCGCCCGTTCCGAGGAGACGACGCCGACGCCGCGCCGCGCCCTGTTCGAGAGCCGACGAACGATCTCCTCGACATAGACGCGGCTGCCGCCCTCCACCGTCCGCCACTGCATCGCCGCGGCGAGGCCGGTGAAGAGGTCATGATTGGCGAAGAAGCTCACGAAATTCGCGGCGGGGAAGGAGAGCATCCGCTCCGTCGGCGTGGACCAGATCGCTCCGCCCATCGGAAGGATGAACCGCTCCCGGAACCAGGAGCCGAAGCGCCGCTCGGCCAGCCACTCGCCCAGCGTGAGGCCGGAAAGCGCTCCCGAATCAAGGTCCTTCGGCGCGTGCCTCACGAACTTCATCACATCGCGAAAGCCGAGGATGAAGCGCGGGTTCAGCGCGTTCCGCCGCTGCGCGAAGATCTTGTCGATGTTGTCGCAGGCATATTCGAACCGCCCGCCGCCCATCGAGAAGCCGAAGGACATGTCGGAAGGCTTCGTCGGCGTCCCGAGATGATCGAACAGCGCGCAGAGATTGGGATAGTTCCGCTCGTTGAAGACGATGAAGCCGGTGTCCACCGCCACATTCTCGCCCCCGAAGGCGACGTCCACCGTGTTGGCGTGCCCGCCGAAGCGTTCCGCCTTTTCGAAGAGCAGGACCTCGTGACGGTCCGAAAGGGCCAGCGCCGCGCCCAGACCTGCGGCGCCAGAACCCACGACTGCGATTTTCAAGAACTGCTCTCCCTCACCCTTCGGCCGCTATGGCGGCGACCGGCGCATCAGCCTTGTCGCGCATCTCGCTCCAGGCTTCCAGTGCGCGTTTCCGCCCAGCCGCCAGATCGACCAGCGGTTTCGCGCGGGCCGGCGCCGCGCCCCATGATTTCGGGCGCATCGCCCGGAAGGTTTCAGCGCCGTCGCCCTTTAGCCAGAAATCGCGGTAGGCCCCCTTCGGGTCGAACTTCTCCGCCTGCGTCTCCGGGTTGAAGATGCGGAAGAAGGGCGCGGCGTCCGGCCCCGAGCCCGCCACCCATTGCCAGCCCATGGCGTTGTTCGCCGGGTCCCAGTCGATCAGCGTCTCGCGGAAATGCGCCTCGCCGACGCGCCAGTGCGTCAGGAGATGCTTGGTGAGGTAGGAGGCGACGAGCATCCGCGCCCGGTTGTGCATCCTGCCCGTGACCCAGAGCTGGCGCATTGCGGCGTCGACTACGGCGCAGCCGGTCTCGCCCCGCCGCCAGCGCTCGGCGTCCTCGTTGTCGTCCCGCCAGGGGAAGGCCGCCCAGTCCCGCCGCCAACTTTCCTGCTCCATCGCGGGATCGTGGAAGAGGAGCATGTGCGCGAAGTCTCGCCAGACGAGCTGGCGCCGCGCCGATTCCACGCCCCGCGCGCCCTCCGCCCGGTCCATCGCCGCCCAGACCTGCCTCGGGGAAATCTCGCCGAGCGCGAGGAAGGCGGAAAGGTTCGTCCCGGTGTCCGGCATGTCCAGCCGGTCCCGGTTCCGGTCGTATCCCTTCGCCGGGCCTTCGAGCCAGGCGTCGAGCCGCGCGAAGGCCGCCGCCTCCCCCGCCTCGAAAGCGGCGGCGAGATGCGGCGCCGCCGGCCCCATCGGCGCGGCGAGCCGCCAGTCCTCCAGCCGGTCGGAGGCGGGCGAAGGCGCGCCCGTCACCTTGGGGCGGGGCAGGGGGCGCGGAACCTCCCGCGCCATCAGCGCCCGCCAGAACGGCGTGAAGACGCGATAGGGCTCATTCACCCCGGTCTTGACCGCCCAGGGGTCGAGCAGGGTGAAGCCGTCATGGCTTTCTACCTTCAGGCCCTTGTCCTTCAGCGCGGCCTTGACCACGCGGTCCCGCTCCAGCGAGGGGCCGTCCGTCAGCCGCGTCCACCGCACCGTGCGCGCGCCGGTCTCCTCCGCAAGCGCTAGAAGCGTCGGCAGCGCCTCGCCCCGGCGGAAGACAAGCGGAACCCCGGCGCTGTCAAGCCCGCGCCCGAGCTCGCGGAGCGACGCTTCGAGCCGCAGCCGCGCCGCCGCGCCGAGATGCGCGTCGATCACCGGGTCGAGGATGAAGACCGGAACGACCGGCCCCTCCGCGGCGGCGGCGGAGAGGGCGGCGTTGTCGGCGATCCGGAGATCGCGGCGAAACCAGACAAGGGTCGGCGTGGACGTCACAAAAGGCTCCCGCGGCGGCCTTCACTCCGCGGGACCGGGCGAAAGACCTATTCGTTGGCCTTCACATAGATCACCTGCGCCGCTTCTCCAGCCGCGTCCTCGGTATGGCCGGGGCGGGAGCGGGTGGAGGAAGGCGGCGTCAGCTCCACCTTCTTCATGCGGCAGATCTCGAACGGCGCGCCCGCGCTGTCGAAGACGATCATGCAGCCGGAGAGCGCGGCGGTGTCGATCTCCACCTCCATGCCCTTCTCGTCATGAACCTTCAGCATGTCGGCATGGGCGCCCGTCGCGGCGAAGAGCGCGGCGGCGGCGATGGCGGCTATGCGCTTCATGGAGACCTCCCCTTGGCCCTGAACGTTTCGGCGATGTTAACACGGGCGGCGCGGAACGCCAGATTCGATGCGCCCCGCTTGCCGCCTTTCCGGGGAGGGACTATGCCCTTCCGCACACAGGAAACGCCAAGAGAGGGACAAGGATGAAACTCCTGAGATTCGGGCCGAAGGGCCATGAGAAGCCGGGCGCGCTGGATGCGGGCGGGACGATCCGCGACCTTTCCGGCGTCGCGGCCGATTTCGCGGGTGAGGGCGTCTCCATCGCCGCGCTCGAAAACCTGAAGGGAATCGACCTCTCCACGCTGCCCGCCGTTCCCGCCGGAACGCGGATCGGCTCTTGCGTCGCTTCCGTGCCGAACTTCTTCTGCGTCGGCCTCAACTACGCCCGCCACGCCGCGGAGACGGGCGCGACGCCGCCGACCGAGCCGATCCTCTTCGCCAAGGCGACCTCGGCGCTTTCCGGCCCCTATGACGACGTCATCATCCCCAAGGGCTCGACGAAGCCGGACTGGGAAGCGGAACTCGGCATCGTCATCGGCGCGACCGCCGAGCATGTGTCGGAGGCCGACGCGCTCTCCGTCGTCTCGGGCTATTGCGTCATCAACGACGTCTCGGAGCGGCACTGGCAGGCGGAGCGCGGCGGCACCTGGATGAAGGGCAAGTCCGCCCCGACCTTCGGGCCGACCGGGCCGTGGATCGTTACGAAGGACGAGATCCCCGACCCGCAGGCGCTCGACATCTGGCTCGAACTTTCGGGCGAGAAGGTGCAGAACTCCAACACCTCCGACATGATCTTCTCGGTGAAGGAGATCGTCGCCTACATGTCCTCCCTGATGACGCTCCAGCCGGGAGACATCATCGCCACGGGCACGCCCGAAGGCGTCGGCCTCGGCATGAAGCCGCCCCGCTGGCTGAAGCCGGGCGACGTGATGAAGGTCGGCGTCACCGGCCTCGGCGTGCAGGAGCAGAAGGTGGTGGCGTATCCGGGGTGATGCGGTGCGGGCGCGCGCTGTTGACCGCGTGCGCCTCTCCCCTCACGCTCCCGGAAACGCCGGGAGCTCCGCATGACCGAAATCCGCCTCACCCTCGACGAGGTCATGGACCTCGCCCTCTCCGTCCTCCGCGCCGCGGGGGCGGACGAGGAGAACGCCGGACCCATCGCCCGCTGCATGTGGCGGGCCGAGCGGGACGGGGCGAAGTCGCACGGGCTTTTCCGATGCGCGGGCTATGCGGGGGCGATCCGCTCCGGCAAGGCGAACGGGCGGGCGCGGCCTCGCATCGCGGAAACCGCGGGGTCGGTGATCCGGTTGGAGGGGGACAGGGGGTTCTGCCCCGTCGCGCATGAGACGGGCCTCCCGGCGCTCGGCGCGCTGGCGAAGGAACAGGGCGTCGCGGCGCTCGCGATCCGCCGCTGCCTCCATTTCGCAGCGCTCTGGCCCGAGGTCGAGACGCTGACCGATATGGGGCTCGCGGCGATGGCCTTCACGTCCTCGCCGCCCTACGTCCACATGGTGGGCGGGCGGCGGAAGGTGTTCGGGACGAACCCGATGGCCTTCGGCTGGCCGCGGCCCGGACAGGCGCCGATGATCTTCGACCAGGCCTCCTCCCTCACCGCCCGCGGCGAGGTGATGATCGCGGCGCGGGACGGTCATCTTGCGCCGGAGGGAGCCGGGATCGGCCCCGATGGCGCCCCGACGCGCGACCCGGAGGCGATCCTCGCCGGGGCGCAGTCTCCCTTCGGCGGCTACAAGGGCGCGGCGCTCGCGCTGATGGTGGATCTGCTCGCCGGGCCGCTGATCGGGGAGCTGACCTCGCTGGAGATCGAGGCGGAGGATGACGGGAAGGGCCCCGCGCTCGGCGGGCAGCTCATCCTCGCCTTCGCTCCGGAACGGCTCGGCGGGCCGGACGCGGCGGCGCATGGCGGGCGGCTCTTCCGTGCGCTGCTGGAGGAGGAGGGCGTGCGCCTCCCCGGAATGCGCCGCGCGGCGACGCGGCCGCTGACGCCGACGGAGGGCGTGACGATCCCCGCCTCGCTGCATCGGGAACTGGTCGCGCTATGCTGAGGGCGCTTCTTCTCGCGCTCCTCCCCGTCGCCGCCTTCGCGCAGACGCAGCCGGAGCGGACCTTCGCGGTCGGCGCGGCGGAGGATGTGACCGCCGCGCGCTGGATGGTGATCGCCGCGCATCCGCTCGCGGCGACGGCGGGGGCCGAAATCTTGCGCGAAGGGGGCTCGGCGGCGGATGCGGCGGTGGCCGTGCAGCTCGCGCTCACGCTCGTCGAGCCGCAAAGCTCCGGCCTCGGCGGCGGGGCCTTCGCGCTGCATTGGGATGCGGCCTCCCGCGCGCTCACTACATGGGACGGGCGGGAGACGGCGCCGGCGGCCGCGACGCCGGATTACTGGATGCGGGACGGCGCGCCTATGGGCTTCCGCGACGCCGTGCCGGGCGGGCGCTCCGTGGGCGTGCCGGGGACGCCGGCGCTCCTCCAGGCGCTGCATGACGCGCACGGGGTTCTTCCGCGGGAGCGGCTCGCCGCGCCCGCGATCCGGCTGGCGGAGGAGGGCTTCCCCGTCTCCCCCCGCCTGGCCGCCTCGGTGGCGGAAGCGGCGGAGAGCCTCGCGCTCTTCCCGGCGACGGCCGCCTATTTCCTCCCCGGCGGCGCGCCGCTGGCGGAGGGCGCGACGCTCCGCAACCCCGCGCTCGCCGCGACCCTCCGGCGCTTCGCGGCGGAGGGGGCGGCGCCGTTCTATCGGGGGGACCTTGCGGCGAACATCGTCCATGTCGTGCGCGGCGCGGTGGTCAATCCGGGCGTGATGACCCGCCGCGACCTCGAAGCCTACGAGGCGAAGCCGCGCCCGCCCGTCTGCGCGCCGTGGCGGGCGATGGAGGTCTGTGGCATGGGCCCGCCTTCCTCCGGCGCGCTGACGGTCGGGCAGATCCTGATGCTGACGGAAAGGGCGGGGATCGGCGACGCCCCCTCGCTTGAGGGCTGGCGCGTCTTCGCCGAGGCGACGCGGCTGGCCTTCGCGGACCGGGGCCTCTACATGGCCGACGCCGATTTCGTGGCGATGCCGGAGGGATTGCTGAACCCCGGCTACATGGACAGCCGCGCCGCGCTGATCTCGCCGGAGCGGGCGGGGGAGCCGAAGCCCGGCGAGCCGCCGTGGAAGGAGGGCGCGCTCCGGGCGCCGGATCGTTCGGCGGAGCGGCCCGGAACAAGCCATTTCGTGATCCGCGACGCGGCGGGGAACGTCGTCTCCATGACGACCACCATCGAGACCGGCTTCGGCTCCCGCCTCATGGCCAACGGCTATCTCCTCAACAACGAGCTGACCGATTTCAGCTTCCGGGCGGAGGAGGGCGGCGCGCCCGTCGCCAACCGGGTGGAGGGGGGCAAGCGCCCCCGCTCCTCCATGGCGCCGACCATCGCGCTGCGGGAGGGCGCGCCGGTTCTCGCCCTCGGCTCGCCGGGCGGGGCGCGGATTATCCCTTACGTCGCGCAGGCGCTGCTCGCGATGGAGGCCTGGGGCATGAGCCCGGCGGAGGCCGCTTCGGCGGGGCATGTGACCGCCTTCGGCGCAGCCGTCGATCTGGAGGAGAATACGGAGGCGGCGGCTCTCGCGGAGACCCTCGCCGCCTATGGCCTGGAGCCGCGTATCCGCAACCTCAATTCCGGCCTCGCGATTCTCCGGATCGCGCCCGAGGGGCTCACCGGAGCGGCGGACCCGCGGCGGGAGGGCGTGACGATCGGGGAGTAGGTCAGAGCTTGTGGATCACCGCCACCTGATCCCGCCGCGCCTTCTGCCACCGCGCCTGAAAGACGAAGCAGCCGGAAATCGAGGGGCGAAGCGCGTTCATCGCCGTCGCATAGGCCGGGTCCGCATGGGCGAATTCGCCCGTCGTGAGGAAGGACTGGAAGAGCGCCGCCGTCTTGGTGAAGCCTTTGCGCCTCGCCTCGTAGGCCGGGGGCTGCCAGCGCAGGTCCTCGATCACGTAGAGACCGCCGGATTTCAGCACAGGGAAGAGCGCGAGGAAAGCGTCCTGCTGGTGGGCCGAGGCGTGGCTCGCGTCGTCGATCACGATGTCGGGCGCGCCGAGGGCCGCGATCTCCGCCGCCGCGCGGTCTATATTCGCCCGGCTGTCCATGTCGCAGCGGATGAAGCGGAAACGCTCCGTCTGATGTGCGGAGAAGTCCGAGACGTCGAGGCCGATCACGCACCCTTTCGGGAAGTATTCGAGCCACATGGCGACGGAGGGCGGCTCGGCGACTTCGCGGTCGGCGGAAGCGCCATGCTCCGGCCCGCCGATCATCAGGCCCATCTCCAGCAGCGTCACCGCCCGATCCCGGAACGGGGAAAAGAGCATGTGATAGAGTTCGGTGTAGCGGTGCTTTCGCGAGCCCTTGTCCGAGCCGAACCGGTCCGCCAGCGCCGTCAGCGCGTTGACGGCGCGGCTCATGCGGCGAAGCAGGCCTTCAGGAAAGCGGCGGAATTCGCTCGCGCGGCGCGGCCGATCCCGATGTCGAACATGTCGAAGCCGTGGACGCCGCCGGGATGCACCTCGAGCCGCGCCTCCACGCCCGAAGCGGCCCAGCGCGCCGCCATCAGGAGGCTGTCATCCATCAGCGGGTCCTCCGTGCCGACCTGGAAGAGCGCCGGGGGCATCCCCGAAAGGTCGGCGCGGAGCGGGGAGACCTCGGGCGACGTCTTGTCCACCGGCCCGAGATTGCCGGAGAACCAGTCCATCGTCGGGGTCGAGAGCACCAACTGCCGCGCCCCCCAGTTCCGCGCCGAAGGCGTGAGGCCGACGTCGAACACGCCGTAGGAGAGGTTCGCCCCCGCGATCCGCCCCGCCATCCCGCGCGCCCGGAGGCGGAGGAGCGTGACGACGGAGAGATGCGCGCCCGCGCTCTCCCCCCCGATCACGACGCGGGAAGCGCCCATGCGCGCCGCCTCCTCCAGCGCCCAGACCGCGCCCGCCTCGCAATCCTCCGCGCAGGCGGGCCAGGGGTTTTCCGGTGCAAGGCGATACTGGATCGAGAGGACGGCGCAGCCCGTCTCCTGCGCCAGATGCTGGTTCCAGCGGTCATACTGGTCGGGGAGGCCGAGCGTCCATCCGCCGCCATGGATGTGGATGTAGAGCCCGGTCGGAGCGCCGGGCGCCGGGGTCAGCCGTGCGCGGCCCGGAACGGTCGGCGCCTTCACCCATTCGGAGCCCGGCAGCGGCCCGGCGGGGGGAAACACCCCGCGCCCCTCGATCCGCGCCTGCCGGCTCGCCTCCACCGGCGTCTCGTGCGGCTTCGGCGCGACGGCGAGCGCGGCCTCCAGCGCCTCGACATGGGCGCGGGTTTCCGGAGAGACGGCTTCGGGGCGGAAGAGCGCGGGGTCGATCTTGAGCATGGCCGGAGATTAGCCGCGCCCGCGCCCCGCGCCAGCGCTTTTTCCCGGCTTGACCGGCGGCGCGCTGAAGGGGAATGAACCTGCATGACCCAAGCGCGCATCGCCGACGATCCGAACTGGCAATACCTCCTCCGCGAGTTCTACGAGCTCTATCGCTTCCTCCCCTCCGGCGGCAGCGAGGTGATCCGCCGCCACCAGCGCGGCGTGCGGGAGGCGGTGAGCCGGCTGATGAAGCCGAACACGCCGCTGCGGCTCGACCCGCCGGAGGGAAAGCCCGTCGCCGCCCATCTCCGCCGCGCGCTCGACGAGGCGCGGCAGGAGCGGACGGGCGCCGTCGCCCGCGCGATCGACGCCCTCTCGGACCGGCTGATCTGGCGCTACGGCTACGAGAAACTGCCGAAAGCGCTGGAGAGATCCTACGCCTACGCCGAATTCGCCGGGCCGAACGGGCCGGTGATCTCCTCCGAGGTCGTCCTCGGCGTCGTGCTCTTCGCGCCGGGCTGCACCTATCCGGCCCATGCGCATGACGATATCGAGGAGAGCTATGTCTGCCTCTCCGGCGCCGTTTCGGAGAACCATCTCGGCGTCTGGGCGCCGGGCTCGCTGATCTTCAACCCGCCCGGCCACAGCCATCGCATCACGGTTTCGGACCGGGAGCCGGCGCTGCTCGCCTATGCCTGGTTCGGGCCGCAGGCCTCGCTCGCCGGGCAGAAGATGGTGCTGGGCAAGGCGAGGCGGAAGGAATAGGCCGGGGCGGAGCGGCCCGCCCCGGCTGCGGCGAACCCGGAGAGGCCCGCCATGCCTGCCTCGAGCGCGCATCCCGACGATCCGCATTACCTTCTTCGCAGCGGCTGGCTTCGCGCCGCGGTGCTCGGCGCGAATGACGGGATCGTCTCCGTCGCGTCCCTGATCGTCGGCGTCGCGGCCGTCGGGTCCTCTTCCGACGCCATCGCCATAGCGGGCCTCGCCGCGCTCACGGCCGGGGCGATGTCGATGGCGGCGGGCGAGTACGTCTCCGTCTCCTCCCAGTCCGACACGGAGCGGGCGGACATCGCGCGGGAGCGCGAAGCCCTGGCGGCCACGCCCGAAGCCGAACTTGAGGAGCTGACGGCTATCTACCGAGAACGGGGCCTGAGCGCGGAAACCGCGCGGCTTGTCGCCGCCGAGCTGACGGCGAAGGACGCGCTCGGCGCGCATGTGAGGGACGAGCTGGGGCTTTCCGAGGCCCATGCGGCGAAGCCGCTCCAGGCCGCCTTCGTCTCCGCCGCGACCTTCAGCGCCGCCGCCGCCGTTCCGCTCCTCGCCGCGCTGGCGGCGCCGGCGGGCTCCATCATTCCCGTCGTCCTCGTCGTGACGCTCGTCGCGCTTGCGGTTCTCGGCGCGCTCGGGGCGCGGGCGGGGGCGGCGCCGCTTCTTCGCGCGACGCTCAGGGTCGTCTTCTGGGGCGCCTTCGCGATGGCCGTCACCGCCGGGGTGGGCCTTCTCTTCGGGGTCAGCGTCTGACCGCCCCTCACCCGCCCATCAGCAGCCGCACCCGCGAAGGCGGCACGCGCTTCACCTCGAGCCCGGTGAAGACGTGCAGCGTGTTGAGGTTCTGGTCCACCACCGCATGGTCGGAGACCCAGCCGCCCATCATCAGATAGGTGCGGAGGAGCGGCGGCATCTTCGCCGCCGCCGCCTTCAGGTCCGGCCGGCGGAAGCGGAGGAGGCGCGCGAAGGGGAAGGTGCGCGGCGCCTTCACCCGCGGCAGCCAGCGCTTCGGTGCGAGATGCTTCGTCTTCAGGAGCGCGAAAGCGTCCGCATAGGCGTCCGCGTCCGTGCCGTCGAAGCTCGAACAGCCGAAGAGGAGCTCGACCCCCCGCGACTCGACATAGGCCGCCATCGCTGACCATGCGGTGCGGATCACGTTCGGGTCCGTCCGCGCCTCGGGATGGACGCAGAAGCGGCCCATCTCGATCATCGGCGCTTCAAACGTGCGAAGCGCTTCCAGGTCGTAGAACTGCGCCGAATAGGAACGGTCGATCTCCGCGCCGGAGGCGAGCGGCAGCATCCGGAAGCAGCAGAGCAGCCGGCCCGTGCGCCGATCCTCCACTAGCATGTGCTCGCAAAGATCGTCGAGCGCGTCCGCGTCGCGCCCGTCGGGCCGCGGGGCGGCGCCGCGCAGCTCCATGAAGGTCAGGTGGCGCAGCCGCTGCGCCGCCTCGATATCGGCGGGGCACTCCGCCAGTCGCGCCGTCAGGGCGCCGCGCGAAAAAGGAACCATGGCTCCCGCACTCCCGCTTGCGAGGCGCTTTTCCGCCTCGACCAAACGCTTATATAGCGATGCGACACAGAAACATGACGCCTCGCGGGAGTATTGCGGATATGGAGAAAATCGTGAAGAGCGACGCCGAATGGCGCGCCCAGCTCAGCGCCGAGGCCTACAAGGTCACCCGCCGTCACGGCACGGAGCGGGCCGGCAGCCACGAGGATTTCCCGAAGGGGCCCGGAACATTCCGCTGCGTCTGCTGCGACGCGCCGCTCTTCGATTCGGGAACGAAGTTCGAGAGCGGGACTGGCTGGCCCAGCTTCTTCGCCCCGATCGAACCCGGGGCGGTGGACGAGAAGGAGGACCGGAGCTTTTTCATGCGCCGGACGGAGGTGCTCTGCGCCCGCTGCGACGCGCATCTCGGCCATGTGTTCCCGGACGGGCCGGCGCCGACGGGCCTCCGCTATTGCATGAACGGCGTCGCCCTCCGGTTCGAGGCGGAATAGGCGTGGTTCAGGCTGCGGCGGTGACGACCCAGCCCGCCGCCTGCGCCTCCACCGCGCCGTCCTTCAGCCGCGCCGCCATCGCCTCCCTCACCGCCGCCTCGACGCGCCGCGCCGTCTCCTCGGGTTCCGAACGGAGGCGGGAGGCGAGGGGGCCGAACTCCATCGCATAGGCGGTCGCCGCCTCTACCGGGTCGTCGCCCCGCCCCTCGCCGAGGCGGATCGTCCGGTCCACCGGCGCCCAGGCGACGTCCCGCCAACCGGCGCCGCGGAGGAGGGGCGCGAAGCTCTCCTCCGGCTCCGACCAGGCGAAGGGGCCGGGCGCGCGCCGGTCCGCCGGCGGGGCGGGCGGGAGGTGCGGCTTTGCGGCCATGAGGGGGAGGGAGGCCCATTCGTTCTCCCGCGGCGTGCGCCAGCAGGCGATGGCGAGCGGGGCGCCCGGCGCCATCTGCGCGCGGATATGGGCGTAGGCCGCCGGCGGATCGGGGAAGAACATCGCCCCGAAGCGCGAGAAGAGCGCCTGCATCGGCTCTTCGAACACGGCCTCCGCCGCGTCCGCCACGAGGAAGCGCGCCGTCGCCGCCCGGCCCGTCGCTTCCGCGCGCCGCCGCTCGGCGAGCGCGATGAGGTCGGGCGAGACGTCCACCCCCGTCGCCTCCGCCCCCGCCCCGGCGAGCGCCAGCGTCGTCTCCCCGCCGCCGCAGCCGAGATCGAGCACGCGGAGCCCGGCGACGGGGCCCAGCGCCTCCATCGCCGCCCCGCCGAACGGGCGAAGCAGCCGGTCCGTCGCCTCCGCCTTCCGCGCCCATTCCGCGCCGAGGGCGCCGGCCCAGTCTTCCTTGCCCGCCATGTGCGATTCCCTTGCTTCCGCCGCCCCATCTCCTATAGGCGTCGGCCATGCCGCACCATCTCTTCCGCTCCGCGCATGCCTGGGTCTTCGACCTCGACAACACGCTCTATCCCGCCTCGGCGCGGCTCTTCGACCAGATCGAGGCGAAGATGACCGCCTATGTCTCCCGCCTCCTCTCCGTCGAGGCGGCGGAGGCGGACCGGCTCCGCGCCGAGTACTGGCGCGCGCACGGGACGACGCTGGCAGGGCTCATGCGCGTCCACGGCGCGGACCCGGAGCCCTATCTCGACGACGTGCACGACATCGACCTGTCCGGGCTCGCGCCGGACGCCGCGCTGGCGGCGGCCATCGCCGCGCTGCCGGGGCGGAAGATCGTCTACACCAACGGCAGCCGCGGCCATGCGGACCGGGTGCTCGCCGCCCGCGGGCTGACCGGCCTTTTCGACGCGCGCTATGGCGTGGAGGATGCGGGCTACGTTCCGAAGCCGGACATGGCGGCCTTCCGCTCCGTCTTCGCGAAGGACGGGCTCGCGCCCGCCGGCGCCGCTATGGTGGAGGACGACCACCGCAACCTCGCCGCGCCGCGAGCGATGGGGATGCGGACGCTCTGGATCACGGAGGAGCAGGAAGGCGAGCATGCCGACGCGGCGACGGACGACCTCTCCGTCTTCCTCCAGATGGTGACGCGAGGCTGAGATGATCGAACTCTGGGGATTGAAGACCTGCGACACATGCCGCAAGGCGCTGAAGGAGATTCAGGCGGCGGGGAAGGAGGCGGAGATCGCCGACATCCGCGAAGGGCTGGACGCGGCGCGCCTCGCCCGTTGGCTTGAGGCTGCTGGAGCCGAGGCGCTCGTCAACCGCAAGTCCACGACCTGGCGCGGGCTTTCCGAAGCGGATCGGGCGCAGGCGCCCGCCACGCTCCTCCTCGCCCATCCCGCGCTCGTGAAGCGGCCGGTGATCGAGCATGAGGGGCGGGTGCTCGTCGGCTGGGACGCGGCGTCGCGGGCCGCGCTTCTCTGACGCGCTGGCGGCGGGCGGGTGGGCCGCTAGATTGCCGGCCATGAACAGCGAGACAGACATCCTCATCGTCGGCGGCGGGGTCGCCGGGCTCACCGCAGCGGCGCTCTTCGCCGCTTCGGGCCGGCGCGTGACGCTGGCGGACCGGGAGAGCGCGGAGGCCGGGATGCGGGACAGCCGCACGACCGCCTTCCTCCGCCCCGCGGTCGACCTGCTGGAGGAGGCGGGCGTCTGGCCCCTCCTCGCGGCGGAGATCGCGCCGCTGGAGACGATGCGCCTGATCGACGCCGGGGGGCGGGAGAACAAGGCGCGCGAGATCGGGGATTTCGTGGCGGCGGAACTCGGCCAGCCCGGCTTCGGCTGGAACGTGCCCAATTCCGCGATGCGCCGCGCGCTCCGCGAGCGGCTTTCCGGGCTCCCGGAGGCGTGCATCCTGAACGAGGCGGCGCTGGAGGCGCTGACCGTGCGGCGGGATTGCGCCATCGCCCGGCTCTCGACCGGGGAGACGATCCGCGCCCGGCTCGTCATCGGCGCGGACGGGCGGGAGAGCGCGGTGCGGCGGCTTTCGGGGATCCACGCGCGGCGCACGGAATACGGGCAGAAGGCGCTCGTCTTCACCGTTGCGCATGAGGAGCCGCACCGCGCCGTCTCGACCGAGATCCACCGCACCGGCGGGCCCTTCACGCTGGTGCCCATGCCGGACGGGCCGGACGGCCCCCGCTCCTCTGTCGTCTGGATGGAGCGGTCGGCGGAGGCGGAGCGGCTGCTCGGCCTCCCGGAGCCGGAATTCGAGGAGGCGGCGAACGGGCGGAGCCTCGGCGTTCTGGGGCGGCTCCGCGTCGTCTCCCACCGCGCGGCCTGGCCGATGATCTCCCTGATGGCGCAGAGGCTGACGGGGCCCCGCGTCGCGCTCGTCGCGGAGGCGGCGCATGTGGTGCCGCCGATCGGGGCGCAGGGGCTCAACATGTCCCTCGGCGACCTCGCCGCGCTCCGCGCCGCGATGGGGGAGGGGGATGCGGGCGCGCCCGCAGCCCTCGCCCGCTACGCCCGCCGCTGGCCCGAACTCGCCGCCCGCGTCGCCGGGGTGGACGCGCTGAACCGGGCGGCGATGGCCGAGGCGCAGCCGCTGCGCGACCTCCGCCGCCTCGGCCTCGGCGCGCTGATCCGCGTCCGCCCGGCGCGGCGGCTGGCGATGAAGCTCGGGATGGGGGTGCGCTGAGGGGCGTGTGCTCACAGTGAGCAGGGGGGTCATCCCCCTGATCTGGTTGGATAATCGAAAATTTCGAAATTTTATTCGGCGCGCGCCAGCCGGGCGGCGAGCCCCTCGGCGGCGGCCTCGATGAGGTCCAGCGCCTCCTCGAACCGGCCGTCATAATAGGGGTCCGGAACCTCCCGCCCCGCCGCCCCGCCCGCCTCGTCGAGAAAGAGCGCGAGGGGCGCGCCCTCCGGCCCCCGGAGCCGGGCGAGGGCGGCGAGGTTGGCGCGGTCCATCGCGTAGACGAGATCGAAGCGCCGGAAATCCGCCGCCTCAGCCCGGCGGGCGCGGAGCCCGGATATGTCGAAGCCCCTGCGTGCGGCGGCGGCGACCGCCCGCCGGTCGGGCGGCTCGCCGGCATGATGCCCCCCCGTCCCCGCCCCCTCGACATGGAGCGAAAGCCCCGCCCGCGCGGCATGGGCGCGAAGCGCGCCGACGGCCATGGGCGAGCGGCAGATATTGCCGAGGCAGACGAGGAGAATGCGCATCAGAATCCCCCCATAATCCGTTGTTTCTCAGGAAAAATTCCGCGAGCCCTTGATCTGGTCCCAGGCCCAGACGACGTCCCGCAGGCGGTTCTCGTCCTCCCGGCTGCCGCCCTTCATGTCCGGGTGAAGATCCTTCACCAGCTGCCTGAACCGCTTGCGGATATCTACCTTCGGCGTCTCGGGCCCGCAGCCGAGGATGCCGAGGGCGCTCTCCTCGTTCTTCGGCAGGCGCCGGCGCTGCGCCGCGCGCCGCTCCGCGCCGGGATTGAGCGTCGCCTTCTCGCCCAGCACCTCGAACGGGTCGGAGAAGCCTTCCCGCGCCCAGGAGCGGCCGTCCATATGGGCGCCGTTGGCGGGGCGCTGGCCGAGCTTCCAGGTCGGCCGCTCCCAGGCGCGCTCGGCCCGCGCCTGCGCGTTGAGCGCCTCCTCCGTCCAGCCCTCGAAATAGTTCCAGGACTTGTTGAATTCGCGGATATGGTCCTCGCAGAACCAGCGATAGTCGAAGAGGTTCTCCCGCGATTTCGGGGCGCGGAAGAGGCCGGGATTCTGGCAGCCCTGATGCTCGCATTTCCGCGCCTCTGCCGCCGTCTCCCCGGTCAGGCCGCGCGCGCGGGCGCGCCGCCGCTTGTCCGCGGTGACGGAGATGTCATAGTCGAGGGGCGATCGGGCGCTCATGGCCTCCTCTCGGGCGAGTCAGCCGGAGAGCATAGCCCATGCGGCGGCCCGGCCAAGGCGAAAGACTTTGGAGGATGGCGATGAAGGTTCAGGAAACGATCCGCGCGAAGCTTCAGGGCGCCTTTTCGCCCGAGGCGCTGGAGGTGATCGACGAATCGCACCATCACGCCGGCCATGCCGGGGCGCGCCCCGAGGGGGAGACGCATTTCCGCGTCCGCATGAAGGCCCCTTCCTTCGCCGGCGTGAGCCGGGTGCAGCGGAGCCGGCTGGTGCATCAGGCGCTGGCGGCGGAGCTGGCCGGCCCGGTCCACGCGCTCGCGCTGGAACTCTCCGAGTGAGCCGCGCGGCGGCGGCGCTGGCGGCGCTGCTCCTGGCGGGTTGCATCGTCGGAACCGTGGTCGAGGGCGCGGTCGACGTGACCACGACCGTGGTTGGCGGCGCGGTCGATGTGACCGTCGGCGCGGTGGAGGCGGTGGGGGACGCGGTGGACTGAGCCGCGCTCAGTCCCGCCGCGCGCCGGGGAGCGGCTCCGCCCGGTCCGGCCCTGCGGGGGAGGCGGCGACGCTGAGGAAGGGTTCCCGCGGCTCGCCCGGCGCACGGGGGGCGGCGGCGAAATCGGGCTCGGCCCGGCGCGGCGCGGCCGCCTCCCGCCGGAAGACGAGCACCGCGCGCCAGACGGTCGCCGACTTGGAGAAAAGCCCGCCGCCCTCCTCCACGGGAAGGGAATCGGCGCGGAGATATTCCCAGCCCTGCCGCGCCTCCGCTGCGATCAGATCCTGCATCGCGCGGGCGAGCCGCGCCTCCGGCCCCTTCGCGCCCGAAGCCTTCGGCGCGCGCCGCGGGGCGGCGACGGTCTTGTATTCATAGGTAGGCATGGCGGTTCCCTCCCGGCGCCGGGCGCCCGAATCGTTTTTTCTATGTGACGGGAAGTGGAGGGCGATTCAAAGGCCGCGCCATGGAGATGCTGGTCGGCCGGTCGAAGCCGGGATGCGCGCTCTCCCCTGTCCGCGCAAAGCCGAGGGCGGCGAAGGCGGCGTGGGTCTCGGCGAGTTCGATCCGCGAGCCGAGCGTCAGCGTCGAGAGGCCCAGCGCCCGCGCCTCCGCCTCCGCCGCTTCGATCAGCACGCGGGCGAG
This sequence comes from Pikeienuella sp., assembly GCF_046290545.1. Taxonomy (NCBI): domain Bacteria; kingdom Pseudomonadati; phylum Pseudomonadota; class Alphaproteobacteria; order Rhodobacterales; family Paracoccaceae; genus Pikeienuella; species Pikeienuella sp. The sequence goes on along the minus strand of NZ_JBKAGV010000001.1, from coordinate 1,882 downwards.
GCCGCGGCCGCGCCAGGCGTTCGCGACCGCGACCTTGCCGATATGGAGCGCGTCGCCCTCCGGCTTCGCGAAAAGGCAGGCGACGGGCCGCCCGCCCGCCTCCGCGATGAAGGCGGCGCCGGCGTCGGCCTCGGCGGCGAAGGTCTCCGCCGTCCAGCAATGGAGGGAGGAGGGCGGGTCGATCCGCCCCTCCATATAGGCGAAGGCTTCGGCGACGAGGGCGCGGACCGCCGCCCAGTCTTCCCCCGGCCCCGCGCGGCGGACGGGCGGAGCGGGCAGCGGCTTCTCCATGAAGAGGCTGTAGGGGCTTTCCTCATAGTCGCCGAAGGGCCCGCAATCGACGAATCCGGCGGCGCGGTAGAGGCGGTGCGCGGCGTCGAGCCCGGTTCCCGTCTCGAGCCGCAGGGCGGGGAGGCCCGCCGCCTTCGCCTCCGCCTCCAGCGCGGCGAGGAGGGCGGCGCCGGCGCCCTTCCCCCGCGCTTCCGGCGCGACGAACATGGACTTCACCTCGCCGTATTCGGGCGAGATCCGAAGTGCGGCGCAGCCGAGGAGCGCGCCTTCCTCCTCGGCGACGAGGAAGCGGATGTTCGGCGCGGCGAGCCTGTCGATGTCGAGGAAATGGTTCGCCTCCGCCGGGAAGAGCGAGCGCATCAGCGCATGGCTCGCCTTCAGCAGCGGCGCCGCCTCCCGCGGCGCGGCGGGGCGGATCGCGACGGGCATGTCAGGCGAGGGCGGAGAGCAGCGCGCCCTCCGCCGCCTCCAGGAGGAGGAACCCGCCGACCCCCGCCAGCGCGGCGCCGGGGAGGCGGAGCGCGGCGGGCGCAAGGCGGCGCGCGGCGAGGGCGGCGAGGCCGGCGAGCGCGCCGCCGGTCGCGACGAGGCCGATGAGATAACCGGCGAGGACGGGCGCCGGGGCCGCGCCCTCGACTCCGGTCAGGGCCGCGCCGAAAGCCGCGCCATGCGCGAGCCCCGCCAGCGCGAAGAGCGCGAGCGCCGCCCCGCCGCCGAGGCCCCGCCCGCGGACGAGCCCGAGGCCGAGCGCGAGGAGGGAGAGCGCGACCAGCCCCTCCCCGAACGGCGGATCGAGCCGGAGCGCCGCCGCCGCCGCCATCGCGCCGAGGAAGGCGAGCGGCGCGAGAGCGCGCCCCGTCAGCGCCGCCGCGGCGCCGAGGGCGAGGAGGAAGGCGAGATGATCGAAGCCGAGGATCGGGTGCCCGATTCCGGAGAGGAGCCCGTGGGCGAAGGTCTCCATCGGCGCGCCGCCGAGCGGATGATGCGCCAGCGCCGCGCCGGGCGCTAGGAAGGCGAGGAGGGCGGGGAGAACGAGGGCGGGCCCAAGACAAGAACCTACCTCTCTCTAGAGAGTCGTCTCTAATCTAACTACCGTAGGTAGTATCTAGGTAGGTAGATGAGCGTCAAATTAATGCAAAAGATGTGAGCAAGCCCGATAGCCCGAAAAGGTTTTATCAACGCTTACTCGACACACCACACCCACACATTCACCAGTAAGAACTTGTACAGAGCAGCCTATCCGCAGCAGCCCGCCGTCGTGGCATCACCAGAGGCGGTGGTTACCTTGCGTTGATGAGTAAACGGTGACTCTGCGAGGGTAGGAGAAGTGCTTGTCCTTGTTGTGGTAAAATATAACAGGCGCCACTCTACAAAAAAAATCATATAGGATGATGGAGATGGATAGGACAACCGCCACAGATCGAACTCCTCCTCGTTCATCATCATCATCATTATCTCGTCACAGCAGAAATGGTCACCGAGCTCCTCAAGACAATCGAAGCAACTCATCGAGATCATCTCAGCATAGTAGGCGCCAAAGTAAGAGATAATGATGATGATGATGAACGAGGAGGAGTTCGATCTGTGGCGG